>NZ_MAGP01000112.1 GCF_002926165.1 Micromonospora chalcea | reverse complement strand
GCGTGAGGATGCTCGCCTCGGGCGGGCAGGCGAAGCGGATGGGGGCGGTGGGGTGGGTGCCGAGGCCGGCGGAGACGTGCAGCCACGAGTCCGAGCCGGGCCAGCGGTGCAACCCGCGCGCCATCGAGCGGGGCAGCCCGCAGTTGGTCACCAGCGCGCCGTACCCGGGCACGCACACCTGGCCGCCGTGGGTGTGCCCGGCGAGCAGCAGGCCGAAGCCGTCGGCCGCCATCCGGTCCAGCACCGCGGGCTCGGGGGAGTGGGACAGCGCGATCGACAGCGCCGCGTCGCCGCTGACCCGCCCGGCCACGGCGTCGTAGTCGTCGCGCTCGATGTGCGGGTCGTCCACGCCGACCAGCTCGATCTCCCGCCCGCCGGCCTTCAGCGAGGTGCGCGCGTTGTTCATGTCGACCCAGCCGGCGCCGGTGAGGATGTCGCGTAGTTCCTCGTACGGCAGGGGCGTGCCCTCGGTGTATTCCCGGTCCGGCAGGAAGTAGGTGAAGGGGTTCTTCAGGACCGGGCCGGTGTAGTCGTTGGAGCCGAAGACGAACGCGCCGGGCAGGTCGAGCAGCGGTTGCAGCGCGCGCAGCACGCCCGGCACCGACTCCGGGTGGGCCATGTTGTCGCCGGTGACCACGACCAGGTCCGGGTCGAGCGCGGCCAGCGAGGCCACCCAGTCCTGCTTGCGCCGCTGGGCGGGCATCATGTGCAGGTCCGAGAGGTGCAGCACCCGCAGCGGTTCGGCGTCGGTCGGGAGCACCGGCACGTCGTACCGGCGCAGGGTGAACATGTTGCGCTCGATGAGCGACGCGTACGCGAGGGTGGCCGCCCCGGCGGCGACGGTTCCGGCCGCGAGACGGAATAGTGTGCGCTTTCGCATGGCGTTCAGGGTAGTTTCACCGTCCATGAGCACGCTGAAGGACCGTCTCACCGCCGACATGCGCGCCGCCCTGAAGGCGCGCGACGAGCTGACCACCTCCACGCTTCGCATGGCCCTCGCGGCCGTGGGCAACGCCGAGGTGGCCGGCCGGGAAAAGCGCGAGCTCAGCGACGACGAGGTGCTCGCGGTGCTGGCCAAGGAGGCGAAGAAGCGCCGCGAGGCGGCAGTGGCGTTCGCCGACGCCGGGCGCGCCGAGCAGGCCGGCAAGGAGACCGCCGAGGGTGAGGTGCTGGAGCGCTACCTGCCCAAGCAGCTCTCCGACGAGGAACTGGCCGAGCTGGTCTCGGGGGCGCTCGCCGCGGGCGGCTTCACCGGCAAGGCGCAGATGGGCCCGGCCATGAAGGCCGCCCAGGCCGCGGTGGCCGGCCGCGCCGAGGGGGGCCGGGTGGCCGCCGAGGTACGCCGCCAGCTCGGTCTCTGACCGTCCCGTAGACCTAAGAAGAAGCGACGGCCACCCCCTTCACGGAGGTGGCCGTCGCTTCGTCCGGGATCAGTTCCCTGGTCGTCCTGGCCGGCCGTTACCCGGTCCGCCCGGGCCACCTGGCCGGTCCGGCGTCGCGGTGCCGCCCTGGTCCGAGTCGCCCTTGCCGGAGCTGACCTCGATCATGACGACGCCGCCCTTGATGGTGCGCCCGTTCGGGCTGGTGCCGGCCGCGGTGCCCGCCGGGCACTCCGACGCCACCTTGTTGCTGGAGACCACCGGCTCGAAGCCGGCGCCCTTGAGCCGGGACTTCGCGCTCTCGATGGACGCGCACTTCACATCCGGGATGGACCGCTGGTCACCCAGGACGATCTTGCCGCTGGGCGGGGTGAAGTTCTTCCGCTCCTTGCCCTTCATGGCGTCCCGCAGCGTCTCGTAGACCGCCGGGTTGATGCCGGTGGGGGTGTCGTGGCCCATCTTCTGGTTGGTCTGCGGCCAGTCCGGGTCGGCCATGATGCCGGCCACCGCGTACTGCTTGGTCATCGCGACCAGCGAGGAGGTCTTCTCCGAGTCGGTGGTGCCGGACTTGCCGGCCACCGGCGCGTCGACGATGTTGCGGACGTTGCCGGCGGTGGCGGTGCCGCACTTCGTGGTCGAGGAGCGGTCACCCACCGGGCAGCGGGCGGCGTCCACCGCGGCCCGGGCCACCTCGGTGCTGATCCGCTGCTCGCAGCGCGGGTTCGCGACGTCGAGCTTCTCGCCCTCCGGGCCGCGGATCTCCTGCACCGGGATCGGCTCGCAGTACTTGCCGTCGGCGCCGAGCGTCGCGTACGCGTTCGCCAGCTCCAGCGGCGTGGTCTGCGAGACGCCGAGGCTGAACGCGCCCCACTGGTGCGGGTTGGCGGCGAGCAGCGCGTCGCCGGACGAGCGGAACGAGATGCCGAGCTTCTGCGCCGCCTTCACCACGTTCTCCGCGCCGACCCGCTGCTGCAGGTCGATGAAGAACGTGTTGACCGAGAAGCCGAAGCCGCTCCACATGTTGTGCATGCCGGCCATCGAGGCGTTGGCGTTCTTCGGGCAGTACTTGTTGGTGCCCGGGCAGGCGGCCGGCGAGTTGAACTCGACCGGGTAGTTCGACTTGAACACCGGCTGCGCGTTGATCGGGTAGCTGAGCGGGTAGCCCTTCTCCAGCGCGGCCACCAGCGTGAAGATCTTGAAGGTCGAGCCCGCCTGGTAGCCGGCGATGCCGGGGCCACCGGTGATCAGCGGGTTCACCGTGTTGGGGTAGTTGCCCCGGATCTTCTTCTTGGCCTTCTTCGGGTCGCTGGAGATCTTGTTCTGCGGGTCGTCCGGGTCGTCGAGCTTGAAGTTGCGGTTCACCGCGACGGCGCGCACCCGGCCGGTGCCGGGCTCGACGGCGGCCACCATCCGGGCCGCCTTGCTGCTCTCGCCCAGGTTCTTGCGGACGGCCTTGTCGGCGGCCTTCTGCGCCTGCACGTCGAGCGTGGAGATGATGGTGTAGCCGCCGCTCTTGAGCCGCCGCTCACGGTCGTACGAGGTGGCGCCGAACGTCTCCTGCTGCAGCCACCAGCGGTAGAGGTAGTCGCAGAAGAAGCCCCAGGAGCGGGTGGTGGTCTGGGTGCAGCCGTTCGGGGTGCGCTTGCCCTTGACGACGAGCTTGACCTTCTTGGCGGCGTCCGCCTCCTGCTGGGTGATCGCCCCGATCTGCACCATGTTGTCGATGACGTAGTCGCGCCGGCCGACCGCCTCGGGGTAGCCCGCGGGGGTGGTCGGGTCGAACGCGGTGGGCGCCTTCACCATGCCGGCGAGCATGGCCGACTCCTGGATGTCCAGCTTGCTCGGCGGCTTGTTGAAGTAGACCTGGCTGGCCGCCCAGATGCCGTACGCGCCGTTGCCGAACGCGGCGATGTTCAGGTAGCGCTCCAGGATCTCGTCCTTGGAGAGCTCCTTGTCGATCTGCAGCGCCAGGCTCATCTCGCGCAGCTTGCGGGCGCTGGTGTCCTCGGTGGCGGCGACCACGTCGGCCGGGTGGGTGGCCGAGTAGGAGATGGCCAGCCGGACGTACTGCATGGTCAGCGTCGACGCGCCCTGCCGGGAGGAGCCGGCGGACTGGTTGTTGACGAACGCCCGTGCCACACCGTTGAGGTCCACGCCGTTGTGCTTGTAGAAGTCGTGGTCCTCGGCCGCGATGATGGACTTCTGCATGTGCGGCGAGATGTCCTTGAGCTTGACGTCCTTGCGGTTCTCGTCGTACATCGTGGCCAGCACGGTCTTGCCGTCGGACGCGAGCAGCTTGGTCATCTGCGGCGACCGGGCGACTGTGAGCTCCTTGGGCAGCGCGCCGAATGTCTCCGAGCCGGCCTTCGCGGCCAGTCCGGTCATCGCCACCGCGGGGAAGGCCGCCGCAGCGACCACCACTCCGGCCAACAGGCCGCAGATCAGCAGCGATGCGGCGTTGGTCAGCACGTTGTGGTCACGTTTCCGCATCCAGGTCACCTCGACAGGGTACGCGAGCAGGGATCGGCGGGCGCGCGGGGAACTTTCCCCATTTCCTGCATGCGCCGGCCTCGTTGTGCTAAACGCACGAGCCCTGGTCCTGGGTTGCGTGAGATCCGGCGGAAGTCTCTCTGAAACCCGGGAGGGGCGCAGCGTTTTCACGTACCCGGGCGGGGTAGACGCCGGGCGAAAGCCCGGGAAGCCGGGAGTGTCCGGAATGATGGATTTCGCCGACAGCGTTGCGTAATCGGGCGACTACACAGCATGATGGTGGCGGCGAAGGCAGCCGTGCGTCGTTCGTGCCGCCCTGGGGAGGCCGGCGCGGACGACCGGGGGGAGTTCGAGGGCTGCTCGCACGAAGTCGGTAGGTACTGCAAGGGGGGACGTGTACAGATGGGCATGATCACTGACTGGCCGTCACTGGCGGCATGTCAGAACGGAGACCCGGACGCGTTGTTCGTACAGGGCGCCGAACAGAACGTGGCGAAGAGGATCTGCCGGAGCTGCCCAGTTCGGTACGAGTGCCTGGCCGACGCGCTCGACAACCGGATCGAGTTCGGTGTGTGGGGCGGCATGACCGAGCGCGAGCGCCGGGCGTTGCTGCGCCGTCACCCGCAGGTGACCAGCTGGCGCAAGATGTTCGAGGCGGCCATGAAGAAGAACGCCAAGGAGAAGGCCGGCAAGGACAAGGTCCTGGTGACCACTGCCACCTGACCGCCAGGTCAGCTCCGGCTGATCGCCTCGCCGATCGTCCGCAGCCCGTCGACGTCGTGCACGTCGGCGGGCTGCGCGGCCACCGACACCGCCGGCACCGCCGGGAACGCCTCGGTGAACCGGGCCGCCACCTGCTCCTCGCGTACCGCCTGCTGGGCCAGCGCGGCATGCGCGCGCAGCACCTCGACGGTGCCCTCGTGCCCGCCCGCCGCGGCCAGCCGCTCCGCGGCGGCCAGGCTCTCCGCCGCGGACAGGGCCGCCGCCGGCCGGTGCACCCGGTTGAGCACCAGCCCGGCCAGCGGCATCTGCTCTTCCCGCAGGCGACCCGCGAAGTAGGCGGCCTCCCGGACCGCGTCCGGCTCCGGGGCCGCGACCAGCAGGAACGCCGTCTCCCGGGCCTGCAGGATCCGGTACGTCTGCTCGGCCCGCTGCCGGAACCCGCCGAACATCGAGTCGAGGGCGGCGACGAAGCCGGACAGGTCGGTGAGCAGTTGGGCGCCGAGCACCTTCTGCACCACCTTGGAGAACATCCCGAAGCTCGCCGTCACCAGGTTGAACATGCTGCGTCCGCCGGTGCGCGCCGGGGCCAGCAGCAGCCGCAGCATGCGGCCGTCGAGGAACCGGGACAGGCGGGCCGGAGCGTCCAGGAAGTCGAGCGCGGACCGCGACGGCGGCGTGTCCACCACGATCAGGTCCCACTCGCCCCGGGCGTGCAACTGGCCCAGCTTCTCCATCGCCATGTACTCCTGCGTGCCGGCGAAGGTGGAACTCATGGCCTGGTAGAACGGGTTGGCGAAGATCTCCGCGGCCTTCGCCGGGTCGGTGTGCTGGAGCACCACGTCGTCGAACGTGCGCTTCATGTCCAGCATCATGGCGTGCAGCTCGCCGCCGCTGGCCTCGACGTCGATGCCCTTGACCTGGCGGGGTGTGTTGTCCAGCTCGGTCAGGCCGAGCGACTGCGCCAGCCGGCGGGCCGGGTCGATGGTGAGCACCACGGTCCGGCGGCCGTGCCGCTCGGCCGCGCGCAGCGCCAGCGCCGCGGCGGTGGTCGTCTTGCCCACGCCGCCCGCCCCGCAGCAGACCACGATCCGTACACCGTCGTCGGCGAGGATCTGGTCGACGTCAAGCGGAGGCGCCGCGTCTTCGGAAGGCACCAATCGAGCGTATCGGTCCCGAGGGGCACTCTGCTCCGTGCCGGTCGCAGGTGTGAGTCAATCCGCCCGGACGAGGGTCTCGGCGAGCGCCTCCAACCCGGCCCGGTCGACTCCTCCGGGCAGCAGCGGCAGTTCGATCATGGGCAGGCCCAGCTCCACCAGGTCGCCCCGGAGCGAGTCCTCCAGCTCTCGGCGTACCTGCTGGTCGTGGGCCTCCTCGACGAGCCCGGCCACGGTCGGGCCGTCGGTCGGCAGTCCGGCGGCGGCGAGCCCACGCTCCAGCTCGGCCGCGGTCACGGCCCGGCCGGCCGGCACCGGCGGGCGGACGCCGTTGACGATCACCCGGCCGACCGGGAAGCCGAGCTGGGTCAGCTCGGCGACCGCGTCCAGCGTCTCCTGGACCGGCATCTCCTCCAGCAGCGTGACCACGTGCACGGCTGTCATCGGCGACCGGAGCAGCGCGGAGACGCCCTCGCTCTGGGTCTTGATCGGGCCGACCTTGGCCAGCCGGGCGGTCTCCGCTGTCACGTTCAGGAAGCGGCCGATGCGTCCGGTCGGCGGCGCGTCCAGCACGACCGCGTCGTACGTCCGGCGCGAGCCGCTGGTCCGGGTGGTCGCCTCCTTGACCTTGCCGGTGAGCAGCACGTCGCGCAGACCCGGCGCGATCGTGGTGGCGAAGTCGATCGCGCCGAACTTGCGCAGCGCCCGGCCGGCCGCGCCGAGCTTGTAGAACATGTCCAGGTATTCCAGGAGCGCCGCCTCGGCGTCGACCGCCAGCGCCCGCACCTCACCGCCGCCGGGCGCGTCGGCGAGGTGCCGCTCCTCGTACGGCAGCGGGTCGGTGCCGAAGAGCTGGGCGATGCCCTGCCGGCCCTCCACCTCGACCAGCAGGGTGCGCCGGCCCCCGGCGGCCAGGCCGAGGGCCAGCGCGGCGGCCACGCTCGTCTTGCCTGTGCCGCCCTTGCCGGTCACCACGTGCAGGCGGGCCGGCCATCTGCCGGCGGACTCGGCCGGCTGCTCACTCGCTGCCACCCGTCGAGCCTAACCAGCCGGCCGGATCAGCCGACCTCGCAGACCCACCAACCCGTCTTCCGCACAACTGTGAAGCGCAGGGACTGCTCGGCGACCTTCTCGTCGGCGGTGGTCATGGTCACCCGGGCGGAGACGGTGGCCCGGTCGCCGGTCTCGTTGTCGACGGTCGGGTTGCTCCAGCGGAACCGGGGGTTCTGGTACTGCTCGGCGTACTTGCGCACCTCGGCGACCTTGGCGGCGATCTTCTCGTCGTCCCGGGCCGCCGAGCAGACGAACGTGGCCGCCTTCTCGGCGTCCCGCTCCTGGTAGACGGCCTTGAGGAAGCCGTCCACCGCGATCTGCGGCTCCTTCGCTCCCTGGCCGTTCTCGGTGTCGCGCAGGACCAGGAACGCGGCGGTGCCCCCACCGCCGCAGAGCAGGACCGCGGCGGCCAGCACCAGCGAGGCGATGAGCAGCGCCGGTCGCTTACGTGGTGGGCCGCCGGGCGGGCCGGGCGGATACGCCGGTGGCCCGGCGGCGGGAACGGCGCCCGGCGGTGTGCCGCCGCCGGGCGGTGATTGTGGGTGCGGGTCGCCGGGCGTGCCGGTGTCGCCACCGGCGGGCGGTTGGGTCATCTGTCTCCCCCGGGTTGCGGCTCCCGTCGCCGCCCCAGGCGACGGGCACGGGTCGAGGTGGTCGGGCGCGCGTCCGCGCGTGCCCAGTCCGGAAGGGTAGCGGTCGGCGGGGCGCTTGCCAGCCCCGCGTACGCACCGGCGGGAGGCGAGTTCGCGGTCGCGTTCCGGACCAGGCTTGTGTCACATATGTGACTGGTTGTGACGAAGCATGCGCGTCCCGTTGCCGACTGGCCGGAGGTCCTACGTTCGTCCCGACACGGAGAGCCGGACCCGCCGGACGGTGCCGAGGCGGATGGCGGTGTCAGTGAGCAGGTACGACGCCCGGAGGCGACGCATGCGCGACGCGGAGAACACCCCCCGAGCCCAGTTCCCCGGCGACCGGTCCGGCCGGCCCGGCGAGGCCGACGTGCCCGCCTCGTTCAACGAGCGGTCGTACCGCCTTCCGGTCGAGGTGGTCCGGACGCCGTCCCGCCCCGGCGCGAAGGGGCGGGACGAGGACGAGCCCGGCTACGTCATCCACCTGCCGGTACGGGTGGCCGACCTCGCCGCGGCCACCGCGCTCGCCGGCACCGTGGCCACCTCGCTGAGCTTCCTGGTGGAGCTGGACGCGGGCGAGACCACCGTCTCCACCGCCGACGACCAGAACAACAGGCACCGGGTCTTCTGCGATCTGCTGCTGCCCGACCGCAGCCGGTGCCCGCAGCGCTTCGAGCACGAGGGCCCGTGCGGCGAGCCGCCCTCCGCGCCGGAGCCGCGTCCCGCGTCCCGTTGACGACGGCGGACCGTAGGCTGTGCCTGACCGAAGTCCAAGTCAGGCAAGGGAGCCCTCCTCCGATGCAGAAGTGGGAATACGCCACGGTGCCGCTGCTGGTCCACGCGACCAAGCAGATCCTCGACAACTGGGGCGAGGACGGCTGGGAACTGGTCTCGGTGGTGCCCGGCCCGAACCCGGAGCAGCTCGTCGCGTACCTGAAGCGCCCGAAGGGCTGACCGGCATGAGCAACGGACCCCACGCGAAGCTCGCCGAACTCGGCCTCGCACTGCCCGAGGTGGTGCCGCCGGTGGCCAGCTACGTGCCGGCCGTCCAGTCCGGGCAGCACGTCTACGTCTCCGGCCAGCTGCCGATGGCCGAGGGCAAGCTGCTCGCCACCGGCAAGGTCGGCAACGGCGTCTCCGCCGAGCAGGCGAAGGACCTGGCGCAGCGGTGCGCGCTGAACGCGCTGGCCGCGATCGACGCGCTGGTCGGGCTGGAGAACGTGGTGAAGGTCGTGAAGCTGACCGGCTTCGTGGCCAGCGCGCCCGGTTTCACCGGCCAGCCCGGTGTGATCAACGGTGCCTCGGATTTGTTCGGCGCCGTGTTCGGCGAGGCCGGCCGCCACGCCCGCAGCGCGGTGGGCGTGGCCGAACTCCCCCTCGACGCCCCGGTAGAGGTAGAGGTCATCGTCGAGGTCGTCTGACCCGCGCCGCCGAGCCCGCGATCTTGCGGTTACCGCCCTGGCAGAAGCCCCAGACGGGGACAAACCAGCGGCGGGAACTGCAAGATCGCGGGGAGTGGCCGGGGGAGTCGTACGATCGCTGCCATGGGTGGGCGTGTGACCGGGGCCGCTGGGGCGCTTGCAGATGGGCTGCCGGGGTGGGTGACGCTGTTGCGCGCGCCCAATCCGGGGCCGATGACGCTCGACGGGACCAACACGTGGGTGCTGCGGGCCGGGCCGGACGCGCCGGCCCTGGTGGTCGACCCGGGCCCCGCCGACGAGGGGCACCTCGCCGCGATCGCGGCCCAGGGGCCGATCGGCGCGGTGCTGATCACGCACGGGCACCCCGACCACACCGAGGGCGCGCCTCGGCTGCGTGAGCTGCTCGACGGCGTACCCGTGCTCGCCGCCGACCCGGCCCACACCGCCGGCGGTGCCTCGCTCACCGCCGACACGCGCCTCGACCTGGGGCTCGACCTGCGGCTGCTGCCCACCCCCGGGCACACCGCCGACTCGGTCTGCCTCCTCGCCGAGCACGACGGCGATCGGGTGGTGCTGACCGGCGACACGATCCTCGGGCGGGGCACCACCGTGGTGGCCCACCCCGACGGGCACCTCGGCGACTATTTGTCGAGCCTGGAACTGCTCTCCACGTACCGGGAGGTCCCGGTGCTCCCGGGCCACGGCCCGGCGCTCGCCGACTGCGGCGCGGCGGCCGACTTCTACCTGGCCCACCGGCGGGCCCGGCTGGACCAGGTGCGCGCCGCCGTGGCCGCGGGCGCCACCACCGCGCCCGAGGTGGTCGCCGTGGTCTACGCCGACGTCGACAGGTCGCTGTGGTGGGCCGCCGAGTGGTCCGTCCGCGCCCAGCTCGAACACCTCGGAGTGGAGCAGCCGTGACCTGCCCGGTGTGCGGGACGGTAGCGGTACCCGGGGCGCGGTTCTGTCACAACTGCGGCGCGGCGCTGCCGGCCGCCGCCACGCTGCCCGCCGCCGAACGCCGCGTGGTGACAGTGCTCTTCGGTGACCTGTCCGACTTCACCTCCTGGTCGGAGGACCTGGACCCGGAACGGGTCGGCGCGGTCACCGACCGGGTGCTCGCCGCCCTCGCGGGCGCGGTCAAGACGTTCGGCGGCCACGTCGACAAGCTCACCGGCGACGGGATCATGGCGGTCTTCGGCGCGCCGGTCGCCCACGAGGACGACGCCGAGCGGGCGGTCCGCGCGGCGCTGTCCATGCAGCGCGCGGTGCGGCGGGTGCTCGACGACGAGCGGGGCGGCGGTGCGCCGCTGGGCCTGCGCGTCGGCCTCAACACCGGGGACGTGATCGCGGGCATCCAGGCGGCGATCGAGTACACGGTCATCGGCGACACGGTGAACACCGCCGCGCGGCTCGCCGACGCCGCCGCGGTCGGCGCGGTCTACGCCGGGGCGCGCACCTCCGCCGCCACCCGGCACGTCGCCTCCTGGCGGGCGCTGCGCCCGCTGCGGCTCAAGGGCAAGCGGGAGCCGGTCGAGGCGTACGAGCTGCTGGGCCTGCTGGACGCGCCCGGCACCCGGTCCGGTCTCGGCGACGAGGCGCCGTTCGTGGGCCGGGAGACCGAGATCGGCCGGGTCGCCGGCCGGCTCGCCGAGGTGATCGACCGGGGCGAGCCCCGGGTGCTGCTGATGACCGCCGAGGCGGGCATCGGCAAGTCCCGGTTCGCGGCCGAGGTGGAACGCCTCGCCGCCGGATACGACGTCGGCGCCGGCCGGTACGCCGCGCACACCGGCGCCCGGGTGCTGTCGGTGCGGTGCGCCGCGTTCGGCGAGCGCCGCCGCCTGGCCCCGCTGGCCGACCTGGTCCGCGCCGCCGTCGGCCTGCCCGGCGACGCGGCCACCGCCGTCACCCGCCCGGCCGTCGAGGAGCGGCTGCGCCGCCTCGGCCAGCGCCTGTCCCGGCTCCCCGGCGACCCGCCACCGATCGCCGTGGACCAGCTCCTGGCCCTGCTCGGGTACGCCGAACTGCCGCCCGCCACGGAGAACGGTGAGTGGAACGCGGCCGGGCCGCCACCGGACGACGAAGCCGTGCCGACCGCTGTCGCGGACCTGCTCACCGCGCTCGCCGTGGAGGCGCCGCTGGTGATCGTGGTGGACGACCTGCACGACGCCACGGCCGAGACGCTCAAGGCGTTGGCGCTGACCCTCAACCGGCTCAGCGGGCCGGTGCTCGTGCTGCTGCTCGGCCGTCCCGAGCTGGTGCGGACCGCCGGCGCGCTGACCCGGGTCGCGGACGCCGAGGTGCACGCGCTGCCGCCGCTGCGCGGCGCGGACGCCTCCCGGCTGGTCACCAGCTACCTCGCCGGTGGCCGCATGCCCCAGGCCGACACGGACCGGCTGCTCGCCACCGCCCAGGGCAACCCGTTCTACCTGGCCGAACTCGTGACGCTGCTGATGGAGCGCGGCGCGCTGACCGCCGGGCCGGGCCGCGGCGCGGACGTCGGCTGGCGTCTCGCGCCCGGCTCGCTCGGCAGCCGGCTGCTCTCCCGGGACCTGGCCGCGGTGCTCGCGGCGCGTATCGACGCGCTGCCGCCGGATGCCCGCTCGGCGCTGCGCGACGCCGCGGTGGTGGGCGACACAGTGCCCGCCGGCGCGCTGGAGGCGCTGCGCGAGCAGCGGCTCGGGCAGGACGGCCGGCCCGCCGCGGTGGCCGCCGTCGAGCTGGACCGGGCCGTGGAGGAGCTGCTGCAACGCCGCATGCTGCACCGCACCCGCACCGGGTTCGCCTTCGCCACCCCGCTCATGCGGGAGGCCGCGTACGCCGGGGTGAGCAAGGCCGAGCTGGCCGAACGGCACGCGGCGCTGGCCCGCTGGGCCGCGCCGGAGAGCGTGGACGGGACGGGCGGCGCCCCGGCGGGCGCCTTCACCGAGGCCGCCCGGGACGACTTCGTCGCCGAGCACGTCGAGCGGGCCACAGCGCTCGCCGACGCGGTCAAGCTGCGCCCGGACGCGCCGGCCCGGGCGGTCACCCCGCTGGGCGTGGCCGCGCTGGGCCGGGCCGCCCGCCGGTCACTGCGGTCGGGGGAGCCGGCTCTCGCGGTCGAGTACGCCGAACGCGCGGCCGAGCTGGCCCGCGACGGCGTACCGCCGGCCGACCGGGTGACGCACGCCCGGGCGCTGCTCCAGATCGGCCGCCCGGCCGACGCGCTCGCGTTCGCCGAGAAGATCGCCGCGAACACCGGTGACCCGGCCACCCGGACCGCCGCGCTGCTGCTGGCCGGGCAGGCCCAGCAGACGCTGGGTGACGCCGAGCGGGCCGAGCGCAGCTGGCAGGAGGCGTTGCAGGTGGCCACCGACGCCGACCTGCCCACCATGCGGGCGTCGGCGATGCGGCGGCTCGGCATGGCCGACTTCATCGCCGGCCGGCTCGGGCAGGCGAGCAGCCGGCTGGCCGCGTCCTATCAGGTCAGCCTGGCCGCCCGGGATCCGCGCGGGCAGGCCTGGTCGTTGCAGAACCTGGCCTGGGTGACCACCACCCGGGGCGACTTCGCCGGCACCGACGCGGTGCTCGGGCGGGCCGCCCGGCTCTTCGCCGAGCTGAAGGACCCGTACGGGCGGGCCTGGCTGCGCGGCACCACCGCGTTCGCCCGGCTGCTCGCCGGACGGCTGCGGGAGGCGTGCCGGATGGCGCGGGTGTTCCTGCCGTTCGGGGAGCGGGTCGGCGAGGCGTGGGCGGTCGGTACGCTGCGCGCGGTCGAGGCGTACGCCACCGCCGAGCTGGGCGACCTGGCCGAGGCGGACCGGGCGGCGCGGCGCGCGTACCGGGACTTCGCCGAGGTGGGCGACGACTGGGGGCAGGGCTTCGCGCTCGTGGTGCGCGGGGTGGTGGCGCGCGGGCTGGGCGAGCCGGAACACGCGGCCGACCTGTTCACCGACGCGCTCGAGTACGCCGACCGCACCACCCACCCGCTGCTGACCGGCATGGCCGGGACGCTGCGCGGCTTCGTGGCGCTGGACATGGGCGACCACGAGACCGCCGAGCGGGAGGCACGGTCGGTGCTGACCCGGGTGGAGCCGCACAACCCGCAGGCGCCGGCCCAGGTCGCGCCCCGGGTGCTGCTCGCCATGGCCCGCCTCGCGGCCGGTGACCCGGGCACCGCCGTGGGGCTGCTCGCTCCGGTCGCCACCGGCGCGGCGAACGCGCCCTCGCTGCTGTTCTCCCGGCGGCAGACGATGGCCCGGTACGCCGCCGCGCTGCTCGCCCACGGCCAGCGCGAACAGGCGCTCGACTGGGCGCAGCGGTCGATCACGGCGCCGGCCGAGGACGTGCGCAGCCAGGTGGTGGCGCGGCTGGTGCTGGCCGAGGCGCTCGACGCGTGCGGCCGCCGGGCCGAGGCGCTGACGAACGCGGAGGAGGCGGTACGCCTCGCGTACGCCACCGAACAGCGCAGTGAGCGGATGGTCGCCGACGCGTTGCGGGTCCGCCTCTCCGGCGGCTGATCGCCCGCTGTTCTGACGGTTCCGGGGATGTGTTCGTCGGTGGAGCCGGTTAGCGTGGGCGGCGACAGTCGTGGATCGACTGCCGCCTCCCGGTGCGCGCCTGCGTCACCGGCGGACCACGCTGGGGAGGGACGATGAGGCTGCCGCGCTCGGGCGCCGGCTGGACGATCGCGGTCTTCGGGCTCCTCGCGCTGCTCCTCGGCGCGCTCGGCCTGATCTGGCCGGAGACTCAGCTTCGTCTGCTCGGCTTCGAGGTGCCGGCCGAACGCGCACCGGGCGACTACACCGGCACGTTCCTCACCGCGTCGTCGATGGCCTCGTTCAACATGGGGGTCTACTACCTGCTCGCCGTCGCCACCGAGTGGCGGCCGTTCTACCGCTTCACGGTCTGGTTCCGCCTGGTCACGTTCACCGTCTTCACCATCGCGGTGCTGTCCGACGTCGCGCCGGACCGGTTCTTCGCGGTCGCCGCGTGGGAGGGGCTGGGCGCGGTCGCGACAGCCGTCGGCCTGTGGTGGGACGCGCGCCGGGCGGGCACCGCCACTGACGACTCCGCGCCGGATCCGGTGCCGGCCACCGACGCGGCCCGCTGAGCGGCCGGACCAGTTGGGTATTTTCGAACCGTGACCGAGACCCCGCCCGGCGCCGTGCGGCTGCCAATCGTGCCCGGTCTGACCGATCTGCAGGTGTTCGCCCGGGGCGGCTACGCCACCATCTACCGGGCCACCCAGATCTCGGTGGGGCGCGAGGTGGCGGTCAAGATCGAGAACCGGACGCTGGACAGCGAACGCGACCAGGCCCGCTTCCTGCGCGAGGCCCGCGCCGCCGGGCGGATGTCGTCGCACCCCCACGTGGTCGACCTCTTCGACGTCGGGGTCACCGTCGACCAGCACCCCTACCTGATCATGGAACTGTGCGACGGCTCGTACGCGGAGCGGATGCGCACCTCGCCGCTGGGCCCGGAGGAGACCCGCGACCTCGGCGTGAAGATCGCCGACGCGCTGGCCCACTCGCACGCGGCGGGCGTGCTGCACCGGGACGTCAAGCCGGCAAACATCCTGCACTCCGAGTTCAACTCGGCGGTCCTCGCCGACTTCGGCCTGGCGGTGCTCGCCGAGTTCCGTGACTCCTCGGTCATGCTGGAGGCGCTCACCCCGGCGTACGCGCCGCCCGAGACGTTCAACCACAGCCCGCCCAGCCCGGCCGTCGACGTCTACTCGCTGTGCGCCACCCTCTACGCGGTGATGTACGGCCGGCCGCCGCGCTGGCACTCGGAACGCAACCCGAGTCTGGTGACCGTGCTGGAGATGTTCCAGCAGCCCATCCCCGGGCTGCCCGGGGTGCCCGGCGAGCTGATCGACGTACTCCGGCTGGGGATGTCGAACGACCCGGGCGCGCGTCCCTCCGCGGTCGAGTTGCGCGGCCTGCTCGCCGGGCTGCCGCTGGACGGCGCCCCGGCCGGCGGCGCGCTCTACGACGGCGGCGAGCGCTACCGCCGTAGCGGCGGCCCGAACCCGCGCCCGCCCGCCGACGACGACCACCCGACCGTGGCGTCGCGGGCCCGCCGCTGGCCCAAGCGCTGGTTCCTCGGCGGCGCCGGGGTGCTCGCGCTGGCGGCGTCGGCCGGTGGCGGCTGGCTGGCCGCCGGTCACACGCCCGCCGCTCCGCCGACCCCGGTGACGAGCGGCGTGGCCGGGGGGCCGGTGCCCGGCTGCGCGTCCGCCGACGTGCGGCTGCCGGCCGGCGCGCGGTGCGCTTCCGAGCTGGAGTGCTTCGGTCCGGTACGGCTGCGCCGCGACCGGGCCGAGGCGAGCCGGGTGCCCTGCGACGGCCAGCACACCTGGGAGACGTACGCCGCGGGTGACCTGCCGGCCGGTCTCGCCGGCGCCAAGCACGACGCGGTGGTCGCCGACCCGGCCGTCGGCAAGGTGTGCAACCCGGACACGTTCCGGGTGGTCAGTGGCGCGGACCCGGCGAACGGATGGAACCTCGAGGTGCTGCCGCCGGAGACCGACGCCGACCGCACCTACCGGTGCCTGGCCGGGCGGGGAGTGAACGCGCTCGCCGGGCCCACGCTCACCGGCCGCTGAGCCCTCGGCTCTGCCGCACCGACCTCGGGTCGAGCGTCTCCAGCGTGTCGGCGTCCACCGCGGTCTGCGTCCGCAGGCCGCGTACCGCCCGCGGGTCCAGCGTCTCGAGCGTGTCCGCGTCGACCGGATGGCCGCCGGGGGCGCGCAGGTTCCGTACCGCCCGGGGGTCGATCGCCTCGAGCGTGTCGGCGTCCACTCCGTACCCGGCCTCGGGCAGCCAGGTCTCGGGCGACGGGGTGTGCCCACCACCGCTGACGGGCTGGCGGGCCGCGGTGATCGTCACCCCGGCGATCATGCCCAGCACGACGCAGACCAGGGCCAGCACGACCGACAGGATGCCGGGCGGGCGCCACACCGCGAGGGCCACCACCGCCGCAACCGTCGCCAGGGACGCGACGACGGCCTTCGCCCGCGCATCGGGCTTCGGGAACGATCTCACCCGACAAGCATGGCCCAGCGCGGCAACCTGTCAACCGGCGGGCCGAGACGGCTTCCCGTCAGTGACGCTCCACTTCGGAGCGGCAGAAGCGTCGATCGAGCAAAAATCGTTACATCTGTTGGCCGGCTGCCGTATCGCTCCGGGTTGGGAAGCCGCTACCGTGAGCGTCGATCCGGGAGTGGCGAGGCCGAGGTCTCCTCGACCACACCGCCCAGTGACGGACCCCCGGGGTACGGCAGGTGATCGGGCACCCGCCGTACCCCGGGCCCACCTCGGTCAGTAGGACTTGTCCTGGCCGAGGACGTGCTGGGCGACGAAGTTGAGGATCATCTCGCGGCTGACCGGGGCGATCCGGCCCGCGCGTACCGCGCCGAGCAGCGTCGACACGCCGTACTCGGTGGTCATGCCGGCCCCGCCGAGCGCCTGGACGGCGGTGTCGACGGCGAGCGCGGCGGCCTCACCGGCCGCGTACTTGGCCATGTTGCCGGAGATGCCCGCTTCCAGGTCGCGACCCGCGTCGTACAGCGTCGCCGCCTTGTAGATCATCAGACGGGCCAGCTCGACCTGTACCGCCGCGTGCGCGAGCGGGTGCGCCACGCCCTGGTGCGAGCCGATCGAGTTCCCGCCCCACACCTTGCGGGTGGCGGTGTAGTCGCTCGCCCTGTCGATCGCGTACCGGCCGGTGCCGGCGCCCATCGCGGCCACCGTGATGCGCTCCGGGTTGAGCCCGGCGAACAGCGCCGGCAGCCCGGCGTCGAGCGACTCGCCGACGAGCGCGTCGGCGGGCAGCCGGACGTCGTCGAGGAAGAGCAGGAACTGGTTCTCCGGCGACAGGATCTCCATGTCCAGCTTGGACTTCTCCAGGCCCGGCGCGTCGGTCGGCACGATGAACAGCGCCGGCTTCAGCTTCCCGGTGGACGCGTCCTCGGTGCGAGCGACCACGAGGACGTGCCCGGCCTCGTCCACGCCGGAGATGTAGATCTTCCGGCCGCTGAGCAGCCAGTCGTCGCCGTCGCGGCGGGCCACTGTGGAGAGCCGGTGGAAGTTCGAACCGGCGTCCGGCTCGGTGATCGCGAAGACGATCTTCTCGGAGCCGTCGGCGAGCCCGGGGAGGTGCTTCTTGCGCTGCTCCTCCGTGCCGTGCTTGCTGATGATCGTGGCGGCGATGGCGGGGGAGACCACCAGGAGCAGCAGCGGGCAGCCGGTCGCGGCCAGCTCCTCGCACACCAGCGCCAGGTCGGTGATGCCGCCGCCCCCGCCGCCGTACTCGGTGGGGATGTTGACGCCCAGGTAGCCCAGCCGGCCGGCCTCGTGCCACAGCTCGGTGGTGTGCTCGCCGGCCTTGGCCTTCGACACGAAGTAGGAATGACCGTACTTGCGTCCCAGCTCCCGTACCGCATCGCGGAGCTGGTCCTGTTCGGGGGTGAGGTCGAAGTTCACTGGGGGTCCTCCTCGGGGTCCACGACGGCCAGTACGGCACCCGTCTCGACCTGGCCGCCGGCGGGCACCGGCAGTTCCGTCACCACGCCGTCGGCGGGGGCGAGCACGGGATGTTCGAGCTTCATAGCTTCGAGCGTCAGCAGCAGGTCACCGGCGGCGACGCGCTGACCGACCTCGACGTGCACCCGGGTGACCGCCCCGGGCAGCGGCGCGAGCAGCGACCCGGCCGCCAGCTCCGCGGTGGGCAGGGGCAGGCGGGGCAGCTCGGTGAGGCTCGCCGCCCCGTCCGGGCCGTCCACGAAGACCGACGACCCCACCCGGTGTACGCGGAAGGCCCGCCGAACCCCGTCGACGTCGAGCACCACCCGGTCCGGGGCGGCTGTCACCAGCTCGACCACCGGCAGCTCGGTGTTAACAGGGGACCCTTCCTCTACCGGATCCGTTAAGAGGGGGCCCTTCCTTCCCCACTCGGCGAGGGCGCCGGTGCGGTCCAGGCGGTAGTGGACCTCGATCTCCTCGTCGCCCGGGCCGGTGAACCGGGTGACCTGCGGGAAGGACGGCACGTTGCGCCAACCCGACGGCAGCCCGGCCAGCACCGGGGCGGCGGCCCGGCGCGCGGCGGCAGCGGCCAGCGCGGCGGCCAGCGCCACCACCGGAAGCTGCTCGGCCGGCAGCAGCGGCTCGAACACCTCCGGGTGCCGGTCCAGGAAGCCGGTGTCGACGTCCACAGCGGCGAACTCCGGGCTGCGCAGCACGCGTACCAGCAGGTCCCGGTTGGTGGCCACGCCGTGCAGCTCGGCGCGGGCCAGCGCGCCGGCCAGGGCGCGGGCCGCCTCGGTGCGGGTGGGCGCCCAGGCGACGAGCTTCGCCAGCATCGAGTCGTAGTGCACGCTCACCGTCGAGCCGTCCACCACGCCCGAGTCCAGGCGCAGCCCCCGGGCCGGACCGAACTCGGCGGCGACCCCGGGGATCGCGAACCGGTGCAGCGTGCCGGTGGCCGGACGGAAGCCCTGAGCCGGGTCCTCGGCGCACAGCCGTACCTCGATGGCGTGGCCGTCGGCCGGCGGCGTCGTCGTGACCGGCAGCGGCTCGCCCTCGGCGACGAGCAGTTGCAGCCGGACCAGGTCCAGCCCGGTGGTCAGCTCGGTGACCGGGTGCTCCACCTGGAGGCGGGTGTTCATCTCCAGGAAGTGCACCTGCCCGTCCGGCGCGAGCAGGAACTCCACTGTTCCCGCGCCGACGTAGTCGACGGCCCGCCCGGCCGCCACCGCCGCCTCGTGCAGCGCCGCGCGCACGTCGTCGGGCAGCACGCCGGGCGCCTCCTCGACGATCTTCTGGTGGCGGCGCTGGATCGAGCAGTCGCGTACCCCGAGGGCCACGACGGTGCCGTGGGTGTCGCCGAAGATCTGCACCTCGACGTGGCGGCCGCGTTCCACGTACCGCTCGATGAAGACCGTGCCGTCGCCGAACGCCGCCGCGGCCTCGCGGCGCGCGCCCGCGACGGCCTCGGCCAGCCCGGCCGCGTCGTGGACGATCCGCATGCCCCGGCCGCCGCCACCCGCGGCGGCCTTGACCAGCACCGGGAAGGCGGTGACCTCGGCCGGGTCGGTCCAGGTGGGCAGCATCGGCACGCCCGCGTCGGCGAGCAGCGCCTTGGCGGCCATCTTGTCGCCCATCGCCGCGATCGCCTTCGCGGACGGCCCGACCCAGGTCAGACCCGCGTCGGTCACCGCCGCCGCGAACTCGGCGTTCTCGGCCAGGAAGCCGTAACCGGGGTGGACGGCGTCCGCGCCGGACCGCCGGGCCGCGTCGAGGATGGCGTCGACGCGCAGGTACGTCTCGGCCGGCGTGTTCCCCGGCAGCCGTACCGCCTGGTCGGCGTCGGCGACGAACGGCGCGTCGGCGTCCGCGTCGGAGTGCACGGCTACGGTGGCCACGCCGAGGGCGCGGCAGGTGGCGAAGACCCGGCGGGCGATCTCCCCCCGGTTGGCAACCAGAAGCTTGGTGATCATTTTGAGTACGCCCCCTACATCCGGAAGACGCCGAAACCGTCGGCGCCCTTCACCGGTCCGTTGTGGATCGCCGACAGGCACAGCCCGAGGACGGTACGGGTGTCCCGGGGGTCGATCACCCCGTCGTCGTAGAGCCGCCCGGACAGGAACAGCGCGCCGGACTGCGACTCGATCTGCTGCTCGACCATCATCCGCATGGCGGCGTCGGTGTCCTCGTCGTACTCGCGGCCCCGGGCGGCGGCGGCCTGCCGGGCCACGATGGACAGCACCCCGGCGAGCTGCGCCGGGCCCATCACCGCCGACTTCGCGTTCGGCCAGGTGAACAGGAACCGCGGCTCGTACGCCCGGCCGCACATGCCGTAGTTGCCGGCGCCGTAGGAGGCGCCCAGGTTGACCGTCAGGTGCGGCACCTTCGAGTTCGACACCGCGTTGATCATCAGGGCGCCGTGCTTGATGATGCCGCGCTGCTCGTACTCGGTGCCGACCATGTAACCGGTGGTGTTCTGCAGGAAGACCAGCGGTGTGTCCGCCGCGTTGGCGAGCTGGATGAACTGCGCCGCCTTCTGCGCTTCCTCGCTGAACAGCACGCCCCGGGCGTTCGCCAGCACACCGACCGGGTAGCCGTGCAGCTCACCCCAGCCGGTCACGAGCGCGGTGCCGTAGCCGGGCTTGAACTCGTCGAACGCGCTGTCGTCGAGTACCCGGGCCAGCACCTCGCGCGGGTCGAACGGCACCTTCAGGTCGGCGCTGGCGATGCCGAGCAGCTCCTCCGGGTCGTACCGGGGTGGCAGCGGGTGCGGGTTGCGGGGCGGCGGGCCCTGCTTGCGCCAGTTGAGCCGGCGGACGCACTGCCGGGCCAGCCGGATCCCGTCGCGTTCGTCCTCGGCGAGGAAGTCGGCCAGGCCGGACGTGGTGGCGTGCATCGCCGCGCCGCCCAGCGACTCGTCGTCGGTGACCTCGCCGGTGGCCATCTTCACCAGCGGCGGCCCGGCCAGGTAGACCTGCGAGCGGTCCCGGATCATGATGGTGAAGTCCGACATGCCGGGCACGTACGCGCCACCGGCGGTGGCGTTGCCGAAGACCACGCTCACCGTCGGGATCCGCTGCGCCGACAGCCGGGTCAGGTCCCGGAACACCCGGCCGCCCGGAATGAAGATCTCCGCCTGGGTGGGCAGGTCCGCCCCGGCCGACTCGACCAGGTTCACCATCGGCAGCCGGTTCGCCGCCGCGATCTCACCCGCCCGCCGGGTCTTCGCCAGCGACCACGGGTTGATCGCGCCGCCGCGTACCGTCGGGTCGTTCGCCACGATCAGGCACTCGACGCCCTCGACCACGCCGATGCCGGTCACGGTGCTGGCGCCGACCGGGAAGTCGGTGCCGAACGCGGCCACCGACGACAGCTCCAGGAACGGGCTGTCCGGGTCGAGCAGCAGCTCGATGCGCTCCCGGGGGAGCAGCTTGCCGCGGCCGTGGTGGCGGGTCACGTACTTCTCGCCGCCACCACCCCGGGCCTGGTCGAGCGCCGCCTCCAGTTCGGCGAGGCGTTCCAGCAGCGCCTCCCGGTTGGCGGTGAAGGCGGGCGCGGACGGGTCGATCGTGCTCTGCAGAACTGTCGTGCTCACAGGCCCATGCCCTTCGCGATGATCTCGTTCATGATCTCGGTGGCGCCGCCGCCGATGCCGAGCAGACGGGCGTCGCGGTAGTGCCGCTCCACCTCGGCGTCACGCATGTAGCCGAAGCCACCGTGCAGTTGCAGCGCCGCGTCGACGACGAAGTCGCACGCCGACACCGCCACGTTCTTCGCGATCGCCACCTCGGTCACCACCGGCTGCCCGGCGGCCACCCGCTCGGCGACGTCGTGCACGTACGCCCGCGCCGCGTCGGTGCGGCTGTGCATCTCGGCCAGCTTGTGCCGGACGACCTGGCGCCCGACGAGCGGACGGCCGAACGTCTGGCGGTCCCGGCACCACTGCACCGCCAGGTCCACGCAGCGCTGCGCGGTCGCGTACGCCTGCGTGGCGAGCGACAGCCGCTCGTTGGCGAACTGCTGCATGATGGCGAGGAACCCGGTGTCCTCCGGGCCGACCCGGTTCGTCACCGGCACCCGGACGTCGACGAAGGACAGTTCGGCGGTGTCCGAGCAGTGCCAGCCCAGCTTTTCCAGCCGCCGCCCCACCGTGAACCCGGGCGAGCCCTTGTCGATCACGAGCAGGCTGACCGAGCCCGAACCGGGGAAGTCGGTGCAGACCGCGGTGGTGACGAAGTCGGCGCGGGCCCCGCTGGTGATGTACGTCTTGGAGCCGTTGACGACGTAGTGGTCGCCGTCGCGGACCGCGCAGGTGCGGATGCCCGCCACGTCCGAGCCGCCGTCCGGCTCGGTGATCGCCAGCGCGCCGATCATCGTCCCGGCGAGCGCGGGCCGCACGTACCTCTCGATCAGCCCTTCGTCCTGGGTCTCGACCATGTGCGGCAGCGCGATCCCGTGCGTGAACAACGCGGCGACCAGCCCGGACGACCCGCCCGAGCGGATGATCTCCTCGGTGACCACCATCGAGTCGAGCAGGTCACCGCCGCTGCCGCCGACCGACTCCGGGAAGCCGATGCCGAGCAGGCCGATCTTCGCGGCGGTCTCGTGCAGCGAGCGGGGCACCTCGCCCGCCCGTTCCCAGTCGGACAGGTGCGGCAGCACCTCCCGGGTCACGAACGAGCGGGTCAGCTCGCGCAGTTGCCGGCGTTCCGGCGTGTCCACGATGGTCATGCCGGAACCTCCGTCGGTAGGTCGACCACTCGCGAACGCAGCAGCTCGCCGAGCGCCTTGGCCTGGGGGTCGAACCGGGTGGAGGCGGCCACGCCCTGCCCGAGCAGCCCTCGGATCACGAAGTTGACCGCGCGCAGGTTCGGCAGCTCGTACCGCTCGACTGTGAGCGCCGCGGTCTCCGGCAGCAGCTCGGCCAGCCGCTCCACCGTCAGCCAGTCGCGCAGCCAGGGCCAGGTCGCGTCGGTGCGGGCCCAGACGCCCAGGTTGGCGTCGCCGCCCTTGTCGCCGGACCGCGCGCCGACCAGCTCACCGAGCGGCCCGCGCCGGGTGGCGGCCGGAGCCGGTACGGCGGTGACCTCCCGTGCCGGTGCTTCGGCCGGTGTCGCCGTGACCACCGGCGGGGAGATCGGTACCCGCTCGCCGGACGGCAGCACCGCCACGTGCTCGACCTCGTCCTGCGCGATCGTGTCGGCGGTGAACACCCCGTACGGCGTGGCGTCACCGGGCAGCGTGGTGAGCGTGCAGCCCGGGTACGAGGCCAGCGCCAGCTCCACCGCCGCCGCCGAGAACGCCCGCCCGGCCCGCGACTTGTCGCCGTCGCGCAGGTGTACGTGCAGCAGCGCGCTGGCCGCCTCGGTGTCGCCGGTGTCCGGGTGGTCGGTACGGGCCAGCGTGAACTCCAGCCCCTCCGCGCCGACCGACTCCTCGATCTGGCCCCGGACCAGTGCCGCCTTGGCCGGGATGTCCAGCCCGCACAGCACGAACGTCATCGCGTTGCGGAAGCCGCCCAGGTTGTTGACGCCCACCTTGAGCGTGTCCGGCGGTGGCGTGCCCCGCACCCCGGACACGCGTACCCGGTCCGGGCCCTCCTGCTCCAGCCGCACGGTGTCCAGCCGGGTCACCACGTCCGGCCCGAGGTAGTCCGGCCCGCCCACCTCGTACAGCAGCTGGGCGGTGACCGTCTCGACCGTCACCGCGCCGCCGGTGCCGGAATGCTTGGTGAGCACCGACGAGCCGTCCGGGTGCAGCTCGGCGATCGGGAAGCCGGGCCGGTGCCCGCCGTCCGGCAGCTCGGTGAAGAAGCTGAAGTTGCCGCCGGTGACCTGCGCCCCGCACTCGATCAGGTGCCCGGCCACAGTCGCGCCGGCCAGCGCGTCGAGGTCGTCGCGGGTCCACCCGAAGCGGGCGATGGCCGGGCCGACCGCCAGCGAGGCGTCGGTGACCCGCCCGGTGACCACCACGTCCGCGCCCGCGTCGAGGCAGGCCGCGATCCCGAACGCGCCCAGGTAGGCGTTCGCGGTCAGCGCGTCCGGCCGCTGGATCGCGTCGCCCTCGACGTACCCGACCCGCACCTGGAGGCCGAGCCGGTCGCCGAGCGACCGGATCGCGTCGGCCAGCCCGGCCGGGTTGAGGCCGCCCGCGTTGGTGACCAGCGTGACGCCGCGGTCCAGCGCGGTGCCGAGCACGCCCTCCGCCTGGCGCAGGAACGTCTTGGCGTAGCCGAGCGACGGGTCGCGCATCCGGTCGCGGCCGAGGATGAGCATGGTCAGCTCGGCCAGGTAGTCGCCGGTCAGCACGTCCAGCTCGCCGCCGTCGAGCATCTCCCGCCAGGCGGTGAAGCGGTCGCCGTAGAAGCCGGACGCGTTCCCGACCCGCAGCACGCTCACGAGGAGGCTCCGTCCGGCTCACGCTTGCCGCCGGGCGGGCCGGCGAACGCCTGGGCCACGTCCAGCCACTCGTCGGCGACCGGTCCGGTGGCGGTCAGGGCCAGGTCCGCGCGGTGCCGGCGCTGCGTGACGAGCAGGCAGAAGTCGAGCGCCGGGCCGGTCACCCGGTCGGCCGCGTCGGCCGGCCCGAACTCCCACACGTCGCCGCCCGCGGGCGCGGTCAGCTCGACCCGCACCGGCACCGTGGGCACCGCACGGCCGTGGGCGGCGAAGCCGTGCCCGAGGGTACGGAAGCCGAGGTGCGCGATGTGGCGCAGACGCTGCGTCGGGGTACGGCTGACGCCCAGCGCGTCTGCCACGTCCTCGCCGTGCGCCCACGTCTCCATCAGCCGGGCCGTCACCATCGAGGTGGGCGACATGCTGGTGCCGTACCAGGGGATCTTCTGCCCGGCCGGGACGGCGGTGAGCGCGCCGGCGAGCGCCGACCGGCCGGAACGCCAGCGGGCCAGCAGCGCAGGCGGGGGCGCGAGGAAGGACTCGGCGCCGTCCTCGACCAGGCGCGACGGGTCCGGCGCGGCCATCACCGAGGCGAAGAACGCGGACTCGTCGGTGGCCGCCAGGTAGGCGACGTGGTCGGTCCAGGCCAGGTGTGCGATCTGGTGTGCGACGGTCCAGCCCGGGGCCGGTGTCGGCCGCTCCCATCCGTCCGGTGGCAGGTCCGCGACGAGCGCGTCGAGTTGTTCGGACTCGGCGGCCAGATCCGCGAGCAGGGCTGTCAGGTCGACCATTGTGCCTCCGGGCGGGGGTGGGTCAGGGGATCAGTGCCGCTCGCTCTCGGGGGTGAGCAGCGCGGCGAGCTGGCGTTTCCAGGTGTGCAGCAGGGCAGCGCGGCGGGGCGAGTCGTCGCTCAGCAGGTTGGCTACGCCGAGGCCGCGGAGCAGGTCGAGCGTGGCCTGCACCGACTCGCGTACGCCCGGCTTGCGCTCGTCCACGCCGAGCAGCTCGACGGTGAGCCGGTGCATCTCGCGGCCGATCCGCGCCTCCAGCGGCACCAGCGCGGCGCGCAGCTCGGCGTCGGTACGCGCGGCCACCCACAGCTCCAGCGCGGCCGCGAACAGCGGGCCGGTGAAGGAGGCGGCGAGCAGGTCGACCACGCCGTCGAGCCGCTGCGGGCCGACCGGCAGGGCCGCCGCCTCGGCACGCAGCTCGGCCGCCCGGCGCTCGGTCAGGTGCGCGACGGCGGCGGTGACCAGCGCGGCCTTGGTGGGGTAGTGGTGCAGCTGGGCGCCCCGGGAGACACCGGCGCGGGCCGCCACCACAGTCGTGGTGGTGCCGGACCAGCCGTGCTCCACCAGGCAGTCGACTGTCGCCTCAAGCAGCCGGGCCTGGGTGGCGCGGCTGCGCTCCTGCTGCGGAACTCGGCTCGGTGCGGTGGACACGCCATCAGCCTGCCGCCCCCAAAACAAACAGTCAAGCCTGACTTTTTTGAAAGGAGGGGGCCCTTGTTAACGCCTGCGGTAGCGGAAGGGCCCCTTGTTAACGCCTCACCGGCCGTCGCGCGGAGCGAAGACGGTGAGCGCGTCGACGTCGGAGTGGCGGGAGCGGACGTACTCGTCGGCCCAGGCCGCCGCGTCCGGAAAGGCGGACTCGCTGGCGATCCGGGCACATGCGGCGTCCACGTCGAAGCGCGTCCGGCGCAGTTGCACGCCCGGACCGAGCAGCGCCCACCAGGCGCCCGCGCCCCCGTACGGCATGCCGACGCTGCCCGGGTTCACCACCAGGCGGCGGTCGGCCAGCCGGGTGAACGGCATGTGCGTGTGCCCGCAGACCACGGTGCCGACCTCGGGCGGCAGGCCGGCGAAGACCTCGGCCCAGCGGTCCAGCCGCGAGTCGACGAGCACGACCTCCTCGTCGTCGCGCGGGGTGGCGTGGCAGAACAGCACGTCGCCCAGACCGGTGACCGGCAGCGTGACGGACGGCGGCAGCGCGGCCAGCCGGGCCACCTGGTCGTCGCGGAGCTGCCCCGCGGCCCAGTTCGACACCTCGATCGGGGAAGCCGCCCCGGCACGCGCCTGCACCAGCTCCCGGTCGGCGTTCCCGCCGATCCAGCAGGCCCGGTCGCCGAGCGCGGCCAGCCGGTCCAGCACCTCGACCGGTTGCGGGCCGGCCGCCAGGTCACCGGTGAGGACGATCAGGTCGGCGGCGGCCACGTCCGGCTCGGCCAGCACTGCTTCCAGCGCGGGCAGCACACCGTGGATGTCGGAGAGGACGGCGACACGATCGGGCATCGCCCCAGCCTGGCGACACCGGCCCGGCAGGACCAAGCGATTCTGCGGCGGGCAGAGACGGCACCGGCCCGCTCAGACGCGGCACCGGCCCGATGCGCTCAAGACGGCACCGGCCCGGCTCCGCGCGATGGCGGGCCGGGCCGGAGAAGCCGGTACGGAGGTCAGACCCGCGCGCGGCGGGCCAGGCGCTCCGGGTCGAGGATGATGATGCTCTTGCCGTCCAGTCGCAGCCAGCCGCGCGAGGCGAAGTCGGCGAGCGCCTTGTTGACGGTCTCCCGGGAGGCGCCGACGAGCTGGGCGATCTCCTCCTGGGTGAGGTCGTGCGTCACGCGCAGCACGCCGCCGTCGCGGGTGCCGAAGCGGCCGGCCATCTGGAGCAGGTTCTTGGCGACCCGGCCCGGCACGTCCGTGAAGATCAGGTCGGCGAGCGAGTCGTTGGTCCGGCGCAGCCGGCGGGCCAGCACCCGCAGCAACTGCTCGGCGATCTCGGGCCGGTTGTTCAGCCACGGCCGCAGGGCCTGCTTGCGCAGGCGTACGAGCCGGGTGTCGGTGACCGCGGTGGCGGTCGCCGTACGCGGACCGGGGTCGAAGAGCGACAGCTCACCGACCATGTCCGACGGGCCCATCACGGCGATCAGGTTCTGCCGGCCGTCCGCCGCGCGGCGACCCACCTTGATCTTGCCGGACAGGAGGATGTAGAGACTGTCGCCGGGTTCGCCCTCGTTGAAGACGATTTCGCCCTTGCGGACCTCGATCGTCTCCATCTCCTTGGCGAGCGCCTCGGCAGCCTCCGGGTCGACACCCTGGAAGATCCCGCTGCGGGCCAGTACCTCGTCCATCGCGCACCTCCGCCTGCGCGTGCCGTCCGTCGGCCGGGTCCGCCGTCCGCTGATCCCTCGCGCGCCGCCAGTCTAGGCGCACATGAGTAGGAATCAGAGGTGCACCCCTGGAATCTTGATCGTTGGGCGTAACCCGCCCGACCCGGTGAGCAGCTAAGATCCCGCTTCCGGTCCGGGCCGGCGCCACCCGTTCCCTCCTGTGATCGTAGGGTGACCGGCGTGCTGTGTGAGCCGTTCCTGACCACCCGGTCCGAAGCCGGGTGGGACATCCCCCTGCTGGTCTGGCGGGCCGAGACGCCGCTGCTGGCGGTCGGCTCCGCTCCGCTGGGTGGCGGGATCGGCGTCCGCGGGTGGGTGCTGAACGCGACGGTGCCGATGTCGTACGACCGGGACGACCCCGCCGCGCACCTGGCCGAACTGGCGCACGGCCTCGGCCTGGGCGGACCCGGCGTCGGGCTGCTGACCGGCGTGGACGTCACCGAGGTGGTCAGCCGCACCGACGGCGGCGTCCGGGTCTGGGCGACCGTCGGCCTGGGCACGCCGGTCTGGGCCGCCGCGCCCGAGCCGGCGCGGCCCGCCGTGCCCGAGCCCGCGCAGCGCGTCGGCACGGTCAACATCGTCGCGTACGTGCCGCAGCGGCTCGGCGACGCGGCACTCGTCAACGCGGTGGCCACCGCCACCGAGGCGAAGGCGCAGGCGATCTGGGAACTCGGACTGCCCGCCACCGGCACCCCCACCGACGCGGTGACTGTGCTCTGCCCGGCCGACGGCGATCCGGCCCCGTACGGCGGGCCCCGGTCGGCCTGGGGCGCGCCACTGGCCCGGGCCGTGCACGCCGCCGTCCGCTCGGGCGGCGCCGGAACCGTGGTGCCCTGGTCCGACCGGCGGGCGGGCTGACGTGCGCCCCTCACATGCGACACGCCGGGTTTTCCGACCGATCGGCCCTCGTCGCGGCGTTCCGGGGACGGTAGCGTCGCCGACGATGTACGCTCCCGCCCGTTCTGTGCCCCGTGCCCGCCGCGCCGCCGTCGCCGCGCCGCGCCCAGCCCTCCCCGGACCTCGTCGAGGCGCGGTCCGGACCCGTCTGGCCGCGCAAGCCGCGCTCGCCGCCGTCCTGTTCGCCACCGGCTGCGCCGGTGACGCCGGCGGATCGGGCGGCGACGCGAGGTGGCAGGCCGGTCAGGGCGGCGGGTCGACCGGCGCGGCCGGACCCGCCACCGGTGACCAGCCCGCGGCGCCGAACGCCCCCGACGAGCCGTCGATCTCGCTCACCGCGACCGGCGACGTGATCATGGGCAACGCCCCGGACCGGCTGCCGCCCAACGGTGGCAAGGGCTTCTTCGACGACGTGAAGTCGGCGCTCAAGGGTGACCTGGTGATGGGCAACCTGGAGGAGCCGCTCACCGACGACACCGGCGCCGGCAAGTGCGGCCCGCAGCCGAAGAACTGCTACCAGTTCCGGGCGCCGCCCGGCTACGCCGCGCACCTGCGCTCGGCCGGGTTCCAGCTGCTCAACCAGGCCAACAACCACGGCTACGACTACGGCCGCCAGGGCTACGAGAACACCCAGTCGGCGCTGGAGGCGCACGGGCTCAAGCACACCGGCGCGCCCGGTGAGATCACCGTGGTGGACGTCAAGGGCGTCAAGGTCGCCGTGGTGGGCTTCTCGTCGTACCCCTGGTCCAACAGCCTGGTCGACCTGAACGCCGCCAAGCAGGTGATCGAGATGGCCAAGGAGGCGGCCCAGATCGTCGTGGTGCAGGTGCACATGGGCGCCGAGGGGTCGGACAAGACCCGGGTGAAGCCGGGCACCGAGATGTTCTTCGGCGAGAACCGTGGCGACCCGATCCGCTTCTCCCGCACCGTCATCGACGCCGGGGCCGACCTGGTCATCGGCCACGGTCCGCACGTACTTCGCGGGATGGAGTTCTACAAGGGGCGGCTGATCGCGTACAGCCTGGGCAACTTCGCCGGCGGCGGGAAGTCGCTGAACAGCTCCGGGCGACTCGGCTGGGGCGGCGTGCTCAAGGTGTCGCTCACCGCCGAGGGGAAGTTCGTCGGCGGCACGTTCACCTCCACCGTGATGAACGGAGTGGGACGCCCGTCGGTCGACCGGCAGAACCGTGGCCTCGGGCTGGTCCGCGAGCTGAACGGGGCCGACTTCCCGGACACCGGCGCGAAGCTCGACGCGACCGGGAGGATCACCGCGCCCGCGGGTGGCTGAGCGCACGACCACCGCGCCGAGCCGCCGGAGCGTCGGCCCCGCGACGTAGGCTGGCCGACGTGACCACGCGCTCCCCCGAGACCGACCTCGGCCGTACGCGCCGCGCCCGGCGCATCGGCCGCGTGCTGACCGAGACGCACCCCGACGCGCACTGTGAACTCGACCACTCCAACGCGCTGGAGCTGGCAGTGGCGACGATCCTGTCCGCCCAGTGCACCGACAAGAAGGTCAACGAGGTCACGCCGAAGCTGTTCGCCCGCTACCGCACCGCCGCCGACTACGCCGGGGCGGACCGCGCCGAGCTGGAGGAGCTGATCCGGCCCACCGGGTTCTACCGCAACAAGACCAGCTCCCTGATCAACCTCGGGCGCGCGCTCTGCGAGCGGTACGACGGCGAGGTGCCCGGGCGGCTCGACGACCTGGTCACGCTGCCGGGGATCGGCCGCAAGACCGCCAACGTCATCCTCGGCAACGCCTTCGGCGTCCCCGGCATCACCGTCGACACGCACTTCCAGCGGCTCGTGCAGCGGTGGGCGCTCACCACCGAGACCGACCCGGTGAAGATCGAGCACGCGATCGGCGCGCTCTACCCGAAGCGCGACTGGACGATGCTGTCGCACCGGGTGATCTTCCACGGCCGCCGGGTCTGCCACGCCCGCAAGCCCGCCTGCGGCGCGTGCACGCTGGCGAAGCTGTGTCCCGCGTACGGCACCGGGCCGACCGAGCCGGCCGCCGCGGCCAAGCTGCTCAAGGGCCCCCGGGCCCGTGACCTGGCGGTGGCCGTCGGCCTCGACCCCGACCTGGTGCCGCAGCAGGCCGCCGCGGCGGACGTGCCGTGATGCGCCGTCTCGCGTACCTGCTCGTCCCGCTGCTGCTCGCGGTGGCGGGCTGCACCGCCACGGCCGACGAGCCGGAACGTCCGGCGCCGGCGACCCGGGCCGAGCGCCCCTCGCCGTTCGCCGACTGTGCTCCGCTGACCGTCGTGCCCGCCGCCGCGGCTCCGACGCCCACCGGTAAGGCCGGGGACCAGCTCCCCGACCTGACGCTCAACTGCTTCACCGGCGGCGCGCCGGTGAACCTGCGCGACGTCAAGGGCCCGGCGGTGATCAACGTGTGGGCGTCCTGGTGCCCGCCGTGCCGCAAGGAGCTGCCCGCGTTCCAGCGGCTCAGCGAGCGGGCCGACGGCCGGTTCCAGGTGATCGGCGTGAACAGCCGGGACAGCCGCGGCGGCGCGCAGTCCATCGGCGAGGACTACGGCGTCGGCTTCCCGATGCTGCTCGACCAGGGCGACGCGTTCCAGCGCGCGCTGGAACGCAACGCGTTCCCGCTCACGGTGCTCGTCGACGCCGACGGGCGGATCCGGCACACCGACGCCACCGGCGCGCTCGACGACGCCCGCCTCGCCGCGCTGCTCCAGCGCCACCTCGGGGTGAAGGTATGACCCGACGGCCGCCGGGGTGGTTCGACCCGCTGCTGGGCCGGCTCGGCACCGCGCGCGCGGAAGACTTCACCCGCATCGTCACGCCGGAGCGCGGCGGCCGGGAGAGCGCCGTGCTGGTGCTGCTCGGTGAGGAGCCCGGCGCCGGGCCGGACGTGCTGGTCCTCCAGCGCGCCGCGACGCTGCGCAACCACGCCGGTCAGCCGGCGTTTCCCGGCGGCGCCGCCGACCCGGAGGACGCCGACGCCCGCGCCACCGCGCTGCGCGAGGCGAACGAGGAGGTCGGGCTCGACCCCGGCAGCGTCACCGTGCTGGCCGAGCTTCCCCGGCTCTGGATCCCGGTCAGCGACTTCGTGGTCACGCCGGTGCTCGCCTGGCGGCACGACCCGCACCCGGTGCACCCGCGCGAGCCGGCCGAGGTCGCGCACGTGGCCCGGCTGCCGGTCACCGAGCTGGTCGACCCGGAGAACCGGATGCGGGTCCGTCATCCGAGCGGCTGGACCGGCCCGGCGTTCTCGGTGCGCGGCATGCTGGTCTGGGGCTTCACCGCCGGCGTGATCGACCGGTTGCTGGAGATGGGCGGCTGGTCCCGGCCCTGGCCGCGCTCACGGGTGGTGGAGCTGCCGCCGGTCGACGCCACACCCGCGCCGTCGGCGGGCACCGAACCGGCCGACGAGACACCCGTGCGTTGATCACCGGTACGCATCCTCGGGTCACGTTCCGCGAGCGCTGAGCCGAGCACGGGCCCGGTGCCCGTACCCTTGGGGCGTGTCCGCCGTGGATCTCGTCCTTCTCCTGCTCATGCTCGTGTTCGCGATCAGCGGATACCGTCAGGGTTTCGTCATCGGGGCCCTGTCGTTCTCCGGCTTCTTCCTGGGCGCGCTGCTCGGCCTCCAGGTCGGGCCGCTGATCGCCCAGCAGTTCACGGCGAGCGGCACCCGCGTGCTGGTCTCCCTGGTGGCGATCTTCGGGCTCGCGGTGCTCGGGCAGGCGCTGGCCGGCTGGCTCGGCTCCAACCTGCGGGCGGCCATCACCGGGCCGGCCGGGCGGAAGGTCGACGACGTCGGCGGCGCGTTCATCTCGGTCATCGCGGTCATGCTGGTGGCCTGGCTGGTCGCCGTGCCGCTCGGCTCCTCCTCGGTGCCGTGGCTGGCCTCCTCGGTCCGTAACAGCGCGCTGCTCACCGTCGTCGACCAGGTGCTGCCGGACAAGGCGCAGGACCTGTCCACCGCGCTGCGCGACACCGTCGACACCAACGGCTTCCCGGACGTGTTCGGCGATCTCGCGCCGACCCGGGCCCGGCAGGTCGCCCCGCCCGACCCGGCGCTGGCCAACTCGCAGGTGGTGCAGAACAGCAGGCGGTCGGTGGTGAAGGTGCTCGGCTCCGCGCCGAGCTGCTCGCGCCGCATCGAGGGCTCCGGCTTCGTGTACGCCGACGACCGGGTGATGACGAACGCGCACGTGGTCGCCGGCACCCGCTCGGTTGCGGTGGAGCTGCGCGGCGAGCGGTACGACGGCGAGGTCGTCGTCTACGACCCGGACCGGGACCTCGCCGTGCTCTACGTTCCCGGGCTGCCCGGCCCGTCGCTGCGCTTCGCCGCCGGTCAGGCCGCCACCGGCGCGGACGCGATCGTGCTCGGCTTCCCGCTCGACGGCCCGTACGACGCCCGCCCGGCCCGGATCCGGGACGTCGACCGGATCACCGGTCCGGACATCTACTCGGCCGGGGACGTCACCCGGGAGATCTACACGATCCGGGCGCTGGTCCGCAGCGGCAACTCCGGTGGCCCGCTGGTCTCCTCGAACGGTCTGGTGCTCGGCGTGATCTTCGCGGCGGCGGCGGACGACCCGAACACCGGTTTCGCGGTGACAGCGGCCGAGGCGCGGCCGGTGGCGCTGGCGGGCGCGGAGCGTACCCGGGGAGTGGCCACCGGCGAGTGCACCTGAGCCGGCCGGCGGCGCTCAGCCGCCCGCGGATGCTCCCGCCGGTGTCACGTCGTCGCCGGAGCGGGACAGCGGCAGCCGGGCGCGACCCCAGGTGAGCGTGCGGTCGAGCACCGCCCGCGCCATGATCGCCACGCAGGCGCCGCCGTTGAGGAACGAGGCGACCACGTCGCTGGGGTGGTGCATGCCCCGGTACATCCGGGTGAGCGCCACGCCCACCGGCACCAGCACCAGCAGCGCCCACCAGCCCACCTTCACGGGGGTGCTGCGCGCCCGCAGCGCCAGCAGCACCGCGAGACCCACGTAGAGCGCGGTGGCCGCCGACGTGTGCCCGGACGGGAAGCTCGAAGTCGGCGGGGAGGCGTCCATGTGCTCGACGGCCGGACGGTTCCGGTCGATCACCATCGTGGTGAACAGGAAGATCAGTGCCTGCGCGGTCACCGCCGCGCAGAGGAACAGCGGCTCCCGCCAGCGGTGCAGCACCAGCCGCAGCACCAGCGCCGCCAGCACCGTGACCACGACGATCATCTGGGTGCTGGCGAGCGTGCTGAACACCAGCGAGACGTCGTTCCAGCCCGGCGTGCGATCGCCGGCCAGCTCCCGGTTGACCGTGTCCTCCACGGTGAACGGCCAGGTACGCGCCAGCACCCGGGTCACCAGCAGGCCCAGACCCACCATCAGCGCGAAGAGCAGGGCCAGCGGCAGTAGGACACGCCGGGTGACTCGGATCACGACATCGGACATGGGCTCGCCTGTACCCCGTGGTGGCTCCGGCTACGCCCGGCCGTCCTCCGGCCGCTGATCGGCCAGCTCCGGCTCGACGCCCTCGCGGAGCGGACGGGCGGACGGTCGCCCGGATCCGCTGCGCCAGGTGGCGAACGCGGCCGAGGTCGCGGCCACCACCGCCGCCCCGAGCACCCAGCCACCCACCACGTCGCTGGTCCAGTGCACGCCCAGCGCGATCCGGCTGAGCCCGGTCACCACAGTCACCAGCAGCGCGGCGGCCCACAGCATGATCCGGCCGGCGCGGCTGTCCCGGGCGAACGGCAGGAACACCAGCAACAGCACCCCGGCCGCCAGCGCCGCGTTGAGCGCGTGACCGGACGGGAACGAGTAACCGGCCGCCCGGGCCACCGGTTCGAGCAGGTCCGGCCGGTCCCGCCCGACCAGGAGCTTGAGCAGCGCGCCGAGCAGCCCACCGGCGATCATGGTGACGACCACCCAGGCCGCGAGCCGGGACGCGCCGCGCCGGAACAGCCACACCGCCACCGCTGCCGCGGCCACCCGCAGCGGGCCGGGCCCGAAGACATGCGTCCAGACCGTCATCACCGCGACCCAGGCGGGATGGTCCTGCGCGTACCCGTGGAACGCGTCGGTGATCGAAGCGTCCAGCCGGAGCAGCGGCGACCAGGCGCCGAGCACCAGCAGCGCGAGCAGGGAGAACGGGATCAGCACCAGGAACGCGGCGGCGGTGGCCAGGGAGAGCCGCAGACCCAGTGAGTGGTCCCGGTCGAGGCGGCGGCTCCGCCACGACCGGCGGCGCGTGACAGTCGCCCCGGTGGTGTCCATGGGGGCTTCCCTACCCAGGAACGGGCGCGGTCAGACCACCGCGTCGGTCAGCGACGGATCTGCCGGAACCGGCGCACCATCAGCGCGCTGCCGGTGATCAACGCCACGAACAGCGCCAGGCCGCTCCAGAGCCGCTCCGGGGCGCCCACGACGGTCTGCCCCGCCGGCAGCGCCGACCAGCCCTCCGGCCTACCACCCAGCGGGTCGCCGCCGCGGCCCGCCGCCGCGGCCCGGGTGTCGCGTCCGTCCTCCGGAGCCGGCCCGAAGCCCACCACGCCGGGAGAGTCGTTGTCGTCCAGCGGGTTGTGACCCACCGACGGCACGTCGGCGGTCAGCGCCGCCACCGGGTCCACCAGGCCGTAGCCGAACCGGTCGTCGCGTCCGGTCGGGCCGAGGTCCCGGGCCGTGCTGATCAGCCGGTTGACCACGTCCCCGGCGGACATCTTCGGATACCGCGAGCGGACCAGCGCGGCGGTCGCGGCCACCAGCGGCGCGGCGAAGCTCGTCCCCTGCACCCGCCAGTAGCCCCCCTCCGGCCGCGCGCCGTAGAGCGCGGTGGCGGGTGCGCTGAGGACCGTCTCGTGGCCGGTGATCGAGCCGGACCAGAGGTTCTCGCCGGAGCGTTCCAGCCCGGCGACGGCCAGCACGCCGGGCTGCCGGGCCGGGTACCAGACCTTGGTGGTCGTCGAGGTGGCCAGGTTGCCGGTGCAGGCGACCACCACCACGTCCCGGGCGAAGGCGTAGTCGAGCGCCGCGGCCAGGGCCGCGCTGTCGCTGCTGCCGCCCAGCGACAGGTTGACCACTCCGGCGCCGTTGTCCACCGCCCAGCGCACCGCCTTGGCGATGATGAGCGCGTCGTCGTAGCGGTTCTCGGCGTCGAGCACCCGGACCGGGAGGATCTTGGCGTCCGGCGCCAGCCCCACCACACCCCGGTCGTCGTCGGCCCGCCCGGCGATCAGCCCGGCCACGGTGGTGCCGTGCCCCACCGGATCAGGCCCGTCCGAGCCGTCCGGAGTCACCAGGTCGAGGCCGGGCAGGACCTGGCCGGCCAGGTCGGGATGCGATCCGTCCACACCGGAATCGATCACCGCGACCACCACGCCGCGCCCGGTCGAGGTGCGCCAGGCGGTCTTCGCCCGCAGCTTCTCCAACTGCCACTGCTCGTCGCGGACGTGGTCGCCGCGGAGCACCCGGTCGGGAGCCGCCAACTGCCGCTGAGAGGCGGCGACCGGGACGGACGGCGCGGCCTGTGCCGGCGGCGTCAGCGGACCGGCGACGACGACCAGCGCCGACGCGACGGCCAGCAACGCGCGCCGGGCGACGCGCCGGGGCGGCCCACCGGGCAGGCCCTGCCGATCCCTGGTCACATTCCCCAGCCGTTCCGTCGCGTCAGACACATGCCGCTCGGAGATTACCGGTTGTCCCGGCCGTCACGGGCCAACTCGGCACTTCGGATCACCCGGGCGGAAGATGCGCCAACTGCACCAGGCGCACCCCCTCACGACGGGTGACCAGACGGGCCCGGCCCGGCGGCAGCGGCCCGGCCTTCACCTGACCGACGAGCGCGCCCTCCTCCGGGCCGCCCGACATCACCAGCCCGGCCGTGGACAACTCCCGCAGTCGCTGCACGATCGGCTCGTACGCGGTCCGTCCCGCCCCGCCGGTCCGCCGCGCCAGCACCAGATGCAGCCCGACGTCCCGGGCGTGCGGCAGGTGCTCCTCCAGCGCGCGCAGCGGGTTCGTCGGGCCGCCGGCCACCAGGTCGTAGTCGTCCACCAGCACGAACAGCTCCGGCCCCTGCCACCAGGACCGGCTGCGCAGTTGAGCCGGGGTCACCTCCGGTCCGGGCTGCCGCCCCGCGAGGTAGCCGGCGGCCGACTCGATCAGCTCGGCGGTGTGCGGCGCCGCCGTGCCGTACCCGATCAGGTGTGGAGTGTCGATCACGCCCATCAGGCTGCGCCGGTAGTCCACGAGCATCACCCGGGCCTGCTCCGGGGTGAACCGGTTGACGATCGACGTGGCGAGCGCGCGCAGGAACGACGACTTGCCGCACTCGGCGTCGCCGAAGACCATGAAGTTCGGCTCGGTGGCGAAGTCCAGCACCACCGGGGCGAGGTCCGCCTCCGCCACGCCGATCGGGAACGCCAGTCCGGCTGTCGCGCTCTGGTCCAGCTCGGCGTAGGGCAGCACCGGCGGCAGCAGCCGCACCCGGGGCGCCGGCGGACCGGTCCACGCCCCGGCGACCGCCTTCACCAGGTCGGCGGTCTCGCCGCCGAGCGCGTCGACCCGGGGCACGGCGGTGAGGAAGTGCAACCCGCCGGCGGTGATGCCCCGCCCCGGCCGCTCCTCCGGCACCGTCGCCGCCAGCGCCCGCTTGACCACCACCGAGTCGGCCGGGTCGCCCAGGCGCAGCTCCAGCCGGGAGCCGAACAGGTCGCGGATCGCCGGGCGGAAGTCCGACCAGCGCAGCGCGGTCGCCACCACGTGCACCCCGTACGCCAGGCCGCGGGTGGCCAGTTCGGTGACCAGCGGTTCCAGGTCCTCGTACTCGCCGCGCAGGGTGTTCCAGCCGTCCACCACCAGGAACACGTCGCCGAAGGCGTCGGTCGCGCCCGCCGCCCGGCGCTGTCGCCACGCGGCCATCGACTCCACGCCCGCCTCGGCGAAGCGCCGCTCCCGCTCCGCGAGCAGGCCGGCGACCTCGCCGACGGTACGGCGCACCGCGGTGCCGTCGGAGCGCCCGGTGACACCGCCCACGTGTGGCAGGTCGCGCAACGTGCCCAGCGTGCCGCTGCCGAAGTCGAGGCAGTAGACCTGCACCTCGGCCGGGGTGTGGGTGAGCGCCAGCGCGCAGACCAGGGTGCGCAGCAGGCTGGACCGGCCGCTGCGGGTGGTGCCGACCACCGCGACGTGCCCGGCCGCGCCGTCCAGCGCCAGCCAGAGCAGGTCACGCCGCTGCTCGAACGGCTTGTCCACCACCGCCACCGGCACCTGCAGCGCCCCGTGCAGCTCCGGGTTGGCGACGGTGAGCCCGCGTACCGGGTCGGCGCCGACCGGGCCGAGCAGCTCGTCCAGGGCGGGCGAGGCGTCCAGCGGCGGCAGCCACACCTGGTGCGCCGGCGGGCCCTGCCCGGACAGCCGGTCCACCAGCAGGTCCAGCAGCGTCTCGCCGCTGTCGTCCTCGGCGGGGAGGGCGGCGGGCGTGGCCGGCTCGGGCACCGGCACCAGATGGGTGGAGAAGGCGAGCACCCGCGACTCACCGGCGTCGGGCGCGCCCGCCGGCCCGCCGCGCCGGTGGACCGCGCCGGAGACGTACGCGGCCTTGAACCGCACCAGCGGGTCGGTGCCGGAACGCAGGTAGCCGTGCCCCGGGCTGCGCGGCAGTTCGTGCGCGTCCGGCACGCCCAGCACCGTCCGCGACTCCAGCGCCGAGAACGTCCGCAACCCGATCCGGTACGACAGGTGCGTGTCCAGCCCGCGTAACCGCCCCTCCTCCAGCCGCTGGCTGGCCAGCAGCAGGTGCACCCCGAGCGACCGGCCCAGGCGGCCGATCTGCACGAACAGGTCGATGAAGTCGGGCTTGGCGGACAGCAGCTCGGAGAACTCGTCGCAGATCAGCAGCAGTGACGGCAGCGGCGCCAGCGGCGAGCCGGCCGCCCGGGCGCGCTCGTAGTCGCGCACGCTCGCGAAGTTGCCCGCCCGGCGCAGCAGTTCCTGCCGGCGCATCAGCTCACCGTTTATCGCGTCCACCATCCGGTCCACCAGTGGCAGCGCGTCAGCCAGGTTGGTGATCACGGCGGCGGTGTGCGGCAGCCGCTCGAACGGCGCGAACGTGGCACCGCCCTTGAAGTCGACGAGCACGAAGTTGAGCTGCTCCGAGCTGTGCGTGGCGGCCAGCCCGAGCACGAGCGTGCGCAGCAGTTCCGACTTGCCGGAGCCGGTCGCGCCGATCAGCAGGCCGTGCGGGCCCATGCCGTCCTGCGCCGACTCCTTCAGGTCGAGGTCGATCGCGCCGCCGTCCGCGCCCACCCCGATCGGCACCCGCAGCCGGTCCCGCGCGGCCCGGGGCGCCCAGCCCTGCTCTGCGGTGAAGCCGTCCGGGTCACCGAGCCCGAGCAGCTCGGGCAGGCCGGGTTCGGCGCCGGGCGGCGCGTCCGGCCCGCGTACCGTGCCGGCGAGCCGCAGCGGCGCGAGCCGCCGGGCCACCGCCTCGGCGTCGGCGGTCGCCAGCGCGTCGGCGGCGCCCACCTCGGCGTGCCCCTCGGCGGAGTGCGAGTGCAGCCGGCCGTCGACCAGGTCGAGCAGGAGGGCGTACCGGTCGAGCAGCCGGGGCGGCGGGGTGTCCAGGTCGAGCACGGTGACCGCGTCGATGCCGCCGTCGCCGGCCAGGTCGGTGGCCCCGGTCAGGTCGCCGCCGTCGAGCACCACCACGACGTGCGGCCCGTCCGTGGCCACGCCGTGCGGACTGAACCGCGACCGGGCGCCGAGCACGTCGTGCAGCAGCCGTTCCAGGTCGGCGGCGGAACTGGTGACCAGCCGCACCGGGCCGAGCGCGTCGGTACGGCTCGGGTGGTGGGCGTGCGGCAGCCACTTGACCCACTCCCAGGCGGCCCGGCGTTCCGGCCCGGAGCAGACCGCGATCAGCAGCTCGTCCGGCGCGTGGAAGACGGCGAGCTGGGTGAGCACCGCCCGGGCCAGCGCCTGCGCGGCGGGCGATCCGGCGCCGCGTACCGGGCCGGCCGGCCCGCGCACGAAGACCCGGGCGAAACTGCGCAGCGACAGCGCCACCGGCAGGTCCGGCACCACCGAGTACGCGTCCAGGAAGCGCCGCAGCGCCCCGGCCGTCATCGGCTCCAGCTCCTCCAGCGGGCGGGTGACCGGCGGGACCAGCGGGGTGGCCAGCGTCTGCGGCCCGACACCGACCCGGACCACGGCGAAGTCCCCGTCGCCGGGCCGCCGTTCCCAGACCCGGTGGCTGTCGACAGTCGACCAGAGTCGCCCCGGATCGGGATGGCGGTAGGACAGGCCGGCACGCTGCGCGCTGGCGGTCTCCCGTACGCGGCGGCGCAGCGTGGCCAGGTGCCGCAGGTACTCCCGGCGGGCGGCCATCAGCTCGGACTTCTTCGGCCCGGCGCTGCCCCAGGTGGTCACCAGCATCGCCAGCGAGGAGAGGCCGAACATGCCGCCCACCACGTACGAGTAGGCCCCGCCGCCCCGGCCGAACATCATCGCCATGGCCACCGTCCCGCCGAGCATCGGCAGCACCATCAGCGCCTGCTGCCAGCGCCCGCCGGCAGCCACCGGGATCTCCGGCGGGGCCTCGACCGGCAGCTCGCCGACCGGGATCTCCGGCGCCGGGCGGCGTGGCGGCCGCTTGATGACGACAGTGGACACTCACCCTCCCCGGAAGTGGCTCTGGGTAACCCGAGCCTGGCTCATCGTAGGTAAAGTCCTCTCGTCCGTCAGCCCACTGTTCCCGCTCGATATGGAGGTGCCTCGATGACAAGCGGGCTCGCCCGGGTCACCATCAGCGCGCCCCGGCGGCGGGTCGACGTGGCCCTACCGGAGCAGGTCCCCCTGGCCGAGCTGCTGCCCGAGGTGCTCCGGCACGCAGGTGTCGGGCTGGCCGACGACGGCGAACGGCACGGTGGGTGGGTGCTGCGCCGCACCGACGGCGGGGTGCTCGCCACCGCGCAGGCGCTCCTGCCGCAGGGCGTCCGCGACGGCGAGGTGCTGCACCTGGTGCCGGCCCGTGCCGAGTGGCCCGAGCTGGAGTACGACGACGTGGTCGAGGCGATAGTCGACGGGGCCCGGCGCCGGGGCGCCGCCTGGTCGGCCCGCGCCACAAGGGCCGCCGCGCTCGGCGGCGCCGCCGTACCACTGGCCGTCGGGCTGGTCGCCGTCGTCGCGGCCGGACCGGACGAGCGCGGCTGGCCGGTCGCCGCCGCGATCGCCCTGATCCTGGTGCTCACCGCCACCGCGGCCTCCCGGGCGTACGGCGACGGCGCCGTCGGCGCCACGCTCGGCGGGTACGCGCTGCCCTGGGCGGCGACGGCCGGCGCGCTCGCCGTCGCCTCCGGCGATCCGGTCGGCCCGATTCCCGGCCTGCGCTGGGTGGGCGCTCCGGAACTGCTGGTCGGCTCGGTGGCGCTGCTGCTGGTGGCGGTGCTCGGGCTGCTCGGCGTGGCCAGCCGGTCCCGGGTCTTCGTGGCCGGGGTGACGGCGGGCGTGACCGGCGTGGCGTCCGCGTTCGGCGGGCTGCTGCTCGACCCGGCCGGCGCCGCGGCCGTCCTGCTCGCCGTGCTGGTGTTCGCGCTCGGCGGGCTGCCGTTGCTGGCCATCCGGGTCGGCAAGCTGCCGTTGCCGCCGCTCACCCTGCCCAGCCCGGCCGGCACCCGGGACCTGCCGGACCGGGGCCGGGTGCACGCGGCGGTGGCCCGCGCCGAGGAGGTGCTGACCGGGATGCTCCTCGGCCACGCGCTGCTCGCGGTCGGCGCGGTCGCGGTGCTCGTCGCCACCGGCCGGACCGCCGGGCTGCTGCTCGCCGCCGTCGCCTGCGGGGTGCTGCTGCTGCGCTCCCGGCTGTTCGTCGCGGTACGCCACCGGGTGCCCGCCGTCGTCGCCGGGCTGGCCGGGTACGCCCTGCTCGGCGCGGTGCTGGCCGAACGCGCCGGTCCGGCCGGCCGGTTCGCGCTGGCCGTTGGCGGGCTGGCGCTGGCCCTGGCCGCGGTCACCGCGGGCGCCACGTACGCCCGGCGACCCGTCTCCCCGTACCTCGGCCGGCTGGCCGACCTGACCGACACCGCGCTGGTGGTCGCGGTCGTGCCGGTGGCCTGCGCGGTGCTGGGCCTCTACGACCGGGCCCGCGACCTGCTCGCCTGAACACGCGGAGGCCCGGGTCGCGAAGCGCGACCCGGGCCTCCGGCGAAAGCGTGAGCGTCAGTGCAGCGTCTCGCCGCGCTCCTCGGCCTCCTTGGCCCGCCGGTACGAGGCGGCGATCTCCGCCTCGGCCTCGACCCGGCCGACCCAGGTCGCGCCCTCGACCGACTTGCCCGGCTCCAGGTCCTTGTAGACCTCGAAGAAGTGCTGGATCTCCAGCCGGTCGAACTCGCCCAGGTGGTGGATGTCGCGCAGGTGCTCCTGGCGCGGATCCTCGTAGGGCACGCAGAGGACCTTGTCGTCGCCGCCCTTCTCGTCCGTCATCCGGAACATGCCGATGGTGCGGCAGCGGATCAGGCAGCCGGGGAAGGTCGGCTCGGGCACCAGCACCAGCGCGTCCAGCGGGTCGCCGTCCTCGCCGAGGGTGCCCTCGATGAAGCCGTAGTCGGCCGGGTACTGCGTGGAGGTGAAGAGGGTACGGTCCAGCCGGATGCGGCCGGTCGCGTGGTCTACCTCGTACTTGTTGCGGTGACCCTTGGGGATCTCAACCGTGACGTCGAAATCCATCTCCCACGCTCCCTCGTTTGCCCACGCTGGCTAACGGAACCAGCGGTTCGCCCCCGGCGCGGGGGAACGCCCCCCGTCGGCCTCGGCCGCCGCATAGTGTTCGGACCGAAGTAGTGTCGCCCAAGGCGATTTCGAGCGGGGAGGAGGGGGCCGTGGGGAGGGAAGATTCACACTACCGCCCCGAGAGGGTTGACGGGTCCGCTTCCGGGGGTTCCGGTTCCGGTGGCGCCACCGGCCGGGTGTCCGTACCGGGTGCGAACGTCCCCCACCGTCCGGCTCCGGGTCCGATCCCGGTGAGCCCGCCCGTCCCACCGGCCGGCGCCGCGCCGCCCCCGCCCTCCCCGCCTCCGGCCGCGCCGCGTCGCCGCTCCCGGCTGGTCGCGGCGCTCGCGTGCGTACTCGTGCTGGCCCTGGCGGTCGCCGGGCTTGCCGTGTTCCGGCCCGGTCCGGTCGCGGGCTGGCTGGGCGACGACAGTTCTTCGGGTACGGCGGTCGCCGCGCCGCCCGAGCCCACCCCGCCGGCCGTGCTGGCCGGGCCGGACGGCAACGCCCCGCTGCCCACCGAGGCCGGAATCCGCGCCGCCCTGGACCCGCTGGTGCGCGCCGCCGCGCTCGGCGACCGGGTGCACCTGTCGGTGGCCGACGTGAGCACCGGCCAGGCGCTCTACGGCAGCGGCCAGGACACCCCGACGGTGCCCGCCTCGGTGACCAAGCTGGCGACCGGCGTGGCGGTGCTCGCGGCGCGCGGCCCGGCCTACCGGATCCCGACGAGGGCGGTGGCCGGCCCGAACCCGGGCGAGGTGGTCCTGGTCGGCGGCGGTGACCCCACGCTCGCCGTGGACAAGGACGGCTTCTACCCGGGCGCGGCCCGGCTGGACGACCTCGCCGCCCAGGTGCGCAACGCGCTCGGCGGCACCGCGCCGACCAAGGTGATCGTCGACTCGTCGCTGTTCACCGGCCCGGTCTTCGAACCCGGCTGGGACTCCGACATCCCCACCGGCGGGTTCGACCGGGCGATCACCGCGCTGATGACCGACGGCGCCCGGAAGAACCCGGCGGAGGCGCGCCGCACCGCCGAGCAGACCAACCACGCCGCCGAACGGGTGCCCCAGCCGGACCTGGCCGCCGGCCGGCAGTTCGCCAAGCTGCTCGGGCTCACCGGCGGCGCGGCCCAGGTGACCCGGGGCACCGCGCCGGCCGCGTCCGGCGCCACCGGTACGGCCCCCGGCGCCGAACTGGGCACCGTCGAGTCCCTGCCGATGATCCGGCTGGTCGACATCATGATCAGCGACAGCGACAACGTGATCGCCGAGGCGATGGCCCGCCAGGTGGCGCTCGCCAAGGGCAAGCCCGGCTCGTTCGCCGGCGGCGCCGCGGCCACCGGCCAGGTGCTCGGCGAGCTGGGTCTGCCGGCCGGCGAGATCAGCCTGGCCGACGGCAGCGGGCTGTCCCGCACCAACCGGATCAGCCCTTCGCTGCTCACCGACCTGATCACGCTCGCCGGCAACGGCAGCCACCCCGAACTCGCCGCGATCTTCGGCGGCCTGCCGGTCGGCGGCTGGTCCGGCACGCTCGACGAGCGCTACCGGGCGGCGGCGACAAGCGCCGGCGCGGGCGTGGTGCGCGCCAAGACCGGCACGCTCAGCGGGGTCAACGCCATCGCCGGCACGGTCACCACCGCCGACGGCCGGCTGCTCACGTTCGCCGTGCTCACCGACCGGACGCAGGGCTCGCTGGACGAGACCCGGGCGGCGCTGGACCGGATCACCTCCGCGCTGGCCGGGTGCGGCTGCCGCTGACCGACGGGCGTCGATCGGCGGGCGCGAGCCCGGGTGGGGGTGTTCCGGCGCGGGTACGGTGGGTTCATGGCGCAGTTCGTGGACTGGGATCTGGCCGCCGCGACAGCGGGGGCGCTGAGCAAGTCGGGCCCCCGGGTGTCGTACGCCGAGGCCACCGACGTGGTCGGCGACCTGCGCCGGCTGACCGAGGAGGCGGCCGGGCACGTCGCCGACTACACCGGCCTGCGTCCGCAGGTCGCCCACCCGCCGGTACGCGTGGTCGACCGCCGGGACTGGGCCGCGGCGAACATCGCCGGGCTGCGTGAGGTGGTGTCCCCGCTCGTGGAGCGCCTCTCCGGCGACAAGCGGCCGGGCGCGCTCACCGAGGCGATCGGCTCCCGCGTGACGGGCGTGCAGGCCGGCACCGTGCTGGCGTACCTGAGCGGCCGCGTGCTCGGCCAGTACGAGGTGTTCGCCGGTGACCCCGGCCAGCTGCTGCTGGTGGCCCCGAACATCCTCGAGGTGGAGCGGAAGCTCGGCGCGAACTCGCGCGACTTCCGGCTCTGGGTGTGCCTGCACGAGGTCACCCACCGCACCCAGTTCACCGCCGTGCCGTGGATGCGCGCGTACTTCCTCGGCGAGGTGCAGGCGTTCGTGGACGCCTCCCAGGGCGGCGAGCACCTGCTGGAACGGCTCCGCCGCGGCGTGGCCACGCTCTCCGACGCGGTCAAGGACCCGGAGAGCCGGGCCAGCGTGCTGGACATCGTGCAGACCCCGGCCCAGCGCGCCGTGCTGGACCGGCTGACCGCGCTGATGACGCTGCTGGAGGGGCACGCCGAGTTCGTGATGGACGGCGTCGGCCCGCAGGTCATCCCCAGCGTCGAGTCGATCCGGGCGGCGTTCAACCGCCGCCGCGAGTCCGGCAACCCGCTGGAGAAGGCGATCCGGCGGCTGCTCGGCATCGAGGTCAAGATGCGCCAGTACGCCGAGGGCCGCAAGTTCGTGCACGGCGTGGTCGACCGGGTGGGGATGCCGGGCTTCAACAAGATCTTCTCGTCGCCGCTGACGCTGCCGCGCCTGGACGAGCTGGGCGACCCGGACGCCTGGGTGAACCGCGTACACGGGCCCGCCGGTGCCACCCCGCCCCTCGGCTGACCCGCCCGGCCCGGGTGGTTCGCCCAGTTCGGTCGGTGCGCTGAGTTCGGCTGGCTCGGTCGTGCCGGGCGGTCCCGCCGGCTCGGCGGATCCGGCTGGCTCGGTGGATCGCCCCGGCCGGGCTGATTCCGGCGCGCGATCGCGCCGCTCTCCGTCGCCCGCTCCCGCCGTCGCCGCCGTGCGGCTCGCCGTACGCCGGACGCTGACCGGCCTGCCCGGCGCCGGACCGGTGCTGGTGGCCTGCTCCGGCGGCGCCGACTCGCTCGCGCTCGCCGCCGCCACCGCGTTCGTGGCTCCCCGCCTCGGCCGCCCGGCGGGCCTGGTGACAGTCGACCACGGCCTGCAGCCCGGCTCCGCCGAGCGGGCCGAGGCGGTCGCCGCCTGGGCCCGCTCGGCCGGGCTCGACCCGGTCGAGGTGCTTCCGGTACGGGTGGACGGCCGGCCCGGCGGCCCCGAGGCGGCCGCCCGCGAGGCCCGGTACGAGGCGTTGGTCGCGGCGGCCCACCGGCACCACGCGGCCGGGGTGCTGCTCGGGCACACCCGGGACGACCAGGCCGAGACCGTCCTGCTCGCGCTGGCCCGGGGCGCCGGGCCACGAGGGCTGTCCGGGATGCCGGAAAGTCGTGATCTCGACGGGGTAACCCTGCTGCGCCCACTGCTCGACATCCCACGTGCCGACACCCGGGACGCCTGCGCCGCGCTCGGGCTCGACCCGTGGGCGGACCCGCACAACGCCGACCCCGCGTACGCCCGGGCCCGGGTCCGGTCCGACGCGCTGCCGGCACTCGTCGACGCGCTCGGGCCGGGGGTGGTGGCGAACCTGGCCCGTACCGCCCGCCTGCTCGCCGCGGACAACGCCGCGCTCGCCGCGCTCGCGGACGCCGCGCTGGCCGACGTCCGGGCCGACGGCCGTGCGCTCGCCGTCGACGGGCTGGCCGGGTTGCCGGCCCTCGTCCGTACCCGGGTGCTGCACACCTGGGCCCGCGAGCTGGGCGCCGCGCCGGCCGCGCTGTCCCACAGTCACGTGGCAGCACTGGACGCCCTGGTCACTGATTGGCGCGGCCAGGGCCCGGTGCACCTGCCCGGCGGCCACCAGGTACGCCGCCAGGCCGGTCACCTCCTGCCCTGACCGGTGATCCAGCCGGGTTCGCGCCGCCACTCCGGCGGCCTGGCGCCCCGCGGCGTCTCGCCCCTCCCGCCTCGCCTCGCCTGGCGGTGATCAAGGACTTTGTGTCCACTTCACGCCTCCGGCAGCCCGCAAACTCCTTGATCACGGGTGCGGCGCGGGAAGCGGGCCCACCCGGGGGCGGTGATCATGAGGTTGACGGGGAGGGAACGGACGAAATCCACGGTCAACTTCATGATCGCCGGGGTGGGCCGGGCCGGGGTGGGCCGGGCCGGGCCCGGGTGGAGCGGGGAGCGTCAGGCGGTGGTGCGTTCGCGGAAGGTGGTGCGGTAGGCGAGCGGGGTGGTGCCGACGCGGCGGGTGAAGTGGTGCCGTAGCGCCGCCGCGTCGCCGAAGCCGGCCTGCTCGGCGACGCCTTCCACGCTCAGCGTGGTGTCCTCCAGCAGGTGCCGGGCCAGCAGCACCCGCTGGTTGGTCAGCCAGTCGTGCGGGGTGGTGCCGGTCTCGGCGCGGAACCGGCGGGCGAACGTGCGCGGGGCCATGCCGGCGCGCGCGGCCAGCTCGTCCACTGTCACCGGGTGGCGGAGGTGCCCCATCAGCCACTCCAGCACCGGTTCCAGGGTGGGCGCCTCGGGGGCCTTCGGGATGGGCGCCTCGACGTACTGGGACTGGCCGCCGTCGCGGTGCGGTGGGACGACCATCCGGCGGGCCAGCCGGGTCGCCACGGCGGAGCCGTGCTCCTGGCGTACCAGGTGCAGGCAGGCGTCGATGCCGGCGGCGGTGCCGGCGCTGGTGAGCAGCCGGCCGTCCTGCACGTAGAGCGAGTCGCACTGCACCTGGGCGGCCGGGAAGCGTCGCTGGAGCTCGTCGGTGTAGCGCCAGTGGGTGGTGCAGGCGCGCTCGTCGAGCACGCCGGCTTCGCCGAGGACGAACGCGCCGGCGCAGACGCTGAGCAGCCAGGCTCCGCGGTCGGCGGCGCGGCGCAGCGCGGCGAGCACCGGTTCGGGCGCCGGGGCGCCGTCGGCGTGCGCGGGCACCGCCACCAGGTCGGCGTCCTCCACCACTGTGAGGTCGGCGGTGGGGGCGAGCAGGAATCCGGAGCGGCTGCGGACCGGGCCGCCGTCGGCGGTGCAGACATCGAACCGGTAGCTGGGGAAGCCGTCGGCGGTGCGGTCGGTGCCGAAGACCTCGGCGAGCACGCCGAGCTCGAACGCGGCGACCTGGTCCATGACGATGACGGCGACCGAGCGGAGCATGTGACGAGGGTAACCCGACCGGTGGCAGTAAATCGATGCCCAATGACATTCCTGCCACTGTCCGTATCGGTCGGTGGCTCGCAGAATCAATGGTGTCCGGTGCGCACCGGCGGCGAAAACCGTCTCAACCATGCGAAAGCGAGCGCCGCCATGACCGTTCTGTTGTTCCTGCTCTTCCTGCTGCTCCTCGTCGGGGCCAGCGCCTTCGGGCTCACCGCCGACACCCGCGACTCGGCCGACTGGAAGCCGAGCGACGACGGGCAGCGCTGGCGCTCCCGTACCTGCTGAGGTGATTTGTTCAGATCGCGCCGAAAATCCCCGGCGGGACCGCGCCAAAAGGAGCGGCCCCGCCGACGGCCGCCGTGGGGCGTACGGCAGGCTAGGAGCATGGCTGACGGCTCCTGGTACGACGCCGACATCGACCACGTGATCATCTCGGAGGCCCAGATCCGCGACAAGACCGCGGAGCTGGCCAAGCAGGTCTCGGCGGACTACGCGCACGTCGAGGACGGCCTCCTGCTCGTCTGCGTCCTCAAGGGCGCGGTCATGTTCATGGCCGACTTCGCCCGCGCGCTGGGCCGCCAGGGCCCGCCCGCCGAGCTGGAGTTCATGGCCGTCTCCTCCTACGGCCAGGGCACCACCTCGTCCGGCGTGGTCCGCATCCTCAAGGACCTGGACCGGGACATCGCCGGCCGGCACGTGGTGGTGGTCGAGGACATCGTCGACTCCGGGTTGACCCTGTCCTGGCTGCTGCGCTACCTGGAGTCGCGCTCCGCGGCCAGCGTCGAGGTGGTCGCGCTGTTCCGCAAGCCGGACGCGGTCAAGGTGCAGGTTCCGGTCAAGTACGTCGGATTCGACATCCCCACCGAGTTCGTCGTGGGCTACGGCCTCGACTTCGGCGAGCGCTACCGCGAGGTGCCCTACGTCGGGGTGCTCAAGCCCGAGGTGTACGCCCGGGCGTGAGTTCCGCCGAGCCCTTCGTCAGCGGACATTCAGCGGGCTCTCAGCCTTCCGGTCTACGGTAGGGGCCGGTGACGTGGAGGCACCCTCCACGCCCGACCCCTCGAACCGCTGACCGTGCGGTATGGGTGGGCCGGGTGCGGAGCTCCCCGCCACGCCGGCCCAAACCCGGGTTCGCCCTGCGCGTAAGTGACGGGCTCGCAAGCTCGCTCGTCGCGCGTACGGTGTACCGTCGAATGACCGTGGTGCGGCAGTTTGCGTGCCCCGGGGGTCGGGCCGGCCCGCACGGCGGCCCCGGCCGCCGCTCAAGGCGGCGACACCATTCAGACGGTCAGGACGTCGATCAGGAGGATGCGGGCGCCTCGGCACCCGACAACAGCATGGAACGTACGCGTTTCTTCCGCCGACCGGTGGTCTGGATCATCCTGGTCATCCTCGGCGCCGTTGTGCTCAGTCAACTGTTCACCGCTGGTCCCAGCTACCACCGGGTGGACACGTCCGTCGCGCTCGACCAGCTCAACAAGGGCGGCATCGAGAAGGTCGTCTTCCAGGACAAGGAGCAGACGCTCCAGCTCGACCTGAAGGACAAGGCCAAGTTCGGCGACGACACCACCACCGACAAGATCGAGGCGCAGTTCCCGTACGAGGTCGGCGGCCAGGTCTGGAACCAGGTCCGCGAGGCCGAGGCGGCGGACCGGATCACCGGCCCGGTCGACACCAAGGTGTCGTCGGACAGCATCTGGGTCAGCCTGCTGGTCAACCTGCTTCCCATCGCGCTTCTCGTGCTCCTGCTGCTGTTCTTCATGTCGCAGATGCAGGGTGGCGGCTCGCGGGTGCTCAACTTCGGCAAGTCCAAGGCGAAGATGATCACCAAGGACACGCCGAAGACCACCTTCGCGGACGTGGCCGGGGCCGAGGAGGCCGTCGAGGAACTGCACGAGATCAAGGACTTCCTGCAGAACCCGGCGAAGTACCAGGCCCTCGGCGCCAAGATTCCGAAGGGCGTGCTGCTGTTCGGCCCGCCCGGAACCGGCAAGACGCTGCTGGCCCGCGCGGTCGCCGGCGAGGCCGGGGTGCCCTTCTACTCCATCTCCGGCTCCGACTTCGTCGAGATGTTCGTCGGCGTCGGCGCCAGCCGTGTCCGCGACCTGTTCGAGCAGGCCAAGTCGAACGCCCCGGCGATCGTCTTCGTCGACGAGATCGACGCGGTCGGCCGCCACCGTGGCGCCGGCATGGGCGGCGGCCACGACGAGCGGGAGCAGACGCTCAACCAGCTTCTGGTCGAGATGGACGGCTTCGACACCAAGGGCGGCGTGATCCTGATCGCCGCCACCAACCGGCCGGACATCCTCGACCCGGCGCTGCTGCGCCCGGGCCGGTTCGACAGGCAGATCCCGGTCGACGCCCCCGACATGGAGGGCCGCAAGGCCATCCTGCGGGTGCACGCCAAGGGCAAGCCGTTCACGCCCGACGTCGACCTCGACGCGGTCGCCCGGCGTACCCCGGGCTTCAGCGGCGCCGACCTGGCCAACGTGATCAACGAGGCCGCGCTGCTCACCGCCCGTAAGGAGCAGCGGGCGATCACCAACGACTCCCTGGAGGAGTCGATCGACCGGGTGATCGCCGGCCCGCAGCGCCGGACCCGGGTGATGAGCGACCAGGAGAAGAAGATCACCGCGTACCACGAGGGTGGGCACGCGCTGGTCGCCTGGGCGCTGCCGCACGCCGCGCCGGTGCACAAGGTGACCATCCTGTCCCGGGGTCGCTCGCTGGGTCACACGCTCGTGCTCCCGACGGAGGACAAGTACACCCAGACCCGGGCCGAGATGATCGACACCCTGGCGTACGCGCTCGGTGGCCGGGCGGCGGAGGAGCTGGTCTTCCACGAGCCGACCACCGGCGCCGGCAACGACATCGAGAAGGCCACCCAGCTGGCCCGCGCGATGATCACGCAGTACGGCATGAGCTCCAAGCTCGGTGCGATCAAGTACGGCACCAGCGGCGACGAGCCGTTCCTCGGCCGCAACATGGGCCACGAGCGGGACTACTCCGACGCGGTGGCCGCCGAGATCGACGGCGAGATGCGCGCGCTGATCGAGCTGGCGCACGACGAGGCCTGGGAGATCCTGGTGGAATACCGGGACGTCCTGGACAACATGGTCCTGGAGCTGATGGAGAAGGAGACCCTCTCCACCGCCGACATGGCCCGCATCTGCGCCCGGGTGGTCAAGCGCCCGCCGATGGCCCCGTACCACGGCTTCGGCAAGCGTCAGCCCTCCACCGAGCCGCCGGTGCTCACCCCGGCCGAGAAGGAGGCGCTGGCGACGCAGGCCCGCGCCGACGCGGCCGCCTCGATCGGTGGTTCCAGCTCGATCGGTGGTTCCAGCAACAACTCGGACGGTACGCACTGAACAGCGATCCGACGACGGCCGGCTCCCCGCACAGGGAGTCGGCCGTCTCCGCGACCGAGCCCGACGGCGACGACGCGCTCGACTACGTGGCCGCGCGCCTGATCAGCGGCAAGCTGACAGGCGGCCCGGTGGAGGACAGCGTCGACCTCGCCCGGATCGAGAAGGCGGTACGCGAGATCCTCATCGCGGTCGGCGAGGACCCGGACCGCGACGGCCTCCAGCAGACCCCGGCCCGGGTCGCCCGCGCGTACGCCGAGCTCTTCGCCGGCCTGCGGGTCGACCCGGCGCAGGTGCTGCGCACCACGTTCGAGGCCAACCACGAGGAACTGGTGCTCGTCCGGGACATCGACGTGATGAGCCTCTGCGAGCACCACCTGCTGCCGTTCCGGGGCAGCGCGCACATCGGCTACATCCCCGGCCCGGACGGCCGCATCACCGGCCTGTCCAAGCTGGCCCGGCTGGTCGAGGTGTTCGCCCGGCGGCCGCAGGTGCAGGAGCGGCTCACCTCGCAGATCGCCGACCTGCTGATGTCCAGCCTCGCCCCGCGCGGCGTGATCGTGGTGCTGGAGTGCGAGCACATGTGCATGGCGATGCGCGGCATCCAGAAGTCCGGCGCGAAGACGATCACGTCCGCGGTGCGCGGCGGCCTGCAGAACGACGCGAAGTCGCGGGCCGAGGCGATGGCGCTGATCATGGCCCGCTGACCCTCGACCGACACGAACGGCCGCGTACTCCCGCCCGGGAGACGCGGCCGTCGTCAGCTCGGCAGCATGGCCAGCAGCAGGCCGGCGGCGGTGAGCACGGCCGGGATCAGGCAGACCAGGGCCCCGAACCGGGGCGTGCGGTCCACCCGGTCGGTCGGACGCGGACGGAAGAGCCGCCCCACAGCGAGCCAGCCCAGCATGTACGCGACGGCCGGCAGCGGCAGCCCCACCAGCAGCGCCAGCACCGTCACCGCCCCCGGCCCGGCCACCGCGTACAGCACGAGCTGGAGCAGCGGCACCACGAGCGCCAGCGGCCCGTACACCAGCAGGTTGCGCGGCCGGGACGGCCACCGCGCCAGCCGGGGCAGGCCCCGCGCGGCTAGCGTGTCGTCCGCCGCGTCCGCCCAGCCCCCGGCGGCGCGCAACGCCGCCAGCACCGCCGACGGCCCACCCGCCATCGACCGGGCCGCCTCGGTCACCTCCGGCGGCGTCGGTACCAGCGACAACGCCGGTACGCCCAGCTCACGCAGCCGGGACTGCTGCGACGCCAGCCGTTCGCGTACCGCTGTCAGCTCCTCGCGGGCCGCCGCCACCGACCGCGCCTGCTCCCCGGCGGCGGTGGCCGCCGCCCGGCGTACGCCGTCGAGCGCCCGTGCGGCCGCGACGTACTCCGTCCAGGCCGACTCGGCGGGTTCCGCCACTGTTGTCGGTCCGCCGTTGCGGGGCCCGGGCACGGTCGTGCCGGTCTCGCTCATGCCGAACCCTCCCCGGCGCCGAACGGCACGAAAACGGTGCCCTGCTCGTCCGGGCCGTCCCAGAGCATCGCGCGGCCCGGCCGGGGCCGCCACCAGACCGGACGGTCGAAGAGCTGCTCCAGCCGCCCGCCCGGCACGTCGGTGACCGCCACGGCGGTGAGCTTGTCCAACTCACCCTCCGGGCCGAGCAGCCCGGCCAGCGGCGCCGGCGTCCGCCACCAGCCGAGCAGGTGCCGCCCGGCCGGCGGGCCCTCCAGCAGCAGCGACCGCAGCAACTCCGGCGGCAACTCGGTGGCGTCCGGCACGTCCACCCCGAACACCACCAGGTAGCCGGGCTCGTCCGACGCCATCGCGGTCCGCAGCCCGGCCGCGTCGACGGTCTCCACCCGATGCCGCCCGGCCAGTTCGGCGGCCAGCACCCCGGCCGGCTCGGCCGACCCGTTCGCCAGCGGCGCCAGCACGAACCGGGCCGCGCCCGGATGCGCCGCCGCCGCGCTGCGGACCGCCGTCACCAGCAGCCGCTCGGCCTCCTCGTCCCGGCCCAGGACGGCCAGGTTGCGCCCGGCGCCCGGCCCGAGCGGCACCGTCACTGTGGAGCGCCGCACGTCCACCGCCCGGCCCAGCAGGGCGGCGGGAGCGTGGGCCCGGCCCGCCAGCGCGGCCCGGTGCCGCGGGTCGTTGGCGAGCAGCGGGCGGGCGTACCCGGCGAACACCACCGGCGGCGTCGCCGACTCGCCCCGCGCCTCCCAGAGGCGTCGCCGCAGGCCGGCCAGGACCTCCGGATCCTCGTACGGGTCCGGGAAGCGGATCATCCGCTCATGCCCGCGGGTCGCGCCGCGCGGACCGCCCAGACCGCCCGCCGTGTTCACCACCGCGCTGCCCACCGGCAGCCCGGCCGCCGAGTCGTTCGCCGGCTCCAGCACCGCCGAGCCGCCGGGCAGTGCCACCCGCACCGGGAACTGGCCGAGCAGCGGATCCCGCGGGCCGCCGATGCCCAGGTCACCCTCGCCCGCGAGGACCAGGTGGATGCCGTACGACCGGCCGGCGCGGGCCAGCGCGTCCAGCCGGGCCAGCAGGTCGGCGGCGAGCCGGTCCCGCTCGCGCAGCACCAGCGGGAAGTTGTCGATCACGCAGACGATCCGGGGCAACGGCTGGTGCTGCCGCAGCTCGGCGTAGCGCTGCCCGCCGGCCCGCCGGGACGCCTCTTCGCGGCGGCGCAACTCCGCCTCCAGCTCGCCGAACAGGTCGGCCACGTACTCCCGGTCGGCCGCCATCCCGGCGGCGCGCACCTGCGGCACCCAGGAACGGTCCCGCTCGGTCTGCAGGAACTCCACGAAGGACTCGCCGTCGACCAGATCGGCCAGGTAGAGCGCCAGCTCGTCCGGGCCGTACCGGGCGGCGAGCCCGAACAGCGCGTCGGTCAGGAACGCCGACCGGCCGGCCTGGCCCCGGCCACTGACCAGCCAGTGCGGGGTCAGCTCGGTGAAGCCGAGGCTGACCGGGCGCCCGGCGGCGTCACCCACGGTGGTGCTCAACCCGTCCGCCGAGCCGTCGGTCCAGAAACCGTCCGCCGGGAGCAGGTCACCCAGCGAGAGGCGGGAGCCGTCCTCGATCTGCCGGACCAGCCGCGCGCACACAGCGGCGACCAGCTCGGCGGGCGGGTCGTCGTCCAGGAACACCGGCGAGTTCAGCCCGCCCGGCGGCTCCGCGCCGGGACTGCTGAACCCGGCGCCGGGCGGGTCGCCGACGAGCGCGTACGCGGTGCGGACCGTGATCGCCGTGGCGCGCGGCAGCGGACCGCCGTCCGGCCAGCCGGCGACCACCAGATGCAGCCCGGCCCGCGGCCCGCCCTCGGCCAGGCCGGCGAGCCGGTCCAGGTCGGCAGTGGTAGTACCCTCCGGCAGCGCGGCCACCACGAGCAGCAGCGTCCGGTCGTGCGCCCGGTGCCGGGCCGTGCCGGCGGCCACCCACTGCTCCGCCTCGGCCAGCACCGCGCGCATCCCCGCGAGGTCGGTGGCGGGCGGGGGCAGCAGGCCGGCGTCGGCGAGCGGCGCGTACCCGGCGAAGGTCTCACCGGAACCGCCGTCCACCGCGCGAGCCAGCAGCGCTCCCGCCGGCGTCGCCGCGAACACGCGCAGCAGCAGCGCGCGGAGCAGCCCCGCCACCCGAGGGTCCGAGGCGTCGGCGTCGAGGCTCACGTGACCGCTGCCGAACAGGGGCGCGAGCGCGGGGAACCGGGCGTCGTCGAGCGGCGCGGCGGTGCCCATCCGGACCAGTGGCGGCGGGCCGTCACCGGGTGGCGTCGCCGCGGTCAGCGTCTCCAGCGGACCGCCGGCCCAGCCCGGCGCGGCCAGTTCAGCAGCCGCGCGCAGACGCTCGGCCAGCTCGTACTGCCGGTGATGGTCGGCCGGCGCGGGCCGGATCTCGTCGAGGATGCCCGCCGCCGCCGTCGCGGCGGCCTCGGCCCGGCGGTGCAGCGCGGCGGCCCGGCCGGCGCGCGCCTTCGGAGTCGCCACCGCGTCCACCTCTCTTCCCGAGGCCGACATGTCCTCCCCGAGGTGTGACGGTAACCCAGCCGGGGGCCGTCCACCGGGATGTCGGTCGGCGCGGTGAGCTGGTCGGCGGTGAGCAGCCTCACCCCGCCGCCGGGCGGCCTCCGCCCGGCGGTTCGCCACGATCCGCCGGTTCCAGGCATTGGGTACGCGACGCGCAGCCGATAGCCTCAGGAGGTGGAATCAGTGCAGCCCCCCGCCGGTTCCCAGGTGTCCCGAGTACCGGCGCAGCGGACCCCGCCGGAGCAGTTGGCGCCTCCCGCGCCCGCTCCCGCGCCGGTACGCCCCAAGCGGTCGCTGCGGACGGTCGTCGGCGTCGTCGCGGGGGTGCTGGCGCTGCTGTGCACGGGTGGAGCGGTGGCCGGATTCGTGCTGTACGACCGCGCGACAGCGCCGGACCGAAGCGCCCCCGACGTCGTGGTCGACAACTATTTGCGAGCTTTCCTCGTGGACCGCAACGACACGAAGGCCGATGAGTTCGCCTGTAAGTCTGACGGGGACCTTGATGCGGTTCGGGGCCTCCGCGCCGAGGTGGAGCAGCGTGAGGCCAACTTCGACGTGGTAGTGCGCGTCAGTTGGGGACCGTTGACCCGGGTCGAGAACGGCGACGGTGAGTCGGTGACCACGACATTGACCATCTCGAGTTCGGCTGATGGTCAAACACGAAGCAGCCGCCGGGAGGACTGGCAGTTCCAGGTAGTCGAGCGGGACGGCTGGCGCGTCTGCGGGGCAAGTAAGGTCGGCTGACCTACTCCAGCCACAGCAGGTGCACCGGTATCTCCAGCGTGGTCGGTGCCTGACCGCGCCAGGCCCACCGGTACCACTCCAGTTCCGGCGTGACCCGCACGCAGATGTCGCCGTCCGCCCCGGAGTAGGTCTCGGTGACGGCGCGCAGGTCACGCCGTTCCACGCCGTTGTCCACGTGCACCACGCGCCGGCCGGTCACCGCGTCGGCATCGAACACCGGAGTGGGCGGCCGGCGGTTCGGGGCGTCCAGCGAGACCAGCCGGATTCCCGAGGGGGCTGGTGAGGTCGGCGGGGGTCGCTCGCCGATCGTCTCCACCCAGACCCGTTCCACGGGCACCAGCGGGGCGAACACCTCCACCTGCTCGGATTCGGCCCGGTACCACTCGTGCTCGGGGATGACCGGCACGTAGGTGCGGCTGCCCTGCACCACGCGCTCGTCAGCCCGCAGGTCCCCGCGCCAGCCGAGGCCAGGAAGGCCGACGAGTACCCGCCGGCCGCGCAGCTCGGTTCCGCTCGTGGCGGGCACCGTCTCGACCGGCCGGGGCGGCAGCGGTGCCCAGTCCGGCCGGTCGGCGAACGGGTCGGGCAGGGGGTTGCTCATCCGCCCGGCCTCACTCGGTCTCGCCGAGGGGCGCGCCCCGCTTGCGCATGAAGGGCACCGGGTTGTCCGCGCCGTTGCTGGACCGGTCGCCGTTCCTGTGCACCTCGAAGTGCAGGTGCGGGCCGGACGAGTTGCCGCTGCTGCCGGAGAGCCCGATGACCTCGCCCGCCGCGACCGACTGACCCGGCACCACCCGGGGACGCTCGACCATGTGGCAGTAGCGGGTGATGAACCCGCCGGCGTGCAGGATGTCCACGAACCATCCGCATCCGCCCTTGTTCGGCCAGCCGTCCCGGTCGCAGTCCTTCCGCCCGGCGCTGTCGGGATCGCAACGGGCCACCAGCACCCGGCCCGCCGAGGCGGCGTGGATCGGCGTGCCCTTCGAGGCAGCCAGGTCCACGCCGTGGTGGCTGGGACGGGCGGTGGTCCGGAAGCCGGAGACCACGCCGCCGGGCAGCGGCGCGGTCCAGCCGGAGGCGGCGATCCGGTCTCCGGCCGCCGCGTCGCACACGGCCTTGCCGGCGATCTCCACGGTCCGGGCGGCGCCGCCGGCCAGCGCGTCGACGATGCGTCCGGCCAGTTCCTCGTGTTTGGCGTAGGCATCGGGGTAGGCGCTCACCTGGACCCGCTGGGCCACGACGGTCAGCGGGCGCTGCTGCCAGTTCGGCACCTTCACCATCTTCTGGTAGAACTTCCGGGCCGTGTACGAGGGCGTCATCCGCTGCTCGACGCTGCCCCACCCGGGCCGCTGCTGGAACAGGCCGAGCGAGTCGTGGTCGGCGCCGACCCCTTCGTGCGGCAGCGCCAGCGACGCCGGGACCGTGCTGTTCGCTAGGTTGCGCAGCGCTGATTCCTGCATAGCGGTGGCCAGCGCGATCACCCAGCCGCGGGCGGGGACCTTCATGTCCTGGCCGACCTTGATGATGACCGCTGCGTTGCGCAGCTGACGCTCGCCGTACTCGGCGAAGCGCGGCATGTCCCCGGTCAGGTTCACCTGGTAGGCCGGGTCGCAGCTCAGGGCGGCGAGCTTCGGGTCGTCCCCGTCGCCGCCGAGTTCGGTGAGGAAGAAGGCGCCGGCGCCGCCGACGCAGCAGAGCAGGGCGAGTGCCGCCGTGACAGCGGTGGCGAGCACGCCGACCCGCAACTTCCGGCGGACCTGTCCGGCGACGGCCGGGCCGGCGGTCACGACCGCTCCCAGTCGACGGCGTCCACCAGCCAGGGGCCGTCCGGTGCGACGAGTTCGAGCCGGAGCGTGCCGTTGTCCAGCGGAACGAGCGCCTCCACGAACGACTCGGTGCGGGGCCGGAGGGAAGGTGCGCCTGTCGTCTTCCGCGCCGGCACGGTCTCCGGGTCGGCGTCTGTCATCTTCTCCGCCAGCGCGGGGGTGGAGAGCGGCCGGAGCCGGGCCTGCCAGGCGTCGCCGGTGCTGCCCGGGCCGCTCAGCCACGCGTTGGTGAACCGCCCGGCGACCTGCTCCGGCGTGTCCTCGCCCGGCCGGGTCTTCGGGGCGACAGCGGTCGGCGGGCTGGCCAGCACGCCGTCGTCACCGGCCTCCGGGTCCGCGGTGCTGATCGGCTGGCTGGGCCGGCTGGTCAGGCCGAGCCCCGAATCGCCGGGCCCGCCGACCAGGCGGGCCGCGCCGATCACACCGAAGACCAGCACGGCGATCACCAGGGCGACGCCGAGCCTCGACCGGAGGACCCGGGTGAAGAGGAACTCCAGCGCGCGCCGCACCGGACTCACCGGGCCTCGGAGCGGATGCGCGGCGCCGGCCGGGCCGGGGATGTGCCGCGGCCCGCGGAGTCCGGCCGGTAGACGGCGTAGGAGGGCGCCTCCTCCGGCACGTCCGGCTCGGTCCAGGTCGACGGCGCGCGCCGGGGGCGGGGCGTGCTACCGGGACTCTCGCCCGGCCGCCCGCTCGCGGGCGCCCCCTCCGTCCGTTCCCGTCCGTCCGGCCGCTCCCGTTCGGCCGGTGTGGCGCTGTGCGCCGGATCCTCGTGGCGGGCCTCCGGCCGGAGGCTGCGCTGATCGGCGGTGACGGTACGGCGTCTGCCGATGGTCGGCTCGTTGGTGCCGCCGGGCTCGGCCACGTCCAGCCGGGCGGCGATCCGCATGTCCCGGAAGAACCGGCGGTGCCAGGAGCCGGCCGAGCTGACCGCCTCGCTGCTGTCCTTGCCGCCGAGCTGGGTGATGCGGCGGTACGGCCGCAGGAGCAGCCAGCCGACCACGCCACAGAGCCAGACCAGCACCACCTGGAGCCAGCCGGGCAGCGTGGCGGTGTTCATGATCAGGTCGACGGCGAAGAGGTAGATGGCCGCGCCGGTGCCGAAGATGGCGATGTTGAAGACGGCGGCGACCACCGCGTTCGCCAGCCGCCGGAGGCCGGCGCTGGCCGGGCGCATCAGGCCGACCGTGCCGAGGATCGGCGCGGCGATCACCGCCCAGCGGAAGATCAGGAAGCCGAGCAGCACCAGCAGCGACGCGGTGAGGTCGAACATGGCGAACAGCACCGAGGCCAGCACCGCGATGAACCCGGCGCCGATCCGGTCCATGTCCTTGGTGCCCTTGAGGTACTCGTACGCCTCCGGGTCCTCGGTCTTGATCTGCTCGGCGACACGGGCCCACTGCTGCTGCTTGGCCTTGATCGTGCCCTCACGGGTTGCCGGATTCTGGCGGAGCTTTTCCGACTCCTCCCAGGTCAGGGACTTCGCGTCGTACAGAGCAGGACCGTATTTCTTCGCGGTTTCGCTGTCTGCCGAGCCGAGCACACCGCGCAGCCAGTTCCGGTAGAGCATCGTCTCGGTCGCCGTGTCGCTGGCGCGTACCGCGGGCGGGCGGTGATCCTTGCACGCTTGCGGGTTCGGGTCGTCGCACTGGCCCGGCGGAGTGTCCTTGGCGGACGGGCCGACCGCGTCGTGCACCACGCCCAGTGTGGTGATCAGCGTGCTGTCGGCGATGTTCGCGGACTTGACCGGCCAGGCGGCCAGCGCGGTCACCGCCACCATCACCAGCAGCGCCCAGCCCGCAGTGGTCATCGCGTTGCTCATGTCCGACTGGCGGGACCGCCAGAGCAGGTAGAGGCCGACCACGCAGACCGTGATGATGCCGAAGACGCTGAACACCTTCTGGTAGACGGCCTTCGTGGCCTGCTCCACCAGCGGGTCGGCCCAGCTCCACATGGTGCGCGGATCCCAGGCGCGCTCCCGCAGCGCGTTGGACGCGCCGATCACCGCGTTGGCGAACATGAACTCGCCGTTGGCGACCATCGTGGTGAAGCGGTAGTCCGGATGCAGCACCGAGGAGGCGCAGCCCCCGTCGACGTCGTACGTGTTGTAGCTGTAGCCGGCGTACCCGTAGTCGCTGTAGAGGCCCTTCGGGCCGGGCTCCTTCGCCGAGTCGGGCCGGGACGCGAACCAGCCGGCCAGGCCCGAGTCCGGCGCGGCGGGCACCGGCGCGTTGCGGCACTCGACCTGGTCCTCGCTGACCGCCTTGAGGCGGCCGACGCAGGCGCGGAAGTCGGCCTGCCACTCCTTGGTGCTGCACAACTCGGCCCGCGCCTGGGTGACCGGCGCGGCGGCGTACGCGGGTGTGGCCGCACCGATCACCGGCCAGGAGATCGTGGCCCCGGCGAGTACGCCGAGCGCGAGGAGGAGCGCCGCGATCCGTGCCCTCGCCATGTCACGCCTCCAGGTCAGCCAGGACGGTCGGCAGTATCCCGGCGGCCTGGGCGACCGCGGCGGGGGTGGTGTCCAGGTGCTCCAGCAGCCCGTCGACGTACGACACGTCGACCCGGACCTTCTGCACGCGCCCGTCGACGTCGCGCATGACGAACTCGCGGAAGCCGAGCCGGTTGGCCGATCCGCTGTCCGCCTGGGAGAGCGAGGCGAGTGTGGCCTCGTAACCGTCGTCGACGGGCACCCGCAGCAGGCGCAGCGCCTCGGAGGCGATCTCGCTGTCCTCGGCGATCCGGCCGACGAAGACGGTGGAGACGAGGTTCTGCACGTCGAGGCCGAGGATGTCCTTCGGGTTCTGCGAGGCGACGAGCGCGGCGAGGTTCCACTTGCGGGAGTCGCGGGCGAGCCGGACCAGGAACGACCGGCCGGAGCGCCAGCCCTCCATGAAGTGGGCCTCGTCGAGGCCGACCAGCTTCCGGGAGGACATCGACCCGCCGTAGCAGCGGCGTACGGCCAGCCGGTGCGCGGTGTGCAGCATCGGCAGCGCGAGCGCCTCCTCGGCCGACCAGTACTCCCGCTCGATCTTGAGGTCGGGGAGCCGCAGGCCGGCCATGGTGATGACGGTGAGCGCGGCGTCGGCGCCGAGCAGCCCTTCCGGCGGCCGGCCGAAGAAGAGCATGGCCAGCGGCATCTCGGCGGTGTCGAGCAGCAGGTGGGCCAGCTCGCGCCCGGCGTCGTCGTCGAGCCCTTGCAGGCAGGCCACCACGTCGTCGAGCGTGGAGGTCTCCTCGGCGGGAACCTGGCGTACGGCGTGCCGGAACAGCGTGGCGGTGGATGCCTCCCGGGCCACCTGCGGCGGCACCAGCATCATGCAGATGTCCTGCACGAGCATCCGGCGCTCGGCGCGGGCGTTCGACACGGCGATCTCGAACTCGCGGTCACCGGCCGCCCCGGCGCCGAACTCGGTGCGCAGCGGCGTCGGGATCAGCGCGTACGGCGCCAGCGTGCCCTGCTCCGAGCCGGTCAGGTTGAGCACCCGGGAGTACGGGGCGAGTTCGGGCATGGCGCAGAGCCGGGCCAGCGGGCCGGACGGGTCGAGCAGCGTCACCTGCGCGCCACGGCGCGCTGCCAGGTAGCCGAGCGCGCCGAGGAGCAGCGACTTGCCACCACCGGGTTCGGCGACGAAGACGGCGAGGCCGGAGCGTTCGCGTACCTCCATCGGGAAGTGCAGGTCGAGGAAGACCGGGCGGCGGCAGGTGCCGGCGGTACGCCCGATCAGGTCGCCGCGCCGGTCGCCGACTGTGGACGCTGCCTGCGGCAGCGCGGCGGCGAGCAGGTTGACCGGCATCCGCCGGACGTAGCCGGTGTTGGCGATCGGCTCGCCGGGGATGAACTCGCGGGCCAGCCAGTCCTGGTTCTTCGGGTGCTGGAGCGAGATCCGCAGCTCACGGGAGTAGAGCTGGATGAGCCGCCGGGCCCGCTCCAGGCACTCCTCCCGGGTACGGCCGCCGACCGCGATGCGGTGCCAGCCGTGTGCCCGGGCCGAGTCGACGGGCAGGCCGGTGGTCATCTCGTCGCCGATCACCAGCGCGCGCTTGGCCAGGCGTTCCAGCTCGGGCGGCGCGTCGATGCCGTGCTCGGCGTAGTCGAGCTGCTGGGAGCGGATCATCCGCAGCCGGTGTTCGAGGTTCCGGAACGAGTCGTTGGGGCCGAGGATGTCGACCCGGGTGGACAGCTCCATCGGCCAGGGCAGCCGCTCGTGGAAGTGCAGCCAGGGCTCGTGCCGCTCGGGGATCTCCAGCGGCTCCATCCGGCCGACCGCGAGCACCGCGACGTGGCGTTCCTCGCCGGTCATCCGGTTGACCAGCTTCACCGTCGAGCCGTACGGGGTGCGGTAGCGCTCCACCTGCTCGGTGAGGGCCAGCAGGTCGCCGCGTTCCCACCGGCCGTTGGTGATCGGGGACAGGACGCCGGGCGGCGCCATGCACAGCGCCACCGACCGGTAGAGCAGCCATTCCAGTTCGGGCGCGGTGACCCGCCGCCCGCGCATGCCGAACGCGCCGAGGACCTCGTCGAACTGCTCGACGGTACGGCTCAGCCGGCGCCGCTCGCCGTCGGCGGTGCCCCGGCCGAACGTACGCAGGAGGCGTTCGGTGAGCGAGTCGCCGAGCGACCGGCGGGCGAACGTGACGCCGAGGTAGGTCTGGCCCTCGGCGTGGTTGACCGCCATCAGGTGCCGCTGGGCGGCGACCAGGTGGTCGGCCCAGCCGGTGGTGCCTGGTACGTCGGGCAGCGGGGCGGCGGTGTGCGCGTCGATGGTGCGGGCCCACTCGTCGGCCGGGAAGGGCCGGGTGGTGCGGCGCAGGTGCAGCCGGAACCCGGCGAGTCCGGCGTACTGCTCGGAGATCGCCGAGAGCAGTGCCTCGCGTTCGGCGTCGGGCCGGAACGCCCACCGCACCTCGGGCAGCCAGTACCAGGCGGTGACGGTGTTGGGGGTGAAGGTGAGGTGGCCGGCGATCTCGGTGATGGCCAGCTCGACCGACGGGTCCCGGTCACCGAACTTGATCTTCGGGGCGCGGACCCGGACCGGCTTGGTCGGCCGGTTGCGGCGTTCCGGCGTGCGCTGCCGGGGCGGCGCGACCTCGCGGTGCGCCGGACGGCCGACCTCCCGCGACGGCGCGGCGCCGGTCGCGAGCGGTTCCGCCGGCGCGAGATCCGGTTCCCGGTACTCGGTGGGCGCGGGTCCGGGCGCGGCGATCTGCGGGGGCGGTGGGAGTGCCGGCTCCGGCTCGGTCGGGGGCCGGAGCGCGGGCAGCCGGTCACCGGCCTGCTGCGGCACCCGGCTCCGGGACGGCGGGGGCGAGGCGAGCGCGGCCGGCGGGTCGGGCAGGGCCGGCTCGGCCGGCAGCGGTGCGGCGCGTGCGGGCTCGGGACGGGGGCGTCCGACCGCGCGTACCCCAGGGGTCTGCTCGCGGGCCGGGGGTTCCGGCTCGGCCCGCGGCGCGGGCTCGACCGGCGCGGCGTGCTGGTGCGGGATCGGCAGGGGCTCACGGCCGACGCCGCGGCGGGGCGGCGCCACCACCGGCTCGACCGGCTGGGGCGGGGTGGGGGCGGGTCGCCGGACCCGGGGCTGCGCGCCGCCGAAGAGGTCGAGGAAGGGCGAGTCGATGTCGCCGTCGGGGCGTACCGGCTCGCGGGGCGTGATCGGTCGCGGCGGTTGGAAGACACCGACCCGGCTGTGTCCCGGGCTGGTGACGAGCGCGCCGTCCAGGACGACCTCGTCCAGATCCTCGTCCGGTGGGTAGTCGAACGATCGCTGACGGTTACCATTCGGCCCGGCCGGACGCCCGGCCGGGGAACCCGGCGTGGAAGAGCGACTCATGCGACCGCCTCACCCGCGTCGTTCGTCTGCACGGTTGTCGTACGCCCGGTCATGCCAGTTCCTCCCGGATCCTGATCCGGCTCGCGACGAGCCGCGGATCCCGCTGCTCGGTGGCCGGTTCCCGGGTGCGTCGCCAGTCGGTCAGCGCGGTCCGGATCACCATGCGCGCGGGCCGGTCCGGGTCGACGTACCGGAAGATGAACGAGGTCGTCACGATCGCCAGCGAGATCTCCCAGGCGGGGAAGAGCTCGACCTGGAGCGTGAACAGCCAGTGGATGAACATGTAGAGGGGTACGAGCAGCATGAACAGGCCGTACTGGGCGTACGGCAGGTGAACGGGAAGGGTGTACCCGGGCGGCCCCAGGTAGACGAGGCGTGCCCGGTAGATGTCGTCGTCGGTGCGCAGCCGCATCGTCGCCCAGCGTCCTACTCGAAGATCAGGTTGATCAGGTAGTCGCCGACGAAGAAGAGTGTGGCGGCGCCGGCGATGAAGGCCAGGCCGATGATGGCGATGGCCGAGCTGGTCAGCACCTTGGAGATCTCACCCCGGCTGGCCCGGCCGATGAAGATCACCCCGAGGACGGCGAGCAGGATCGGTGCGATCTTGCTGGCGAAGAAGGTGACGACGTTGTCGGTGTCGATGCCCTTCGGAGCCGGCTCGGCGAGTGGAGTCGACGCCAGGGTGTGGAGCGCGTGGTCGACGGCGCTCGACGCCGCTGCCATGAGCTCGATGGCGATCACTGGAAACCTCCCCAAGGTCGCGGCCGGCGGTGCCGCGTTGGTGCAAGTAGGCAAGCCTGGCGGGATGGTGCTCGGCGGACACGGAAGTGGTCAACGCTGTGTCCGTGACCCACCACTCTGGGTGGTGAGTTTTGGGCGGATTCTTCCCGCTTCGGCCCTCCCTCCAGGCTTCGCCATCTCGATGCTGGGCAATTCCAAAGCGTACGGCCCGGCCACCTTTGCGACAAGCCGCGAAGAGTCGACCGTGAATCGCCCGGAAGACCGATCGTACACCTGTTCCAATCCGCATGTCAGGGCTGCTGCGTCGGCGGCTCGCCCGGTCGCCGGAAGCCCCGCCCGCGAGCGGTACTGTCGGCTCCGTGACCGATCTGGTACGGGCGGAGACCCCGGTGGTGATGGGCGTCCTCAACGTCACGCCCGACTCCTTCTCCGACGGCGGCAGATACGCCGATCTGGACGCGGCAGTCGCACACGGGGTGCGACTTCGCGCCGACGGCGCCGACCTGATCGACGTGGGCGGCGAGTCCACCCGGCCCGGCGCCGAGCGGGTCGACGCGGAGACGGAGACCGCCCGGGTGCTGCCGGTGGTCCGTGAGCTGAGCGCCGCCGGCATCGTCGTCAGCATCGACACCAGCCGGGCCCGGGTCGCCGAGGCGGTCCTCGCCGCCGGCGCGTACCTGGTGAACGACGTCTCCGGCGGCCTCGCCGACCCGGACATGGCCCGGGTGGTCCGCGACGCCGGCTGTCCGTGGGTGCTCATGCACTGGCGGGGACACTCGCGGGAGATGCGCGAGCTGGCCACGTACACCGACGTGGTGACCGAGGTCCGGGACGAGCTGAGCCGGCGGGTCGACGCCGCGCTCGCCGCCGGGGTGGCCGCCGACCGGATCGTCGTCGACCCGGGTCTGGGCTTCGCGAAGACCGCCGCGCACAACTGGGCGCTCAGCGCCCGCCTGCCCGAGCTGGTCGACCTGGGCTTTCCGGTGCTCTTCGGGGCCAGCCGCAAGTCCTACCTGGGCCGGTTGCTCGCCGACGCGGCGGGCGAGCCGCGGCCCACCGCCGGGCGGGAGGCCGCGACCGTCGCGACGAGCGTGCTCGCCGTCGCGGCCGGCGCCTGGGGGGTACGCGTGCACGACGTCCGCGGCACCGCCGACGCGCTCGCCGTCTGGCAGGCCACCGGCAGCCCGCGGCTCGTCACCGCGACCGGCAGGCGGCCCGCGACCGCGGCGCCGACCGAAGCGGTCACCCGCAGCCGTCCGGCGGAAGCGGCCACCGGCGCGAGTGGAGGCGACAGGTGACCGACCGGATCGAGCTGACCGGCCTGCGCGCGCACGGCCGGCACGGCGTCTACGACTTCGAGCGCGCCCAGGGGCAGGAGTTCGTGGTCGACGCGGTGCTCGAACTGGACCTGGGCCCGGCCGCCCGCTCCGACGAGGTGACCGACACCGTGCACTACGGGGAACTCGCCGAACGGCTGGTCGCGGTGATCACCGGCGAACCGGTGAACCTCATCGAGACACTCGCCGACCGGCTGCTCGCGGTCTGCCTGGCCGAGCCGCTGGTCGCCGCGGCGACGGTGACCGTGCACAAGCCGGAGGCACCGATCCCGCACGCGTTCCGGGACGTCGCCGTCACGATGAGGCGTACCCGGTGACCCGGGCCGTGCTGTCGATCGGCAGCAACCTGGGCGACCGCCTCGGCCACCTGCGCGGCGCGGTGGCCGCGCTCGGCGACCGGGTCCTGCTGGTCTCCGGTGTCTACGAGACTCCACCGTGGGGGGACGCGGACCAGCCCGCGTACCTGAACGCGGTGGTGATGGTCGCGGACCCGGCGGCGACGCCGGAGGACTGGCTGGCCCGCGCCCGGGCCGCGGAGGCGGCGGCCGGGCGGGCCCGCGACCCGGAGCGGCGGTACGGGCCGCGCACGCTCGACGTGGACGTGATCGCGGTCTGGGACGACGCCGGCCAGCCGGTGCTCCGCGACGATCCCGAGCTGACGGTGCCGCATCCCCGGGCCCACCTGCGCGCGTTCGTGCTGCGCCCGTGGATCGACGTCGAGCCGCACGGCCGGCTGCCCGGGCACGGCTGGCTGACCGATCTGCTCAACGCCGAGCCGCTGGCCGGTGACGCCCTGGAACTGAGCCCACGACCCGATCTGACGCTAGAGTCGGACACATGACCCGCAGGAGCGTGGCCCGGCAGTGGCGAGCTGAGGAGGCGCGGTGAGCACCGACCGCTCCCCGCAGGGGCCCGACCGCTTCCGGATGGGGCCGACCCGGGCCTCCACGCTCGTGGTGGCCGGCCTGGCCGCCGCCGCGGTGGCCTGGCTGCTGATCAGCGGCTTCTACTACGACTTCGCGCCCGACCTGCCCTGGCTGCCGGTGATCACGCTGGCCGGCCTGGCCGTGCTGGAGGGCTACGCGGCGGTGAACACCCGCAGCCGGATCGAGCGGCGGCCCGGCCGCGAGCCGGTGAACCCACTGCTGGTCGCCCGGTTCGTGGTGCTGGCGAAGGCGTCCGCGCTGGCCGGTGCCATCTTCGCCGGCTTCTACGCCGGCCTGACCGGCTGGCTCTTCGTGGAACGGACCAATGCCGCCCAGGGCGACCGGCCCGCCGCGCTCGGCGGTCTGATCGCGTCGCTCGCGCTCGTCGCCGCCGCGCTCTGGCTGGAACGCTCCTGCCGGGTGCCGGAGCAGGAGGACGACGAGGACCGCGAGCCGGGCGACCGCGAGACGCCGCGCGGGCGTCTCTGATCCGGGGTTCCCCACACCCCGGCCCGGCGGTACCGTCCCTGGCGACCGGAGAGCGACGGCCGCCACGGTCCGCCCGCCCGTGGGCCGGACGCGGCCACCTGGGAGGCGCGGGTCTATGGCGTACGACGACGCGGGTCGGACAGCGCCGCCGGAGACATCGTCCGGCGTGCCCGCCGCCGTACTGGAGCACGTCTTCGACGACCCGGCGCACGGCGAGCCCGGCCGGGACCGCATCGCGGTGCACGTGCTCTGGGAGTTCGTGCTGCTCGCCGCGCTGGTCGCGGTGACCTGGCTGCTCTGGCGGGAGGACGCGGACGCGCTGCGCGGCGGCTCCCTGAAGACGCTGCTCGTCGACGTGGCCGCGCTCGGCCTGCTCACCCTGGCCGCCGGCCTGAGCCTGCGGGCCGGCGCGGTGAACCTGGCGGTCGGCCCGGTCGCGCTGGCCGCCGCGCTGCACTTCGCCGAGCAGGGCGACCGCGGCATGCGGGAGGCGCTGCTGCCGGCGCTCGCGGTGGCGGCGGCGGCCGGGCTGGCGCTCGCGCTGGCCGTGGTGGTGCTGCACGTGCCCGGCTGGGCGGCGAGCCTGGCCGGGGCGGCCGGCGTGATCGTCTATCTGGAGCGCCGGAGCGTGCCGGTCGCGGTGCAGAGTGACTACGACCCGCGCCGCAACGCGCTGTACCTCTTCGTGGGCTTCGCCGCGGTGGCCGTCCTCGGTGGCCTGTTCGCCGCGATGATGCCGGTGCGCCGGCTGATCGGCCGGTTCCGGCCGGTCGCCGACCCGGCCCGGCGGCGCGGCGCGGTGGCCGCCACGGTGACCGCGCTGGCGCTGATCGCGTCCACCGTGCTGGCGGCGCTCGGCGGCGTGCTGATCGCCGCGAACGGGGACGGCGCCGTCGCGCCCGGCACCGGCCTGGACTGGACCGTGCTGGCGGTCGGAACGGTGATGCTCGGCGGCACCAGCGCGTACGGCCGTCGCGGCGGCATCTTCGGCACCCTGCTCGCGGTATGCCTGGTGGTGGTGTTCCTGGCCTGGACCGTGCCGCAGGGCTGGTCGGTCGGCCGGTGGGCGCTGGGCGGCGCCACGCTCGGCGCGGGGCTGCTCGTCACCCGGCTGGTGGAGACGTTCGGCCGGCCCCGCCCGGCGCCGCCGGCGACTGTGGGACCGGTTCCGGTCCGCCCGCTGCGGGACGGCGCGACGAGCGGCGGTTGGGGGATGACCCCGGCGCCCGAGCCGGCCGACACCTGGCCGTCGGTGCTGCCGGTACGCCAGAACGACACCCCGGTGGAGGCGTGGGAGGCCCCGCGCTGGGAGAGCGAGCCCCGGCGCTGGGACGCCGACGAACGCTGACCCGACCGTGGCCGTGCGTCCGGCGCGCCGGAGCTGATCTCGCCGGTTAGGCTCGGCGGCATGAGCGAGACTCCTGCCCCCGGCGGCCGCACCTTCGACGAGCTCGACAAGCTCTCCACCGAGGAGTTGCGCGAGCAGGCGTTCAACCTGGCCCGCGAGCGTCGCGACGTGGGCTTCTTCTGGTCGGTCCTGCGGCACCTGCCCAACGCCGACGAGGCCGCCGCGCTGGACGGCGCGCCGAACTCGATCGGCCCGACCATCGACGAGGCGAACGCGCTCTGGCGCGAGCTGACCGGGCACGGCTACGAGGAGTCCGCGCCGTTGCTGCGCGCCGCCTTCATCGACTACCTGATGAAGCACTGACGTCGATGACGACCCGCCGGCCGGCGACGGCCGGCCGGTTGCGCAGGTTTGCCCGGCGCGACCGGCCGGGAACTGACCGCCGCATGGCTCTGAGCAACCGCCCCCGCGCCGACTCCCGGTACGGCACGGCCGCCGGCACCGGCACCCTCGCCGCGTTCCTGCTGGTCGCCGTCGGCGGCAGTCCGATGTACGTGGACTGGGCGCAGCGCGCCACCGACCCGACCGGGGCGGGCGGCTGGTTCCTGCGGCTGCTGGCCTGGCCGTCCTGGCGGTGGCACGCCGACGAGGGCGTGTTCGCCACCAACCTGCGGGCGATCCTGCTGATCGTGCTGGCCGCTGCGCTGCTCTACCTGCTGCCCGGCCCGCAGGTCGACCGGGTGGCGTCCTCGGGCAGCCAGTTCCTCTCCGGCTGGGGCGCGTACGTGCTCGCCGCCGGGCTCAGCGCCCTGCTCGCCACGCTCCTCGGCCCGCACGGCTCGCTGTTCGCCGCGTTCCAGTCCGCCAGCACCGGCGTCACGTACGGCTTCTTCGCCGGCTGGATCGTCGGGCTGGCCAGCCTGGGCGGCCGGGCCTGAGCTCAGTCCACAGCGCCCAGCGCCAGCACCCGGGTACGGGCGAGCAGGCCCACCGCCCGGCCCTCCTCGGTCACCACGGCGTGCTCCGCGCCGGAGGTGAGCAGCGCGCCGAGCGCGTCGTACGCCGAGTCGCCGAGCGCCACATTGGGCAGGCCGGCGCCCCCGTCGGCCGGGAGCGGGTCGAGGACGGCGCGGGTCACCGGGGTCACCGCGAGGCGCCGGATGCCCCGGTCGGCGCCGACGAACTCGCGGACGAAGTCCGAAGCGGGTGACCCGAGCAGCGCGGCGGGCGTGTCGTACTGCTCCAGCCGGCCGCCCTCGGAGAGCACCGCGATCCGGTCGCCGAGCCGGACCGCCTCGTCGAGATCGTGCGTGACCAGCACGATCGTCTTGCGTACCTCGGCCTGCAGGCGCAGGAACTCCTCCTGCAGGCGGGTCCGGACGATCGGGTCCACCGCGGAGAACGGCTCGTCCATCAGCAGCACCACCGGGTCGGCGGCGAGCGCCCGGGCCACCCCGACCCGCTGCCGCTGCCCGCCGGACAGCTCGTGCGGGTACCGCCGGCCGAACTGGGCCGGGTCGAGGCCGACCAGCTCCAGCAACTCGCCGACGCGGGCGCGGGTGCGCTGCTTCGGCCAGCCCAGCAGTCCCGGCACTGTCGCCACGTTCGCCGCGACGGTCTGGTGCGGGAAGAGGCCGACGTTCTGGATGACGTACCCGATGCGGCGGCGCAGCGCCACCGGGTCGACCCGGGTGACGTCGTCGTCGCCGAGCAGGATCCGCCCGCCGGTCGGCTCGATCAGCCGGTTGATCATCCGTAGCACCGTCGACTTGCCGCAGCCGGACGGGCCGATCAGGACCACCAGCTCACCGGCGCCGACCTGCAGGCTCAGCTCGCGTACCGCCTCGGTGCCGTCCGGGTAGCGCTTGCGGATGCGTTCCAGCGTGATCGACGCCGCGCCGTGTCCGGCAGCGTCCCCCGGGGTACCGTCCACCTGTGTCCCTCCACCTGAGCTACCGGGCCGACCCGGGTAATCCGTGGTTCTCCTGGCAGTACGTGCGGGACAACTCTGACACGATCCTGGCCGCGCTGCGTGAGCACACCTGGCTGACCGCCCGGGCCGTGGTGATCGCCGCGCTGGTGGCGCTGCCGCTCGCGGTGCTCGCGTACTGGTTCCGGTCGTTGTCGGCCTCCATCCTTGCGCTGACCGGGGTGCTCTACACCGTCCCGTCGCTGGCGCTGTTCGCCTTCCTCGCGCCCTACCTGGGCATCGGCGCGATCACCGTGCTCACCGTGGTGGCGCTGTACGCGCTGCTGGTCATCGTGCGCAACGCGCTGGCCGGGCTGAACCAGGTGCCGCCGGAGGTGCGGGAGGCCGCCGAGGGCATGGGGTACGGCCGGTGGGGGCGGCTGTTCCGGATCGAGCTGCCGCTGGCGCTGCCCGGCATCCTCACCGGCGTACGACTGGCGACGGTGTCGACTGTCGCGCTGGTCACGGTGGGTGTGGTGGTCGGCCGGGGCGGGCTCGGCCAGCTCATCTTCGCCGGCTTCCAGAACAACTTCTACAAGGCACAGATCATGACCGGCACGGTGCTGTGCGTGCTGCTGGCGCTGGTGCTGGACCTGGTGCTGGCCGGCGTGGGCCGCCTGCTCACCCCGTGGCTGCGCGGGAGGTCCGCCCGGTGAACCCCGTCGAGCAGGCGGTCGTCTGGCTGAACGACCCGCTGAACTGGACCAATCCCGGCGGCGTGCTGGACCGCCTCGGCGAGCACCTGAGCATGTCCGCCCTGGCGGTGCTGCTCGGATGCCTGGTGGCCTGGCCGATCGGCCTCTGGCTCGGGCACAGCGGCCGGGGCGGCGGGCTGGTGCTGCTGGTCTCCAACGTCACGCTGGCGATCCCGACCCTGGCCCTGCTGACCATCCTCCCGCTGACCTTCCTCGGCTTCGGCCGGCCGGCGGTGGTGGTGGCGCTCGCGGTCTTCGCGGTGCCGCCGCTGCTGGCGAACGCGTACACCGGGGTGCGGCAGGCCGACCCGGAGGCGCGGGACGCGGCACATGGGATGGGGCTGTCCGGCGGGCAGGTGCTGCGCCGGGTGGAGCTGCCGCTTGCCGTGCCCTACCTGGCGGCCGGTTTCCGTACCGCGGCCGTGCAGGTGGTGGCCACTGCCGCGCTGGCCTCGTTCGTCAACGGCGGCGGGCTGGGCCAGATCATCCGCGCCGGCTTCGGGCTCGACATCGCCGCCGGCGGCGGCCAGATCATCGCCGGCGGGGTGCTGGTCGCCGGGCTGGCGCTGCTCGTCGAGGGGCTGCTCGCGATCGTGGAGCGGCTCGTCACGCCGCGTCCGATCCGCTCGGTCCGCCGCCGGGCGAACCGCCGCGCGACGGCTGCGACGGCCGGAAGTTGAGCCGCCGGTGACGATCGGGTGACGAAAACCGCTCCGAGTTTGTCGGTCGGGTCCGGAGGATATTGGCTGGAGTCGCGGGTGGCCGTCCGGTTCGCCCGTCGGACACGCGGCCGGCCCGACGGGTCGCGCCGGGACACGGAAGGCGGGCACTCATGCGTGCGCGTACACGACTGGTCGCGGGGGCGTTCGGCGCACTCACCGCGGCCGCTCTCCTCACCGGCTGCGGCGACGCCGGCTCGTCCGGCACCGACGCGCCCGAGCAGGGCGCCTCGGGGGCCGGCTGTGCCCCGGTGGCGGGCGACCAGCTCGTCGTCCTGACCGACGACAAGAAGCTCCAGAACACCGACAACGTCATTCCCGCGATCAACGCGAAGGCGGCCACGCCGCAGCTCGTCGCCGCGCTGGACAAGGTCTCCGCGAAGCTCGACACCCCGAAGCTGATCCAGCTCAACCGGGCGGTCGACGTCGACCGCAAGACGCCGCAGGCGGCGGCGAAGGAGTTCGCGTCCGCCAACGGCGTGACCGACGGGATCGAGAAGGGCCCGGGCGGCCAGATCACCGTCGGCGCCGGCAACTTCAGCGAGAGCCAGACCATCGCCGAGCTCTACAAGATCGCGCTGGAGGCGGCCGGCTACCAGGTCAAGGTGCAGACGATCGGCAACCGGGAGCTGTACGGCCCGGCCCTGGAGAAGGGGCAGATCCAGGTCGTCCCGGAGTACGCCGCCACCATGGCGGAGTTCCTCAACACCAAGGCCAACGGCAAGGACGCCCAGCCCGTCTCCTCACCGGAGCTGGACAAGACGGTCGCCGCGCTGAAGACCGAGGGCGACAAGGCCGGCCTGGTGTTCGGCCAGCCGTCCCAGGCGCAGGACCAGAACGCGTTCGCGGTGACCAAGGCGTTCGCCGACAAGTACGGCGTGTCCACGCTCTCCGAGCTGGCCGCGAAGTGCTCCGGGCAGGCCACCGTGCTCGCCGGTCCGCCGGAGTGCCCGCAGCGGCCGAAGTGCCAGGCCGGTCTGGTCGAGGTCTACGACTTCAAGGCGGGCTCGTTCAGTTCGCTGGACGCGGGCGGCCCGCAGACCAAGAACGCGCTGAAGACCGGCGCCGCGAGCGTCGGCCTGGTCTTCTCCTCCGACGCCGCGCTGGCCACGAGCTGACGCGCCGCGGCCGGCCGGCGCCACGCGCGCCGGCCGGCCGCGCACCCCGGGCGGTTGCCTGCTCAGCAGGCCCGCACATCGAGTCACGCCGACCCGTTCCCCTCAGGTGGAACTCTCGGTACTGTGCTCAGCCATGCCCGCCTCGGTCGCTCCTGCCGACAAGCGCAACCCCACCCCGCTGACAGTCCTGTTCTGGGCCGGTGTGGGGCTGGCGCCGCTGGCCGCGCTCATCCTGCTGATCGCCGACGGCAACGGCTCGCTCCGGTTCGGCGCGGTCCTGGCGATCCTCGCCGTCGTGCTGATCGGCCTGTCCATCGCGCTGCGGCCGGAGGGCGGTTCGGGCGGCGCGGCGTCCGAGGAGTTGCGCGAGGAGCTGGAGCAGCTCCGGCGGGAGCTGCGGGCCGAGATAGTGGCCGCCGCTCAACGCGGCAACCAGGCGCTGGACCAGGCACGCCGGGCGGAGGAGGCGGCCGGGGCGGTGCGGCATCGGCTCGATGCGGCCGCCGCGGGACTGGCCTCCGCGCCCGCCCAGGATCGCCCGAGCGGCGCGGCCCGGGTGCCGGCCGCCGGGGCGTACGAGGCGGATCGGGGTCACCCGGCCGGTCGCGACGAGGACGAACCGGCTCGTCCGGCGTACTCCGGTGGCCGCTACGGCGGCGAGCCCGACGGCGAACCGCCGCGGGCGGGCCGCCACGACGCCGAGCCGGCGCGGGCGGCGGTGCGCCCGCCGGACCGGCCCGGGAGCGGCGTGTACGGGTCGGCGCGCGTGTCCGAACCGGCCGCCCGGCCGGAGTCCCGCCCGGTGGGCGTGGTCCACCACACCGAGACCGTGCACGTCACCACCCGGCACACCATCGTCGGCGGTGGCGCCGAGCCGACCGGCTCCCGGTACGGCGGATTCCCCGGCGGTTGGTCGGACGAGGACCGCTCCCGGGGCGGCGACCCGGCCGATCACCGGGGCGCGGGGCAGCGTGAGCGGGGCCGCGAGGACCGGGCCGACGCGGGATGGACCGGCACGGACGACAGCGGCTGGGGTGCTCCGGCGGGTGGCGAGCGCTCCGGGTACGGCCGCCGGGTCGGGAGTGCGCGGGACGACGGCTTCGGGCCGGGTGACGGGCACTCGCCTGCCGACGCCGGACGCGTGGGCGCCGAGCATCCGTGGGCGGGCGTCGGCGGGGAGCAGGGCTGGTCCGTGGGTGGCCGTTGGTCGGACGACCAGGGCCGGGCTGCGGCCCAGGAGCAGCGACAGTGGTCGGGCGACGACCGGGCCGGCTGGGCGCCGGGCGGCGCGGCCGACGTTCCGGCCTGGTCACCGGCCGCGCGGCACAGCGAACCCGCCGCGCGGCACAGCGAACCGGCCGTCCGGCACAGCGAACCGGGCGCGTCCGGGGCCCTGGACGCGCGGGAAGGCCGGGACCGGGCGGACGGCGATCACTGGTCCGAGCTGCGTGCGGGTAACCGCTGGGCGGCGGTCCGCGACGACGACGCGGGCCGGGAGATCCGCCTCGGGGAGCGACGGGCCGCGATGCACGCCGACAGCGCCGGCACGGAGTACCGGATCGAGGACCGATGGGCGTCGGTGCGCGGCGGCAGGGCGGACGCGGGTGG
>NZ_MAGP01000111.1 GCF_002926165.1 Micromonospora chalcea | reverse complement strand
GGGCGGGTCGGGGTGTGATCCGGGCGACAGCCCGGATCACACCCCGACCCGCCCCACCCACAGACACCGACCACCCGCGACCGGCCACCGAGCAACCCACCACTGGGTCGCCGGAGGTGCGGGCGCTGATGCGGGCACGCCTCGCCGCCATCGCCGCGCCCCGCGACACCGACGACCCCGAACTGGCGGCGCTGCGGGCCGTACTGCGCGACGAGGCGCTGATGGCCCACGTGAGGGCGAACGTGGACCGGTGGCCGCCGCTGAGCGACGCGCAACGCGCCACGGTGGCCGCGCTGCTCGGCCGACGTCGACAACGGCCACCAGCAGGCTGAGTGCCAGCCATACAGAAGAAGGGGGTGCCCCCGTCCTGCACTCAGCTACGAAAGGAACCGCAGCAGGCAAAATGGGCGGCTTGTCCAGCTCGGTGATGTGCAGCCGGCCGTTTGATCGGCCCGGGTACGGGGATGAACTGCCGTCGCTGGTGCGCGCTACGCGGCGCCGCCGACATTTACAGTCTCCAAGTTCGGCGACCAGGAGGACAGAGATGGCCAAGGCCGGAGACATCATGCACCGCGGCGCGGAGTGCATCGGCGAGGACGAGACTCTGGAGGTGGCCGCGCGGAAGATGCGAGACATGCGGGTCGGATCTCTGCCGATCTGCGGTAACGACCAGCGCCTGCACGGCATCGTCACCGATCGGGACATCGTCATCCGGTGCATCGCCGAGGGGGGCGACCCGCGTACCACCACGGCACGTGAACTAGCTCAGGGCACGCCAGTCTGGGTCGACGCCCAGGCCACCGAGGACGAGGTGCTACGGCTGATGGAGCAGCACCAGATCCGGCGGCTGCCGGTGATAGAGAACCGCCGCCTAGTCGGGATGATCAGTGAGGCGGACCTCGCCACACACCTGGGGGAACACAAGGTGGCCCAGTACACGGACCGGATCTACTCGGCACCGCCGAACTTGTAGCCGCCACGCGGCGGGCAGTCGCGTGTGCCGCTGGAACCGGCCGCATGGGAGTAGTTGGTCCGTGAGCTGTCACTGCTGGTCGCTGTCGGGGGTACGGCCGGGAGCGCAGAGCTACGTACAGCCGAAGGCTCTGTCGCTGATCTTGTGACGATGTCTCACGCTTGAAGCAGGATCCGTTTGCGGAGCAGGTCGAAGTTCGCGCGGCCGCAGCCGAGGCGTTTGGCCAGCTTGGCCCGGGTGTTCTGTCCTTCGACCTGGCCGGATCTCCACGGTGTGGAGAGGCCGGCGAGGACGGCGTCGTAGTCGGTTCGGAGTCCGTCGGCGAACTGCCGCAGGTGGGGCAGGTCGTCGGCGCGAACGCTGGCTGTCGATCCACTCGGATAGATGTTGTTGGCCGGTGAGGTTGGTCAACATCTTGGCGAAGGCGCGCACATGCTGGCCGGCGGCGGTCAGGTGCGGGCATGCCGCTTGGACATCGTGCAGGTTGCCGGTCTGCTCGGGTGGTAGCCGGTCGGGATGGGTGAGCAGCAGGGTCGCCGCGGAGCGGGGAGCCGGGATCGGACGCGGTGCAGGTGGGGCGGTCACGCCTCGTTTGAGCAGGTGAACGTAGAGATTGACGGTACTGGCGCTACCGCTGTAGCCCTGCTGGCGGACTTCTCGATACAGCTGCACGGCGTTGCGCTGGCCTTCGGTGAACCGCTCGTAGATGTAGGGCTTGAACGCATCGAGTACGGAGCGGCGATGGACTGCTGGCGCGATGAGCTCGTCGAGGCTCGTGGCGCGGGCGTAGCGACGTACCGCGTAGTAGTCCAGTTGAAGGTCGCGGCTGATGCCTCGCAGCGAACGGCCGGCCGCCACGAGTTCCTGCACCGCCTGGTATCGCTCGGCGGTTCGAGCCGCCAGGACGCGGGGTCGGCCCCGGACATCAAGGTGCGCGTCTGGTAGTGGCGGCGCCGGAGTCTGCGCCGGTGGCTGCGTCGGGGTGAAGGCTGCCTTGATGCAGCCGTGGTGCGCGGCGACGGTTTTGTCCACTGTTCGTACGAGCCTGTTCTGGCCCCACCGTTCGAACTTCTTCTGGGACCAGTGGTATCGATGGACACCTCTTGGCAAGTTGTTCTGGCCCCACCTCGCCGAGTGTCCCGGCCGCGGCCAGCCGGCCAGCTCGACCAGCGCTTGCCGCGTCGCATGGCTCGGTGGCAAGCCGACCCGCACCGCAGGCGCGTCCACGCGCCGAGGAGCGGCAGCGGCGCGGCAGCAAGTCCGACCTGCCGCCGGTCGGCGCGAAGGTGGACCCTCGCAGGTTGGTACGCCCCGACGCATCGACGTTCGTGTGGGGCCAGGAGAAGTTGGAATCCCGCAGGTGGGGCCAAGACAAGTTGGTGCGCTGGTACCGAAACAACCTGGTCGAATCAGTCCACCGCTTGGCACAGGTTGTGCCACAGGTGCCACCGGTCGGCGACCTGCACTGCTTGCGGGGCACCGGCTCGGGCGGCCTCGGCATAGGCCCGGCCGCGGTCGCGGCACACCACGTCGATGTCGGGGTGTTCTGCCAGCCACGCCGTGACCGGCCCGGCTTCGCGTCCCTCAAGTACCTCGACCGGACGACGGGTTTCCAGGTCCACGATGATCGTGGCGTACATGTGACGCCGGCGCAGCGCGAAGTCGTCGACACCGACGACGCGCACGTCACCGACGGGCGGCTCCGGCAACGCACGCACCAGCCGCAGCAGGGTGTCTTTGGCGACCGGCAGCCCCAGCCGTCGAGCGAGGCGAGCCGCTGGCCGGGCCGCGAGAGAGACCGCGACCTGCGCCAGCTGCTGCTGCAGCACCGGCGTCCGCCGTCCGTGCGGCTGGGTCAGACCTGACACCTGCTCGACGAACGTCACCGCCGGACACACCTGAGACACGCATTTGAAGCGCCGGACCAACAGATCGATCGCCACGGTGCAGCCACCGAGCGCGGCGTCGGCAAGCCGACGCCGATACGTGCCATGCGTACGCACCGAGGTCGTGCTGCACTGCGGACAACGACTCCCATGTGCCCTCGGCCGCGCCCTCAGCACGATCATCGCGGCCGATCGCTCGATCGCCTCGATGACGACGCCAGACAGATGCGGGAGGACCTTGAGCAATGTGGACTGCACCGAGAGGATCTTGGCGCTCGCTACTTGCCGTCACAAGATCAGCGACAGAGCCCGTGTTTGTTGGGGTACCACCTTTACTCTGCAGGTGCCTTCCGTAACGCGGGATGATCAGGACTCTCGACAAGCCCTATTTTCCCAGATCAGAAGGCACTTCTGCGTTTCCAGCCCAGCCCTGGGACAGCCGTTAACGAAGGGCTGAGGCTAATTTTTGATAAGAGTCGGGCACGCCTCAAGATCGCCACCCTGGATCACCGACTTTTACAACCGGCGTCGCCAGCACTCCGCCTGCCACGGCCGCCGACGGCGCGCGATTAACGGCGCGAACTCTGGGGCTTTAGCCGCATAGCCGAGACTCCACGTTTTCAGGGGATTGATAGCCTCCATCCCGTCGGGGCCATTAGTTTACGGTCCCGTTCACGATTTTGCCGGCGCCGCGGTGGTGAGCAGCTGTTCGCTGAGGGTTTGGTTGAGCTTTCTCAGTTGTTGTGAGGTCTCTGTCTTTTCGACGAGGTTCTTGAGGAGGCACTGCGTGCAGGTGACGGCTCCGATGATGGTCGCCCAGTCGGTGAGGTGTTCGTAGCCGGCGATGGCGAGTTTGGTGATGCGTTGAGCGGTGTTGAGGGCGAACAAGTCGCGGACTGCGTCATTGTGGGGGGCCCTGAGAAAGTCTTGGAAGTCTTCCTGAACTCCACGAATGGGTGCGGATCGGGTTTGCAGGGGTGCTGTGCCGAGGTGTCGCAGGCAGCTGTCGATTCTTTCGAGGTGTTGGTTGCTGGCGCTGGCCATGTCCTCGATTATGCGTTTGAGTGTGTCGTTGTGGACGCGGGCGCCGATGAGGAGTCCCAGAATTGAACGCGCTTCGCGTTCAATGTCCTGCATGGCCGCGAGTTCAAAGAGGAATACCTCGTTGGCTGACTTCATTCCGTTCACCATCCTTTGGCGGATACTCTGAGTGATTCGTCAGTCAATCAACTGCGAGAGGCGCTGTCTCGTTCGTTGTGGTTGGTGTCCGGTCGTCGTCGGCCGAGGGCGTCCACGACTCCCCACCGGCCGGGAATGTCTAGTAGTTCGATGCGTCTGATGCTGTCAGGAAGCGCGGGGTCGACGACGAGGTGGTTGCCGTGAGGTTGCAGTCCGAGCATCACCCGGATTAGGAGCAGCGGCGTCCCTGCGGACCATGCCTGTGGGCTGCACGCCGTTGGGTATTCTACGGGATACTTTGTTCGCTTCCGATCGTATCCAGCGAATGCTTCTGGAAGGCGGCCGTCGAAGTATCGCGCGGCGTCGAACAGCGCTTTGCAGATGATGCTGGCTTCCTCCCGGAACCCGTACCGCCAGAGGCCCCAAGCGATGATCGAGTTGTCGAACGGCCACACCGTCCCCACGTGATATCCCAGCGGGTTGTAGCGGCCGTTTCCGGTGGCGAGCGAGCGGATCCCCCAGCCGGAGAAGAGCCGTGCTCCGAGTAGGTGGCCGACGACGTCGGCGGCGCGCCGTTGGTCGACAATGCCGCTCCAAAGCAGGTGCCCGATGTTGGATGACAGGGCGTCCACCTGCCCGCCCTCGGCGTCCAGTGCCAAGGCGTAGAACCGGCCGTCGCCGACCCAGAAGTCCCGGTTGAACCGGTCCTTGAGATCGGCCGCCTCCTGCTCCAGCCGATGCGCGTAGGTCGGGTCGTCCCACAGCAGTCGAGCGAGCCGGGCGCCCCGCTTCTTCGCGTCGTAGGCGTAGCCCTGCAACTCGCAGGTGGCTCTCGGAAAGCCGGGCAGCCGGCCGTCGGCATAGGAGATCGAGTCCCACGAGTCCTTCCAGCACTGGTTCTGCAATCCCGTCTCGGGGTTGCGTGTCTGGTACCACACATATCCGGTGCCGAGCAGATCGCCGTAGGTGTCGATCCAGTCGAGTGCGGCCCGGGCCTCCATCTCGAACCGTTTCGGAAGCGAGTCGTCGCCGGTCCATCGGTGGTACTCGTCGAGAAGAATCACGAACAGCATGGTTGAGTCGGCGGAACCGAAGTAGGGAGAATGCGGTTGTTCCCCGAAGCCGGCTGATTCTCCGTAGCGCAGTTCGTGCAGAATCTTGCCAGGCTCCTCATCGCGAAAGTCATCGAAGCGAGACCCTTGGGCCAGCGCCAGCGCGGTGATGATCGGCGGTGTGAGATGTGGCAGGAAGGGCAGAGACTGCAGACAGGTGAACAGGCTGTCGCGGCCGAACAGGGTCATGAACCACGGCAGACCAGCGGCGACCAGGTGAGTGGCGGTGCTGACCGAGGTGTACCGCAGCGCTGCAAGATCGGTCAGGCTGCGCCGGTAGGTCGATGTGAGCGTCTCGCTGTCGCTGACTAGCCGTGGCGTCCTGTCCAGCCATCCGGCCAGCTCCTCGGAGATCTGCGCCGCGGAGCGGGGACGGTGCAGGCGCAGGCTGTCCCGGAAGTCGCGCTGCTGTGCGCCCAGAATATTCGTCGCCACATGCAGCCGGGTGCGCCACTCGGCGTGTGCGGGAACCTGAATCCGGAAGGTCATGCCGTGCTCATCGACATCGCCGGCCACGCTGCTGGACACCACTGTTTGCCGTTCGAAGTTGCCCCGACGATAGGTGAAACACAGCATGCCGTCACGGACGGCGACCGTGACCGGCGCCGCCTTCCGCGTTGGGTTCTTGACCTCGAACAGGTCCGCGAAGTCCGCGCCCATTTCGACCCTGACGACCAGATTCGCTGGCTTGTTTCCCTCGTTGAGCACCGCAAGATCTTCATCGAAGCTGCCACCGATCGTGCGGTGACGGATCACCGAGATGTCGGTGTTCACGTAATGGGTCGGCTCACCCGGCACCAGGAAAAATCGGCTCTCGAAATACTGCAGGTCATCCACCGACAACGCGGTAAGCCGACCGCCGTCGATGGTCAACAGCCAAGTAGACAAAAAGCGGGTGTCATAGGAGAACAGTCCTGTGGGAAAAGCAGGCGAGGGATCAACATCCCCCTGCCGGTCGCTGACCAAAAACGTGTTGCCGTCAAGAATGTTGACCAGCGGTTTCATGCTCGCTCCGCCGGCCGGCTCCGGGCGACGGTCTCATCCATCCGCTCCCGCCAACGGCAGCCATCGACCCGGTCCCTCGGATCACCCGACCCGGGCGCGGAGGGAAAGAACCGCCGAAAAACCAACAACAGTGCAACTTTCCCCATCACCGTCGCCTCATTACGCAGCATCGCGGCTATCAACTGATCATTCCCCGTGATCAGGTCGTGGAACAGGCCAGTCGACAACGTGACTGTGGCATCGGCCGGCTCGCTGCCCTTGCCCACGACAACGTTCCGGTCACGCATCGCCACACGCCAGAACTCCCCACCGCCCCCGTCCTCCACACTGATCAACACCACACCAGCGACCCAGCCCGGAAGCACGTGCCCCGCACGAGACGACAGCGACCGGAAAAACGTCTCCCGCGCGCGTGTCAGCTCCTGTCTCGTCGGCGACATGCCCATATCGTAGGTGCGATGTGTCAACGACGGCCGAAAACGGGATTCAATCTGGGCGGCGGGTTCGCAACCCGGTGACGCACGCGGAGGCCCCAGACCTCATAGCAGGTCTTCAGATTCTTGTCCCTCACAACTGCGCCGATTCACTCGTTAGCGCGACGTCCCCGACATGCCTCCACCACGTGCATGCCCGGGGTTAAGGTGAAGCTGACCAACGGATCTCTTGGAAGGATCGCGATGACCACCACGACCACGGCCCGCACCGACGAACAACTCCAAAGGGACGTGCTGGCCGAGATGCACTGGGACCCCCGCGTCCAACCAAACGAGATCGGTGTGTCCGCCAAGGACGGTGTGGTAACCCTGACGGGATGGGTGGATTCATACGTAAAGAAGTGGGCGGCCGAGGAGGCGGCACATCGAGTGCGGGGCGTGAAGGCGGTCGCCAACGACCTCGAAGTCCGTCTGCCTACCGCAGCGGAACGCAACGACGCGGATCTGGCAGCGGCAGCGACACGGGCCTTGGAGTGGGACGCCCTGGTGCCGAGCCAGAACATCCACGTCACCGTCACCAAGGGTTGGGTGACGCTCAGCGGAGAGGTCGAGTGGGAGTATCAGCGGCGCTCCGCAAAGCGGGCGGTGCAGCGCCTGTCGGGAGTACGGGGAGTCACGAATCAGATCTCAATCCGGCCCCGGTTGAAGGTGGACGTAGCGGCGGCACGCAACAGGATCGAGGAGGCTCTCATCCGTGCCGTAGACACACCGGGCGAACGGCTAAGCGTGACCATCGAAGGCGACAAGGTCGTCCTAGCCGGCGTTGTCCGATCCTGGAGTGAACGCGAAGAAGCCGCCCGAGTTGCCTGGTCGACACCGGGTGTGACGTCGGTGGAGAACCGGATCGTTGTCATGCCCGATGCCTGACACGACGCGCCAGATCACCCCGCTGCATATCGAAGATGCAACCCGTCCGGCCACACATACCGGCTCACAGAAGGTTAGGGGTCGGCTGAGGCCGTCGCTCCGTCCGGCGTGGACCCTGGCGTGAGGATGCGTGGCTCCTGGTGATCATCTCGTTGTCGAAGCAAACTGATCACAACGAAAGCCACAGGCATGGTTGAGCATACGCCGGGGCGACGGCAGCACGTTGCCGGCGATCCGGGCGCGTACGTGGGCGGCGGCAACGACTCGGCTGTTGGGCCTCGCCAGTCTGGCCATCGGCGTCGCGGACGGGGCGGACGGGGCGGACGGTCTGGTGAGGACCTTAGGGCGTCGCGGGCCGTCTTGTCGTCCCAGGCGATCCTCGGCTTGCCGGGGTCGTCCCAGTCGTGGGCGTGACAGTGTTGCGCGATCACCGCCGTAGCGGCGGGTATCCCGCCGCACCGCCGCGATCAGCTGGGTGCTGGTGTCCTGGGTGGCCACCGCGTCATCCAGTACTACCGAGTCCAACGCCCGGCGGGTCTTATCCTTCAACACCCCGGTCTGGCGATCACCGCTCGGACCGCTTCGAAGATCCGTTCCGGGCGGTCCGAGGCGCGTAGCCGGTTACGCCACACTGTCAACGTCGTGGGATGGAAGCCCTCGTGGTCGATGGGCAGACCACAGGCCACCTTCCAGCGCAGGTCACAGCGCAACGCCTGCATCGCTTCGGTGTCGGACAGGTCCTGCAGCGTCTGCAGCAGCAGCACCGACGCGATCACCTCGCCGGGCACCGAGGGCCGGCCCCCCGCCCGGAGGGGAACAAGTCGGCGAACAGCCCGTCGGGGAACACCTCGCCACGGTGCTCGGCCAGGAACGCGTACACACTCCCGGGCGGCACAGATGCCCGACCAGCGCCGCCGTGTCCCACAACTCGCGGTCGGAACCGGATCTACCCTGCACCCACCAATTATCGATCAAACCCGATCAGACCCGGCGGACCGGCACGCCACATTATTCAGGGGTCTCCTAGGCGAGGGCCAGCGTGCCGAGCGTATGCTTGGGTTCGATGTGCAACGTGGCCGGGTCGAACCCGCGTCCCTTGCGCTGGGTGCGCAGGATCGTGACGGTCATCAGCCGGTCGATCACGACCCGCTTGTCGGCCAGGGGCGCGTCCCGCCACGCCTTCACCGGGTCCGGGGCGTTCACCAACGGCGCCAACGGGTCGCTGCCCACGTTCGCGTGTAACTGCTCGTCGATCTCGGCGATCATCGCGGCGGCCTCCCGCCGGGCCTCGCGCGCGTACTCCCGCGTCTCCAACCCCCGCAACTCGTCGGCGAGGATGCGCTTCAACCGCTGCCCGATCGCCGCCCGCTGCGCCCGCAACCCCTCCACGTCGACCTCCGGGGCCGGGTCGGTCAGCAACTCGTACGCGCGCGGGTGCGTCAACGCGTACACCACGTGCGCGAACACCGCCGCGTCCACATGCGCCTGGTTACGGGTCAGGTGGTTGTGCTGGCGGCACTTGTAGCGCGGCGCCCGCCCGCCGAGGGTGACCTGCACCGTCACCGGCCGCCCCGTCACCGTGCCGGGTGGTGTGCACACCCCGCACCGGTAGATGCCCGTGCCCACCCAGCGCGGAGCCGCCCCGGGCCCGCTGCGCCGCGACGGATCGGTCAACATGTCGCGCACGGCGAAGAACACCTCCGGGCCGATGATCGGCTTCCACGGCGCCGTCACACCCTGAAGGATCTTCCCGTCGTACACCATGAACCCCGCGTTTCGCGGACGCAGCAGGATATCCCGCAATCCCTCCGCCGACCACGGCGCACCCGTCACCGTCGGCACGTCCCCCTCCCGCAACTCGGCCGCGAGGGACCGCAACGTGGCCCCCTCCAACAACCGCTCTGAGCAGTCCGCGATCACATCCGCCTCGGCCTCGACCCGGGTGATCCCCGCCAGGCAGTCCCGGCCACCGTGCCACCGGCACACATACTCCGCCGGGTCACCGATGCCCACCTGCGGCGGGCCGCCGCAGAACCCGAACGGCCGCCGCCCCCCACCCCACTCCCCGTTGATCGCCTGCCGCAGGCGGGCCGCGCTCACCCGACGCGCGGTGTCCCGGCTGGCCTTGTTCGCCATCGTCACCATCACCCGCGCCAGAGTGATCTCCGAGTCCGTCCCACCATCGGTGAACCGCAACGAACCCGACAGCGACTGCGCGTTGGCCCCCGTCTCCTGAACGACGTCGATCAGATCCTCCAAGTCCCGGGGATCACGCACCGTCCGGTCCAGGTCCACCGCCAACACCGCCTGCGACCGGCCATGCCGCAACCGGTCCAACAACCGAGTGAACCCCGGCCGGATCACCCGCAACACCGTCGTCCCGTCCGCCAACCGCACCTTCTTACGCTTGAACGCCGACGCGGGTTTCGGCTTGCCGTTAACCATGTCGTTCTCAACGATCACCTCACCCACCGCCCACCCCAGACGACCCGCACGCTCGACCAACAGCCGCTCGTGCTCCACGAGCCCCTTGCTCTCACCATCGCTGTTCAAGTCCTCGACCCGCAGGTCAGACAAGCGAAGGTAAAGATCGGCTACCACAGCAGGAGGATCAACCATGCCCATACATCGACTATGTGCTAGAAAACGGACCCCGGCAAGACCACGCTGGCCGTGCAGGTGGCGACCGCTGTGGCCGGCCGGTTCCCCGACGCGCAGCTCTTCATCGACCTGCACGGGCACAGCGACCGCAGCCCGCTCAGTACGACAGTGGCCGCCGCCACCCTGCTCCGGCAGCTCGGCGTGCCGGCTGAACGGGTGCCGGCCGACCCGACGGACCGGCTGGCGATGTGGCGTTCCGAGCTGGCCGGGCGTCGGGCCGTGGTGGTGCTCGACAACGCGGCCGACGCCGGCCAGGTCGCACCGCTGCTGCCCAACGGTCCGGACTGCCTGATACTGATCACCAGCCGTCGTCGCCTGATCGGCCTGGACTCGGGCCGCCCGTCCTCGCTGCCGGTACTCGACGCCGACGAGGCGGTCGAGCTGCTGGAACGCGTGGCCGGCGCGGAGAGGGTGGCCGCCGAGCCCGAGGCGGCGATGGAGGTGGCCCGCCGCTGCGGACACCTTCCGCTGGCCCTGCGGCTGGCCGGGGCCCGGCTCGCGCACCGGCCGCGGTGGCGGGTGGCCGACCTGGCGGAGCGGCTGGCCGGCGCGTCCGACCCGCTGGCCGAGCTGGTCGCGGGAGAGCGGTCGGTGGCCGGCGCCTTCGCGTTGTCGTACGAGCAGGTGTCGCCGCTCGCGCAGCGGGTCTTCCGCCTGCTGGGCCTGCACCCGGGTCAGTGTGTCGACAACCGGGTGCCGGCCGCGCTCGCCGACCTGCTGCTGCCGCAGGCGCAGGACGCGCTCGACGAACTTGTCGACGCGCACCTCGTCGAGGAGGTGGAACCGGGCCGCTACCAGCTGCACGACCTGATCCGCGAGTACGCGCGCACGCTCGGCGCCGGACGCGAGACCGCCGACGAGCGGCGGGCGGCGGTGGGCCGTCTCATCGACTTCCATCTTCAGGTCACCGCGTCCATCGGGCGGTCGCTGGAGACGGGCGCCGAGCCGTCCCTGTTCGACCTGCCGGAGCCGGCGCGGCCCGACCTGGTGGCAGCCACTGTCGGCCTCGGCCGAGCATGGTTGGAGGAGAACCGCTCGACCCTGACGGCGCTCGTCCGGCTGGCGGAGAACGAGGGTTTTCTCCGGCAGAGCTGGCAGTTCGCCCGGGTCGCCTGGGTCAGCAACTTCTACGGCGGTCGCCTGGACGACCTGATCGAGACGCATCAGATCGGTCTGCGGGCCGCCGAGCGCCTGGGCGACGAGGAGGCCGTTGCGACGATGCTCAACTATCTCGCCTCGGCGGACTACCGCCGGGCGCGGTTCGCCGAGGCCATCCGGCGGCTGGAGGCGGTGGTCGGCATCTACCGCAGGCTCGACCGGCCGGGCGAGCTGCGCAAGGTGCTGGGCAACCTCGGCACCGCGTACGCGGTCGACGGGCAGCACCAGCGGGGTATCGAACTCCTGACCGAGTCCGCGGCGATCGCCCGCCGGTCGGGCGAGTCGTCGTGGTTGTCCAACCTGCTGAACAACCTCTCGTTCACCCTGATCTCGCACGGCCGGTACGACGAGGCTGTGCGGATGTGCCGCAACCAGATGGCTGTCGCACGGCAGGCCGGCGACCTGCGGCAGCTCGGCAACTCGATCGGGCACCTCAGCATGGCGCGGCACCGGCGCGGCGAGCACGGGCCCGCGCGCCGGCTCCTGCGCGTCGGCCTGAGGCTCAAGCGCCGGGTGGGCAACCGGTACGGCGAGGGCGAGCTGCTCAACGAGCTGGGCATGATGGAGCGCGAGGAGGGCCGGCCGGAGCTGGCCGCCTCGCTGCACCGGGACGCCCTCGTGGCCATGATCGACGCCGGGGATCTGGTCGGGCAGTGCGCCTCCCGGAACCTGCTGGCCCGGGCGATCTTCGACCAGGGTGACGTGGCCAGCGCGCTGGACCTGCACCGCCGGGTGCTAGCCGACGCCGAGCGGCTGGGCCTGCGCTACGAGCAGGCCCGCGCCCTGGACGGCCTCGCGCGATGCCTGCGCCACGACGACCCCGACCAGGCCCGCCGGTACGCCGGGCGTGCGCTGGCGCTGTTCCGTCAGGTCGAGACGCCGGACCAGCGGGACACCGAGAAGCTGCTGGTCGAGCTGGGCTGAGGGGGCGGCCACTTTCCCTGCACTCCGACCGGCGGCGCGGCAGGATGGTAGGCGTGACGACTCCAGAGGCGACCGGCTACCGGATCGAACGCGACTCGATGGGCGAGGTGGAGGTGCCCGCCGAGGCACTGTGGCGGGCGCAGACCCAGCGCGCGGTGCAGAACTTCCCGATCTCGGGGCGCGGGCTGGAACCGGCCCAGATCAAGGCCCTGGCGCAGATCAAGGGGGCGGCGGCACTGGTGAACGGTGAGCTGGGGGTGATCGACGCGGACGTGGCGCAGGCGATCGCCACCGCCGCCGCGCACGTCGCCGAGGGCGGCTACGACGACCAGTTCCCGGTGGACGTGTTCCAGACCGGCTCCGGTACGTCGTCCAACATGAACACCAACGAGGTGATCGCCACCCTCGCGAGCCGCGAGCTGGGCCGCGACGTGCACCCGAACGACCACGTCAACGCGTCGCAGTCCAGCAACGACGTGTTCCCCACCTCGATCCACCTGGCCGCCACGCAGTTCGTGGTGGAGGACCTGATCCCGTCGTTGAAGCAGCTCGCGGGCGCGCTGGAGGAGAAGGCGGCCGAGTTCGAGACGGTGGTCAAGGCCGGGCGTACCCACCTGATGGACGCCACGCCGGTCACGCTCGGGCAGGAGTTCGGCGGCTACGCGGCGCAGGTCCGCTACGGCGTCGAGCGGCTGGAGTCGGCGTTGCCCCGGCTGGCCGAGCTGCCGCTGGGCGGCACCGCCGTGGGCACCGGCATCAACACGCCGCTGGGGTTCGCCGAGCGGGTGATCGGCAAGCTGCGGGAGTCGACCGGGCTGCCGTTGACCGAGGCGCGCAACCACTTCGAGGCGCAGGGCGCCCGGGACGCGCTGGTGGAGACCTCGGGCCAGCTCCGTACCGTCGCGGTCGGTCTCTACAAGATCGCCAACGACGTGCGCTGGATGGGTTCCGGCCCGCGCGCCGGTCTGCGTGAGCTGCGCATCCCCGACCTCCAGCCCGGCTCGTCGATCATGCCGGGCAAGGTGAACCCGGTGGTGGCCGAGGCGATGCGGCAGGTCTGCGCCCAGGTGGTCGGCAACGACGCGGCGGTGGCGTTCGCCGGGTCGCAGGGCGACTTCGAGCTGAACGTGATGCTCCCGGTGATGGGCCGCAACCTGCTGGAGTCGATCAAGCTGATCGCCGCGTCCAGCCGGCTGTTCGCCGAGCGGCTGGTGGCCGGCCTGGTCGCGGACGCCGAGGTCTGCCTGGCGTACGCGGAGGGCTCGCCGTCGATCGTCACCCCGCTGAACCGCCACCTCGGGTACGACGAGGCCGCCTCGATCGCGAAGGAGGCGCTGGCCAAGCAGGTGTCCATCCGCGAGGTGGTGATCTCCCGGGGTCACGTCGACTCGGGCAAGCTCACCGAGACCCAGCTGGACGAGGCGCTGGACCTGCTCCGGATGACCCACCCCTGAGACCGGCGCCGGTAATTGCCTCGACCCGTCACCGTGGGCGCGGCATGATCCGACGGTGCGTGACGACGGCGGGGTGCTGCTGGAGACCGCGCGGCTGACGCTGCGCCGGTTCACGATGGACGACGTGGACCGGTTGGTGGCGCTGGACGCCGACCCGGAGGTCATGCGCTTCCTGACCGGCGGCGTGCCGACCCCGGCCGCGACATTCCGGGACGACGTGCTGCCCCGGGTGCTCGCGCAGTACACCCGGCATCCCGGGCTCGGCCGCTGGGCGACGCTCGACCGGTTCACCGGCGAGTTCCTCGGCTGGCACTCGCTCGACCCGTCCGACGACGGCGCCGAGGCGGAGCTGGGCTACCGGCTGCGCCGCGCGGCGTGGGGGCACGGGCTGGCCACCGAGGGCGCGCGGGCGCTGGTGCGGCACGCGTTCGACACGGTCGGCGTCCGCCGCGTGTGGGCGCAGACGATGGCGGTGAACGACCGCTCCCGGGCGGTCATGGCCCGCGCCGGGTTGCGCTACGTCCGCACGTTCCACCTCTCGTTCGACGACCCGATCCCGGGTACGGAGCACGGCGAGGTGGAGTACGAGCTGTCCCGGGAGGACTGGCCCGCGACCCGTCAGGACTGGGACGCCGCCCTGCGGGCCCGGTAGGCGCTCACCGCGGCCCGGTTGCCGCAGCCGGCGTCGCAGAACCGGCGGGAGCGGTTCCGGGACAGGTCGACAAGCACGTTGTCGCAGTCGGGGTGGTCGCAGTGCCGCAGCCGGCTCAGCTCGCCCATGCGTACCAGGTCGGCCATCGCCATCGCGGCCTCGACCGCCATCCGGGTCGCCAGCGGCGCGTCCCGCGGCACCGCGTGCAGGTGGTACGGCTCGTCGTCGTGCCGGACGAGTTGCGGCAGCGCGTGCGACTCGCGCAGCAGCCGGTTGACGATCGCCACCACCTCGTCGGTGTCGGCGTACCAGATGCGGCGCAGCCGGGGCCGCAGCGCGCGGACCTGGCGCAGTTCGGTTTCGGTGTGCTCGTGCCGGCCGCTCCACCCGTGGGTGGTGAAGAAGGCGTCCAGGGCGGCCACGTCGGGCAGCCCTTCCCGGTCGCCGTCGGCGGTGTTCACCAGTGCGGCGGCACCGACCAGCGCGCATTCGGTGTCATGAGCGAAAAGCAACTTGACTCCTGTCAGGGGCTCCGCCTAGCGTCATCAGCATAACCGTCCTTCACTCATGACCTGGAGCTGTCGATGCGTGAACGATCCGGCGTCGGGCTCGGTCTGGCACTGCTCTCCGCGATCACGTTCGCGACCTCGGGCACGTTCGCCCGCCCGCTGATCACCGGCGAGTGGTCGGCGGTCGCGGTGGTGATCGCCCGGGTCGGCATCGCCGCGCTGGTGCTCGCCGTGCCCGCCCTGCTGGCCCTGCGCGGCAAGTGGTCGGTGCTGCGGCGCAACGGCGTCACGGTGCTGCTGTTCGGGCTGCTCGGCGTCGCCACCGCGCAGGCGTGCTTCTTCAACGCGGTCCGCTACCTCCCGGTCGGTGTGGCGCTGCTGCTGGAATACCTCGGCATCGTGCTGGTGGTCGGATGGATGTGGCTGGTCCACGGGCAGCGCCCGCGAGCGCTGACGGTGGCCGGCTCGGTCACCGCCCTGTGCGGGCTGGCGCTCGTCCTCGACCTCACCGGAGCCGGCCGCCTGGACCCGGTGGGCGTGCTGTGGGGTCTCGGCGCGGGCGTCGGGCTGGCCGGATACTTCGTCATCGCCGGCCGGATCGACGCCGAACTGCCGTCGGTGGTGATGGCCAGCGGCGGCATGGCTGTCGGCGCGCTGGTGCTGCTCCTGCTCGGCGGCATCGGCGCGCTGCCGCTCGCCGCCGGCACCGCCGACGTCACCTTCGCCGGGCACCAGGTGAGCTGGCTGGTGCCGATCGCCGGGCTGTCGCTGATCGCCGCCGTGGTCGCGTACCTGGCCGGGGTCGCCGGCACCGTGCTGCTCGGGGCCCGGCTGTCCTCCTTCGTGGGGCTGACCGAGGTGATGTTCGCGGTGCTGATCGCCTGGCTGGTGCTCGACGAACTGCCCAGCCTGATCCAGCTGGCCGGCGGGGTGCTCATCCTCGGCGGCGTCGCCCTGGTCCGGGCGGACGAACTGCGCGGCACACCTTCGGCGTCCACGTCCGCCGAGCCGGTGCTGGCAGGCGACCGGTGAGCGGGCCGCGCAGCGCTGTCGTCTTCGACGCCGACGAGACACTCGTCGACCTGCGCCCGGCGATCACCGGCGCGCTCGTCGCCGTACTGGAGGAGATGCGGCGGCGGACCCCGGCGGCGGCCGCGGTGTCGCTCGCGGACCTGGAGGAGGACTGGGGTGCGGTCTTCGGCGCGCTCAGCGCCGCCCCGGTGCAGGAGATCCGGCGGGCCGCGCTGGCCCGCTCGCTGGCCCGGGCCGGGCTGGAGACGGAGCTGGACGAGTTGGCGGAGTTGTTCTTCGCCCGCCGGTACGCGCTGAGCCGGCCCTTCCCCGACGCGCTGCCCGCGTTGGCGGCACTGCGCCCGCACCACGTGCTGGGCTTCGCCACGAACGGGAACAGCCGCGCCGAACGCTGCGGCCTCGCCGGGCAGTTCGCCTTCGAGTTGTACGCCCACGAGGGCGGCCTGCCGAAGAAGCCGGCGCCGGAGTTCTTCGCGGCCGTGGTGGCGGCCGCCGGACTGCCCGCCGCGCGGATCGTGCACGTGGGCGACTCGCCGGAGCGCGACGTGGTCGCCGCCCAGCGGGCCGGACTGCGTGCCGTCTGGCTCAACCGGGGCGGCCTGCCCCGGCCTCGTGGCCTCGAGCCGGACGCCGAAGTGTCCACGCTCGCCGGACTGTCCACGGTGCTCAACACCTTGACAAGCGCGAATGCCTAGTTGCGGCCGATAACGGACGTCGATCTGGCGGAACCCGCTCCCGTGATGTGGGATGACACCACGTCCCTCAACGAGAGGATCTGATGTGGTGAGCAAGCGCTTCACCGTCGGCGCGGTCGCGGCTGCGGCCTCGCTGGCACTCACGGTGACCGGCCTGGGGATCCCGGCGAACGCCGCGCCGTCGGATACCCGGACCTTCACCGTGCTGGCCGAGAGCGGTGTGTCCACCGACGCCGCGATCGCCGCGATCACCGCCGCCGGCGGCACTGTCGTCGCCCGCACCGACGATGTCGGCCTCTTCCAGGTCACGAGCGACCGGGCGGACTTCGCCAGCCGGGCCACCGCCGCCGGCGCCCTGGTCGGCGCGGCCGAGGAGAAGGCGATCGGCCGCAAGCCGAAGCTGGACCGGGTCGAGCAGGAGCACCTGCTGGCCGCCGCGGCGACCAAGGGCAAGGCCGCCAAGAACAACGGCAAGAAGATGGACCCGCTCGACGACAAGCTCTGGGGTCTGGACATGATCCGGGCCGACAAGGCCCGCAAGATCGAGCCGGGTGACCGCCGGGTGACCGTCGGCATCCTGGACACCGGCGTCGACGCCAGCCAGCCCGACCTGGCACCGAACTTCAACTGGGCACTGTCGCGCAACTTCGCCCCGGACATCCCCGAGGTCGACGGCCCGTGCGAGGTGGCCAGCTGCCTCGACCCGGTCGGCACCGACGACGGCGGGCACGGCACCCACGTGGCCGGCACCATCGGCGCCGCCGCCAACGGCTTCGGCCTGTCCGGCGTGGCCCCGAACGTCTCCCTGGTCGAGCTGAAGGGTGGCCAGGACAGCGGCTACTTCTTCCTCAACCCGGTGGTCAACGCCCTGGTGCACGCGGGCCGCTCCGGCCTGGACGTGGTCAACATGTCCTTCTACGTCGACCCGTGGCTCTACAACTGCACCGCCAACCCGGCCGACTCGCCGGAGGCGCAGGCCGAGCAGCGCACCGTCATCGAGGCCATGAAGCGGGCGCTCAACTTCGCGCACCGCAAGGGCGTCACGCTCGTCGGCTCGCTCGGCAACAACCACGAGGACCTGGGCGCGCCGCGCACCGACGTGAGCAGCCCGGACTACGGCGCCGACCCGTACCCGCGCCCGATCGACAACGCGACCTGCTGGGACCTGCCGGTCGAGGGCCCGCACGTGATCGGCGTGTCGGCGGTCGGGCCGTCCGGCAAGAAGTCCGACTACTCGAACTACGGCACCGAGCAGATTTCGGTGGCGGCGCCGGGTGGCTGGTTCCGGGACGGCTTCGGCACCGACACGTACCGCACCGACGCCAACATGATTCTCTCCACGTACCCGAAGAAGGTGCTCCAGGAGGAGGGGTCGGTCGACGAGAACGGCAACATCGTCGCCGGCTTCGAGAACTCGGTGTTCAAGCAGTGCACCGCGAAGGGTGAGTGTGGCTACTACACCTACCTGCAGGGCACCTCGATGGCGTCCCCGCACGTCTCGGGCGTGGCGGCGCTGATCGTCAGCAAGCACGGCAAGAAGGAGGGCCGCAACGGCTACGGCATGGCGCCGAACCTGGTCGAGCAGCACCTCTACCGGACGGCGGCCGAGCACGCCTGCCCGGAGCCGCGGCTGCAGAGCTACACCAACGAGGGCCGGAGCGCCGAGTTCGACGCGTACTGCGCGGGCTCGCTGAACTTCAACGGCTTCTACGGCTACGGCATCGTCGACGCCTACGCCGCGGTGAAGACCCCGGTCAAGCCGAACGTACGACCGTAACGACCGTTTCCCCGAGGTGGCGGTGTCCGGATCACCCGGACGCCGCCACCTCGGCGTTCCGGGGTGCCGCACGGCGGCGGGCGCGGCGCGCCGCGCCTCGGCGGTTGGTGGCGCGGCGGGTGGTGTGACGGCGGCTGGTCGGGCGGCGGGCGGTGTCACGGGCGCCACCCTCGGGCCACCAGGGCGGCGCGGATCTCCCGGACCAGGGCGGGGAACTCCTTGTGCAGACGGCGGCCGGTCACGTGCAGCACCAGCCAGCCGGCCGCGACGAGCTGGTTGAGCCGCCGCCGGTCGAGGTGCATCCGGTCCGCGTCGGAGTGCCACTGACCGTCGTACTCGACCGCGACCCGGAACTCCGGCCAGGCCAGGTCGGGGTGCAGGATCAGGCCGGTCGACACCCGCACCGGATACTGGGCCACCGCGCGGGGCAGGCCGGCGAGGGCGAGACGGACCCGCAGGTGGGACTCGGGCGGGGACTGGGCCAGCCCGTCGGTCAGGCCGAACACCCACGCCGCCCGCCGCCCACCGGGGCGGCAGGCGTTCCGGGCCGCCTCGCTCGCCAGCGCCGACCGGTTCACCGAACCGGTACGCAGCAGCCCGTCGATGATGCCGACCGCCTTCACCGGATCGGCCCAGACCGCTGTCTCCCAGGCACAGGCGGCCGGCTCGGTGCGTGGCGGCGGCCCGGCCAGGATCATCACCGTGCCGGGGGACGACTGTGCGAACGGGCTCGATGCGGCTGAGTTCTGCGGGTCGGCCGTGCCGGGCGTTCCGGGGCGGTTGTGGGGGTGGGCCGGATCCGGTGATCTGGTCCGGCCCGGTGTGCCCGGGAGGCGGCCCGTCGCAGGCGGTGCTGCTACTACGGGCGACCTGGTGCCGGTGGGTGGGCGTGTGCCTGCGGGTGGGCTCGTGTCGGCGGATGGGTTGGTGCCTGCGGATGGGTTCGTGCCGTCGGGTGGGCTCGTGCGCGCGGGTGCGGCGCCGCCGACGGGGACCAGGAGGCCGCTGCGGGTGCTCGACATCGGGGTGTGATGCACCCGGACACCCGGCTGGGAGTCGGCCCGGACCGTGGCCGGCAGCAGGACGTGCACGTCGTCGGTGAAGCCTGCGGCGTGCTCGACCCCGTGCAGGTAGGCCGCCGAAGGGCCGGCGATCGCCGCGCCGGGTGGCATCCGCAGCAGCGTCGCGCGGCAGGCCAGCGCATGGTCGCGGTCGAGCCGCGCGTCGGCATAGACGTCCTGCCGGAGCCGGATCCAGGACGCGCCCCGCAGATGGTGCCGGGACAGCAGCCCGCGCCGGATCGCTTCCGAGCCCCGGAAGACCTGCCAGGCCAGCTCCGGTGGGCGATGAGGATGAGGTGGCATGTGACGAGCGTGGCGGCGCACGGTTCGAGATCGGTACCCCTGTGGACAGTCGGGGCCGTGCCGCCCTTCGCGCCCTGTGGATAATCCCCGCGCGCCCTTGTCCGTGTGGTATGGCCTCGACCTGGGCTTGATCGACTCCATTTCGGGGAGGTGGTGGTATCCGGCCGCCTTGATGCAGCCACCTCGCCGAGCCGGCGTGGGGGTGTGTGGGAGGGACTGTTCAACCGCGCTGACGCGGCCACTTGGCCTGATGGCGTAAGGATGTCCGGAGGGGTCGGCTCGGGTGCGCTGACGTAGCCACTTCGGCGTAGTGGCGTCAGGGCCCTGGGGTGGGCTGGACCGTATGGCCGCACGGTGTTCTGGGCTGCCTTGATCGACTCCATTTCGGGGAGGTGGTGGGGTTCGGGGCGCGTTGATGCAGCCACCTCGCCGAGCTGGCGTAAAGGGCGCGCGCGGGTCAGGAGAGCGCGGTGGCGACCGCCTCGGCGGCGGCCGTCACCTGGGCGCCGATGTCCGCCACGTCGAGCGGGGTCAGCGACACCACCCCGACGCTGCCCTCCAGGCCGGGCACACCCAGCACCGGCGCCGCCACCCCGTACGCGCCTGATTGAAGCTCACCGCTGGTGCTCACCGGCCCCGGATCGCCGGCCCGCCCGGCCAGCACGGCCCGGCCGGCGGCGCCCCGCTCCAGGGGGTGCCGGGTGCCGGTCCGGTACGCCACGTGGAAGGACGTCCAGCTCGGCTCGACCACCGCGAGCGCCACCCCCTCGCCGCCCTCGACCACGGTCAGGTGGGCCGTCGCCCCGGTGCCCTCGGCGAGGCGGCGCAACGCCGGCAGCGCGCCCTCGGCGAGCAGCGGCTGGGCGCGGCGGGCCAGGTGCAGCACGCCCACGCCGATGCGAAGCCGACCCTCGCCGTCGCGGCGGAGCATGCCGTGGCCGGTCAGCGCGCCGACCAGCCGGTAGACCGCGGCGCGGCCGATGCCCAGCCGGTGCGCCGCCTCGGTGACGGTGAGCCCGCCCGGCGCGTCCGCGACGAGGTGCAGCAGGCGCAGACCCCGGTCCAGGGTCTGTGCGGTCTCTCCCGTGCGCGCCGCCGTGTCCACAGCACGCAGCGTACGACCCGGCTCCGGCCAACCTCGAAATGTGCGGACGGCTACCCTTGTGAGGTGACGCTACGCCTGTATGACACCGCCACCCGATCGGTGCGGGACTTCGTCCCGCGGGAAGCCGGCAAGGTGGGGGTCTACCTGTGTGGTCTCACGCTCCAGGCCCCGCCACACATCGGCCACCTTCGCTCCGGCGTCAACTACGACGTGCTGCGCCGCTGGCTGCTCGACAAGGGCTTCGAGGTCACGTTCATCCGCAACCTGACCGACATCGACGACAAGGTCCTGGCCAAGGCGATGGAGCAGGACCGGCCGTTCTGGTCGATCGCGTACACGAACGAGCAGATCCTCGCCGCCTCCTACCGGGCGCTCAACGTGCTCCCGCCGACGTACGAGCCGCGGGCCACCGGGCACGTCCCGGAAATGCACGAGCTGATCGCCCGGCTGATCGAGACCGGTCACGCCTACCCGGCCACCGACGGCTCCGGCGACGTCTACTTCGACGTGGCCTCCTGGCCGGCGTACGGCTCGCTGTCCGGCCAGTCCCCGGCGGACATGCAGCCGGCCGGTGACGCCCCCGACCGGGGCAAGCGGGACCCGCGAGACTTCGCGCTCTGGAAGGGCGTCAAGCCGGATGAGCCGGCCGACGCCTCGTGGCCGTCGCCGTGGGGTCGTGGCCGGCCCGGCTGGCACATCGAGTGCTCGGCCATGTGCTGGCGTTACCTGGGCCCCGAGTTCGACATCCACGGCGGCGGGCTCGACCTGACGTTCCCGCACCACGAGAACGAGATCGCCCAGTCGCAGGCCGCCGACCTGCCGTTCGCGCGCTACTGGGTGCACCACGGCCTGCTCGGCATCGGTGGCACCAAGATGGGCAAGTCGCTGGGCAACACGCTCGACCTCGACTACGTGGCCTCGCTCGGGGTGCGCCCGGTGGAGCTGCGCTACTACTACGTCGCCGCGCACTACCGGTCCCGCATCGACTACTCCGAGGACGCGCTGCGCGAGGCCGCCGTGGCGTACCGGCGGGTCGAGGGCTTCGTGCAGCGGGCGGCCGAGCGGGTCGGCGGCGGCCGGCCCGGCGACCTGCCGGCCGCTTTCGTCGCCGCGATGGACGACGACCTCAACACCTCGGCGGCGCTCGCGGCGCTGCACGAGGTGGTCCGCGACGGCAACACCGCGTTGACCGCCGGTGACGATGTGACCGTCCGCACGACGCTCGCCTCCACCCGGGCGATGCTGGATATCCTCGGCGTCGACCCCCTGGACCCGGCCTGGACCGGCGGCGGCCGCACGGACGACCTGCGCGGCGTGGTGGACTCCCTGATCGCGCTGGCCCTGGAGCAGCGCGCGCAGGCCCGCGGCCGCAAGGACTGGGCCGCCGCCGACGCCGTACGCGACCAGCTCAAGCAGGCCGGCGTGGTCGTCGAGGACACCCCCCAGGGCCCGCGTTGGACTATTGGAGAGCAGGACTGATGGCCGGCAACTCACAGCGCCGAGGCCGGCGACTGGCACCGAAGGCGGGCGCCCCCAAGGGCACCGGCGGCAAGAACAAGGACTCCCTCGCCGGGCGTGGGCGCACGCTGCCCGCCGACGAGCGGCCGTGGCACAAGGCGTACTCGGGCACCGAGAAGCTGCCCCAGCGCACCGCCTGGAAGCAGGAGAAGGAGCGCCGCGCCGCCGCCGAGGAGGGCCGCGCCCCCAAGATCGGCCAGCCCGGCACCAAGGACACCACCTGGGGCAAGGGCGGTGGCCGGGGCACGCCCACGACGAAGGGGCGGGGCGGAAAGCCGGCCGGCCGGGGCGGCCCCCGGGTCGCGCCGGGCCGCAAGGCCAACCCGGCGAAGGACAGCCCCGAGCTGCTGGTCGGGCGCAACCCGGTGCTGGAGTCGCTGCGCACCCAGGTGCCGGCGACCGCCCTCTACACCGCGCAGGGCATCGACGTCGACGACCGGGTCAAGGAGATCGTCCGTACCGCCGCCGACCGGGGCATCGCGATCCTGGAGGTCAGCCGCGCCGAGCTGGACCGGATGACCGGCGGGGTGCTGCACCAGGGCGTCGGCCTCCAGGTGCCGCTGTTGGTCTACGAGCCGTTCGACGACCTGGTGGCCGCCGCGCTGGAACAGGCCGCCCCGCTGCTCGTCGCGCTGGACGGCGTCACCGACCCGCGCAACCTCGGCGCGGTCATCCGGTCGGCCGCCGCGTTCGGCGCGCAGGGTGTGTTCGTACCCGAAAGGCGTGCCGCCGGGATCACCGCGACCGCCTGGCGGACCAGCGCCGGCGCGGCCGCGCGCGTGCCCGTCGCCCAGGTCACCAACCTGACCCGGTCGCTCAAGGCGTGCAAGGACGCCGGCTTCGTCGTGGTCGGCCTGGACGCCGACGGGCAGACCGACCTGTACGACCTGGAGGCCGCCGTCGGCCCGCTCGTCGTGGTGGTCGGCTCGGAGGGGCGCGGCCTGTCCCGCCTGGTCGGCGAGACCTGCGACCTGACCGTCAGCATCCCGATGGTCTCCGACGTGGAGTCGCTCAACGCGAGCGTCGCCGCCGCCGTCACGCTGGCCGAGGTCGCGCGCCGCCGGTCCGTCGAGGTCTGATCGAGAGTACGAAAAAGGGGCGGTCCGCCGTGGCGGGCCGCCCCTTTTCTCGCGTACGTCAGATCCGCTGGCCGGTGGCGGAGTGGAAGACGTGGCTGCGGCCGGTACGCGGCTTGACGAACACGGTGTCACCCATGTTCGGCATGCTGCGCCGGTCGGTACGGACCACGAACCGCTCGTTGTGGCCCTCCAGCGCGGCGTGGCCGTAGACGTTGGCGTCGGAGCCCAGGTCCTCGACCAGCTCGACCACCACCGGCATGCCGCCCTCGGACGGGCTGACCAGGTCGCAGTCCTCCGGCCGGAAGCCGACGGTGACCTTGCCGTCGCCGCCCTCGGCGCTGGCCGCCTGGACCTGCTCGCGGGTCAGCGGCACGATCATCTCGGCGAACGCGCCGCCCTGCTCGGTCAGCTTCACCGTCTTGATGTTCATGGCCGGGGAGCCCATGAAGCCGGCGACGAAGACGTTGGCCGGGGTGTCGTAGAGCGCCCGCGGGGTGTCCACCTGCTGGAGCACGCCGTCGAGCATGACCGCCACCCGGTGACCCATGGTCATGGCCTCGACCTGGTCGTGGGTGACGTACACGGTGGTGACGCCCAGCTTCGCCTGCAGCGAGGCGATCTGGGTACGGGTCTGGACACGCAGCTTGGCGTCGAGGTTCGACAGCGGCTCGTCCATGAGGAAGACCTGCGGCTCGCGGACGATCGCGCGGCCCATGGCGACACGCTGGCGCTGACCACCGGAGAGCGCCTTCGGCTTGCGGCTGAGGAACTCCTCCAGCTGGAGCAGCCCGGCCGCCTCCTTGACCCGCCGGTCGATCTCCGACTTCGAGGTCTTGCGCAGCTTGAGCGCGAACGCCATGTTCTCGTACACCGTCATGTGCGGGTAGAGGGCGTAGTTCTGGAAGACCATCGCGATGTCGCGGGCCTTCGGGGGGAGGTGCGTGACGTCGCGGTCGTCGATGTAGATCGCGCCGTCGTCGACGTCCTCCAGGCCGGCGAGCATCCGGAGGCTGGTGGACTTGCCGCAGCCGGACGGACCGACCAGGACGAGGAACTCCCCGTCACCGATCTGGAGGTCGAGCTGGTTGACGGCGGGGCGCTCGGTGCCCGGGTAGATCCGGGACGCCTTCGCGTAGGTGACCGTAGCCATGATGGAGCGCTTCCTTTCACCGGCAGGAACGTGCCGGACGATCCGAGTGAAGGAGCGACCGGCGCCCAAGGCACCGGCCAACGGGGTCGTCGCTCAGGCAGCCGAAGCCCGCCGGAGTGTCGTCCGTGTCACTGCACGGTAAACGGCTTTCGCGATCGTGCCAAGACGTGTCGCTCCGGGTGGGATGGACGGCATACGCATAACGGTCAGCAGGGCACTGCGAGGCATCAATCTCCCCGCTGGGAGCGCGCCCGGGCGATGATCCATCGGCCGCACCGGTCGGGATGCCGACGTTTTCCGTGCTCGGGAGCCCTGCGAGGCGGGATTTCCGGGGCTCAGTCGCTATGCTGAGCCCGACGCACGCGCCCCTGTAGCTCAGCTGGCCAGAGCACTCGCCTTGTAAGCGAGATGTCGCCGGTTCGATCCCGGCCGGGGGCTCCAATTCCATCAGGCATTTCGCGGCGGCAGCCGCTGCGATCTGCCCGGATGACAGCAACGAGGGTCACGACCGCCCGTCACAGGCCCTAGCCTGACGGCCATGACTCTTGATCTCATCCTGCTACCCGAGCCCGTCGGACAGCCCTCGCTGAAGGCGTCGGACGGCGAACGGAAGGGTGCGGGTGAGCCGTCCGACTCGCAGGCATGGGACGCCATCGTTTCCGGCGTACGGGACGTCGTCGGCGAGGTGGTTCTGGGCGAGGACGGCCCGAGCCGCACGCTGACGCACCAGCCCAGCGGCATTACGGTGCGCTACCGGTCCGGTGAGACGGCCATCAATCTGCCGTTCTGGCCCAGTGGCAGTGACGTGGATGCTGAAGGGCTCGTCCGGACCATGTACCGGATCGGGCACGTGGTAGCGGACGCGACGGGCCTGGTCGCCCATGTTTCGCAACTGGGTGTGCCGCTGACCGAAGCTGAGTCCAGGATCGACGCCGCGGTCGATCTGCTGTTGGACGATCCCGTTTCGTCTCACCTCTGGCCGCGCGATGGGTTCCGGGTCTACTTCACCGGGTCCGTCACCCTTGCCGACGCCGTGCAGCGCCTGAAGTCGATGGTGGTGGCCGAGGAGAGCGACCGATTCACCGTCCAATGGTCCGATGGTCCCCAGCTGGAGGTGACCTTCGACGCGGGGCCACGGATTGTCGCTGAGGCCGCTGAGGTCGCCGAGGACTATGGCATCCCCGAGATGGCCGCCTACGACCGCCGGTTCCAGGTCACGTTCGACGATCTCGACGAGGTGCTCCAGGAAGTCAACACCCTGATCGAGGTCAACCTACAGCTCCAAGATCTCACCGGCGGTTACGTGAAACGTTCCTGGAACGACGAGGTGTCGCCGCCGTACGACGACCCGGTGGACGGCAGCTAACGGACCTGTACCTCGCACTCCGGACAAGATGCCGACAACACCGCAGGTCAGCTGACCTGCCCTGGTCCGTGAGGAACATGCCGGTCGCGCCCACCACGGTCAGGGCCACGGCGACCGTCACGCCGCCGCTGCCCTGAGTGACGCCGGCGGAGTCGGCGCGTCGGCGGTGCGGGGCGGCTCGATGCTCGACAACCGGACAGCTGTACTTTACAGGGACGATGATCGATGGACATGATCGTCAGGGAAGGTTGCTGTCACTTTCCTCGACGAAAGGTCGCCGTCATGCCGATCACGCCCGTCACCCTCACCCCGCGTGCCTGGCGCCGTGCCGCCGCGATCACTGTCGCCGCCCTCGCGGGCGCTGTTCTCGCCGCCGTGAACGGCCAGCCGGCCTCGGCCACCCCGCCCGGCATCCCCTCCCAGGCGACGGCGCAGTCGCAGCTCAACGCGCTGACAGTGGCCGCACAGGGCTCAATGTCCGGCTACTCGCGGGACCTGTTCCCCCACTGGATCACCATCACCGGAACCTGCAACACCCGCGAGCAGGTCCTCAAGCGGGACGGCACGTCCGTCGTGGTCAGCAGCTCCTGCGCCGCCACCTCAGGCCGCTGGTACAGCCCCTATGACGGTGCGACCTGGTACGCCGCCTCCGACGTCGACATCGACCACGTCGTGCCCCTGGCGGAGGCGTGGCGGTCAGGAGCCAACTCCTGGACGACGAGCCGCCGGCAGAGCTTCGCCAACGACCTGACCCGCCCGCAACTGATCGCGGTCACCGACAACGTCAACCAGGCCAAGGGCGATCAGGACCCCTCGACGTGGCAGCCGCCGCTGACGTCGTACCGCTGCACCTACAGCAAGATGTGGATCACCGTGAAGTACAACTGGGGCCTGACGCTCCAGTCATCCGAGAAGTCAGCACTGCAGAGCATGCTCAACACCTGCGCCTCGTGATCGCAGGAGCCGTCGCTCGGGCCGGATGACAGCAGCGCGCACACCAGGGCCGCCCCGGACGGTGTCTTCCGCCGGGCGGGGCGGCCGACAACGGGTGGCACGGGTCAGGGTGCCTCGGCCGTGCTGACGATCGACGTCTCGGTAGGCTGGCCGGCGGGGGGACGGCGTGAGCAGAGCGGTCGAGGAGTCCAATCGGGCGATGCTGCGGGCCCGCGACGCGATGGACCGGGCGTACGCGCAGCCGCTGGACATCGCCGCGCTGGCCCGGATCGCCCACGTGTCCGAGGCGCACTTCATCCGTACCTTCCGGGCCACCTTCGGCGAGACCCCGCACCGCTACCTGCAACGCCGCCGGGTCGAGCGGGCCATGGCCCTGCTACTGGAGACCGACCGCGACGTCACCGACATCTGCCTCGCCGTCGGCTTCAACAGCCTCGGCACGTTCAGCCGGACGTTCCACGGCATCGTCGGTGCGTCGCCCTCGGCCTTCCGGCGTCGCCGGGCCGCGCCGCCGGACGTGCCGAGCTGCTTCGCCAAGTCCTGGACCAGACCGAGCAGTTTTGGATAAGCAGCAGGTCAGGCCGCTGCTCTAGCGTCGTCGGCATGACGATGACTTCGACTTCCCGCTCGCAGATCTACGTGCTCGACCAGGACGAGGCGCTCGACTTCTACGTCGGGAAGCTGGGCCTGGAGGTCAGCACCGACCAGGATCTCGGCTTCATGCGCTGGCTCACCGTGAACGTGCCGGGTGACCCGGGCCGGGAGATCCTGCTGGAGAAGCCGGGCCCGCCGGCCCTGGACCCGAAGACCGCCGAGCAGGTCCGGGAGCTGCTGACCAAGGGCGCCGCGGGCGGGTTCCTCTTCTTCACCACCGACGACGCGCACAAGACGTACGCGGATCTGGTCGCGAAGGGTGTGGAGGTGACCGACGAGCCGACCGACCGGCCGTACGGGATCGACTTCGGCATCCGCGACCCGTTCGGCAACCGGATCCGGATCGGTCAGATGCGCCAGGGGCAGTGAACGGCGCGGCGGCGGGCTAGTCTCGCGGTCCCCGACCGTGGAGGCGCCGATGCCCAGCCGCCTGCTCTACCTGGTCCGCCACGGCGAGCAGGACCGCCCGGACCAGGAGGCCGACACCGGCCTGTCCGAGCGCGGCCGGCGGCAGGCGACGCTGCTGGGTGAGCGGCTGCGCGGCACGCGCTTCGCCGCCGTACACCATGGGCCGGCCCGCCGGGCCGCGGAGACCGCCGCGTTGGTCGCGGCGTCGCTGCCGGGTGTTCCGGTACGCGAGGACGACCGCGCCGGCGACCACGTGCCGCACGACACCGACCCGGCCGGCCTGCCCGAGCGGTACGCGGAGTTCCTGGCCGGGTTCACCGAGCGGGAGCGGCGCGACGGACCGCGTGTGACCGCGGAGGCGGTGGCGCGGTTCGCCGCCGCCCCCGCGGAGGGTGACGTACGCGAGTTGGTCGTCACCCACAACTTCCTGGTCGCCTGGCTGGTGCTGCACGCGCTGGAGGCGCCGCCGCACCGCTGGATCGGGCTCAACCACCAGAACTGCGGGCTCACCGTGATCCGGTACAGCTCGGGTGGCCCGCCGACGCTCGTCGCGCTGAACGACGTCGCCCACCTGCCACCCGAGCTGCGCGCCACCGGCCTGCCCGACGACTACCGGTTCTGATCCGGCGCTCAGGCGATCAGCTTCACCACGGCGTCGGCGACGGCGCGGGCGGACTGCGGGTTCTGGCCGGTGACCAGCCGCTCGTCGACCACCACGTGCTCGGTGAAGTCAGGCGCCGGCACGTGCTGCGCGCCCGCCTCGGTGAGCTTGTCGGCGAGCAGGAACGCCACCTCGTCGGTGAGGCCGACGGCCGCCTCCTCGCTGTTGGTGAACCCGGCGACCCGCTTGCCGGCGACGAGCCGTGAGCCGTCGGTGAGCGTGAGGTTCACCAGCGCCGACGGGCCGTGGCAGACGGCGGCCACCACACCGCCGCGCTCGTAGACCGAGCGGGCGATCCGGGCCAGGTCGGGGTCGTCGGGGAAGTCCCACATGGTGCCGTGACCGCCGGCGAAGAGGATCACGTCGTACCCGGCCGGGTCGACGTCTGCGGCCTTCGGGGTGTCGGTGACGCCGGCGGTGGCGAGGAAGTCGTTCTGGGTGGTGTCGTTCTCGTCCCGCCCGTCGACCGGCGGCTCGCCGCCGGCCACGGAGACCAGGTCGACGTCGTAGCCGGCGGCCCGGAACACCTCCCACGGCTCGGCGGCCTCGCCGACGTAGTAGCCGGTCGAGCGGCCGGTGCGGCCCAGCTCGGAGTGACTGGTCAGGGCGATGAGTGCGCGAGTCATGCCTTCCATGCTGGCCCCGCCGCCGGCCGGCCGGCCGTAGGCCGATGTCACAGCCGGAACGGGTTTGAAGTCGGCGCCGGTCAGCCGGTGGCGCCGTTGAGCAGGTCCACCACCTGCGCGGTGACGGCGGGCGGCGTGGCCTGCGGCGGGCAGTCCACGTAGCTGACCTGGTTGGGCCCGACGGTGAGCCGGTAGCTGAACGCGTCGGCGCACATGGTCGCCGGTGCGGTGACGGCGGCTTCGGCGGCCAGCCGGGGGTCGGCCGCGAGTTGCCGCAGCCGGGTGAGCTTCTCCGCGGCGAGCTGCCCCTCTCGGGAGGCGCCGGCGCGGTCGGTGCGGGTCCAGTGGCCGTCCGGCCCGACCCGGACGGTGTCGGTCAGCCCGGCGATGCCGCCCGACTTCACGAGCACGACCTCGGTGGCCAGCGGCGAGGGCCCGTCCGTGACGACGGGTGGCGCGTCGGTGCGGGCGCAGCCGGCGAGCGGGACGAGAAGGGCGGCGACGGCCGCCACGGCGGGGGCAGCTCTCATACCGGTTCGGACGCGCGACGGGACCACCCGGTTCCGGTCCACCGGTCCTCCTCATCCGTTCGGTCAGTGTCTCCGGCGGGTTCCCGCCAGCCTCTTTCACGTTCGTCGATGTATCGCTATATCTACATCAGTGACTACCCCCGTCACAACATTCGCCTTCCAGGAGGGCCCGTGAAAAGATCCGTCGCCGCCGTCAGCGCAGCGCTGCTCACCAGCAGCGTGCTGGCCTGCGTCACCACCTCGGCGCAAGCGGCAGCGCCAACCGCCCCCAGCCCCGAGACCTCGGCCGCGGCCAAGGCCGCGAGCCTGCTGCGCGCCAACCCCGGCGTCGTCAAGGGCGCCGGCGGTGAGGCCTATCAGGCCGTCCGCACCAAGGTCGACCCCTCCGGGGCGGCGCACACCCGGTACAGCCGGACCTATCAGGGTCTCCGGGTGTACGGCGGTGACTTCGTCATCCACACCGCCCCCAACGGCACCATGACCAGCGCGTCGGTCAGCCTCGACGCCCCGCTGACCCTGAGCACCACCGCGAAGGTCGGCGCGGAGGCGGCCAAGGCCAGCGCCCGCAAGACGTTCTCCGGCTCGCTCACCTCGGTCGGCACGCCGGAGTTGTTCGTCGACGCCAGCAGCGGCAAGGGCCGCCTCGCCTGGGAGACCGTCGCGACGGGCTGGAAGGCGGACAAGCAGACCCCGTCGAAGCTGCACGTCGTCACCGACGCCACCACCGGCAAGGTGATCGGCTCGTACGACGAGGTCGAGACGGTGGCCGGCACCGGCCAGGGCATCTACACCGGCTCGGTCACCATCGACACCACGCTCTCCGGCAGCACGTACCAGATGATCGACCCGGTACGCGGCAACGGCCGCACCTGCGACATGAACAACGGGACCTCCACCTGCACCACGTTCACCGACGCGGACAACGCGTGGGGCAACGGCGCCACCTCGAACCGGCAGTCGGCCGCCGTGGACGCCCACTTCGGCGCCGCCAAGACGTTCGACTACTTCAAGAACGTGCACGGCCGCAACGGCATCTTCGGCAACGGCCAGGGCGTGCCGAGCCGGGTGCACTACGGCAACAACTACGTCAACGCCTTCTGGGACGGGGCCCAGATGACCTACGGCGACGGCTCGGGCAACTCCCGCCCGCTGGTCTCGCTGGACGTCGCGGGCCACGAGATGAGCCACGGCGTCACCGAGGCGCTGGCCGGGCTGGTCTACTCCGGTGAGTCCGGTGGCCTGAACGAGTCCACCAGCGACATCTTCGGCAACATGGTGGAGTTCTACGCCGCCGCGCCGAGCGACCCGGGCGACTACCAGGTCGGCGAGAAGATCAACATCAACGGCAACGGTACGCCGCTGCGCTACATGTACAACCCGTCGCTGGACGGCTCGTCCGACTCCTGCTGGTCCACCAGCACGAAGAACAAGGACGTGCACTACTCCTCCGGCGTCGGCAACCACTTCTTCTTCAACCTCGCCGAGGGCACCGGCGCCACCGCGTACGGCACCTCGCCGGTCTGCGGCTCGGCCCCGGCGGTCACCGGCATCGGCCGCACCAAGGCGGAGAAGATCTGGTACCGGGCGCTCGACGTGTACTTCACCTCGAACACCTCGTACGTCAACACCAGCAACCCGGCCAACACCGCCCGCGCGTACACCCTGCGGGCCGCCACCGACCTGTACGGCAACTGCTCCACCGAGTACAAGACCGTCCAGGCCGCCTGGACCGCGGTGAACGTCGCCGGTAACGACGCGCCGTGCAGCTCCACCGGCAACGACTTCTCCGTCTCGCTCTCGCCGACCGCCGGGTCGGTCACCGCGGGCGGTTCGGTCACCGCCACCGTCGCCACGGCCACCACCAACGGCAGCGCGCAGACCGTGACGTTCTCCGCGTCCGGCCTGCCGACCGGCGCCACCGCGTCGTTCAGCCCCTCCTCGGTGACCTCGGGCGGCTCGTCCACGCTCACCATCTCCACCAGCTCCAGCACGCCGACCGGCACCTACTCGGTGACCGTCACCGGCAGCGCGGCGTCCGGCACGAAGACCGCCACGTTCTCGCTGACGGTGAACGGCACCGGCGGCGGCTGCACCGGCGCGGGCCAGAAGCTCGGCAACCCGGGCTTCGAGTCCGGCAACACGGTCTGGACCTCCACCTCCGGCGTGATCGGCCAGTACGGCTCGCAGGGCCAGCCGACCCGCACCGGTACGTGGAACGCCTGGCTGAACGGCTACGGCAGCACCCGCACCGACTCGCTGTCGCAGTCGGTGAGCCTGCCGAGCGGCTGCTCCGCGTACACCTTCTCGTTCTGGCTGCACATCGACTCGGCCGAGACCACCAGCAGCGTCCAGTACGACAAGCTGAACGTGCAGGTGCTCAACTCCTCCGGTTCGGTGCTGGCCACGCTGGCGACCTACTCGAACCTGAACAAGGCCAGCGGCTACAGCCAGAAGTCGTTCTCCCTGGCGTCGTACGCCGGGCAGACCGTCACGCTGAAGTTCACCGGCACCGAGGACGTCTCCCTGCAGACGTCGTTCGTGCTCGACGACACCGCTGTCAACGTCTCCTGACCTGACCGCCCGACCCCGGGGCCCGGCGGCCACCCCACGCGGGTGGCCGCCGGGCCCCGCCCGTTACGGTCGCACCATGTCCGACGCGGAACTCACGGTCAGGGTGGACGGCCCGGTGGCAACCGTGGTCATCCACAACCCGGCCCGGCGCAACGCCATGACCCCGGCCATGTGGCGGCAGCTCCCGGTGCTGCTCGACGGCCTGGAGGCCGACCCGGCGGTACGGGTGCTGGTGCTCACCGGCGCGGCCGGCACGTTCTGCGCCGGGGCCGACCTCGGCGACCTGGACGAGCTGCTGGCCGCCGGAGACGGCAGCATCGCGGTGGCCGCCGAGGAACGGCTCGCCGCGTTCGGCCGTCCCACTGTGGCCGCGATCGAGGGTGCCTGCGTGGGCGGCGGCTGCCAGCTCGCCGTCGCCTGCGATCTGCGGCTGGCCTCGGCGGAGGCCCGGTTCGGCGTACCCCCGGCCCGGCTCGGCCTGGTCTACCCGGCGCCGACCACCCGCCGGCTGGCCGCGCTCGTCGGTCCGTCCGCCGCCAAGCACCTGCTGTTCAGCAGCGAGCTGGTCGACGCCGAGCGGGCGCTGCGGATCGGCCTGGTGGACGAGGTGCTGCCGGCCGGGGAGCTGGCCGGGCGGGTGACAACGCTGACCGCCACCATCGCCGAGCGTTCCCGGCTCACGGTGGCCGCCGCGAAGGAGATCGTCGACGGGCGCGCCGACGCCGACCGGCTCGCGTGGTGGCACGGCCAGGTGCGGGACAGCGGCGAGGCCCGCGAGGGGGTGGCGGCCATGAACGAGCGCCGCCCGCCGCGCTTCGGCTGGACCCCGCCGACCGCCCACTGACCGCCGTTTGCCCGGCACCCCTCGGCGGGTACGTCCCGACCGGCGATCCAGCGGTCACCGCGCCGACCGGCTCCGGCTGACCTGGGCCAGCAGTTCGTCCACCGACCACTGGTCGGAGGCGTGTTCGCCGTACTTCTCGGCGAGCACCCGCCCGTCCGGCGCGATCAGGAAGTCGGCCGGCAGCCCGAACCGGCCGCCGTGCGGCGTAAGGGACGGCGACCGCTCCCGTCCGCGCAGGATGTACCAGGTGCTGATCGCCACGCCGCGCAGGATCGGCAGCCAGGCGCGCGGGTCGAGCAGCGACCGCCGCGCCGACTCCACCCCGAACTCCCGGTAGAGCCGCCGGTCCGGATCGGCCACCACGGCGAACGGCAGGTCGGCGACGTGCTCGCGCAACTCGTCGGCGGGGGAGTGGAAGAGCACCACCTCGCGTACGCCCGCCGCCTCGATCTCGGCGTGCCGGCGGACGATCGAGCGCAGGTGGAGGTTGCAGACCGGGCAGCCGGCGAAGCGACGGAACTGGAGGTGGACCAGGCGGTCCGGGTCCGGCAGGGCGACCTGGGCGCCGGTCACGCTGGTGAGATGGCGAGGGGTGACGACGTCCATGCGCGCTCCCGTTGTAGGCGTACGACGTACTCCTACAACCGTAGGCGTATCTTGTACGCTGTCAAGGCCATGCCCCGCCCCCGTTCCCTGACCCCGGCCCAGCTCGCCGCCGCCGCCCTCGCGGTGCTCGACCGGGACGGCCTCGCCGGCCTCACCATGCGCGCGGTCGGCGCGCAGCTCGGCACCAGCACGATGGGCCTCTACCGCTACGTCGCCGACCGCGACGAGTTGGAAGCGCTCGTCGTCGAGCGGGTCCTCGAACCGGTCGACACCCACCCGCCGCCCGACGTCCCGTGGGCGGACGGCATCCGGGACCTGGCCGAGCGGGTACGCCGCGCGGTCGGTCTCCACCCGGCAGTGGTGCCGTTGCTCCCCGCGTACCGGCACCGCTCGCCGACGATCCTGCGCTGGGGCGAGGCGGTGCTCGCGGTGCTGACCGGGGCCGGCTTCACCGGCACCGGACGGGTGATCGCGTTCCGCGCCCTGCTCGGCTACGTGGTCGGCGCGATCCAGATGGAACACCTCGGCGCGCTGGCCGGGCCCGGCACGGCTGTCATCGCGGCGCTGCCCCGCGACGAGTTCCCCCTGCTCGCCGCGACCGCGCGCGACGCCGGCGTGGTCGTACCGGAGGACGAGTTCGGCGGCGGGCTGGACCTCCTGCTCGACGGGCTGGCCCGGCGTCTCGACAGGTAGGCGCACTGGTGGGACCGGCGGGCGCGGCGCCGGGGCGTACCCCCGACACCGCCCCCTGTGCCCGCCGGCCGTCCGTCACCGCGCCAGCGCGGCCCAGCTCGGCGTCACCGGAGCCCGCCGCAGCGGCATGCCCGCCTCGGCCGGGGTCCGGTCGCCCTTGCGCTGGTTGCACGCGTAGCAGGCGGCGGTGGTGTTCCCCCAGGTGTTCCGGCCACCGCGCGAGCGGGGCAGGACGTGGTCGATCGTGCTGGCCGCGCCGTCGCAGTAGGCGCAGCGCCGCCGGTCGCGCGCCAGCACCCCGGCCCGGGACCAGGCCGGGCCGGCGCTGAACCGCCAGCGGGTCACCACGTACCGGACGAGGCGGACCACCCGCGGCAGCGGGAAGACGCCGATCACCCGGTCCGGCTCGGCCTCGTGGATCTCGGCGACCCGGCGGCAGAGCATCCGGATCGCGTGCTTGACGGTGACCCGGTGCAGCGGGCCGAGGTCGGCGTTTATGACGAGGACGGCGTCCACCGGGCTCTCCCTTCACGATCGGCGGTACGGCGACGAAAAAGCCGCCCGGTCCACGGGACCGGGCGGCGACGACGGGGACGCGCGACGCGCGTCAGTCGTGCCCTCCGGGCCAGGGACCGTGTTCCCGGCAGCCGTCGCCGAGCAGCCACGACGTCATCGTGGTGGCGTATCGCAGCGACATCGACGGCTCCCGGAACGGTGGTTGACCTTGCGCGGTCACGGTAGATCGATTCGGGAAACGCCTGCAACGTATTTCGATCCGCCGTCGGTGGGTCGCCGCTGCCGTCCGGCCCGTCCGGCGCTTCGCGCGGCGGTGAGCGGCCGGTCGATCCGGGCGGTCATCTGCACCACCAGCTCGCTGTCCAGCAGCGGGCGGTTCACCTCGGCGGCCACCGACAGCGTCGGCGTGGAGATCGACCGCCAGATCGCGGTCAGTCCGGCGCCGAGGCCGACGAGCGCCACCGCCGCCCGGGTGGTGGGGGAGCCGGCCGCCGCGGCGGCGCTGACGCCGACCACTGCCAGCAGCACCACCAGCAGGGGCGCCAGCACCGGCCAGAAGATGCCCCGGGCCGCCTGCGCCACCAGCTTCCGGTCCCGGATGATGACGTTGCGGGCGATCACCGCCCAGTTCTCCTCGTCCAGCAGATCGCGCGGATGCAGCCCGCCGGTGAGCACGTCCTGCCACAGGTCGCCCTGGTTGCGCAGCTCCCGGGCCAGGTCGGCGAGACCGGCCTCGCCCGGGTCGCCGACGGTGGCCCGGCCGACAGCCGTGGCCCAGGCGGCGAGCGAGCGGCGCACCACGGCGGCCGAGTACGGCGGCAGCACGCTCGCCAGTTCGTCCAGCCACCTGCTGATCTGGAGGTGCCGGCCACCGAACCGGCCGGGGAGCCGGTCGGCGTCGCCGCGCCGGACGGTGTCGGCGAGTGAGCGCCCGAGCCGGTACGCCACACCCACCCGGTGGTTCGTCGCCATCGTCCAGCGCAGCACGTCGATGTTGAGGTCGTCGAGCGCGCGCAGCAGCGGCTCCCGGTCGGCGGCGGTGGCGCGGCGGGCGGCGGCGGTGGACGGCAGGGTACGGCCGGCCGGGGTCAGCGGCGCGATCTGGGCCAGCGCCACGTCCACGCCGTCGAGGTACATGCCGAGCCGGTGCCACCCGGCCAGCTCGGTCAGGTTCGACAGCTTCGGCGGCGCGGCCACCGGACGGTTCCCGCCGTCGGTCAGGTCGGCGGTCCGCGCGTGGTGGTAGGCGTCCGCCATCGACCAGCCGAGTCGCAGCGCGGTGACCACCGCGGTCCGTTCGTCCCGTGGCGTCCCGTGCTCCTCGTCGCGCCGCTCCCGCGTCGCGGTGCTCACCGCCCGACCTCCCGTGTCACCGGATCAGTCGAGCGTAGAGCCGTTTCTGCCCCTCTATGACCGTTTCGGGCCCACCCTGCCGGCCAGCAGGCCGCGCGGACGGATCGAGCGGACCGGCTCGGCCGCCGCCCCCTCGGCGCGCAGGATGTGGTTCGCCGCGATGATCCCGGTGGCCGCCGACCGTTCCATCAGCGCGCTCGGGAACTCCGTGCGGATGCCGTCCCCGGCCAGGTAGAGGCCCGCCGCGTCGGTCTCCACCCCCGGACGGCCAGCGTGGCTGCCCGGCGTGAACGCCGGGGCCTGCGCCTCGACCCGGGCGCGCAGCTCGCGTACCCGCAGGTCGGCCACCTCCGGCCAGAGCGCGGTCAGCTCCCGCAGCATCCGCGCGGCCAGCTCGTCGGCCGGTACGTCCGGCTCGCAGGCGTACGCGTGCAGCTCCACCACCGAGCCGCCGGTCCGCTCGGCCCAGCGGCGCGGTTCGTCCTCCAGCCGGTGGTAGAGCGTCACCGAATCCAGCGTGGGCTGCCGGGAGACGCCACTGAACACCGCCCGGTCCGGGCGGACGTCCCCGTCCATCCAGTACCGCGCCACCGCGTACGGCGGCCCGGGCGTGCCGAACGCGGGCATCCGCGCCACCAGCTCGGGTGCCGCCGCGACCAGGCCGGGCGAGGCGGCGACCAGCGCGGCGAGCGCGGTGGGGTCCACCGCGAGCACCACGTGCGGCGCCTCCCAGGTGTCGCCGTCCGCGCCGGTGACGCGCCAGCCCTCCGGGGTACGGTCCAGCCGGGCCGCCGGAGCGCCGGTCAGCACCCGGCCGCCGTGCTTCTCCACGTGCCGGGTCAGCGGCTCCCAGATCGCTGTCGCGTAGTCCCGGTCCGGGCAGTCGAAGGCCAGCCCTTCCGGGTTGCCGAGCAGGTAGAAGTGGAACTGCGCGATCATCTCGGCGGCCGACATCTCCGCCTCGTGGTTGAAGAACGAGTGCGAGAAGACCTCGAACAGCATGGCCCGCGCCCGGTCCGGCAGCCGCAGCGAGGTGAGCAACTCGTCGGCAGTGCGCTCGTCGAACTCCTCGTAGGTGCGTGCCGGGTCGTAGGTGAGCAGCGGCAGCGCGGCGTCCCGGTCCATCGACCGCAGGTCCGCCAGGCGCAGGCTGGGGCTGCGCAGCAGCAACGCCAGCAGGTTGGCCGGCGGCGCGGGCGGCAGCTTGCCGAACTCCTCGGTCGGCCACTGCTCGGACAGGATCGGATAGCCCGGGATCGGCTTGAGGAAGCCCAGCGCCGGGTCGACCCGGCGCAGGATCGACCGCCAGTTCCAGTACTGGCGGAAGAACGCGTGGAAGCCGTGCTCGTTGCGCTGGACGCCGTCGGGCAACTCCTCCGGCCACGCGCCGAGCCGTCCGCCGAGGTGCGGCGCGGCCTCCAGCACGGTCACCGCCACTCCGCGCTCGGCCAGCACCACCGCCGCCGACATGCCGGCGATGCCGCCGCCGACCACCAGTGCCGCGACCGGTCGCGACACGCGGGGAGCGCCACCGCCGCCCGGGTCCACCACGTGCTCGCGTACGCCGATCAGGCGACCTACCACTTGCGACAGACTCACGGGGGCATCCTTCAGTCGGTGGTCCCCCCAGTCTGCCCGAGGTGAAAGGAAGGGGCCCTTTTTAACGCATACGGATGTGCGGGGGCCCTTCTTAACGCCGGGCGGCCCGGTTACGTCCGCGCCGCGCGCCGGCCGCCCGCGCGCCGAGTGCGCCGCGCGGCGGCGTGGGGGAGGTGTTAACAAGGGGCCCTTCCTCTACCGGAGGCGTTAAAAAGGGGCCCTTCCTTTCACGGGAGGCAGTGGCGGGGGCGGTCGGAGGGGGGCCAGACGTACTCCAGGTCGGGGGAGACGTCGGTGAACAGCCGCGCATAGTGGACCGGGTCCTTGCGCAGCAGCGACGACCGGTGGCTGCGGTGCAGGTCGTCGCGGCCCAGCCAGGGCGGCAGCTCACCGGCGGCGGCCAGCTCGTCCTGGGTGCGGATCACCGCGATGCCGCAGGCGGTGGCGAGGTCGGTGGCGAGCGTGCCGGCGCAGGTGTCGGCCCGGCCGGGCTCGCACCACACCGCGCACATGTCCAGCCCGTACCGGGTCAGCGCCTCCTCGTACCCGGCCCACATCTTCACCGCGGGATGGTTGCGCCAGCCGTAGTCCGGCCGGGTCAGGCCGCGCAGCACCTGGATCGTCTCCACGCGCTGCTTGCCCAGCCGCTTCTGGTCCAGCGTCCGGGCGCTGGCCAGGAAGTCCGGATACGGCAGGAACGTCTGCATGCCGGTGCTCTACCCGTACCCGGCCACGCCATGCGTTCATGATCGAGGGGGCTGCGCGTACCGCGAGCGGCTGACTACCATCCGGACATGGCCGAGCCCCTGCGTGACCGCGCACGCCGCGCGACCGGCTGGCGGCTCCGGATGAACGGGGACGAACGCCCCCACTTCGTGGTCTGCGGCTCCGATCCGCTCGCCTACTGGGTGGTCCGGTCGCTGCTCGCCACCGACAGCGCCGACGGGCGGGTGCGGGTCACGCTCGTGGTGCCGGCCCGCCGCCGGTCCGAGGGCCCGGACGGGCGGGACGTGCCGGGGGTACGGGTCGTCACCGCCGAACGCCTCGATGAGGCGGCGTTCCGCCGGGCCGGACTGGCCGGCGCGGCCGGGCTGGCGCTGCTGAACCAGGACGACGTGGGCAACATGCACGCCGCGCTCTGCGCCCAGGAGGTCGAGTCCCGGCTGCGCCTGGTGGTGCGCATGTTCAACACCAACCTGGCGGACGGGCTGCGCCAGCTCTTCCCCGACTCGGCGGTGCTCTCCGACGCCTCGATGGCCGCGCCCGCCTTCGTCGCCGCAGCGCTGGGCGAGGTGGCGCCGACCCACTTCCGGCACGCCGGGCGCACGCTGTACGTGGCGCGGCGCGACGACGTACGCCCCCAGGACGTGGTCTGCGGCCTGGCCGTCACCACCGACCCGGACCTGGTCCGGGTGCTGCCCGCCGACGAGGCCGCGGCCGACGTGGTACTGGCCGAGGCGACCGGCCGGCCGGCGGGCACGGAGGAGGCCGCGCGGCGGCTGGTGCGGGCGCGGCGGCGACGGCAGCCGGCGGCGGTGCTGCTGCGCGCGGTCCGCCACTTCGCCACCCGCAAGATCGGCATCGCGGTGCTGGTGCTGCTCGGGGTGATCGCGGTGCTGGGCTGGCTCAACGCGCGGGCCGCCGACGTCAGCTGGAGCGAGGCGGTCTACCTGACGCTGGTCACCACGCTCACCGGCCAGGATCCGGACGTCAACAAGCCGGTCGCCGCCCAGGTCATGCAGGTGGTGCTCAACCTGGCCGGGCTGGCGCTGATCCCGCTGATCACCGCAGCGGTGGTCGACGGCGTCGTAAACGCCCGGCTGGCGCTGCACGCCGGGCGGGTCCAGCCGGACCGCTCCGGGCACGTGGTGCTGGTCGGGCTGGGCAACATCGGCACCCGGGTGATGGCCCAGCTGCACGACTTCGGCGTCGAGGTGGTGGCGATCGACAAGAACGCGGACGCGCGGGGCGCCGCGCTGGCGCACCGGCTGGGGGTGCCGCTGATCGTCGGCGACGCGGGCCGGGAGGAGACGCTGCGGTCCGCCTCGGTCGACACGTGCCAGGCGCTGGTGGTGGTCTCCACCGACGACGGGACGAACCTGCGTGCCGCGCTGATCGCCCGGTCGCTCGACCCGGACCTGCGGGTGGTGCTGCGGCTGTTCGACGGCGACTTCGCCGAGCGGATCCAGCAGGCGTTCGGCATCGGCATCTCGCGCAGTGTGTCCTATCTGGCCGCGCCGTCGTTCGCGGCGGCGCTGCTGGACCGCGCGGTCGTCGCCACCATCCCGGTCGACCGGCACGCGCTGCTGGTCACCGAGGTGCCGGTGGTGGCGGGCTCACCGCTGGACGGGCGTCCGCTGAGCGCGGTGGCCCGGCCCGGCGAGGTACGCCTGCTCGCGTACACCCGGCCGAACCAGAAAGCCGACTGGACGGCCGATCCGCGGATGGTGATCCAGGCCGGTGACCGGTTGACGGTGGTGGCCCGGCGGGCCGGGCTGACCGCGCTGCTGCGGGAGACCACGCCCGTGCCGCCGCCGGCGCCGCCCGCCGGCCCACCCGCCGCGCGCCGCCCGGAGGAGTGACCGGCCGCCTCAGGCAGGTCGACGACGGCGGCGGACGGCGTACCCGAGCGCGCCGAGCGCGAGCACGCCGAACCCGGCGAGCACGCTCGGCAGCGGCAGGTTGACCGCCAGCACCAGGCAGCCGACCAGCCCCAGCGCGGCGAGCACCCGGGCCGGTACGCGCCGGGCCGGGTCCGGGCCGAGCGTCAGCGCCGACGCGTTGGTGATCGCGTAGTAGACCAGCACGGTGCAGCTGGAGAAGCCGATCGCGCCCCGGACGTCGCCGACCGTGACGACGGCGATCACCACGGCGGCCACGGCCAGCTCGGCGCGGTGCGGCACCCGGTGGCGTGGGTGCACCGCCGCCAGCACGCGCGGCAGGTCCCGGCGGCGGGCCATCGCCAGCGAGGTGCGACCGACACCGGCCAGCAGCGACAGCAGCACCCCGGTCACCGCTACCGCCGCGCCGGCCCGGACCAGCCAGGCCAGCCCCGGGTGCCCGGCGGCCGTCACCACCTCGACCAGTGGCGCGTCCGTGGACGCCAGCCGGTCGGCGCCCAGCACGCCGAGCGCGACCACCGCCAGCGTCAGGTAGATCGCCAGCACCGCGCCGAGCGCCAGCGGCATCGCGCGGGGGATGGTGCGCTCCGGGTCGCGTACCTCCTCGCCCAGCGTGGCGATCCGCGCGTACCCGGCGAACGCGAAGAAGAGCAGCCCGGCGGCGGTGAGCACACCGCGTGCCCCGAGGTCGGCGGGGGCGGTGAGCCGGTCGGCCGCCACCTGCGGGGCACCGGTCACCGCCACCACGGCGAGCACTGTGAGCACCACCGCGACCAGCACCCGGGTGGCGGCGGCGGTCTTGCCGATGCCGCGCAGGTTCACCACCGTCACCGCCACCACCGCGAGGACGGCGACGAGCCGCGCCCGCCCCGGCCACAGGTACGCCCCGACGGTCAGCGCCATGGCGGCGCAGCTCGCGGTCTTGCCGACCACGAAGCCCCAGCCGGCCAGGAAGCCGGCGAACGGGTGCAGCCGTTCCCGGCCGTAGACGTAGGTGCCGCCGGACTCGGGGTAGCGGGCGGCGAGCCGGGCCGAGCTGGTGGCGTTGCAGTAGGCGATGAAGCCGGCCACCGCCAGCGCGACCAGCAGACCGACGCCGCCGGCTGCCGCCGCGGCGGGGGCGAAGACCACGAAGACGCCCGCGCCGAGCATCGAGCCGAGACCGATGACGACCGCGTCGGGTACGCCGAGTCGCCGCGCCAGTTGTTCCACACCGGCAGCCTAGGAGCGTGCGGTGAACAGCGGGTGCGGTCGCCCGGTCAGCCCGGCGCGGACCAGTCGACCGGCCGCCGCCAGTCGCCGAGCCGGCGCGGCAGCGGCAGGTCGTCCCAGGGCACCCGGCGCAGCAGCCGGTCCAGCAGCAGGCCGAGCAGCAGACCGGCGATCGAGTCGGTGAGCCAGTGCCAGCCCAGGTAGACGGTGGTGCAGAAGACCACCGCCGGGGGCACCACCCGGACCACGGTGACCAGCCGGGGCGGCACGGTCCGGCCGACCGTGCGCACGAGCGGGGCCAGTAGCAGGGCCAGCACGCCGTACCAGACGATCGCGTTGGCGACGTGCCCGGACGGGTACGACTGGGCGAAACGCACCGGCAGGTCGTGCTGGAACAGCGGCAGCGTCTGCTCGGGCGACAGGAACGGCTCCTTGACCGAGGCGCTCGGCGCCGGCCGGGCCGTCCACACCTTCAGCGGGCCGATCGTGAAGAACGTCAGCACGAACGCGACCACCGGCGGCAGGATCGGCCGCACCGAGCGCAGCCGCAGCGCCAGCAGCACGCCCAGCCCGGCCGCGAGCAGCGTCAGCGGGGTGCCCTGGCCGAGCAGGTTGAGCGTCATCGCCACCCAGCGGGCGGCGGTCGGGCGGTGCTCGTCGGACCAGTCGGCGACCGCCCGGTCGAGCCCGAACAGGTGCCCGGAGGTGAGCGCCACGGTGATCGCCACCACTGATGCGAGCAGCAGCCCGTCGAACCACCACCCGGCCGGCCGGACCGGCCGCAGCCGCAGGTGACCGCGTACCCCTGAGGTCTGACGCACGCGACCACGCTACCGGCCGCCGACCGCGCCGGGGCGGCGCGGGCATCGGCGGCTGTGTGCCGAGCCACGAAGGGAAGCGCGGTCCGGGGGTGAGCGGTCACACTGGTTGCCGTGCGGATCACCTCGGCTCTCGTCGACCCGGCGCTGCTCGACCTCCCCTGGTCGACCCCGCTGGAGCAGTGGCCTGCCGAGCACCTGGTGGCGCTGCCGCAGGGCATCTCCCGGCACATCGTGCGGTTCGTCCGGCTCGGCGGGTACGTCTACGCGGTGAAGGAGACTGGCGAGCGGGTCGCCGAGCGCGAGTACGACCTGCTGCGGGCGCTGGAGCGGATCGACTTCCCGTCGGTGGAGGCCGTCGCCATCGTGGCCGACCGGCAGAGCGACGACGGCGAGCCGCTGGACCCGGTGCTGATCACCCGCCACCTCCAGTTCTCCCTGCCCTACCGGGCGCTGTTCTCCCGCACGCTGCGGCCGGAGACCATGAACCGTCTGCTCGACGCGCTCGCGGTGCTGCTGGTCCGGATGCACCTGACCGGTTTCTTCTGGGGCGACTGCTCGCTGTCCAACACGCTGTTCCGGCGGGACGCGGGCGCGTTCGCCGCCTACCTGGTGGACGCGGAGACCGGCGCGCTGCACCCGTCGCTGTCCAACGGGCAGCGCGGCGAGGACCTGGAGATCGCCCGGGTCAACATCTTCGGCGAGGCGCTCGACCTGCAGGCCGCCGGCCTGCTGCACGAGTCGATCGACCCGGAGGTGGTCTGCGAGGAGGTCGTACGGCGCTACGAGCAGCTCTGGCACGAGATCACCTACGAGCAGCAGGTCGAGCGCGCCGCCCGGCACGACATCGAGCGCCGCATCCGCCGCCTCAACGAGCTGGGCTTCGACGTGGCCGAGGTGGCGATGTCCACTGTCGACAACGGGCGTTACCTGGTGCGGCCGAAGGTGGTCGACGTCGGCTACCACACCCGGCGGCTGCTGCGCCTCACCGGCCTGGACGCGGAGGAGAACCAGGCCCGCCGGCTCCTCAACGACCTGGACGCCTACCGGGTGGAGAGCGACCTGACCGACGAGCAGCAGGCGGCGCACCGCTGGCTGACCGAGGTCTTCGAGCCGGTGGTCCGGGCGGTGCCCGCGCACCTGCGCCGCAAGCTGGAGCCGCAGGAGCTGTTCGCCCAGATCATCGAGCACAAGTGGCTGCTCTCCGAGCAGGCCGGGCGGGACGTGGGGATGCGCCGGGCGGTGCAGTCGTACCTGGCGGACGTGCTGGTGCACCGGCCGGACGAGCAGGCGGTACTCGGCGTCGAGGTGCCCACCGCCTGACCGCCGGGCGGGTCACTCCACCCAGTTACCGCCGCGCATCACCCGCACCACGTTCAGGTCGTCGTCAAGCACCACCAGGTCGGCGCGCAGCCCGGCGACCAGCGCGCCGACCCGGTCGCCCAGGCCGATCGCGCGGGCCGGGGTGGTGGCGACCATGCGGCAGGCGTCCGGCAGGGCCACGCCCGCGCCGACCGCGTGCCGCAGCGCGGCGTCCATGGTGAGCGTGCTGCCGGCGATCGCGCCGTTGTGGGCGAGCCGGGCCTCCCCGCCGGCCACGGTGACCGCCTGGCCGCCCAGCTCGTACTCGCCGTCGGGCATGCCGGCGGCGGCCATCGCGTCGGTGATCAGCGCGGCCCGCTCCGGGCCGGCCACCGAGGTGGCGAAACCGAGCATCCCGTCGTGCAGGTGCACCCCGTCGGCGACCAGCTCGCACACCACGTTCGGGGCCTCCAGCAGCGCCACCACCGGGCCGGGCTCACGGTGGTGCACCGGGCGCATCCCGTTGAACAGGTGGGTGCCGACCGTCGCGCCCGCGGCCACCGCCGCGCGGGTCTGCTCCCAGGTCGCGTCGGTGTGCCCGACCGCCGCCACCACGCCCTGCGCGACAAGCAGCTCGATCGCCTTGGTGGCGCCGTCGCGTTCCGGCGCGAGCGTGACCATGCGTACCGCGCCGCCGCCCAGCTCGATCAGCTCGGTCAGCTCGGCCGTGGACGGGTCCCGCAGGAACTCCGGGTTCTGCGCGCCGCAGCGGTCGGCAGACAGGTACGGGCCCTCGAAGTGGACGCCGGCGAGCACGCCGGACTCGACCAGCGGGCGGTAGGCGGCGGTGGCGTCGCGCATCAGCTCGAACGGGGAACTGACCAGGCTGGCCAGCAGCGTGGTGGTGCCGTGCCCGAGATGGAACGCGGCGGCCTGCCGCGCCGCCTCCGGGTCGCCGGTGGTGAACGTGTGCCCGCCGCCGCCGTGGGTGTGCATGTCCACGAAGCCCGGCACGATCCAGTGCCCGTCGCGCACCGACGGATACTCGGCGACGGCGGTGATCCGCCCGTCCGCGATCTCCACGCAGCCCTGCCGGATGACGCCGGTCGGGGTCACCACCTTGCCGGTCACGCGCCGGGTCATCGACTCTCCTTCACCAGGGTGTCCAGGGCCAGCAGGGCGGCGCCGAGGCAGCCGGCCTCGTCGCCGAGGTCGGCCGCGACCAGGCGCGGTTCGCGGTGGAACGTCAGCCGCTCGCGCAGCGCCGCCCGCAGCGGGTCGAACAGCCGGGCACCGGCCTGGGCCAGCCCGCCGCCGAGCACCACTGTCGACACATCGTAGAGCGCCTGCCCGGTGGCCAGTCCGTCGGCGAGCGCCTCGACCGCGTCCTGCCACACCTCCACGGCGAGCGGTTCACCGGCCGCCGCGCGCTCGGCCACCTGGGCGGCGGTGGTGGGCGCGCCGGACAGCTCCGCGTACCGGCGTCCGATCGCCGAGGCCGACGACACCGCCTCCAGGCAGCCGGTCCGCCCGCAGCCGCAGCGCGGCCCGCCGGGCCGTACCAGGATGTGGCCGATCTCCCCGGCGGCGCCGTGCGCGCCGGTGGCGGCCGACCCGTCGACCACGTGGGCGGCGGCGATGCCGGTGCCGATGGCGACGAACAGGACGTGGCCGGCGTCCCGCCCGGCCCCGAGCCGCGCCTCGGCCAGGCCGCCGGCACGCACGTCGTGGCCGAGCGCCGCGGGCAGTCCCAGCCGCGTGCCCGCCAGCTCCCGCAGGGGTACGTCCCGGAAGCCCACGTTCGCCGACCAGACCGCCACGCCGCGCGCCTCGTCGACCACACCGGGTACGGCGATGCCGCAGGCCACCGGCGCACGGCCGTCGGCGCGGGCCTTGCCGGCCAGCCCTTCGGCCACGTCGAGGATCGTGCCGACCACCGCCTCCGGGCCGCGCTGCGCGCCGGTGTCGTGCCGTTCGGTGTGCACTGTCGTGCCGTCCGGCCGGACCAGGGCGCACTTCATCCCGGTGCCGCCCACGTCCAGCGCGACGACGACCTCGTCGCCTCCACTCACGCCGTGGGCTCGCTTCGCTCGCTCACGCCGTGCTGACTGGGCATGCGCTCACGGCCCTCGCTGCGCTCGGTGCGTTCGCTCATGCCAGGACCACGGACCGGGTCAGGTGGCGCGGCGCGTCCGGGTCGAGGCCACGGGTGGTCGCGAGCGCGACCGCGAAACGCTGGGCCAGGATCAGGTCGGCCATCGGGTCGACCGGGTTGCGCCCGGCCGCCCAGCTCGTCAGCACCGTGCGCCAGCCGTGCGTGCGGCTGTGCACGAACGCGGCGCCGGTGGCGGCCACGTCCTCCGGCAGGCCGTCCGGGATCTCGCCGAGCGCCCACACCAGCCGGCCGGGGGCGGCGACCGAGATCGGGCCGTGCCGGTAGTCCATCGCCGGGTACGCCTCGGCCCAGAACGTGGCCGCCTCGCGGCACTTCAGCGCGGCCTCCTGGGCCAGCCCGACGGTCCAGCCGCGGCCGAGGAAGGTGACCTGCTCGATGCCGGCCGGGTCGATCGGCAGCGGGGCCCGGACGGCCACCTCCGCGTCGGCGGCGAGCCGGCTGAGGTCCTCGCCGAGGTGGGCGCGCAGCAGCGCGAGCGCGGTGGTGGCGAAGCGGGTCTGCACCACCGACCGCTCGTCGGCGAAGGGGAGCGCGACAGTGGCGTCCGCGGACGCGACGGCGGCCGAGTCCGGGTCGCCGACGAGGACCGTGGTGGGGATCCGCCCGCGCAGCGCGGCGAGCAGGTCGAGCACCTCGGTGGTGGTGCCGGAGCGGGTGATCGCGATGAGCCGGTCGTAGTGGCGGCCGGTGGGGAACTCGCTGGCCTGGAAGGCGTCGGTCTCGCCGTGGCCGGCGGCCTCGCGCAGCCCGGCGTACGCCATGGCCATGAACCACGACGTGCCGCAACCGACCACCGCGACCCGCTCGCCGGGGCGCGGCAGGCGCTCGGCGACGGTCGGAGCGAGTCGCGCCGCCTCCCGCCAGCAGTCGGGCTGGCTCGCGATCTCCGCGTGCACGTACGCCATGACAACTCCTCGCCGGGAAAAACCCTTGCGCAATACGGCGCGATACTGCCGTCTTTCGCGCGTCATTCTGCGCGAAGCGGCGTGGTTGTGGCAACTGTCTCCAAGTTCGCGCAGTGAAGGCTTTTGCGCGGACTGAGTTTCGCGCACTAGTGTGCACGCAACCGATCACCGTTCACGCATAGTCAGGGAGGCCCCAGCGGTGGACCGCTACGCGCGCTGGAACGCGCTGCTGGAGATGCTGACCGACAGCGGCCGGGTCACCGTCGAGGAGGCGGCCGACCGGCTGGACGTCTCCCAGGCCACCATCCGGCGTGACTTCGACCAGCTCGCCCAGCAGCAGATGATCACCCGCACCCGGGGTGGCGCGGTCGCCAACGGCGTCTCCTACGACCTGCCGCTGCGCTACAAGACCGCGAAGCACTCGGCCGAGAAGCAGCGGATCGGCACGGCCGCCGCCGCGCTCGTCTCCCCGGGCACCGTGGTCGGCCTCAACGGCGGCACCACGAGCACCGAGGTCGCGCGGGCGCTGGCCGTACGCCCCGACCTCAACACCAGCGCGGAGGGCGCCCAGCTCACCGTGGTCACCAACGCGCTGAACATCGCCAACGAGCTGCTGGTGCGCTCGCGGATGAAGGTGGTGGTGGCCGGCGGCGTGGTCCGGCCCAAGTCGTTCGAGCTGGTCGGCCCGCTGGGCGGGGCGCTGCTGCGTGAGGTCACGCTTGACGTCGCGCTGCTCGGCGTGGACGCGATCGACCCGCAGCTCGGCGCCGCCGCGCACCACGAGGGGGAGGCGGCCATGAACAGTCTCATGGTCGCCCGCGCCAAGCGGGTCGTCGTGATAGCCGATTCCTCGAAGCTCGGTGGGCACGCGTTCGCCCGGATCTGCCCGGTGGACCGGGTCGAGACGCTGGTGACCGACTCCGGCGCGTCCCCGGACGTCGTGGCGGCGTTCCGCGAGGCCGGCGTCCACGTCGTCTGCGCCTGACCGCACCCGACACGCCGACACTGCATACCGGGTATTGCCATCCGGTGCATACCGCGTATGGTGTCGCTGACGCCTACTTATCGGGGGAGGTCAGCTGTGTCGGCTGTCCTGGAGATCGAAGGTCTCCGCAAGACGTACCGGAGCCGGAAGCGCGGGGTCCGCCACGCGCTCGACGGCTTCGACATGCGAGTGGAAGCCGGCCAGGTGCACGGCTTCCTCGGCCCGAACGGTTCGGGCAAGACCACCACGCTGCGTACGCTGCTCGGCCTGATCAAGCCGAACGGCGGCCGGATGGCGATCCTCGGTCAGGAGCTGCCGCACGCGCTGCCGGCCGTCGCCGGGCAGGTCGGCGCCATCGTGGAGAGTCCGCAGTTCTTCCCGCACTTCAGCGCGCGGGACACGCTGGGCCTGCTCGCCCAGGCGGGTGAGCTGCCCAAGCAGCGCGTGGACGAGGTGCTGGAGCTGGTCGGGCTGCGCGACCGGGCGGGTGAGCGGGTCAAGACCTACTCGCTCGGCATGAAGCAGCGCCTCGCGGTCGCGTCCGCGCTGCTCAAGAACCCCAAGCTGCTGATCCTCGACGAGCCGGCGAACGGCCTCGACCCGGGCGGCATCCGGGAGATGCGCGGGCTGATGCGGGAGCTGTCCGAGGCCGGGATGACTGTGGTGCTCTCCAGCCACATCCTGGGCGAGATCCAACTCATCTGCGACTCGGTCACCATCATCTCGCTCGGCCGCCGGGTCGCGTTCGGACCGGTCGACCAGGTGCTCGCGGCCCACTCCCAGGGCGCCGTGCGGGTACGCCTGGAGGCGGTCGACGACCTGCCCCAGGCCGCCGACGCGCTCAGCCGTGCCGGGGTCGGCGTGACCGCCGAGCCGGACCACCTGATGCTGTCCGGTGTGGACAAGCCGGCCACCGTCAGCCGCCTGCTCGCCGAGCAGGGCCTGTACGTCAGCGAGCTCACCCCGGTCGCCGTCGACCTGGAGAGCGTCTTCCTCGAACTGACCGCCACCGCGCCGGTCCCCGGCCAGCACCGTCAGGTCGATCAGTCCGCCAAGGTCGACCAGACCGGCACCGCAGGAGGTTGGGGCGCATGAGCCTGTTCGTCACCGAGCTGCGCCGGCTCGGCAAGCGCCGGGTGACCCGGCTGATGCTCGTGCTCCTGGTGCTCGGCCTGGCCACCGTCGCGACCGCGTTCAGTTTCTCCAGCGAGAAGCTCTCGCCCGTGGTGGTGGCCGAGGCCGAGGCCAAGGCGAACAACGACTACCAGTCCGCGATGACGGACTGGAAGCGTAACGTCGCGGAGTGCGAGGCGGCCCAGGCGCGCGGCGAGAAGACCGAGGAGCGGTACGGCCCGAACTGCGGCAAGGACTACCAGCCGCAGCCCGACATGTTCGAGGCGAAGTGGTACCTGCCGTACCAGTTCGACTTCCGGGCCGAGTTCCCCATGTTCATCGCCGTGTTCGCCGCCTCCGTGGCGCTGTTCGGCTTCATCGTCGGCGCCTCCTTCGTGGGCGCCGAGTGGAACACCGGCGGGATGATGAACCTGCTGTTGTGGCGACCGAAGCGGCTGACCGTGCTGGGCACGAAGCTGGCCGCCCTGCTGACCACGGTGTTCGGCCTGACCGTGGTGCTCGGCGCGCTCTGGACGGCGGCGTTCTGGCTGATCGCCGGCCAGCGGGGCAGTACCGCGAAGATGACCGCCGGGGTGTGGCAGTCGATCGGGCTGGACGGGCTGCGCGCGCTGGGCATGACGCTCCTCGTGGCGGCGGTCGGGTTCGCGCTGGCCTCGCTGGGCCGGCACACGGCGATGGCGCTCGGCGCGGCGGTGGGCATCTTCGCGGTGAGTGAGATCGGCATCCGGATCGCGGTCGCCGTGCTCGGGGTGCAGTTCGGCGACCGGTACGTGCTCTCCACGTACGCCCAGTCGTGGTTCCTGAAGCAGGCGGAACTGTTCGACTACGACACCTGTCAGTTCTCCCAGGGCGCCTGCGAGCCGGCCACGTACGTGGTCACCTGGCAGCAGTCGGCTGTGGTGTTCGGCGTGGCCCTGGTGGGCGCGGTCGTGGCCGCGTTCTGGACGATGCGGCGGCGGGACATCGCCTGACCTGGTCCGCGCCGCCGGCTCCCCCCGGCGGCGCGGACCCCGCGTCCGATGCGGCCGGGGGCGGCCCTGGTTACGCTGGGGCTCCCCCGGCCGCCGCGCCCCGGGTGCCGGTCACCCGCCGTCGGAGAGGAGCGCCATGTCCGCCGACGCCTCGCAGCGGGCCGCCGTCGACCCGTCCGGCCCGGCAGCGGGTACGCGCCACGCGGGCGGGACGGTTCCGCCACCGCGCACCGCTCCGCCCGTCGAGTCCACCGCACCGTCGGAGCCGTCGGAGTCCGTCCGGCCCGGGTCGCCGCCCGTCGAGTCCACCGCGCCGGTCGAGCAGCCCGGTCCGGAAGCGGCGGATACGGGCGCCGCGGGCACGACGCCGGCCGGCCTCACCGAGCGGGAGCAGCGGATCCTCGCCTTCGAGGCGCAGTGGTGGAAGCACGCCGGAGCCAAGGAACAGGCCGTCCGGGACACGTTCGGGCTCTCCGCGACCCGCTACTACCAGCTGCTCAACGCGCTGCTCGACCACCCGGCCGCGCTCGCCGCCGATCCGGTGCTGATCGGCCGGCTGCGCCGGCTGCGCTCGTCGCGGGCCCGCAACCGGCGGCGCTGACCCGCCTCACTTCTCGTACGTGCGCAGCCCGTTGCCGATGGCGAAGAACGTCGGCGCCCACTCGCCGATGAAGATGCCCCAGCGGTCCGCCCGCGCCACTCCGGCGCGCTCCATGTGCTTGGAGAGGAACCAACTGGTGACCGAGAGGCCGATGCTGACGAACCCGGCGAGGTATGCGTGCTCCGCCCGGATGCCGCCCTCGTGCAACCGCTCCAACATCTCGAATCCCCCTGTCACCGGGACCGACCCGGTCGCGTCCGACGCTACCGAAAGTGCGGGGGTAATGACGCAGGGTTACCGCGATCGGGCCGGCGGCGGATGACCTGGCGCGGGCCGGGTAGGCGGCCGGCGACGACGAACGGAGGCGACGATGGGAGCACCGGACCGCCGGTACGCGATCGGCAGCAGGCCGGCCCGCCCGGCCGGGGAGGCGCCGGTGATGCGGGTGCGTTCCGCCTCCGACCCGGCGCCGGGCCGCCCGGAGAACGAGGACGTGGTCTTCCGGATCGGCCCGCTCGTCGGCGTCCTCGACGGGGCCACCGTGCCGGAGGGCTTCGACACCGGATGCGTGCACGGTCCCGCCTGGTACGTCCGGCACCTGGCTGCCCGGATCGGCCTGGCGATCGCGGCCCGGCCCGCCGCCACGCTGATGAGCAGCCTCGCGGCGGCGATCCTCGCGGTCCGGGCCGACCACGGCGGGACGTGCGACCTGGACCATCCCGGCACCCCCTCGTCCACCGTCTGCCTGCTGCGGGAAAGCGGCGACCGGGTCGACTACCTGGTGCTCTGCGACAGCCCGCTGGTGCTCGACACCGACCGCGGGATCGAGGTGGTCACCGACGACCGGCTCGCGGACGCGGTGGCGGACCTGCGGCGCAGCGCCGCCGCGCTGCCCGACGGCGAGACCGACCCGGCGACCCGGTTCCGGCGGGCGACGACGGTGCAGCGGACCCGGATGAACCGCACCCACGGCTACTGGGCGGCGGCGAGCGACCCGGACGCGGCGTACCACGCGCTGACCGGCACGCTTCCGCTGCGCGGTCCGGGTGCGCTGCGCCGGGCCGCGCTGCTCAGCGACGGCGCCTCCTGCGCGGTCGACCAGTTCGGCCTGTTCGACTGGGCCGGGCTGCTGGAGGTGCTGACCGTGGCGGGCCCGGAAGGGCTGATCGATCGGGTCCGCGCGGCCGAGCGGGACCACCCGGAGCGGCTGCGGCGGCGCAAGCGCACCGACGACGCCTCGGTGGTGCTGTGCGAGTTCGCTCCTCCGGCGTGAGCACGCTCACGCCGGAACACCCGGTCGGATGACAACGCAGCGTGAGGCGGAACACCCCGGGGGTACGACCGGCCGAGGCGGTCGGCCATAGCGGCAATCCGGGCCCAAAGGGGTGGACGGCCCGGACAGGTAGCGGCAGACTGCGCCTCGTGACGGGTGCGGTACGGCTGGAGCCGGTGGACGAGCGGAACCTGGAACCGTTGCTCTCCGTAGCGGCGGCGGAGGCGGAACCGGAGGACGTGATGCCTCCGGTGCAGGCGCCCGCGGGCTGGTCGCTCGCCCGCCGGGACGCGTTCCGGGAGTTCCACCGGGCGAACCTCGGCGGACTCGACGGCCCGACCCGCACTGCCATGTACGCGATCGTCTCCGGCGGCGAGGTCGTCGGCATGATCCGGATGACCCGCCGGGACGAGCCCGGCACTGTGGAGACGGGCATGTGGCTGGGCCGCTCCGCCCGGGGCCGGGGTCTCGGCGCCGCCGCGCTGCGGCAGCTGCTGCACACCGCCGCGGCGGCCGGGATGCACACAGTGGTCGCGGACACCACGCCGGACAACGCGGGCGCTCTCTCCGTTCTTCGTAAATGCGGTGCGGAATTGCGCGAGGAGGGCGGAGAAGTGCACGCCCGAATGTGCCTCGACTCGGCGCTGCCGATCCGCTGAAACCCGTTCTTGCAGCTCCCTGACGCTTGACGTGAAGTTTCGGCCGCCTTTTCCGTTCCCCTGAGGAAATGTTTTCCCAACGGGGTGACGGGTAGTTCGCGCCCCGGGGAGTGCGGAGGAGAGCGGATGAAAAGCGGAGCACGGGTGGCGCTGGCGGTGGGCTTCGGCTACCTGCTGGGTCGCCGGAGGAAGATGCGTACCGCGTTGACGCTCGCCGCCGCGGTCGCCGCCGGGCGGGCCAGCCAGCGTCCCGGCGGCATCAAGCGGCTCGGCGCGGATCTGATGGGCGCCAGTCCGCAGCTGCGCAACCTCGGCGGGCTGGCGCCGCCGCTGGTGGCGGCCGGGCGGGCCGCGGCGACCGCCGCCGCCGGCAGCGGCATCGACGCGATCGGCGGCCGGCTGCGCGACGGGGCCGACGCGCTGCGCCGCCGGAGCGGCCCGGGCCGGCCGGACGCCGAGCGTTCCGCGCCGGACGAGGAACCGGAGCTGGACGAGCAGCCCGAGGCGCCGGACCGACAGCAGCGGGGGCGGTGACGATGGCGACGACCGATCTGACCGGCCGGGTACGCGACGAGATCGGCGGCGAGCTGCGCAACCTCGCCGCGGCGCTCGGTGAACGGGCCGTCCAGGCGATCAGCGACCGGGTCACCGCCGCGACCGGACGACTCAGCGAGTACGCGCAGCAGGGCGGCGACCCCGGCCTGGTCGCCGCCGCCACCGGCGCGCGGAAGCTCGCCGAGGGCAGCTCCCCGGTGAAGGCCATGTTCCATGCCGGCGTGGCCGGCGGTAGGGAGAAGCTGATGGCGGCGTTCGGCCGCAAGGGCGGCGGCGACGGCGGCCGGAAGCTCAAGGTCACCAACATCGTCGAGACCATCGAGGTCGGCGTACCGGTCCGGGTCGCCTACAACCAGTGGACGACGTTCGGCGACTTCCCGAGCTTCATGAAGAAGGTCGAACAGGCCGACTGCGACGACGAGAAGATGACCTGGAAGGCGCAGGTGCTCTGGTCGCACCGGACCTGGGAGTCGACGATCGTGCGGCAGATCCCGGACCGGCTCATCCACTGGCGGTCCACCGGCGAGAAGGGCTCGGTCGACGGCAGCGTCAGCTTCCACGAGGTCGCCCCGGAGCTGACCCGGATCCTGGTCGTGCTGCAGTACCACCCGCAGGGCTTCTTCGAGCACACCGGCAACCTGTGGCGGGCCCAGGGCCGCCGGGTCCGGCTGGAGCTGAAGCACTTCGTCCGGCACGTGATGACCCGGACCGTGCTCGACCCGGACGCGGTCGAGGGCTGGCGCGGCGAGATCGAGGACTCCCAGGTCGTCAAGGACCACGAGACCGCGCTCTGGGAGGAGCGGGGAGAGACCGGGCCGGCCGACGACGAGTACGCCGCCTACGACGAGGGCAACGACTTCGCCGACGACGAGTACGCCGACGAGCCGGTCCTCACGGCACCGGAGCGTGCCCGCGGCCGCGACGAGCGCTGACCGGTCAGGACCGGCCGGCGGCGTACGACTCCAGGTGCGCGAGCTGCACCGGGTCAAGCGACGGCCGGACACGGTCCCGGGCCGCCCCGACGTGCGCGGCAGTCACGGTGCTCGCGTTGAGCGACTCCCGCATGGCGGCGAGCGCCGCCTCCCGTACCAGCGCGGCGCAGTCGGCGGCGGAGAAGCCGTCCAGCTCGGCGCCGAGCGCGTCGAGGTCGACGTCCGGCGCGAGCGGTACGCCCCGGGCGGCGGCGCGGAGGATCTCCGCGCGGCCCGGCCCGTCCGGCGGCGGCACGTAGACCAGACGTTCCAGCCGGCCGGGACGCAGCAGCGCCGGGTCGACCAGCTCCGGCCGGTTCGTCGCGCCGACCACCACCACGTTGCGCAGCGCCTCCACCCCGTCCAGCTCGGTGAGCAGCGCCGCCACCACCCGGTCGGTGGTGCCGCCGTCGCTGGCCTGCCCGCGTACCGGGGCCAGCGCGTCCACCTCGTCCAGGAACACCAGCGTGGGCGCGGCCTGGCGGGCCCGGCGGAACAGCTCCCGGACCGCCCGCTCGCTCTCACCCACCCACTTGGAGAGCAGCTCCGCGCCCTTCACCGACAACACGTTCGCCCGCCCGGACCCGGCCAGCGCGGTGACCAGGTAGGTCTTGCCGCAGCCGGGCGGCCCGTAGAGCAGCACCCCGCGCGGCGGCGTCACGCCCAGCCGGGCGAACGTGTCCGGGTAGGTGAGCGGCCAGAGCACCGACTCGGTGAGCGTCTGCTTGACGTCGTGCAGTCCGCCCACGTCGTCGAGCGTCACCGACGCCAGCTCCAGCGTGGACGCGGACATCGTCGTCGGCCGGACCACCTCCAGCGCCTCGGCGAAGTCCGTCATCGCCACCGTCGGCGTCTCCGCCGTCTTCTGCCGCAGCGCCGCGCGTACCCCGGCCTCGCGGACGAGCGCCGCCAGGTCCGCCGCGACGAACCCGGGGGTACGGCCGGCCACCTCGTCCAGCCGTACGTCGCCGGCCAGCGGCACCTGCCGGGTGAGCACTGTCAGCTGTTCCCGGCGCAGCGCCGCGTCGGGCAGCGGCACGGTGATCCGCAGCGCCAGCAGATCCGGGCCGCGCAGTCCCGGGTCCACCGCCTCCGGTCGCCCGCTGGTGCAGACCACCGCCACGCCGGCCCGCAGCGCCTCGGCGACCACCTGGCGGAACACGGTGGCCAGCGGACCCGGCTCGTCGGCCGGGGCGATCGCCTCCACGGCGATGACCAGCAGCACGGCCGGTCCGCCGGCGCGTACCGCCGACGCCGCCTCGCGGAGCCTGCGGGCCGCCGCGTCGTTCGTGAGCGCGGCCAGCTCCGGCGCCCAGAGCGGGCGCAGACCCGCGCCGACCCGGGCCGCGACGGCGCGCACGAGCGCTGACTTGCCCGAGCCCGCCGGTCCCTCCACCAGCACGCCGAGCGAGACGGTGGTGCCGAGCCGGCCCAGCACCTCACGGTGGTGGAAGCCCAGGTCCAGCAGCTCGGTCAGCTCCTCGGCCTGGGCGCGCAGGCCGGGCAGCTCGTCGACGTCCGGGGCGTCCTCCGGGCCGAGCAGGCCCTCGGCCCGTTCCGTCCCGGCCGGCGCGGCCGAGGGGGCGGAGACGGGCGCGCCCGGGGACACCGGGCCGGAGCCCCGGGTGGCCGGACCGTGCTCCCAGCCCACCACCGTGTCCATGGTGACGAGCGCGCCGGCCGCCGGCTCGACGGACACGACGTTGAGCAGCGTGCTGGTCCAGGCGTACCCGACGGAGCTGGCGAGACTGCGCCGCGCGGCCTCGATCAGGCCGCGCACGGCGGCGTCCGGGAGCACGTCCTGCGGCAGCAGCGAGACGTCGTCGACGGCCGTGACGACCTTGCCGAGCAGCGCGAGCCGCAGCATCTCCGGCGGGACCGCGGCGACCACCGCGGCCGGGCCGGCCAGCGTGAGCCGGCGCGCCGGGGTGGCCGGCAGCGGGCTCACCGTCACCTGGCCGCCGGCCCGCAGCCCCAGGTTGCCGAGCAGCAGGTCGTCGGCGTGCAGCAGGACGCCGCTGGTGCCCGGGTCGGCGGCGGCCGCGATGCCGGCGGTCGTCCGGCGGCCGGTCAGCCGCACCGGATCGCCGGGGCGCAGCGCCAGCGCGGTGAGCACCTCGGGGTGCAGGCGTACCACGCCGCGGCGGGCGTCGAGCGCGGCCGGCCGCAGCGTCGCGGTCAGGGTCAGATCGGGTTCCGCCACCCGCCGACAGTAGCCGCCGTGACCACGAGGTGCCGCCTCAGCGCGGGTCCGGGCCGTCCAGCAGCGAGGGATCCCGCCGGATCATCTCCGCCAGCCGGGCCGCCGGGTCCGACTCGACCGAGTCCTGCCCGGGGGCGGGCACCGTCTTCACCGACATGGGCCACGCCGGCGGGGGCGTCGGCGCCGAGGCCGGGCCCACCGTGACCGCAAGGCCCGACCAGGAGACCCGCAGCGGGTACGCCTGGTCGCCCACTTCCACCCGCAGCGTGACGGCCGCCCCGGGGTGGTCGGCCACGACCCGCCGGACCGCGTCGGCGACCTCCTCGACCGGGTCACGCCGCGCCGGCGCCGCGCCGCCCCGCAGCCGGTACGCGCCGTGGCCCGCCCGCCCGTTGCCCGGCTCGGCCGGCAGTTCCTCCGGGACCACGTCCTGGTCGGTCCCGCCGGCCGGTTCGCCGGGCGCCCGGCGGCGCATCGCCTCCTCGCGCCGCGCCATCCGGGCCAGTGTCTCGTCCAGATCACCTCTCATGGCGTCCACCCCTTCGCCAGACAACGGATCGAAACGACTGTCGGTGTTCAGCCCGCCCGTGGCTGCGGGGCGGGCCCGTCGCCGCGCCGCCCCGAACGGGTCGCCCGGTCCAGCGCCCGGTCCAGGACGACCAGCAGGGCGTCCCGGACGGAGAGCCGGTCCCGGGCGTCGAACTGCACGAGCGGCACGTGCTCCGCGATCGCCAGCGCCCAGCGGATCGACGGCAGGTCGAGGGCCAGCCGCCCGTCGAAGGCGTTGACGCCGACGGCGAACGGCAGCCCGGAACGTTCGAAGAAGTCGATGGCCGGATAGCAGTCGTCGAGGCGGGCGCTGTCCACCACCACGAGCGCGCCGAGCGCCCCCCGGGCCAGGTCGTCCCACATGAAACCGAACCGCGCCTGACCGGGCGTACCGAAGAGGTAGAGCTTGAGGCTGCGGTCGATGGTGACGCAGCCGAAGTCCATGGCGACGGTCGTGGTGGTCTTCCCGGCGACGCCGCCCGGGTCGTCGATGCCGATCCCGACGGTGGTCATCTCGGCCTCGGTGGTCAGCGGCGCGATCTCCGAGATCGCCCCCACCGTGGTGGTCTTGCCGACCCCGAACCCGCCGGCGATCAGGATCTTGACCGGGATCGGCGGGCGGGGCGCCGGGAGCCGGCTCACGATCGGGGCCGGTTCCTGGGGCGGCACCCCGGGCGGCAGGTACGGCAGCGGCGGGGTGGGCGGTGGCGGTGTGGCGCGGCCGATCAGCGGGGCCGGTCCGCCGTAGCGGCTCGGGGCGCTGTTCGCGGACGGCCCGCCCAGGGCCGCCGCCGGCCATTCAGGAGATCGCACGAAGTCCATCAATCACTCGCAGGATGATGTCGGGATCGAGGGCGTCGTCGCCGTCCGCGACGTGCACGTCGAGATGGCCGGCGGCGCGGAGGTCGCCGACGAGTACCCGGGTCACACCGAAGTGCATCCGGGTCCGGGCGGAGATCTCCGCCACCGAGACGGGCTCGGCGCAGATCGCGACGATCGCCGCCAGTTCCGGGGACAGCCGGGCCGTCACCGCCCACGAGGTGCTGCCCGGACGAGCGGTGACCTGGGTCTCCAGACCGATCGCCGGGTCGCCGTCCACTCGTCCGGCGGTCAGCACGAACGGGCGCGGGCCGGTCGGCTCCCCGTCGCCCGCGTCCGGCTCCGGAACCGGAACGGACGCGTGCAGGAAGGGGCGGACCCGGATGCCGGGTTCCGGCTCCGGGTCCGCGCCGGCGGCCCCCGGGATCATTGCTGAACGGCGTTCTTCAGCTCGGCGATCAGGCGGGGACTCAGGGCGCCGCCGGCCCGGCCGGCGAAGAGCGTCATCTCGTACGCCACGGTGCCCAGGTTGGCCGTCCGGTCGGCGACGACGCCGAGGACCGAACCACTGCTGATCGCGCTGATCAGCAGGTAACCCTCGGCCATGTCGACGATCACCCGGTTGAGCGCGCCCAGCGCGTACCAGCTCGCGGCGCCTCCGGCGAGGCTGGTCATGCCGGAGACCACGGCGGCGAGCCGTTCCGCGTTGGACCGGTCCTTGATGGCGGACATGGCCATCAGCAGCCCGTCCGAGGAGACCGCGATCGCCTCCATCACCCCGGCGGTGCTGGAGGTGAACGAGTCGAGCAGCCAGTTGAAGGTGCGCGCCTCGGGGCTGAGGTCGCCGGCGGCGCTCTGTTCGATGTTGTCGTGCAAGAAGGGGCTGGTCACCGTGATGGGTCCTCTTCGTAATGACGGTCTGGGCTGACTTCGCGCAGAGCGCGGGCGACGCCCGCCTCGAATTCGTTGACGAGATTGCGGACCTCGACGGGGTCGCCGGGGTCGGAGCTGGCCGGGGGCGTGGACTGGACCGGGGTGTCGGCCAGATTCGCGCCCGGCACCCGCCGGCTCAGCCGGGGACGCTCCGTTGCGGGCGGGACGAGGGTGGTGTGGCCCTCGGCCCGGCGTACGCCGTCCTGGAACGCCTCGACCAGGGCCCGGACGGAGGCCGGATCGGCCGGTACGCCGATCAGCGGCCCGCCGGTCGCCGGGGCGGCCGGGGTGGTGGGCGCGGGGGCCGGGAGGTTCGCGCCGGGCACCCGCTGCCGGATCGGCGACCGCGTGCCGGGCCGTCCGGTGGGCGGGCCGACCGGTTCCGGCCCGGCCGGGACCGACGGGCGACCACCGGCGGGGGGCGCCGTGCGGGCCGGACCGACCGGCGGGGCCGACGCCGGTCCGGCGGTCGGTACGGGCGCGGACCCGACGGTCGGCGTGCGCGCCGGCCGGACAGCCGGTGGCGACGACGGCCCGACGGCCAGGCCGGCCCCGGCGGCCGGTGCGAGGGCCGGGCCGGCGGGCGGCGGCAGGGCCGGACCCGCCGGTGGGGTCAGGGCTGGGCCGGCCGGCGCGGTGCGGGTCGGGCCGGTCGTCGGCCCGGCGGCCGGGGGAGCGACCGGGACCGGGCCGACGACCGGTGTCGGCGGGGAGGTACGGCCGGGGTGCGCCACCGGCCCGGCCGGCCGGGTGGCGGGCGCACCTGCGGCCGGCGGCCAGGCGGGCGGCGCGCCGGCGGTGGGCAGGCCCGGATCCTCGGCCGGCTCCGGAGCGTCGTCCCGCTTGCCGAAGGCGTTCCACGGGTCGCCGCTGGACATGCTGCGGGTGGCCCGGCTCAGCAGCTCCGCGTCGAAGCCGGCGGGCGGTTCGACCGCTGCCGTCCCGTGCTCGTGCCCGCCGGGCGGCACAGCGGCCAGGGTGGCGGTGGCGAAGACCGGCTCGGGGCGGCGGACCACGAGCGAGTCGGCCGGGACCTCCAGGGTGGCGGTGACTCCGCCCCCCGGGGTCGGCGTCAGCCGGACGTGCCAGCCGTGCCGCCGGGCCAGCCGGCCGACGACGAAGAGGCCGAGCACCTCGGTCGGGGCGAGGTCGAGCCGCTCCCGGCGGTCGAACCGCGCGTTCTCCTCGGCCATCCGCTCCTCGGTCAGGCCGATGCCGTGGTCGACCACCACGAGCCGGGCGCCGCCGTCGGTCAGCTCGCCGGTCACCACCACGCGGGTGTGCGGCGCCGAGAAGGAGGTGGCGTTCTCCATCAGCTCGGCCAGCGTCAGCACCAGGTCGCCGACGATCGCCGGCGCCGCCGCGACGCCGGGCGGCACCTCCACGTCGACGCGGGTGTAGTCCTCGATCTCGCCGAGCGCGAGCCGGACCACGTCGGCCAGCGGGACCGGCGCCACGTGGCCGTCCGAGCCGGTGGCGCCGGAGAGCACCACCAGGCTGCCCGCGTTGCGGCGCAGACGGCTGGAGATGTGGTCCAGCCGGTACAGGTGCTCCAGCCGGCCCGGGTCCGTCTCCTGCCGCTCCAGCCGGTCGATGAGCGCGATCTGGCGGCCGACCAGGTTCTGGGTACGCCGTCCGACGTGGCCGAACATCTGCGCCACGTTGCGGCGTCCGGCCACCTGCCGCTCGACCAGCCGGGCGGCGGTGTGCTGCACCCGGTCGAACGCGCGGGCCAGCTCACCGATCTCGTCCCGGGCGCTCACCTCCACCGGGTCGAGGCGTACCGGGGGCACGCTCTCGGACTCGTCGTCGGCGACCCGGGTCAGCTCCGCCTCGGCGACCCGGGCGACCCGCTCGGCGGAGCGGGTGAGCCGGCTCAGCGGGCGGGCGACGGTACGGGCCACCGTCATGCTCAGCAGCACCACGACCAGCAGGATCACGCCCGCCGCCACGGTGACCAGCCAGGCCGCGGTCAGAGCCTCCCGCTCCCGGGCGCGGGTCTCCGCGATGACGTCCGCGACGACCTTCTTCTCGACGAACTGGCCCAGCGTGATCATCGACCGGGACGCGGGGAAGAGCACGTCCAGCGAGACCGGCGCGATCGCCGCGTCGGGGTCCCGGAGGCTGTCCACCAGGAACGTCGGGCTGGTCCGCGCGGCCACCGCCGCGTCGTCCAGCTCGGCCACCTTGAGCTGCTCCGGCGTGATCAGCCGGCGGAAGCGCCGGTTGTCGACGTTGAGCGCCGCCATGCACGCCACGAACGACCGCGACATCCGCGGGTCGCCGGTCGCCTTGACCAGCACGATCTGGGTGGTGCAGGAGCTGAGCGCCTCGTCGACGCGCAGCAACGCGTCCAGGGCGAGCACCTGCCGCCCGGCGGCGGTGTCGGTGTCCACCTGGTACGGCAGTCGCAGCGCGTCGATCAGGGCGGTGTCGACCTCGCTGAACGCGGTCAGGATCTGGTCCGGCCTGGCCCGGCCGGCGAGCGTGGCGGTGCGGACGTCGTCCAGCTTGCGTACCCCGTCGAGGCTCTCGCGGACCGTCGCCGGCAGCGTCTCGGCGCGCAGATCGGCGACCCGGTCGTCGACGGTGGCCGACTTCTGGATCAGCTCGGTGCGGGACACCCGTCCGAGCAGCAGCCCGACCGAGAGCAGGCGTTCCTGCTGGAGATCCTGGACCAGGCTGCCGACCCGGCTGGCGATGCGGACCGTCTCGGCGGTGTCGGCGGCCCGCTGCGCGGCGGCCACCCGGTCGATGACCACCGGAACGGCCAGCCCGACCATGCTGAGCAGCGGGATGATCACCAGCAGGGCGAGCTTGCCCCGGATCCGTAACCTAGCGAGCAGCATCGAACGGCCTCCACCGGTCGGCGTCGCCGCCCCGGCCGACGGCGACCGGCTGGCGGTCACCCTCGGACACGGTGATCGGCGGGTCCCCGTGGACCGCCGGTGGCGGTCCGGCCTCGGCCGGCGTGCGGCGCGCCGGGGGAGGGACGGCCGCCCGCGCCCGCCGTAGCGCGGCGAGGTGCAGCGCGGCGATCCCGGCGAGCAGCGCGACAGCGGTGCCGGCCGCGGCCCGGCCCAGCAGGCGGTCCCGGTCGATCGCGTCCAGCCGTTCCTTCAGCAGCGCGTCGAGCTGGTCGAGGATGACCGTCCGGAGCTGCTTGGCGGCGTTCTGCGCGGTGATGCCGGCCTGGGTGAGCTGGTCGGTGCTCGGCGCGGACCGCCCGCCGCCGGGCGCCGAGTACACCGAGAACGTCTCCAGCGAGCGCTGGTAGGTGTCCAGCGGGGTGAGCACGTTGGCGCCCAGGTCGGTGCTCTCCGAGCTGTCGACGGCGGAGCGCAGGTCGGCGACGAGGTCGGTGGCCGGGCCGAGCGCGGCGACGCGCAGCTCGGCCAGTTCCGCGCCGGTCCGCGCGCGCTCGGCGGCGGGGCGCTTGGCCGCCAGCCGGGCCAGGTCGACGAGCCGCCCGGCCAGCACGGTCGCGGTGGGCAGGTCACCGCCGATGCCGTCCTGGAGGAAGAACGAGTCCGAGCGCGGGTCGCGGATCAGCCCGGAGCTCTCCCGCACCTTGCGGTAGAGGGCCAGGAGCAGGTCGGACGCCTCGCCGTAGGCCCGGAAGGCCGCCTCGGGGTCGCCGAGCCCGCGGTCCGGCAGCGACTCGAGCTTCGCCCGCAGCCCGGCCCAGCGCTCGTGGGTGCGCAACTCGTCGCCGACGGCGCTGTCCACCTCGGCGACGCCCTCGATCGCGGCGGTGAGCGCGCCCCGGGAGACGGCTCCCTCGGCGACCGCTATCGCCTGGGCCTCCACCAGCGCGTCGGTGATCGGGCCGAGGGCGCGCAGGTAGCGCACACCGAGCCGTTCCCGGCTCGCCAGGTCGTGGTCGTCCGCGGCGCTGCTCTCGGACTGGGCGAAGATGAACCCGAGCGGTACGAGCAGCGCCAGCACCAGCAGCAGGGGAAGCGTGCGGCCCGGTACGGCGGGCCGCCGACGGACCCGCGGCGCGGGGACTGTCATGGTGTGTCTCCTCCGGCGACGGCGGGGCGTTCGGTGCCCCGGGAGGTCGCCGTACGCAGTCCCGTGCACCGGACCGGAAAAGTAGCCGAACCGGACGTCTGTGCAACCTCGGCCGATGAGTCGGCTTCACGTCAGTCCATTCTGGGCGACGCTGAGTGAGCTTCGACGTCACTCAGCGTCCGATCATGTTGCCGAGAAGTGACATCGACGATGGTTTGCGCGTGTAGATGTGAATTCACATGATCCGAACATGTGCCGCTGGGATGCTCTGGACCTTTGGCGGACGACGGTGGGCGAACGACGAACGGCGCAACCGGACGGACGTACGGCGGATCTCAGCGAATGCACAGCGATCGGCCCGTACCGTGTGCCGCATGAGATCACCAGTCGCGCGGATCCGGCGCGCCCTGGCCGGACGCCCACGCCGGATCGTCGCCGTCGTGGCGGTGGTAGTCCTCGTCGCCGCCGCGCTCGTCTGGGTGGCCCGGCCGCAGAGCCCGGACTTCCGCACCGAGTCGGCGCTGGTGACGGTCCGCTCCGGGCCCTCCGGTGACGAGCCGGTCGAGCTGGACACCACGCTCTACCTGCCGGACCGCGCGTCGGAAGCGAACCGCGTGCCGGCGGTGCTGCTGGCGCACGGGTTCGGTGGCACCAAGGACTCGGTCCGCTCCGACGCCGAGGACCTGGCCGCCCGGGGGTACGCGGTGCTCACCTGGACCGCCCGCGGCTTCGGGCGCAGCGGCGGCCAGATCCACCTGGACAGCCCCGACTACGAGGTGCGGGACGCCCAGCGCCTGCTCGACCGGCTCGCGGCCCGGCCGGACATCCGCCTCGACTCGCCGGGCGACCCCCGGGTCGGCGTGGTCGGCGGCTCGTACGGCGGCGGCCTGGCCCTGCTGCTGGCCGCGCAGGACCAGCGGGTCGACGCGATCGTCCCGATGATCACCTGGAACGACCTGTCCCGCGCGTTCCTGCCGGAGAGCACCGGCCGGCAGCCCACCGACGGCGTGTTCAAGAAGGGCTGGGCGGGGATCTTCTTCGGTGGCGGCGGGAACGCCGGCTCCGGTCCGGCCGGGCTCTCCGGGGCCACCGCCGCCGCGCCGGAGGGCGCGCCCGAGTCGGCCGGACCGCCGAGCCCGCAGCCGGGCGCCGGTCCCGGCACCGGCTCCGGTCGCGCGCCGGCCGGCGCCGCCGACCCGTCCTGCGGGCGCTTCGCCGCCGACGTCTGCGCCGCGTACCTGCGCATCGCGACCACGGGCCGGGCCGACGCGGCGGCGGTCGAGCTGCGGCGCCGGTCGTCGCCGGCCGGCGTGCTGGACCGGATCAAGTCCCCGACGCTGCTGGTCCAGGGCGAGGCGGACACGCTCTTCCCGCTGGCCGAGGCGGACGCCAACGCCCGGGGCATCGCCGCCGCCGGCACGCCGGTGCGGGTCGCCTGGTTCACCGGCGGCCACGACGGCGGCTCCGGACCCACCTCCGACTCCGACCGGGTGAAGTTCCTGACCGCGCAGTGGCTCGACCACTACGTCAAGGGGGACGGGGCGGCGCCCGGCGACACGTTCACGTTCTCCCGCATCGCCGGGTTCGACGCGCTCGACCGGGGCCTGGTCGCCACCGGCTTCCGTACCGCCGACTATCCGGGCCTGGCCGGGGAGGACCGCCGCGAGGTCACGCTCGCCGGTCCGCCCCAGCCGGTCGCCGTACCGCCCAACGGCAACCCGGCGGCGATCTCCTCGGTGCCGTTCGCCGGCGCGCTCGGTTCGCTGCTGGACGGCGTGGCCGGTGACATCCCCGGCCAGCACGCCCGCTTCGAGTCCGCGCCGCTGGACGAGCCGGTCGACGTGGTGGGCGCGCCCACCGTGCGGATCCGGGCCGCCTCCCCGACCGGCGAGGCGGTGCTGTTCGTGAAGCTCTACGACGTCGACCCGCAGGGGGCGGCCACGCTGCCGTCCGGCCTGGTCGCGCCGGTGCGCCTGACCGGCCTGCCCAGCTCCGTCGACGCGGCCACGCCGGTCACCGTCACGCTGCCGGGGATCGTCCGGCGGGTCGAGGCCGGGCACCGGCTGCGGCTCGTGGTGGCGACGTCGGACCAGGCGTACGCCCCGCCGGCCGAGCCGGCCGTGCACACGGTGGCGCTGGCCGACGGGCCGCTGACGCTGCCCACCGTCGAGGCCACGCCCATCCCCACCACGGCAGTGGTGTGGCGCTGGGCGCTGGCCGGTCTGCTCGCCGCAATCGTGCTCGGGCTCGTCGTGGTCGTGCTGCTCACCCGCCGCCGGCACCGCCGCCAGGACAACTCCGTGCACCCGGAGTACGCGGGCGTCCCGCTCGCCGTGCGCAACCTGCGCAAGGAGTACGCGGACGGCTTCGTCGCGGTCTCCGACGTCGACTTCGAGGTGCACCCCGGGCAGGTGGTCGGCCTGCTCGGCCCCAACGGCGCGGGCAAGACCACCACGCTGCGGGTGCTGATGGGGCTGACCCAGCCCACCGCCGGGGAGATCTACGTCTTCGGGCACCGGCTGGTGCCCGGCTCGCCGGTGCTGTCCCGGATCGGCGCGCTGGTCGAGGGGCCGGGCTTCCTGCCCCACCTGTCCGGCCTGGACAACCTCAAGGCGTACTGGCGGGCGACCGGGCGGCCGTGGGAGGACGCGCACTTCGACGAGGCGCTGGAGATCGCCGGCCTGGGCGACTCGGTGCACCGGCGGACGAGGAAGTACAGCCACGGCATGCGGCAGCGGCTGGCCATCGCCCAGGCCCTGCTCGGCCTGCCCGAGCTGCTGGTGCTGGACGAGCCGACGGACGGGCTGGACCCGCCGCAGATCGCCGAGATGCGCCGGGTGCTCCAGCGCTACGCCACCGACGGCCGGGCGGTGCTGGTCTCCAGCCACCTGCTGGCCGAGGTGGAGCAGACCTGCACGCACGCCGTGGTGGTGAACAAGGGCCGGATCGTCGCCTCGGGTCCGGTCGAGGAGATCGTCGGCGAGTCGCCGAGCGTGCTGTTCGAGGTGAGCGACCCGGACGCGGCGCGTACGGTGCTCGACCGGCTCGACGGCGTACGGGTGCTGCCCGACGCCGAGGGCGCGCTGGTGGTCGACACCAACGGCACCGCGCGCAGCGAGGTGGTGGCCGAGCTGGTCCGGGCCGGTATCGGAGTGGACCGGGTGGTGCCCCGGCGCCGCCTGGAGGACGCGTTCCTCGCCCTGGTCGGCGAGAACTCTCGGGGAAGCGGGGACCGGTGATGGCGGGTTCGTCTGTGGCATCGTCGCCTGGTGGCGGCACGTCCGGGCCCGGCGCGGGCGGTGCGGCGGCCGGTTACCGGCCCTCGGCCACGCTTCCGTTCGCCGCGGAGTTCCGGCGGCAGGCGTCGCGCCGGCGTACCCAGCTCGCGCTGGGGTTCATGGTGCTGCTGCCGCTGATCATCCTGGTGGCGTTCCAGTTCGACTCCGGAGACGACGACCGCGGCGGGCGGGGCGAGTTCTCCAGCCTGGCCGACCTGGCCACCTCGGGCGGGCTCAACTTCACCCTGTTCTCGATCCTGGTCTCCGCGTCGTTCCTGCTGGTCGTGGTGGTGGCGTTGTTCTGCGGCGACACGGTGGCCAGCGAGGCGAGCTGGGGCAGCCTGCGCTACCTGCTGGCGGTGCCGGTGCCCCGGGCCCGGCTGCTCGCGGTGAAGCTGGTCGTCGCGCTCGCGTACTCCGGGCTGGCGCTGCTGTTGCTCGCGGGCACCGCGCTGCTGGTCGGCACGCTGCGGTACGGCTGGAAGCCGTTGAGCAGCCAGGTCTCGGCCGAGCTGGCCCCGGCCGACGGCTTGCTGCGGCTGCTCGGGGTGCTCGGGTACCTGGCGGTGGTGCTGCTGGTGGTGGCCGGGCTGGCGTTCCTGCTGTCGGTGACCACCGATGCCGCGCTCGGCGCGGTCGGTGGCGCGGTGCTGCTCTGGATCCTGTCCAGCATCCTGGATCAGATCACCGCGCTGGGCGGGCTGCGGAACCTGCTGCCCACCCACTACAGCAGCGCCTGGCTGGGGCTGCTGTCCACGCCGATGCAGACCGACGACGTGGTCAAGGGCGCGTTCTCGGCAATCGTCTACGCCACGTTGTTCTGGAGCCTGGCCTTCTGGCGTTTCACCCGCAAGGACGTCACCAGCTGAGGTGACTGTCGGGGGTACCCGCATTGGCGCGTCCGCCCATATCATGGGAGCGTTCCCATGCAATTGTCCCGCCTGCAAAGAAATTGATTAACATCGATACGTGCAATCGCCATCCTGGAGCGGTCAAACACCCGCCCCAGGAGGTCACACATGATTCCGACCCAGCTCAGCGGCCCTGTCCTGTCCCTGTTCCGCGCTGTTGTGGGGCTGCTGTTCCTATGCCACGGCGCGGCGTCGATATTCGGCGTCCTCGGCGGTAATCGAGGCTCCGGCGAGGCCGTCCCGTTCGCCACCTGGCCCGGTTGGTGGGCGGCGCTGATCCAGCTCGTCTGCGGCGTGCTGGTCCTCGTCGGCCTGCTCACCCGTCCGGCCGCGCTGCTCGCCTCCGGCTCGATGGCGTACGCGTACTTCACTGTGCACCAGCCGCAGAACCTGCTGCCGCTGCAGAACGGCGGCGAACTGGCGGCGCTCTTCTGCTGGTCGTTCCTGCTGGTCGCCGTGCTCGGCCCGGGCAGCTGGGCGCTGGACGCGCTGCTCGCCCGCCGCCGCGCCGCCCCGGCCGAGCCCGCCACCGCGTCGCCCGCCTCGGTTCCGGTCTGATCCGCCGCCCGGCGAGATCGCGGTACGGGAGGGCGCTTCCGTACCGCGATCTGAGTCAGAGCGGGTTGACCGGCGAGGTCGAGGGGGCCGGTGGATCGGAGCGCGGGGGCGCCTGCGTCGCCGGGTCGGCGTCGCGGCGCTTCCAGGCGCTGACGCCGAGCCGGCCGGTGTTCCCGAGGTCGATCGGCCCGTCCAGCTCGACCGGGTACGCCGGCCGGCCGGTCGACGGGGCGACGTCGAGTTCGGCGCCCGCGGTGGCCACCACGGTCGGGTCGGTGACGAGGTTGCGCCAGATCAGCGCCGCGCCAGCCCGTTCGCCCGGTGCCAGCACGATCCGGGTGGGCGGGTGGTCGAAGCCGGCGGTGATCGGCGCGGCGCCCGGGATGATCCGTACCGTTATCGCGTCCCCGTCGGCGTCCCGGAGCGCGACCGCCGGATAGCCACGCAGCTCGTACGGGCGGTCGCCGCAGTTGACCAGGTCCAGGCCCATCGCCCGCAGCCCCATCGCCGCCCCCACCCCGAGCCCGGTGATCCGGATGCCCTCCGGGGAGCACGTGGCGGCGGGCTCGGCGCCGGGCCGGGGTGGCGCCGACGGCGGCCCGTCGACCGGGGCCGGTGCCGGGGTGCAGCCGGCGAGCAGTGCCGCGCCGGCGAGGAGCCCGATCCGGGCAGTCGCCCTCCGCATCAGGCGATCATGTCATCCCGCCGGGAGTGGCGGGGGAGGCTGATCATTGCGGCCGGGCGGGCGCGGTGAGGCCGGCGTCGAGCAGGCCCGGGTAGAGGCGGTCCAGCTCGTCGCGGCGCAGCCGCACGTACCGGGTGGTGCCCGCGATGCGGGTGCGGGTCAGCCCCGCCTCGCGCAGCACCTTCAGGTGGTGGCTGCGGGTGGCCTTGGAGACGCCGAACTCGAACGAGCCGCAGGCGTGCTCCCCGCCCGGCGCGAGCGCGCGCACGATCTGCAGCCGCACGTCGTCGGCCAGCGCCGCCAGCACGGCGGTGACCGGGACCTCGCGCAGCTCGGGTTCGTGCAGCTCCATGTGACTACGATAACCCATGTTCGACAATCGTCGAACAAGCTCCTAGAGTCGTGGCGTTTGGTTCGACGGTACTCGAACATAGGAGCTGGGATGCGCTTCCGTTCCGCCGCCTTCCCGATCTTCGCAGTGCTCAGCTGGGGCGTCATGTTCCCCGTGCTGGCGAGCGCGCTGACCCGGGTGGACGCCCTCAACCTGACCACCACCCGGTACGTCCTCGCCACCGCCGTGCTGGTCGCCCTGCTGCTGGCCCGCGAAGGGCTGGCCGCACTCGCCACGCGCGGGCGCGCGGCCGAGGTGTGGCTGCTCGGCGCACTCGGCTTCGCCGGCTTCAACACGCTGACGAACCTCGCCCTCGGCCACGCCACCCCGCAGCAGATCGCGCTGTTCGGCGCCACCGTGCCGCTGATCACCCAGCTGGTCCGCTGGCCGCGCGACGGCGTACGCCCCCGCCCGGCGCTGCTCGGACTGGCACTGGTGGCCCTGGTCGGCGTCGGCCTGGTGATCACCCGCGGCCGGCTGGACGGGCTCGGACAGTTCGGTGTCGGCGGGCTGCTCATGCTGGGCGCGGTGATCGGCTGGGCCTTCTACACGCACGGCGCGAGCCGGTTCCCCGAATGGTCGGCGCTGCGCTACACCACGCTGACCGCCGTCACGGGCATGCTCGCCATGCTCGCCGCCAGCGCCGTCGCCGACCTCACCGGGCTCCAGCACGCGCCGGCCGCCGCCGACCTCGTCGCGGTCGCCCCCCAACTGGCGTACGCGGTGCTGATCGCCGCCGTCCTCGCGGTGCTGGCCTGGAACACCGGTGTACGGCGACTCGGCCCGGCCGACGCCGCGCTGTTCATGAACCTGGTGCCGGTGGTCACGTTCGCGGTGCAGATCCTGCGCGGGTACCGGCCGGTCGCGATCGAGCTGGTGGGTGCCGGGCTGACCATCGCCGCCCTGGTGGCCGCGAACCTGGTCACCCGTACCCGCCCGGCAGCCGTGACCACGACGGCGCCGGAGCCGCTCGCGGTGGTGGACCGGCCCGCCGTGGTGGAGCCGGCCGCGGTGGTCGGACGCTGAGCCGGCCCACAGCGTGGGATCCCGGGGTGGCGCGGCCGTGAGCAGCGCATAGACTCGGCGGCACAACTGAATACCTCATCCAGAGGGGCTGAGGGATACGGCCCGACGACGCCCCGGCAACCACCCGCACGCTCGACGACGAGCGGCAGCGGGCAGGTGCCAATTCCGTCCCCGCCGCACCCGGCGATGCGGGGAAAGATGAGAGGAAATCCTCGACATGACGTCGACGCTTCCCGCCGCCACCGGCATCGACACCACCCTCAGCCCGGCCCGCGCCCTGGTCTGCCGCGCCTGTTCGGCGCGCTACCCGCTGGCCGCCCAGCACGCCTGTTACGAGTGCTTCGGGCCGCTGGAGGTCGACTACGACACCGCCGCGCTCGCCACCGTCACCCGGGAGCAGATCGAGGCCGGTCCGGCGAACATCTGGCGGTACGCGGCGCTGCTGCCGGCCGGTCAGGACCCGGACACCCGGGTCACGCTCGACCCGGGGCTGACCCCGCTGGTCGCCGCCCCGAACCTCGCCGCCGAGCTGGGACTCACCGCGCCGCTGTGGGTCAAGGACGACAGCGCGAACCCCACCCACTCGTTCAAGGACCGGGTCGTCTCGGTGGCGCTGACCGCGGCCCGGCAGCTCGGCTTCACCCGCTACGCCTGCGCCTCCACCGGCAACCTCGCCAACTCCGTCGCCGCGCACGCGGCCCGGGCCGGCGTGCCGTCTGTCGTCTTCATCCCCGGCGACCTGGAGCAGGGCAAGGTCGTCACCACCGCTGTCTACGGCGGTGACCTGGTCGCCATCGACGGCTCGTACGACGACGTGAACCGGCTCTGCGGCGAACTGGTGGAGACCGACGAGTTCGAGGACACCGCGTTCGTCAACGTGAACGTGCGGCCCTACTACGCCGAGGGCTCCAAGACGCTCGGCTACGAGGTGGCCGAGCAGCTCGGCTGGCGGATCCCGGCCCAGGTGGTCATCCCGATGGCCAGCGGCGAGCTGCTCACCAAGATCGACAAGGCGTTCGCCGAGCTGGTCGAGATCGGCCTGGTCGAGGCGCCGGCCGGTGGCTGGAAGGTGTTCGGCGCGCAGTCGGCCGGCTGCAACCCGATCGCCACCGCGCTGCACGGCGACACCGACACGATCACGCCGGTCAAGCCGACCGGCATCGCCAAGTCGCTGAACATCGGCGACCCCGCCGCCGGGCTGTACGCGCTGGAGGCGGTGCGCCGTACCGGCGGTTGGATGGACTACGCCGACGACGACGAGATCCGCGCCGGCATCCGGCTGCTCGCCCGTACCACCGGGGTGTTCGCTGAGACGGCGGGCGGCGTGACGGTCGCGGTGTTGCGCAAGCTGGTCGAGTCGGGCCGGCTCGACCCGTCCGCCGAGACGGTCGTGTTCAACACCGGCGAGGGCCTGAAGACGCTCGACGCGGTGGCCGCCCAGGTGGGCCCCACCCACCGCATCAAGCCCAGCCTCCGCGCCGCCCGCGACGCCGGCCTGCTGTCCTGACCCGGAGCCCGGCGCCTCGGCCGGGTGGGGGAGGTGGGGCTCGCCCGGGTGGGGGATCGGGTGAGACCGGTGGGTAACCGGTGATGTGCGGTGAGTGCCAGAAAACCACCCTCAAGGACTTGACGGCAGGAACCGGACGGCGCAAGATGCTTCGTGCGGGAGGGCATCCGCCGGAGACTTTTCAAGTTCTTGCGACCCAACGCCGGAGGCGTTGTGCGGACGTCCCTCCCGACCAACGTCCGAAGAGGCCAGCGGAAAACCGCTGGCCTCTTCGCTGTGTCCGGCGCACCCTGGGTGACATGACGCTGACCGTGACGCCGCTTGATCCCGCCGACCGGCAGACGCTCGACGCGGCGTACCGGATCGCCTGCGCCGCCCAGGCCGTCGACGAGCCGGACCTCCCGCCGATCTGCCGCCGCCGCTTCGAGGCGCTGCTGTCGCACCCGATGCCCGGCATCGAGGGACGCTGGCTCGTCGCCCGCCTGAACGGCCTGCCGGTGGGCTGGCTCCGGTTGCACCTGCACACGATCGAGAACACCGAGAACGCGACAGTCGAACTGACCGTCGACCCGGCGTACCGGAGGCGCGGCATCGGCCGCGTGCTGCACGAGCACGGCGTGCGGCTGCTCCGCGAGCACGGCGGCAAACGCCTTGTCGGCTCGACCACCGCCGCGCTGCCCGGCGAGGAGGACCGGGTCTTCCCCGGCGCCGCGTTCGCCGCCGCCCTGGGCGCCAAGCCGGCGCTGGCCGACGTCCGCCGCCGCCTCGACGTGACCGGGCTCGACCGTGACCGGCTCGCCGCGCTGCTGGCCCCGGCCCGCACCGCGGCCACCGGATACCGGCCGGTGCGGTGGCGCGATCACACCCCCGAGGAGTACGTCGCGGACGTCGCCTACCTCCAGGGCCGGCTGCTGCTCGACGCGCCGATGGGTGAGCTGGACTGGAAGCCGGAGCGGATGGACGCGGCGCGGGTACGCGACGCGGAGCGGGCGCTCGATGCCCGGGGCGTACGCCGGTACAACACCGGCGTGGTGCACGAGGCGACCGGCCGCCTGGTCGGCTGGACCCAGCTCAGCCTGGACGCGAGCAGCGCCGACCACGCCTGGCAGGAGATCACCCTCGTCGACCCCGACCACCGCGGCCGCCGGCTCGGCCTGCTCTGCAAGGCCGGGAACCTGGAGTACGCGCTGACACACGAACCGGCGTTGCGGGCCGTCGACACCTGGAACGCGGTCGCGAACCGGCACATGATCGCGATCAACGAGCAACTGGGCTTCCGCCCGGCCGCCGGTTCCGTCGACTGGCAGTTGACGATCTGAGTTGTGACACGCCCCTACTGATCTGGTGCCTTTCTGTTGCATGATGGCGGGCATGACGGAGACCCCGCACCCCCTGTACGACAGGCACCGCGAGACCCTCGACCGGGCGCTGACCGCCATCGCGGAGCGCGGGTACTGGTCGGCCTACCCCGAGTCACCCAGCCCCCGGGTGTACGGCGAGACCGCCGCCGCCGACGGCAAGGCCGCCTTCGAGGCGTACCTGGGCGGCGACTTCCCGCTCGACCAGGCCGGTGACGGCAGCACGGTCGCCACCGAGGTCAGCCCGTTCGGCGTGGCGCTGGACGTGCGCTACCCGCACGCGGGCGCCGACCAGCTCGTGTCCGCCGCGAGCGCCGCGCTGCCCGCCTGGCGCGACGCCGGCCCGCAGGCCCGGGTGGGCGTCTGCCTGGAGATCCTCGCCCGGCTGCACGGGAACATCTTCGAGCTGGCCAACGCGGTGCAGTTCACCAGCGGCCAGGCGTTCGTGATGGCGTTCCAGGCCGGAGGCGCGCACGCGCTGGACCGGGCCCTGGAGGCGGTCGCCTACGCGTACGCCGAGATGACCCGCCACCCGGGGACCGCCGGCTGGGAGAAGGCCGCGGGCAAGGGCGACCCGCTCCGGATGACCAAGACGTTCCACGTGGTGCCGCGCGGGGTCGCGCTGGTCATCGGCTGCAACACGTTCCCCACCTGGAACTCGTACCCCGGTCTGTTCGCCTCGCTGGCCACCGGCAACCCGGTCGTGGTGAAGCCGCACCCGCGCGCGGTGCTGCCGCTGGCGATCACCGTGAAGTACGCCCGCGAGGTGCTCGCCGAGGCCGGGTTCGACCCGAACCTGGTGCAGCTCGCGCCCGAGGCGCCCGGCGAGAAGCTCGCCACGACGCTGGCCCTGGACTCGGCCGTGAAGATCGTCGACTTCACCGGCTCCACCGAGTACGGCGACTGGCTGGAGGCGAACGCCCGGCAGGCGGCCGTCTACACCGAGAAGGCCGGCCTGAACACGGTGGTGATCGACTCCACCGACGACTTCGCCGGGCTCTGCCGCAACCTCGGCTTCACGCTGACGCTGTACAGCGGCCAGATGTGCACCACCTCGCAGAACCTGCTGATCCCGCGCGACGGAATCGAGACCGACCAGGGGCACAAGAGCTTCGACGAGGTGGCCGCCGGGATCGCCGGCGCGGTCGCCAAGCTGACCGCCGACCCGGCCCGGGGCGTCGAGCTGACCGGCGCGATCGTCAACGACGGCGTGCTGGAGCGGCTGGACGAGGTCACCAAGGTCGGCGAGCCGGTGCTGGAGTCGCGCGTAGTCGAGCACCCGTCCTTCCCCGGCGCGGTGGTGCGTACGCCGACTGTGGTGAAGCTGGACGCCTCCGACACCGCCACCTACTCGCGGGAGTGGTTCGGGCCGATCTCGTTCGCCATCGCGACCGACTCGACCGAGCACAGCCTGCGCATCCTGCGCGAGACGGTGGGCGAGAAGGGCGCGCTGACCGCGGGCGTCTACTCCACCGACGAGGCCGTGCTGGACGAGGCCGAGAAGGCGGCCATCGACGCCGGGGTGCACCTGTCCTGCAACCTCACCGGCGGGGTGTTCGTCAACCAGTCGGCGGCGTTCTCCGACTTCCACGGCTCCGGCGCGAACGCGGCGGCCAACTCGGCGCTGACCGACGGCGCGTACGTGGCGAACCGGTTCCGCATCGTCCAGAGCCGCCGCCACGCCTGAAAGGAGGGGCCCCTTCTTAACGCCTCCGGTATAGGAGGGGCCCCCTCTTAACAACTGCGTCCGGTCGGCCTCACGCCGGGCGGCGCATCTGCAGCTCGTACAGGCCGGCGATGCGGGGGTGCGGCACCCGTACGCCGGTGTCCACGAAGCCCAGCTTCTGGTAGGCCCGGTAGGCCCGGTCGTTGCCGACCACCACCTCCATCATCAGCTCGGGCCGTCCGCAGGCGCGCGACCAGGCGGCCACCTCGTCGACGAGCGCGGCGAGCAGACCGCTGCCCCGCCGGGCCGGCGTCACGTAGACCGCGTAGACGAGCGTCAGGCCCGGCTCGTCTGGCGCGGCGGTGCCACCGGCGTGGCCGACCAGCCGGCCGCCCGGGTCGGCCACGAACTGGGCGGTGTGGTCGCCCCGGGAGACGGCCGCGACCCGGGCCGCGAACTCCGCGTGCGGCCGGGCGGCGGCCTCGGCCACCGTCTCCAGGAAGGCCAGTGGGGAGTCGGCCAGCATCTCCAGCCGCAGCGCCCGCATCCGGGCGGCGTCGGTCGGCCGGACCCGGCGAACGGTGGTCGTGGTGGGCGCGCTGGTCATGCCGCATGCATACCGGACGGGCCGGCGCAGGCGCGTGACCGGGGCCGGGTACCGCCCGGAATATGCCCGATTTGTGGTCGTGCGCCGTCGTCACGCCTCGTGTAGCGTGCGATTTCGGTCACCGAATTCAGTGGTCGTCGCCGATCGCTGAACCGGTGTGCTACCGGTGCCGGTCCGCCGGTTTCCGGGTGTTGGAACGCCGCGCAGAGTGAGGAAGTGCACCGTGGCACAGGGCACCGTGAAGTGGTTCAACGCCGAAAAGGGCTACGGCTTCATCGCCGTCGACGGCGGGCAGGACGTCTTCGTCCACTTCTCCGCGATCGAGATGGACGGTTACAAGGCGCTGGACGACGGCCAGCGGGTCGAGTTCGAGATCGCGCAGGGGCAGAAGGGTCCGCAGGCCGAGCGGGTCCGCGTCATCGCCTGACCTCCGCCCGCCGGGCGGTTCCGCAGCCGGGTCCACCGACCGGGGGGCTGCGCTGTGAGCGTGCACCATGGAAGATCATGAGCCGTTCCAGCCGTAGCCGCTGAGGAGGGCCCATGTCCGATCTGCCTCCGCCGGGTTCCACCGAACCGGTGTCGCCGACGCCGTCCGGCTCTCCGGCCGACCCGACCGCGCCTCCGCCTCCGGCCACCGATCCGGCGTCGTCGGGGAGCGCCGGGCCGTCCGTGCCCGCTCCCGGCCCGGCGCCCGCCGATCCCTGGGCCGACCAGACCGGATACGGCCCGAGCATTCCGCATCAACCCGGGTACGACGCGCAGCCCGCCCACCCG
>NZ_MAGP01000110.1 GCF_002926165.1 Micromonospora chalcea | reverse complement strand
CCCGGGTGCCCCCCGGGTCGGGGTGGGCGTCGGGGTCGGTGCCGGACCGCTGGGCGCGGCAGCCGGCGGGCCGGCGGGCGCCGACGAACCGGCTACGAAGGCGCTACGCAGCCGCCGGGCGACAGGCGCCTCGACGGTGCTGGACGCGGACTTCACGAACTCGCCCATTTCCTTGAGCTTGGCGAGAACGGTCTTGCTTTCGACCCCGAGCTCCTTGGCAAGCTCGTGTACGCGGGCCTTTCCTGCCACTGCACTCCTCACTCCGAGGTCGTGCGGGCAGCACCCGCAGCGACCTCACTCGTGCACTTGAAGCCTGGTCATTTCAGGGACTTCATCGTGTGCTCATGTCGGTCGTCCTACCTTGCTAGCGACCCTCGACCGGTCGGGCTTGACCGGTCGTCGGGGGTTGCGCGTCGACGTGCTCCGCAAGCGCACCGTGGTCAGGAACCCCGGTGAGGCGCAGTGCCCGCCCGAAGGCGCGACGCCGCACCGCCTGCGCGAAGCAGGCCGGATCAGGGTGCATGTTCGCTCCCCGACCCGGCAGTCTGCGGGCCGGATCGGGCCTGAGACTGATGTGACCAGCCTCGTCACCGATCGCGACAACCCGCAACAACTCGCTGGCCGGCGCCCGTTTCCGGCAGCCCACACAGGTGCGCTCCGGAATCGCGCGTCGTGCCACTGAGTAAGTCTACCCCTAGCCGCCGGAGATCGCGCCGCCCGGCTCCGGGACGTGATCAGCTCCGCCCCGGCTCTGCGGGGCCGCGGTCTCCGCGTCGGACCGGATGTCGATGCGCCAACCGGTCAGGCGGGCCGCCAGGCGGGCGTTCTGCCCTTCCCGGCCGATCGCGAGCGAGAGCTGGAAGTCCGGGACCGTCACCCGGGCGGTACGGGAGGCCAGGTCGACCACCTCGACCCGCAGCGCCTTGGCCGGCGACAACGCGTTGCCGACGAACGTCGCGGGGTCGTCCGACCAGTCGATGATGTCGATCTTCTCGCCGTGCAGCTCGCTCATCACCGCGCGGACCCGCTGCCCCATCGGGCCGATGCAGGCGCCCTTGGCGTTGACGCCGGACGCGGTCGAGCGGACCGCGATCTTCGTACGGTGACCTGCCTCACGGGCGATCGCGCCGATCTCCACGGTGCCGTCGGCGATCTCCGGCACCTCCAGCGCGAACAGCTTCTTCACCAGCGCCGGATGCGACCGGGACAGCGTGATCTGCGGCCCGCGCATGCCCTTGGCGACGTGCACGACCACGCAGCGGATCCGCTCGCCGTGCTCGTACCGCTCGCCCGGGACCTGCTCGGACTGCGGCAGGACACCCTCCAGCTTGCCCAGGTCGACGCTGACGATGCCCTTCTCCCGGCGCGTCTCGTGCGCCTGCACCACGCCGGTGACCAGGTCACCGTCGCGGCCCACGTACTCGCCGAAGTGCACCTCGTCGGTGGCCTCCCGCAGCCGCTGGAGGATCACCTGCTTGGCGGTCATGGCGGCGATCCGCCCGAAGTCGTGCGGAGTGTCGTCCCACTCCCGGGTGACGGTGCCGTCGGCGTCGAGCTCCTGCGCGAAGACCGAGGCGGCCCCGCTCTTGCGGTCGATCTCCACCCGGGCGTGCGACTCGGCGCCGTCGGTGTGCCGGTAGGCGGTCAGCAGCGCGGTCTCGATCGCCGCGAGGATCGTGTCGAACGGGATCTCCCGCTCGCGCTCCAGGGCGCGCAGCGCCGCGAGGTCGATGTTCACCTCTCCTCGTCCTCCAGATCTTCGTCGTCGTCGGTGTCTGTGTCGTCGCCGAGGTCCTCGTCGGCCAGGTCGTCCAGGCGGCTGAACTCCACCTGGACCCGGCCGGGCCCGAGCTCGGCGTACGGGTGTGCCACGGGGCCGGCGTCGGTCTCCAGCTCCACGCGCTCGTCGTCGGCGGCCGTGATCCGGCCGGTGAGCTGGCGGTCCCCGGCGTCGCCGCGGACGGTGACCTTGACCAACCGGCCCACGTTGCGCCGCCAGTGCCGGGGCAGGGTGAGCGGGCGGTCCACGCCGGGCGAGCTGACCTCCAGCTGGTACTCGCCGGCCACGATGTCGCCGCCGGACTCCTCCGCCGCGTCCAGGGCCGCCGACACCGCGCGGGAGACGTCCGCCACGGCGTCCAGGTTGATCCCGCCGTCGGCGTCCACGATCACCCGGACCACGTGCCGCCGCCCGGCGCGGGAGACGGAAAGGTCCTCCAGGTCGTAGCCGGCCGCGGCGACGACCGGTTCGATCACCTCGCGCAGCCGGTTGCGGCGCGCGTTCAGATCGCCACGGGGTGCGCCGCTGCGCTCCGCGCCGCGGGGGCCGTCGGACCGGCGGGGCCGCCCGGCGGGCCCCGTCGGCCGGGTGGCACGGCCACGCTGCGTCATTCCGCGCACCTCTCCTGCTGTTGCCACGACCCACGGGCCGTGTTGTCCCGGGCCGGTGCGAGCGGTCGGCTCGCCATACCGGCACGCCACCGGGGCGTCCGCGCCCGGTGGTTGCGCAGAGCGTAACGCTAACGGCCGCGGACGGACCCGGCGGCGCACCGAGACCCTGACCCACGAGGCGGCGCGAATGGTGTTGACTCTGTCAGGTGGGGACCGGCAGAACACCATCCGACCAGGTCAGAGCGGGGCATTCCCGGCGCTGGCTGCTGCGCGCCGGAGGGCTCGTGGCGCTCGGCGGCGCGGCCGCGCCGCTGACCGGTTGTGATCTTTTCGACCGCGACCAGGAGCCACCGGCGCCTGATGCGCTGGAGCCGCTGGCCGCCGAGGCGCTGGCGCTGGAGGCCCGCTACCGGGCCGCCGCCACCGCCGCCCCGGCGCTCGCCGGACGGCTCACCCCGATCGCCGACGCGCACAAGGCGCACGCCGAGGAGCTACGCCGGGTCATCGGCCGGCCGGCTCCCTCCGGCACGCCGGCGGCCGCCGGCTCGGCGAGCGCGCCCGCGCCCGACGCCGTGCTCACCGAGCTGCGTCAGGCCGAACAGGAGGGCCGGACCAACGCGGCGAAGGCCTGCGCCGAGGCGCCGGCCGAGCGGGCCGCGCTGCTCGGCTCGATCGCCGCCGCGCGGGCGACCCACGTGGAGGCGCTCAAATGAACCCGACAAAGAGCCCGAGCCCGGCACAGGCCCTCGCCGACGCGCTCGCCGCCGAGTACGCGGCGATCTGGGCGTACGGGGTGATCGGCGTGCACCTCACCGGCGCGGCGCGGACGGCGGCCCGGGCCGCCGAGGCGGCGCACCGGTCCCGCCGCGACGCGCTGCTCCTGCAGCTCGCCGAGGGCTCCGGGCAGGTACCCGCGGACCGGGCCGGGTACGCGCTGCCCTATCCGGTCACCGACCGGGCGGGAGCGCTGCGGCTGGCGGTGGAGATCGAGGAGCGGACCGCCGGGCACTGGCGGGCCGCGCTCGCGCACACCAGCGGCGTGGAGCGGAACACGGCGCTCGCCGCGCTCACCGACTGCGCGCTGCGGGCCACCCGCTGGCGGCGTACGGCGGGCGTGACACCGGTCACCGTTCCGTTCCCGGGCCGCCCCGCCTGAGCGCGACGCCGGTCACCCGGCGAAGCTTCCCGGTTGCGCTGCGCATACCAGGTATGCATACTCGCGGTCATGTCCATCCGTCACGGCCTGCTCGCCCTGCTCGAACGCGGCCAGATGTACGGCTATCAGCTCCGTGCCGCGTTCGAGGAGTCCACCGGGTCGACCTGGCCGCTGAACATCGGGCAGGTCTACACCACGCTGGCCCGGCTGGAACGCGACGGACTGGTGCGCCCGCTGCCGGAGAACGAGAGCGGGCAGCGGCCGTACGAGATCACCGACGCCGGACGGGCGGACCTGGCGATGTGGTTCGCCACCCCGATCAGCCGCGCCGACCGTCCCCGCGACGAGTTGTCGATCAAGCTGGCGCTGGCGTTGACCACGCCGGGCGTCGACGTGCGCGCGGTGGTGCAGACCCAGCGCACCGCCACCATGCGCGCGCTCCAGGAGTTCACCCGGTTGAAGTACACGAGCGACAAGCCGGAGGATCTACCCTGGCGGCTGGTGCTGGACGCGATGATCTTCCAGACCGAGGCCGAGGTGCGGTGGCTCGACCACTGCGAGACCAGCCTGGTCCGGCACCGCCCGGCGCCGATCCGGGCGGTCGACCACCCCGAGGCGGTGGACCGGGCCGGCGACGAAGCCCGCCGGTGACCCGGCACGGGAGGCGCTGATGGACCCCATCGACGGGGTGCTGGAACTGCGGGACGTACGCCGTACCCACGGCACCGGTGAGGCCGCCGTGCACGCGCTGCGCGGCGTGAGCCTGACCGTGCGGGCCGGGGAACTGGTGGCGGTGATGGGCCCCTCCGGGTCCGGCAAGTCCACGCTGCTGGCGCTCGCCGGCGGCCTGGACCGGCCGACCAGCGGCGAGGTGGTGGTCGAGGGCGAGGCGCTGGTCGGGCTGTCCGCCCGGGAGCTGGCCCGGCTGCGCCGCCGCCGGATCGGGTACGTCTTCCAGGATCTGAACCTGCTCGGCAGCCTGACCGCCGTGGAGAACGTGGCGCTCCCCCTGGAACTGGACGGCGCCGGCGTACGGGCGGCCCGCCAGTCGGCCCTCGACGCGCTGCGCGAGGTCGACCTGGAGGACCTGGCCGACCGCTTCCCGGACCAGATGTCCGGCGGACAGCAGCAGCGGGTCGCGATCGCCCGGGCCCTCGTCGGCGAACGCCGCCTGGTCCTCGCCGACGAGCCGACCGGCGCGCTGGACTCGCAGACCGGTGAGGCGGTGCTGCACCTGCTGCGCCGCCGGGTCGACGCCGGGGCGGCCGGGGTGCTGGTCACCCACGAGGCCCGGCACGCCGGCTGGGCGGACCGGGTGGTCTTCCTGCGCGACGGGGTGATGGTCGACTCGACCGCCCCGCTGATCGGCGTCGACCACCTGCTCAGCGGCAGCCTCCGGTGACCGGCGGCCGCCTCGCCGCCGTACGCGGATCGTGGCGGACCGCGCTGCGGATCGCCCGCCGGGAGGCCCGGCGGTCCCGGCGGCGCACGCTGCTGGTGCTGGTGATGATCGCGCTGCCGGTGCTCGGCCTCAGCTTCGCCGCGGTCAGCTACGACATGGCGGATCTGAACCGCGCCGAACGGATCGAGCGCCAGCTCGGCGGCGCCGACGTGGCGCTGCGCTGGGACAGCCTGACGGCGGTGACACAGGACGCCTGGGGCGAGTCGGCCTGGCCGGTCCAGGGCGAATGGGTCGACCGGACCCGTCCGGCGACCGCCGAGGAGGTGCGCGCGCTGCTGCCCGAGGGCAGCCGGGTGGCCCGCACGCGCTGGTGGATGACGTTCTCGACGCGGATCGGCCGGCACGTCGAGTCGATCGAGGCGCGCGCGGTGGACCTGACCGACCCGCTCACCCGGCCGCTGGCCCGGGTCCGCGACGGCCGGCCGCCGGTACGCCCCGACGAGATCGCGGTCAGCCCGACGGCGCTGCGCCGGCTGGAGACCCGCATCGGCGACCCGGTACGCACCATCGACGGCACCACCTACCGGGTGGTCGGGGTGGTGGAGTACCCGGACAACCTCCGGGACGTGATCACGCTGCCCGGGGTGACCCCGGAGGGCACGGCCGGCAGCGACACCTGGCTGGTGGACCTGCCCGGCCCGCTGGATCCGGGGCTGGTCGACCGGCTGAACGCGCAGGGCGTCCAGGTCGTCGCCCGCGACCGGCTGCCCGGACGGGACGAGTTCTCCCGCGGCATGCGCGTACCGGACGCCGACGAGGCCGGCGTCGTCGGGGTGGTCGGCGGGCTGGGCCTGCTGGAGGTGGTGCTGCTGGTCGGCCCGGCCTTCGCGGTGAGCGTCCGCCGCCGGCGGCGGGACCTCGCGCTCGTCGCGGTGGCCGGTGGCGACGCCGCCCACCTGCGCCGGATCGTGCTCGCCGACGGGGTGGTGCTCGGGGCCGGCGGGGCCGCCCTCGGCCTGCTGCTCGGCATCGGCGCCGCGTTCGCCGGCCGGCCGATCGTCGAGCAGTACCTGCTCGGCGAGCGCCTCGGCGCGTACCGGATCTTCCCGTCCGCGCTGGTGGCGATCGCCGCGACGGCGGTGCTGGCCGGGGTGCTGGCGGCGATGGCCCCGGCCTGGACGGCGGCCCGGCAGGACGTGGCGACCGGCCTGGCCGGCCGGCGCGACGGGTCCCGGCCGCGCCGCCGCTGGCTGCTGATCGGGCTGGCGCTCACCGTCGCCGGGACCGCTCTCGCCGCGTTCGCCGCCGGCCGCACCTCGCAGACCGGTGTGCTTGCCGGGGTCGCCCTGGGCGAGCTGGGTCTGGTGTTCTGCACCCCGACGCTCGTCGGTGTGCTGGGCCGGGCCGGCCGGCTGCTGCCGCTCACCCCCCGGCTCGCGTTGCGCGACGCCAGCCGCAACCGGTCGTCGGCCGCGCCGGCCATCTCGGCGGTGATGGCCGCCGTCGCCGGAAGCGTCGCGATCGGCGTCTACGTGGCCAGCGACGAGACCCGGTCGCGAGAGCTCTGGCAACCCGGTCTGCCGCCGGGCAACGTGCTGCTCACCCACTCCGGCGACATCCCGGCGGACCCGCCGTCGGCCGACGTCGTCGCCACCCGGGCCCGCACGGTACTGCCCGACGCCACTGTGACGCCCGTCGCGGTCCCCGGATGCGCCGGCACCGTCCGCGACAAGAACGACTGCGCCGCGTACGCGCTCGTTCCGCCCGAGCAGCGCTGCCCGTACACCTCCTCCGACCCGGTCCCCGACGCGGCCCGGCGCGATCCGCGCTGCGTGAGCCCCTTCCAGGAGCCGGTCGACGTCTACCTGCCGGCGCTCGTGGACGACGGCGCCGCGCTGGCCGCGCTCACCGGCGCGCCCGCCGACGAGCTGGCCGCCGCGCGCCGGACGCTCGCCACCGGCGGCGTGGTGGTCACCGACGCCCGGCGGGTGGTGGACGGGCAGGTGCGGGTGGAGGTCAACTACAACTCCGGCGGCCCGCCCTCCGGGCGGCTCCTGCCCGCGTACGTGCTGCGCGGCGGTCTCAGCGTCGACCGGCTGGTGCTCTCCCCCGCCGCCGCCGACGCGCTCGGCCTGTCCGCCGTACCGCTGGGCTACCTGCTGGACACCGCCGGCTCGCCCACCGATCGGCAGATGGAGATGCTGATCGACGAGCTGTACGACATCGGGCCCATGTCGGCGCAGGTGGCGACCGCCGACCCGCCGTCGGACCAGCGCCCGATGCTGCTCCTGCTGGCGGTGGCCTCGGGGGTGATCACGGCCCGGATCTCGCTGAACGCCGACCGGGCGAGCAGGCCGGAGAGGTAGTTGGTGGCGTCGTCGTTGACGACCTTCAGCTCACCCTGCCGGGCCGGACGGTCCGGTTCCGGGGCGGCGGCGAGCGAGGCGGAGAAGTCCTCCGGAATGGAGAAGACCAGGTGGTAGCGCCCGTCGCGCAGCCCCTTCGCGGCATCGGCCTGGTCGGTCACGGTCCAGCCGAACACCTTGCGGTCGAGCAGCTTCTCGGTGAGGTCGCGCCCGGCGTGCACCTCGCTGCCGTCGCCGGCGGTGGCCGGGCGGTCGGCGTTGACCAGGGCGACCGGGATGCGGTCCATCTTCCCGTAGGGATCCCAGAACGCGTACAGGTAGAGCGCGCCGTAGAGCAGCGGGACGATGGTGAGCACGGCCAGGGCGGCGCGCGGCAGCCGGCCCCGGGTCATCCGGCGCAGCTCGAACAGGGCAAGTCGCAGGACGCTCATGCGGGCACTGCCGGGTCGCCGATGCGGTGCACGGTGGCGGCGACGCCGGGTTCGACCGCGCGGGCGCTGGCGACCACCGCGTACCCCTGATCGGCGAGGCGTTCCAGCGCGCCCCACATCCACTCCCGCTCGGGGCGGTCGGCGCCGGCGTCCACGTCGTCGGCGACGATCAGGCTGGGGCCGCCGAGGCTGGCCAGCACCAGGCCGAGCACCTGCCGTTCGACGGGGGTGAGGTCTCTGCCGTACCGGTCGGGGTCGAGTGGCGCGTCGGTGAGGCCGGCGACGGCGGCGGCGTAGGCGTCGCGGCGGTAGGCCCGGCGGGCCCGCACCGCGGCCACCGGCACCAGGCGCCGACGGCGGCGCGGTACCGGGCCGAGCAGCAGCAGCCGTTCGGTGATGTGCTCGGCGACGGTGAGCGTCGGGTCGGGCTCGTGCACGCCGGCCACCTGGCCGAGCGCGGCCGGGCCCCGGCGGCGCAGCTCGCCGTGGTTGTGCGGGAAGCGCCCGGCCAGCGTGAGCAGCAGCGAGGTGCGTCCGCTGCCGGGCGGGCCGGTGACCGCGACCAGCTCACCGCTCGCGGCGGTGAGGTCGACGTCCCGGTAGACCCAGCCGCGGCGCGTCCGCAGCCCCAGGCCGCTGGTCTCGACGATGTTCATCAGACCCCGAATTCCGAACTGACTAGTCAGTATAAAAACATGCCCAGCCTAGCGCCGGGTGTCCGGTTCGGGACCTCCGGCGGGACGTGATCCTCAGAACAGCACTGTGGCGAGCGTGCCGACCGGGCGGAAGCCGCAGCGCTCGTAGACCCGGCGGGCGGGCAGGTTGAAGTCGTTCACGTAGAGGCTCACGGTGGGCGCGACCCGGTCCAGCGCGTCGCGCACCACAGCGGCCATCGCGGCGGTGGCGATGCCCCGGCCCCGCCACTCGGGCGCCACCCAGACGCCCTGCACCTGCGCGGTCCGGCGGGTCACCACCGCCAGCTCCGCCTTGAAGACCACCCGCCCGTCGACGAAACGGGCGTAGGCGCGGCCGGCGCGCACCAGCTCGGTCACCCGGCGCCGGTAGCCGCGCCCGCCGTCCTCGGCCAGCGGCGACACCCCGACCTCCTCGGTGTACATCGCCACCGCGGCCGGGAACAGCCGGTCGACCTCACTGCCGCGCACCCGCCGCACGTCCGGGTCGGGCGCCACGGCGGGCAGCGCGTCAGTCGCCAGCAAGGGCTGGTTCGGGCGTACGTCCCGGGCCGGCCCCCAGTACGCGGAGAGGCGGTCCCAGAGCCCGAGTACGGCGTCGGCGCGGCCCACGATCGAGGAACAGAGCCGCTCCTGCCCGCTCAACTGCTCGGCGAACGCGGTCACCGCCGGCGCGGACGCGAGCACCGGCGTCAGGTTGCCACCCAGCCAGCAGATCGACTCCAGGTTGCGGCGGGAGCCGTAGCCGAGGATCCGCGCCTCGGCCCGCCACCAGGCCAGCCCGCGCGCCGCCACCCGCTCGGCGACCTGCGCGCCGGCGTACGGGTCGAGGTCGAGCAGCCGCTCGACCGCGCGGCGCTCCGACTCCCCGAGTTGGCGTACCGGCATCGTGAGCACGGTTACCAGCCTGCCAGATCCGCGCCGGGGCGCGCGGGCCGACCGGGCACCCCGGACCGCTCCGGTGAGCGGCGGCTCAGCCGACCGTCACGGGTGCCGGTTCGGGCACGGGCGGCCGGGTCCGGGCGGCCCACCGCACCACCGGCGGCACGAGTGCGCCGAGCAGCAGGAACACCCCGCCGAGCACCAGCCAGCCGGGCACGCCCCAGCCGATCGCGAGCGTGGTCACCACCACCGGGGCGACCATCGAGCCGAGCTGCATGCCCATCCCGTACGCTCCCTGATACTGGCCGTGCGCGTGCGCCGGGGCCAGCCCGAACGAGATGCCCCAGCCGGCCGCCGCGTGCCACAGTTCCCCCACGACGTGCACCAGCGCGCCGGCCAGCAGCAGCGGCACCGCCACCGCGACCGGTACGCCGCCACCGGCGGCGAACAGCGCGCAGGCGCCGGCGAGCAGGACGCCGGCCCGGCGGGCGGCCCGGCCCGCGCCGGTCAGGTCCTCGGTGCCCCGCGAGGCGCGGACCTGGAACAGGATCACCACCACCGTGTTGACGAGCAGGCAGACGGAGATCAGCCAGTTGGGCGCGGTGGTGTGCCCGGCGATCCAGAGCGGCAGGGCGATGTTGATCAGCGAGAAGTGCATGGACATCAGCCCGTCCAGCACGGTGAAGGCGAGGAACGGGCGGTCCCGCAGCGCGATCAGCCGCGGTCCGTGCGCCGGGGCGGGCACCGGCGGGACCGGCGGGAGCCGCAGCAGCACCGCCGCCGCCAGCACGTAGGTCGCGGCGTCGAGCAGGATCAGCGTGACGTACGCGCCGCGGGTGTCGGCGGCGAGCGCGAACCCGGCCAGCACGGTGCCCACCGAGATGCCGACGTTGGTGACCGCGCGCAGGTAGGCGCGGGTGCGGACCCGCTGGTCGGGTGGGACGGCGCCGGCGATCAGCGCGCCCCGGGCGCCCCGGGTGCCCGCGTCGGCGAGCGCCATCAGCACGCCGACGGCCAGGAAGCCGGGGAACGAGCGCACCGCTACCAGCGCGGCGGTGCACCCGGCCGAGGCGAGCAGCGCGGCCATCTGGAGCCCGCGCGGGCCGAGGCGGTCGGCCAGGTAGCCCATCGGCGTGCTCGCCACCAGGCTGACCAGCGCGGTGAGGGTGAGCGCCACGCCGACCGCGGCCACCGTGAGCCCGACCGAGCGGGTGAGGAAGAGCGCGCTGGCGGTGAGCCAGGTGCCCCGCCCGACGGTGTTGACGAGCGTGGAGAGGGCGAGGGTCCGGGACGGGCCCGGTTCGGGAAGCAGGCGCACGCCGGCAGCCTAACAGTACGAACGTACGGTTTGCAGCCGAGTTCCAGCCGCGTCTTGTCGGCGATGCATTGCCGATATATCGTTGATGCATCAGTGATACGACGACAGAAGGAGAGCCCTGATGGGTTTCCATCGACGGATGCACGCCATGCACGACGAGATGCGCCGCCGGGGCGGCTTCGGCTTCCCGCCCGTACCCCCCGGTCCGCCGCCCTTCCCGCCCGGACCGCACGGCCACGGGCGGGGCCGCGGCGGGCGCGGACACGGCCGGCGGCCCAACGTGCGCGGCGCCGTGCTGGCCCTGCTCACCGAACGGCCGATGCACGGCTACGAGATGATCCAGGAGATCGACTCCCGCACCGGCGGGGCCTGGCGGCCCAGCCCCGGGTCGATCTACCCGACGCTGCAACTGCTGGAGGACGAGGGCGTCATCGCGACCGCCGCCGACTCCGAGGGCGGGCGCAAACGGTTCGCGCTCACCGAACAGGGCCAGGCCGAGGCGACCGCCGCTGCGCAGACCCCGCCCTGGGCGGAGTTCGCCGAGCAGACGGTAAACAGCTGGCACGACATCCGCGACGCCGGCGCGCAGGCCATGCAGGCGCTGCGGCAGGTGATGACCACCGGCTCCGACGACCAGCGCGCCCGTGCCGCGCAGGTGCTCGACGAGACACGGCGCAAGCTCTACGCCATCCTCGCCGAGTCCGAGTGAGCGCCGCCGCCGCGACGGCACGCCGGCCGGACCACGACCGGCGTGCCGTCAGGCCCGGCGCGCGGTGACGAGCAGGTACTCCCAGCGCATCACGCCGCCGTCCAGGTGCCGGGCGGCCAGGTCGGTCAGCGCGCGGTCGAGCCCGGCCGTGCGCTCCGGGTCGCCCGCGTTCGCGCGGTAGGCCGCCACGGTGGGCCCGTAGTGGGTCGCGAAGAAGTCCCGGAACTGTTCCGGCGTGGCGAACCGGTCCACCACCACGGCGTCGCGCCCCAGCGTGAGCGCGTCGACCCGGTCGCCGAACAACTCCCGGACGTGGTTCTCGTCGCCCCAGAGCGGGGGCGGCTGCGCGCCCGGCGGCGGTGGCGGCGCGAACGGCCGCATGGCCGCGAACAACTGGCCCACGAAGCCCTCCGGGGTCCAGTTGACCAGGCCGATCGTCCCGCCCGGCCGGCACACCCGCAGCAACTCGTCGGCGGCGACCCGGTGCCGGGGCGCGAACATCACGCCCACACAGGACAGCACCGCGTCGAACGCGCCGTCGGCGTACGGCAGCGCCTCCGCGTCCGCCTCCTCCCAGGTCAGCGTCACGCCCTCCCGCTCGGCTGCCGCCCGCCCGATCGCCAGCAACTCCGGGGTGAGGTCCCCGGCCACCACCTGCGCGCCGGTCCGGGCCGCCGGAAGAGCCGCGTTGCCGGTCCCGGCCGCCACGTCCAGCACCCGCATGCCCGGTCCCACTCCGGCGGCCCGGACCAGCGTCGCCCCCAACTGCGGGATCACCTGCGCGGCCACTGCGGAGTAGTCGCCCAGCGCCCACATCGCGCGGTGCCGGGCCTTCACCGCCGCGTCCTGTTCCCGTTCCTCGATCATCTGCCGCTCCTCAGCTGTCGTCCCTGCACAGGACGCTAGGCAGCGGACGACACGGCCCCCAGTACGAGATCTGTACCGCTCCCGACAGGTGCCTGGCCGGGCCGCCGGGCCGGGCGTAGCGTGCCCGCCATGGGGGCCTCCTACCACCAGTTCTGCCCCGTGGCGAAGGCCATGGAACTGCTCGACGAGCGGTGGACGCTGCTCGTGGTCCGGGAGCTGGTCAGCGGCTCGGAACGCTTCAACGACCTGCGCCGGGGCCTGCCCCGGATGTCACCCACGCTGCTGTCGCGCCGGCTGCACCAGCTCGTCCGCGCCGGGGTGGTGGAGCGGCGGGTCGACGGCGCCGACGTGCGCTACGTCCCGACCGCCGCCGGGCGGGAGCTGCGGCCCGTGCTGGAGGCGCTCGGCGCCTGGGGCGTGCGCTGGATCGGCGAGCTGGGCTACGCCGAACTGGACCCGAAGCTGCTGCTGTGGGACATGCACCGGCACGTCGACCACGACGCGGTCCCGCCGGGGCGTACCGTCGTGCGGTTCCGCTTCCGGGACGTGCCGGCGGCGCAGCGCGACTGGTGGCTGGTGATCGCCGCGGGCGAAGCCGACGTCTGCGACATCGACCCCGGGCACGACGTGACGGTGACCGTCACCGCGGACCTGCGTGCCCTGGTCCAGGTCTGGATGGGCGACCTGGGGTGGGCGGCGGCGCTGCGCGGCGGCGCGGTGGAGGTGAGCGGGCCGGAGGCGCTGCGGCGTGCCGCGCCCGGCTGGTTCACGCTCTCCCCGTTCGCCGCCGTGCCCCGGCCCTGAGACGGCGCGTGCGGCCGGCCCCGACGGGGACGGCCGCACGGCGACGCGAAAAGCAGATCAGTGCACGGTGACGGTGGCGCCGCCCGGCACCAGGTCGCGCAGCTCCTCGGGGATCTCGGCGCCCATCTCGTCGGCGATCCGCAGCGCCTCCTCGATCAGCGTCTCCACGATCTGCGCCTCGGGCACGGTCTTGACGACCTTGCCCTTGACGAAGATCTGGCCCTTGCCGTTGCCGGAGGCAACGCCCAGGTCTGCCTCGCGGGCCTCACCCGGACCGTTCACCACGCAGCCCATGACCGCGACGCGCAGCGGCACCGGCAGGCCCTCCAGACCGGCGGTGACCTCCTCGGCCAGCTTGTAGACGTCGACCTGCGCCCGCCCGCAGGACGGGCAGGAGACGATCTCCAGGCCGCGCTCGCGCAGGCCCAGCGACTCCAGGATCGCGGCGCCGACCTTGATCTCCTCGACCGGCGGGGCGGACAGCGAGACCCGGATGGTGTCGCCGATCCCGTCGGCCAGCAGCGCGCCGAACGCCACCGCCGACTTGATCGTGCCCTGGAACGCCGGGCCGGCCTCGGTGACGCCGAGGTGCAGCGGGTAGTCGCACTTCTCGGCCAGCAGCCGGTACGCGCGGATCATCACCACCGGGTCGTTGTGCTTGACCGAGATCTTGATGTCCCGGAAGCCGTGCTCCTCGAACAGCGAGCACTCCCACAGCGCCGACTCGACCAGCGCCTCGGCGGTGGCCTTGCCGTACTTGGCCAGCAGGCGCTTGTCGAGCGAGCCCGCGTTGACGCCGATCCGGATCGGCACACCCGCGTCGCCGGCGGCCCGCGCGATCTCCTTGACCTTGTCGTCGAACTGCCGGATGTTGCCCGGGTTCACCCGCACCGCGGCGCAGCCGGCGTCGATCGCCGCGAAGACGTACTTCGGCTGGAAGTGGATGTCGGCGATCACTGGGATCTGCGACTTCTTGGCGATCGCGGGCAGCGCCTCCACGTCGTCCTGCGACGGCACGGCGACCCGGACGATCTGGCAGCCGGACGCGGTCAGCTCGGCGATCTGCTGGAGCGTGGCGTTGACGTCGGCGGTGAGGGTGGTGGTCATGGACTGCACCGAGACCGGCGCGCCGCCGCCGACCGGCACCGAACCGACCATGATCTGGCGGCTGGCCCGGCGCGGGGCCAGCGGCGGCGGCGGTACGGGGGGCATACCGAGACTGACAGCGGTCACTTCAGGCACTCACCTTGAGAAGAGCGTGATGGGGTTGATGACATCGGCGGTGACTGTCAGCAGCGTGAACGCGCCACCGATCAGGATCACCGCGTACGTGAACGGCATGAGTTTGAGGTAGTCGACCCGGCCGGGATCCCGGCGGCCGATGCGCGCGTACAGCCAGGAGCGCGCCCGTTCGAACCAGGCGATGGCGATGTGCCCGCCGTCCAGCGGGAGCAACGGCAGCAGGTTGAACACGCCGATGAAGAAGTTCAGCGACACGAAGAGCATGAAGAACACCAGCCAGGCGTTGTTCTCCACGGCCTCGCCGCCGAGCCGGGTGGCGCCGACCACGCTGATCGGGGTGTCCATGTCGCGCTCGCTGCCGGTGATCGCGCTCCACAGCGCGGGCACCTTCTGCGGGATGCGCTGCATGGCGTGCGCGGTCTGCACCGCCATGGTGCCGGTGAAGTCGGCGGTGGCGCCGAACGCGGCGATCGGGCCGTACTCGACCCGCGGCGGGGTGCTCGGCCGCAGGGCCACGCCGAGCGCGGAGACCGACGAGGTGGCGCCCTTCGGGTCGTCCAGCGGCGGGCGCTGCACCGCGGCCAGGTCGACCCGGGCCTCCTGCGACCGGCCGTCGCGCTCGAAGGTGACGGTGGCCGCGCCGGGCGGGGTGGCCCGGACCACGTCGAGCATGTCGCCCCAGGTGGAGACCGGCCGGCCGTTCACCGCTGTGATCCGGTCGCCGTCCTTGAGCTGGGCCTTCTCGGCCGGGCTGGCCGGGTCGTCGGCCTGGCAGGCGCGGGCCGCGTTCTCCACCACGACGCAGGGGGCCAGCGCGATCACGGCCGGCTCCGCCTTGAAGCCGTCCTCGGTGGAGGGGAACTTCGGGTTCGGCAGGCCGGCGGTGATCGCGATGATCCAGAGCGCGATCAGGGCCAGCGCGAAATGGGTGATCGAGCCGGCGGACATCACGATCGTCCGCTTCCAGACCGGGTAGCGCCACATCGCGCGCTTCTCGTCCCCGGGCTCGACGTCGTCGTCCTGCGGCGTCATGCCGACGATCTTGCAGAACCCGCCGAGCGGAATGCCCTTGATGCCGTACTCGGTCTCGCCCCGCTTGAACGACCACAGCGTCGGGCCGAAGCCGACGAAGTAGCGGGTGACCTTCATCCCGAACGCCTTGGCGGTCAGCATGTGCCCCGCCTCGTGCAGGCTCACCGAGATGAGAATCGCCAGGGCGAACAGCACCACCCCGAGCAGATAGCTCATCGAGCTCCTTCCACCGACCCGACGATGATCTCCTGGGCGTGCGCCCGTGCCCACGACTCGGCGGCGAGCACGTCCTCGACGGTACCTGGTTCGTCGAAATCGGGTGCGTCCTCCAGCACCCGCTGGAGGGTGTCGACGATCCCGAGGAACGGCAGCCGGCCCGCGACGAACGCGGCCACGCACTCCTCGTTCGCCGCGTTGTAGATCGCCGGGCGGCAGCGCCCGGCCTCACCCGCCGCCTTGGCCAGCGCGACCGCCGGGAACGCCGCGTCGTCCAGCGGGAAGAACTCCCAGGTGTGGGCAGTGGTCCAGTCGACCGCGGCGGCCGCCTCGGACACCCGGTCCGGCCAGCCGATGCCCAGCGCGATGGGCAGCCGCATGTCCGGCGGGCTGGCCTGGGCGAGCGTGGACCCGTCGGTGAACTCGACCATCGAGTGGATCACCGACTGCGGGTGGACCATCACCTCGATGTCGGCGTACGGCACGTCGAACAGCTCGTGCGCCTCGATCACCTCCAGCGCCTTGTTGACCATCGTGGCGGAGTTGATCGTGACGACCGGGCCCATGTTCCAGGTCGGGTGCGCCAGCGCCTGCTCCGGCGTGACGGCGGTCAGCTCGTCGCGCCCCCGCCCCCGGAACGGGCCGCCGCTGGCGGTGACCACCAGCCGCCGCACCTCACCCCGGGCGCCGCCGCGCAGGCACTGCGCCAGCGCGGAGTGCTCGGAATCGACCGGGACGATCTGCCCCGGTCGCGAGACGGCGGCCTTGACCAGCGGGCCGCCGGCGACGAGGGACTCCTTGTTGGCCAGGGCGAGGGTACGCCCGGCGTGCAGCGCGGCCAGCGTCGGCGGCAGGCCCAGCGAGCCGACCACCCCGTTGAGCACCACGTCGCACGGCCACTGCGCCAGCTCGGTCATCGCGTCCGGCCCGGCCACGATCTTGGGCAGTTTGAAGTCGCCGGTGGCCCAGCCGCGCTTGCTCGCCTCGGCGTAGAACGCGAGCTGAAGGTCCTGCGCGGCGGATGCGCGGGCCACGCCGACCGCCTCCACGCCCAGCTCCAGCGCCTGCGCGGCGAGCAACTCCACGTTGCCGCCACCCGCGCCGAGGGCCACCACCCGGAAGCGGTCCGGGTTGCGCTTGACGATGTCGATGGCCTGGGTGCCGATCGAGCCGGTCGAACCGAGCAGCACGAGATCTCGGGGAGTGGTCACCGGACCATTGTTCCCCAGCGCCTCACCCCGGTTCGTCCCGGAGTGCCCGGCGGCATGATCGGCTCCACTTCGCCGAGGTGGTGGCATCCCACGCGCCGCGATGCCACCACTTCGGCGAACTGGTGTCGATCACGCCTCGATCGCCTCCTCGACGCTACAGGGACGCGATCGTCCCGTCTGGCGCGGTGAGGTGCTCCAGGTGCGCCAACGGCAGGTGCGAGGGCTGCCACTCCAGGAACAGCGCGGTGGCGTCGTCGTCGAGCTGGTCCTGCTGGTAGGCGAGGACGGCGCGCACCAGCCGGCGCATCGTCTCCGGGCTGGGCAGCCGCTCGTTGAGGGCACGCTCGACGAAGTCGACGAGCCGGTCCAGCCCGAACCGTTCCCCGTCGTCGCCCCGGGCGTCGGTGATGCCGTCGGTGTACGCGAGGATGCGGTCGCCCGGGTGCAGCGCCTCCTCGTGCGCCCGCGGGCGCCGCGTCGACAGGTTGCCCAGCCCGAGCGGCAGCGCGGTCGGTCCGGGCAGTGCCCGGACGGCCTTGCCGTCCCGCAGCAGCATGGCGCCGGGGTGGCCGGCGTTTATGGTCCGCAGCACGCCGGTCCGCCGGTCGAGTTCGGCGAGCAGCGCGGTCGCGAACAGGCCGGGGTGTTCGGAGCGGACCCACCTGTCGATGCTGATCGCCGTGTCGACCAGGTCGAGACCGGTACGCCGGGCGTTGCGGTACGCGCTGACCACGAGCGAGGCCATCGCGCTCGCCTTGATCCCGTGCCCGCAGGTGTCGAAGAGCCCGACGCTGAGCACGTCACCGTTGAGCGCGTAGTCGAAGATGTCCCCGCCGACGTCGTAACACGGTTCGAGGATGGCGGTGATCACCAGCTCGTCCGTTGCGAAGGTCAGCGGCGGCAGCAGCCCCCACACGGTCTCGGCGGCGACCTGCATCGGCAGGCGGCGGCGAATCCGTTCCACGACGTCGCCGTAGAGCCGGCGGTTCACCAGGACCTGAGCGACGGCGACCGCAACCTCCCAGGCCGGCCGGTCCAGCGCGGGGTCGCCGGCGCGCGACGACACGATCTCCAGTGCCCCCAGCCGTTCGCAGCCGAGCAGCAGGGGCACCCAGAGCCGGTCCGGGCGGTCGGGAGCGCGCTGCACCTGGAGGCAGGTGAACGCCCGGCCGGCCAGCGTCGTCTCGATCGTGAGTTCGTCCCGAGGCGCGCCCGCGCCGACCAGGGGTACGAGCGAGGACTGCGTGTAGTCGGCCAGGTAGATCACGATGTCGGTGGCCCCGATGGCGGGCGCGACCCGGTTCACCAGGAGCGACAGGTCGTCCGGGCCGCCCCGGGCGGCGTGGAGGTGCAGCCAACGCGCTGCGTCGCCACCGTCGACCATCAGTGCCTCCCCCGTATCCCCACCACCGTAGGAGGCCGAGGGCGAACTGCCAACGGCACTGCTCAGGCCGGACGTTCCAGGACGAACGTTTCAACCTCGGCACCGCCGTACCAGTCGGTGCGCACGCCCACGTGCGTCATGCCGAGGCGCCGGGCCACCGCCATCGACGGGTCGTTCCCGGCCATCACCACCGCGTACACCCTCGGGGTGCCGGTGGCGAACTCGCGCTCCAGCACCGCGCGGGCCGCCTCGGTGGCGTAGCCGTTGCCCTGGGCGTCGGGGTGCAGGTGCCAGCCGACCTCGATGTCGTCGGTCAGCGTGACGCCGTCGCGTCCCGGGAGCGGCTTGAGCAGGATGCTCCCGGCCACCGGCCCGCCGGCGCGCGGCTCGATCGCCCACAGGCCCCAGCGGCCGCCGTACGGCGCCCAGCGTTCGTGCCAGGACCGGACCCGCTCGCGCGCCTCGGACGGGTCGGTCATCCGGCCCTTGCCGCCGCCCAGCCAGCGCATCACCTCGTTCCGGGAGTAGATGTCGTAGATCCGGGCCAGGTCGTCCGGGGACTCGGTCCAGTCCCGGAGCACCAGCCGGTCGGTCGTGGCGATCGTCATGCCGCCGGATCGTAATGCGTGGCGCGGGGCCGTACGGGGAACGAGAGGGCGATGGGCGACGGGTGGGATCGGGCGAAGCGGATCACGGCTGCGGCGTTCCGGCCGGTCCGTGGCCGGGATCTCTCCCTGCACGCCGCCGCGATCACGTTCTACGGCGCGATCGCCGTGGTGCCGGTGGCGCTGCTGGCGATCTGGCTGACCGGGCTGCTCGCCGGGGCGGACCGGGTGCGGCGGCTGACCGGGTACGCGATCGAGACGCTGCCCACCGAGATCGGCGCGCACCGGGCGGCGGCCGCGCTGGTCGAGGCCGGGCTGGGGCTGACTCCGCTGCTGGCGCTGGCCTCGCTGCTGCCGGCCTCGCTGTACGGCGAAGGTCTGCGCCGCGCGTTCGTCTCGGTGGCCGAGCCGCGCGCCGAGTCCGGTGCGCTGGTCGGCTGGCGGGGCCGGCTGCTGCTGCTCCCGCTGCTGGCGCCGGCCCCGGCGCTGCTGCTGTCGATCCTGCTGGGGCTGCCGCTGACCACCCGGCTGGTACGCCAGGGCGGCTGGATCGGCGCGCTCGGCGTGGTGCTGTCGTTCCTGGCGGTGTGGCTGGTGCTCACGCCGGTGCTGATCTGGGTGTTCCGGGTGGTCGGCCCGGCCTCCCCGGACTGGCTCGCCACCGTCGTCCTGGGCTCGTTCACGGCGGCGAACCTGTCCGGTTTCCTGCACGGTTTCGTGCTGTTCTGCTCGCTGCCGCTGGACCTGGGCGTGCCGTTCGGCGGCTTCGACGAGATCGGCGGCGGCGTGGCGGTGCTGCTGTGGCTGTACCTGTTCCACGTGATCGTGCTGTCCGGCTATTCCGCGACGCTGGCGGCGAGCCGGTGGCGGGCCACCCGGGAGGCGGCCCGCGCCTGACGGCTGCGGGTCAGCGCCGGAACGGGCCGCGCACCTCGTACGTGATGCCGCCGGTGCCGGCCCGGGCGCCGCTGGTGCCGCGCTGGGAGGAGAAGTAGAGGCGGCTGCCGTCCGGCGAGAACGCCGGCCCGGTGATCTCCGACTCGGACTGCCCGAGCAGCCGCAGGAACGGGGTCACCACACCGGCGGGCGTGATCACGTTGATCTCCATGTTGCCGCCGTCCTCGGCCACGTAGAGGTCGCCGCCGGCGGTGCCGGTGATGTTGTCGACGCCGGTCAGCGGCGCGGCGCCGGCCGGCACCAGCGAGTCGTCGTACGCGAGGTCGAGCCGCTGGTTCACCGCGTCGTACGCCCACACCCGGTTGTCGCCCTTGGTGGTGAACCAGCAGGTGTCGTCGGCGTACCAGCAGCCCTCGCCGCCGTCGAACGTCTGCGCGGCGCCCACCTGGTGGCGGGTGGGCACCGGGAACCCGTCCCGGTCCGGCAGGTCCCGCCAGGTCACCGGGCCGGTGACCTGGCCGTCCGGGGCGCAGAGCACCTGCACCCGGCCGGTGCGCAGGTCGCCCCAGGTGTCCGGCACGAACCGGTAGAAGCAGCCGTCCGACTCGTCCTCGGTCAGGTAGACCACCCGCCGCCGCGGGTCGCAGGCCGCCGCCTCGTGCTTGAAGCGGCCCATCCGGGTCCGCTCCTCGCCGGCCCGGCCGCCCTCGGGCCAGGTCTCGAAGACCCGGCCCAGCGGCACCTCCTCGCAGGACAGCCACGTCCCCCACGGGGTCGGCCCACCGGCGCAGTTGACGTTCGTGCCGCCGAGGATCCGGTACGCGGCGGCGATCGCGCCGTCGGCGGCGAACCGCACCGCCGACGCGCCGCCGACGAGCGGCACCTCCGAGTTGGAGACGTAGATCCAGCCGTCGCCGGACGGGAAGCAGGCGCCGCCGTCCGGCGCCGGGTGCCAGGTGTACGAGGTGCCGGCGACCCGCTGCCCGGACCGCGCGATCACCCGGCTGGTGAAGCCGGCCGGCAACTGGAGACCGTTGACGTCGGCGGACAGCAGGTCGCCGTACCGGCCGGGGCCGGGCTGGGCGGGCTGGGCCGGTGCGGCCGCGGCGGCCCAGAGACCACCGGCGAAAGCGGCGGCGCCGCCGACGGCTGTGGCACGCAGGACGGTACGACGATCCATCGGGGGTTACCTCCCGGAGGCGGTGGGTGTCCCGTCGACGGTAGGACGGAAATGCATCGACAACTGCCACTATAGGGTGAACGCCCGGTGACGGCCGTCCGGCGTCAGAGGCCCTCGACGTACCGCTTCGCGTCGGCGAGCGACATGTGCGTGTGCTCGCGTACCACCTTGATCGCCTGGATCTTCTCGCCCCGGTGCAGCAGCCGCGCGGCCTCGGCCCGCACCGCGTCGTCGACGCCCTTTCCGGGCGCCGGAGGGCCGGGCGACCAGGACCCGCCGGCCGCCAGCGCGTCCACCGCCTGCTTCGCCTCCAGCAGCGACAGGCCGGTCTGCTCACGCAGCACCTTGACCGCCTCGACCCGGCGCCCCGCGTGGATCAGGCGGAGCACCTCGGCCTGCCCGCCGCCGGCCGGGCGATCCGGGGCGACCAGGTCCCGGGGGCGGTCGCGCCGCAGCACGAGCAGGAGCAGGAACACCACCACGACGAGCGCCACCGCGAGCGCGATCTGGACAGCCGGAGACATGCCGGGAACGGTAGCGCCCCGCTGCGAACCCTCCCGCCCGTGCCCGGCCGCCGCTAGGGTCGCGGCATGAGCGAACGCACCGGGAGCGACGCGAGTGAGCTGCCGTCCCGCGCCGACGTCGTGGTGGTCGGCGCCGGGCACAACGGCCTGGTCTCGGCGATCCTGCTGGCCCGCGCCGGCCTGGACGTGCTGGTGCTGGAGGCGTCCGGGGTGATCGGCGGCGCGACCCGCACCGAGAACCCGTTCCCGAAGGTGCCGGGGCTGCGTCACTCCACCGGGTCGTACCTGCTCGGGCTGATGCCCCCGGAGCTGCTGGCCACGCTCGACGTGACCATCCCGGTACTGCGCCGCGACCCGCACTACTTCCTGCCCACGCCGGGCGGGCTCGGCTCGCCGTACCTGCTGGCGGGCAGCGACGTGGCGGCGAGCCGGCGGCAGCTCGCGGAGATGTTCTCCCCCGCCGACGTGGCAGCCGACGACGCGCTGCACGCCGAGCTGGCCCAGCTGCGGGAGGATCTCGCCCCGGCGTGGCTGGCCGAGCCGCTGCCGGTCGAGGAGACCGCCGAGCGCTACGTGCGGCCCGCGCTGCGGCAGGTCTTCGTCGACCTGGTACGCGGCTCGGTGGCCGACCACCTGGCCCGCTTCGACTTCCGCTCCGAGCTGCTGGTCAGCATGTACGCGGTCACCGACGGCCTGTCCGGGCTCAACGCCGGCCCGGACGACCCGGGCACCGGGCACAACTTCCTGGTGCACAACATGTGCCGGCTGCCGGGCGCGGACGGCACCTGGATGATCACCCGGGGCGGCATGGGCACGGTGTCGCGCACGTTCGCCGAGGCCGCCGTGCGCGCGGGCGCGCGGATCGTGGCCGACGCGCCGGTCACCGCGATCCGGCTGACCTCCGGTGCCGCCGCCGGGGTGACACTGGCCGACGGGCGGGAGGTGGACGCCCCGGTGGTGCTCGGCGCCTGTGACCCGTACCGGCTGATGGAGCTGTTGCCCGACGGCGCGCTTCCGGCGGAGCTGGGCGCGCGGATGGCGGCGGTCCGCCGCCCCGGCACCACGCTCAAGATCAACCTGGCGCTGACCGGGCTGCCGCGCTTCTCCTGCCTGCCGGAGGACTCGCCGAGCCCGTTCGGCTCGACCATCCACCTGCTGCCCGGCTCGGCCTCGCTCATCGGCGACGGCGGCGAGTCGCCGATGGCGGCGCTGCGCGGCATGTGGGCGGACGTGCGGGCCGGGCGGCTGCCGGACGAGCCGACCATCGAGTGGTACCTGCACACCACTGTCGACCCGTCGCTGTCCGACGACGCGGGGCACCACTCGTCGGCGCTGTTCGTGCAGTCGGTCCCCTACGAGCTGGCCGGCACCACCTGGGACGCGGCGCTGCCCGGCTACGTGGAGCGGCTGCTCGCGATCTGCGAACGGTACGCCCCGGGCGCCGGTGACCTGGTCGCGGACGCGGTGCCGCTGCCGCCGCCCGGCATCGAGACGCACTTCGGCATCACCGGCGGGCACATCCACCACGTCGACAACACGGTGTCGTTCACCGACCGGATGCCGTACGCGACGGGTGTGGACGGCGTGTACGCGGGCAGCGCCGGCTGCCACCCGGCGGGCAGCGTGATCGGCGCGGCCGGGCACAACGCGGCCCGCCGCATCCTCGCCGACATGTAAGGAAGGGCCCCTTATTAACGCCTCCGGTAGAGGAAGGGCCCCTTCTTAACAACCGCTCACGGCGTGTCGGGCGCCTCCTGGCCGGCGGGCGGGAGATCGCCCGGACCGCGCACCAGGTAGACGCCGACCAGCAGCAGGTACGCCAGCAGGCTCAGCAGCGGGTCGATGAACACGATGGCGAACGCGACGAGGTAGAGCAGCGGGCCGAGCCGGAACCGGCGGGCCACCGCGCTCGCCAGCCTCGGGTCCAGATCCGCGTGCAGCAGCCCGCTGCGGCGCGCCCACCACCAGCTCAGGTTGAAGAAGAGCGCCTCGCCGAGCACCACGCCCACGTACAGCGCGGCGGTCAGCCGCTGGTCGCGCACGGTGCCGCGCAGGTTGTCCGCGAGCAGGTCGGCGGTGAACGGAATCGCCGCCACGAACATCAACAGCAGCAGGTTCAGCACCAGCAGCATCTGGTCGACCCGGCGGACGTAGCGCCACATGTTGTGGTGGGTCAGCCAGACCTGGCCGACGATGGCGAAGGTGATCACGTACGCCAGGTAGGCCCGCCACTCCTGCACGAGCACCGAGGCCAGCCCGTCGTCCTGCGGCAGGTCCGGGTCGAACGCCAGCAGCTCGACGGCCATCAGCGTGAGCACGATGGCGATCACCGCGTCGCTGAACGCCTCCACCCGCGAGGCGTCCCGCGCCATCTCGCTGCCGCGCCCGAACCGGTACACCGGTTCCCTGTCCGCACCCGTCACGCCGCCCCCTCACGACCGATGGTCGCGTGCCGGGGGCGGCGTGCGGGGCGAAACCGTCAGACGGCCGGCGTCGAGGTCTCCGCGTCCGCGCGGTGCGCCCGGATCTTGTGCCCGACGCTGGTCAGGCAGCGGCCGCTGGCCAGGTCGAACTTCCAGCCGTGCAGCTGGCAGGTCAGCTGGTCGCCGTCGACGATGCCGAACCGGCTCAGGTCCGCCTTCAGGTGCGGGCAGCGCCGCTGCACCACCCAGCCGTCGAGCGTGATGTCCTCGGCGTCGACGGCCCGCTCGTGCTCGTCGTACCAGCCCTCGGCGTACTGGAGGCGCTCCTCGGAGAGGCACTTGAAGAAGGCGTAGACGAACTCGTTGTACTGGCCGATGCGGGCCGCCGAGAAGCGGCACGACAGGAACAGCGAGTTGACCCAGTCGACCTCGCCGATGTGCAACAGGTGCTCGATGAGCGCCCGCTCGGTACGGAAGCGGTAGCGGACCTTCTCGTCCGCGTACGGCCGGACCTCCTTGCCCGGGAAGTCCACCACGATGGATTCGACCTCGGAGCCGTCGTAGCCGACCAGGTCGAAGCGGACCGGCCCGCCGACGCCCTTGGCCAGGTAGATCGACTCGTCCAGCAGCGGCTCGATCCGGCGCTTCATCTCACCCAGCACGTCGACCTCGGGGTGCCGCCAGGACGCCTTCTCGGCCTCGATGACGCCGCGCTTGCGCTTCCGCATCTCCTCCAGGTGGGCGACCTTGTTCGCGAAGAACTCCTCCACCGGCACCGGGTGCGTGGTGGTCGCGCCCTCGGTGGTGATCTCCGAGACGCTGCCCGGCAGCAGCACGATGCCGTTGGTGCCGCCGACCTTGGCGTACTCGGACAGGAACACCGACTGGTCGGGGAAGATGTTGCCCTCGTCGCCGAAGATGTCGTTGAACTGCCACAGCTCGTCGTCGAGGAAGCACGGCGGGCCGGCGATCGGGAAGACGTGGTCGGCCTTCAGGTCGTCGATGTAGCGCCACGTGCGGTCGAACTGCCGGTCCCGCTTCTGCTTGCCGAACGCGGTCTTCGCCGCCTGCGGCAGCTCGTAGACCATCGGGTACCAGATCGCGCCGGAGAACTGCAGCATGTGCGCGTGCACGTGGCCCAACTCGGCGAAGACGCTCAGGTCGGTCGGGCGGGCGTCGTTCTGGTTGAGCAGCCGGACGCCGTCGTACTCGACCCAGAGCGAGGAGTCGCCGATCGGGCCGTCGGTCGGGCTGGTCAGCGCCTGGATCATGATCTTCAGGCCGCCGGGCAGCTCCACGACCTGCTCGTTCGGGGCCTTGAGGAACTTGGTGAAGCCCAGCTCCCGGAACTCGTCCTCCATCTCCGAGGTGGGGAACTCGGGGAGCAGGACGGTGGCGTCCTTGGACACGAAGTCGCGCAGGTGCTTGGCGTCGAAGTGGTCCCGGTGCAGGTGCGACACGTACAGGTAGTCGACCTGGCCGAGGGTCTCCCAGTCGAGCAGGGAATTGTCCGGGAAGGGGAACCACGAGGCGAAGTAGGCGGGATTGACCCACGGGTCGCACAGGATGCTGCCCGCGGCCGTGTCGATCCGCATGCTGGCATGGCCCGTACCGGTCACTCGCACCGCAGTCCCCCTCAAAAAGGCATCAGGTGTACGTCAAGACGCTACCGGAGGCAGTGTGCTCGCCGTCCCGCGACGCCGGTAGTGCCCAACCGCCCCGACCCGGACGGGACCTACGGCCCGGGTCATGCGACAACCACGCTGTCGCCCGCCCGGGTCATCAAGCGCACCGGAGGCCGGACCCTGCGCCGGGGCCGGTTGAGGGCGTGCCAGACTGATCGGAGATCCGATCGCGAGGGAAGGACCGACAGTGGCAGGAGACGAGCCGGTAACCGCGCCAGATCAGCACAAGCCCGGGCACCGCAAGTCCGGACGGATCGGCGCGTTGCTGTCGGCGCTGGTCTTGGTTCTGATGGCGCTCTGCGGGATCGAGGAGGGCCGGGTGGAGCACATCTGGCTGTTCGGGATCGCCGGGCTGCTGGTCGCCATCGTCATCGGCGACGCCGTGCTGCGCCGCAACGGCCTGCGGTCCTGACGAGCGGCGCAAACGGTACGCGGAAGGGCCCACCCCTCGCGGGGTGGGCCCTTCGTCGTCGGGTGCGGGTCAGCGGCCGAGCAGGATGTCCTGCACGTCCTTGAGCGCGGCGTCGACCTCGGCCTCGAAGTAGCCGCCGGGCACCAGCCCGAAACGCAGCGTGTCGAGGTCCTTCGGGTTCACCGGCATCGGGTTGCGGCCCTGCATGCCGCCGAGCAGCGTGTCGAAGAACCGGTCGACCTGGTCCGGGTCGTACCCGCTGCCGAACCGGCGGACCTGGAAGCTGCGCCGGATCTGGTCGACCCGGTAGAGGTCGCTGCCGGGCGGGCCGGCCATCGGCGGGCCCACCATCGGCGGACCGGCGACCGGCGGGGTCACCAGCGGCGGGCCGGTCATCGAAGGGCCGGGGCCGTAACCCTGGTCCGGCGGCCCGTAACCGGGCTCCGGCGCGCCGTAGCCCTGCTGCGGCAGCGCGGGCGGGCCACCCGGGCCACGACCACGCAGCTCACGCTCGGGCATGCGGATCTCGGCGGTCATGTCGGCACGCCCACGCCGGCCGGCCTCGAAGCCGTCGAAGCGCTCCTCCTGGCCGTACCCGCCGGGGCCGCTGTCCTGGCCGTACCCGCCGCTGTCCTGGGCGTAGCCGCCCGGACCGGTGTCCTGGCCGTACCCGCCGGGGCCGCTGTCCTGGCCGTAGCCGCCGGGGCCGGGCGGCAGGCCGCGCGGCGGCGGGCCGCCGTGCCCGATCGGCGCGCCCGGGCCCATGGGGCCGGGGCCGCCCGGGCCACGCGGGCCGTCGTAGCCACCGCGCGGGCCGTCGTACCCGCCGGCGAACGCGCCGGTCGGCTCGTCGTAGCGGCTGCCGTAGCGGTCGGCGGGCGGGTCGGGCTGGGCCGGCATCTGCCGGGGCGGCATCGGCGGCTGCGGCACCGGCGACATGCCCCTGTCGTCGCGCATCGGCGGGCCGAGCCGGTCGGGAATCCGGGGGTCGCCACCGCGCCCGGCGGGGGCGCCACCGCGCTCCTCCAGCTCGGCGAGCTGCCGCTCGACCCGGTCGAGGTGCAGGTCCACCTGCCACTCGTCGTAGCCGTTGAAGCGGACCCGGAAGACGACGTCGTGGACCTCCTGGGAGGCCACGGGCGCGCCGACCGGCTGACCGGCGAGTGTCGCCTCGACCCGGTCCAGGAAGGCGTCGACCTCGTCGACCTTGTATCCCCGGCGGAGCGCCTTACGCCGGAAACGCTGACCCTGACTCGCCACTATGTCTCCTGGTCTCGTACCGCTACGCCGTTGCCGCGCGTGAGTCGCCGTCCGTGTCCCCGGCGGCGGCGAGCTGGCCACACGCCCCGTCGATCTCGCGTCCCCGGGTGTCCCGCACGGTGGTCGACACCCCGGCGTCGCGCAACCGCCGGACGAACTCCCGCTCGACCGGCTTCGGGCTGGCGTCCCAGCGGCTGCCCGGAGTCGGGTTGAGCGGGATCAGGTTCACGTGGGCCAGCTTGCCGGCCAACAGCCGCCCGAGCAGATCTGCTCTCCACGGCTGGTCGTTCACGTCCTTGATCATCGCGTATTCGATGGACACGCGACGCCCCGTCGTGGCCGCGTAGTCCCACGCCGCGTCCAGCACCTCGGACACCTTCCAGCGCTGGTTGACCGGGACGAGTTCGTCGCGCAGCTCATCATCGGGGGCATGCAGCGACAACGCAAGGGTCACGGAGAGGTCTTCGCTGGCCAGTCGCCGGATCGCCGGGACCAGCCCGACCGTGGAGACGGTGATGTGCCGCTGCGACAGGCCCAGGCCCTCCGGCGCCGGAGCGACCAGCCGGCGGATCGCCGCCACCACCCGTGAGTAGTTGGCCAGCGGCTCGCCCATGCCCATGAACACCACGTGCGACAGCCGCGGCGGCGAGCCGGACACCGCGCCGGAGGCGGCCACCCCGGCCAGGTAGACCGCCTGGTCGACGATCTCGGCGGTGGACAGGTTGCGGGTCAGCCCGGCCTGGCCGGTCGCGCAGAACGGGCAGGCCATGCCGCACCCGGCCTGGCTGGAGATGCAGACGGTCACCCGGTCCGGGTAGCCCATCAGCACGCTCTCCACGAGCGAGCCGTCGTGCAGCCGCCAGAGCGCCTTACGGGTCGCGCCGTCGTCGCAGGCCAGCTCGCGTACCGGGGTGAGCAGGGTGGGCAGCAGCTCACCCGCCAGCCGCTCCCGGGTCGCCGCCGGCAGGTCGGTCATCCGCTCCGGGTCGCGCACCAGGCGGCCGAAGTAGTGGTTGGAGACCTGCTTGGCGCGGAACGCCGGCTCGCCCAGCTCGGTGACGAGCGCCTGCCGGCCGGACAGGTCCAGGTCGGCGAGGTGGCGCGGGGGCATCGAGGGTCGGCGGCCGCGGGCGTCGGGGTCTACGGAGATCAGCGGGAGACTCGTCATGGCGCGTCCAGTCTGACACGCTCCCGCCCGGACGCACCCGTCCGTACGTGTCGAATCGCCCCCGGCCGCCCGGCCCGCCGCGGGTCTCCGCCGTGACGCATACCTCAGCTCACCACCGGGACGAACACGGCGAGCAGAAGGTAGGCCACCGGCACCGCGAACAGGATCGAGTCGAGCCGGTCCATCAGACCGCCGTGCCCGGGCAGCAGGTTGCTCATGTCCTTGACGCCGAGATCCCGCTTGATCATCGACTCGGCGAGGTCGCCGAGCACCGCGGAGACCGAGATCGCCATCCCGAACAGCGCGCCCCACCAGGGCGCCACGTCGAACAACACCCACAGCAGCACCGCGCTGCCCGCCGCCGCGGCGGTCACCGAGCCGGCGAAGCCCTCCCAGGACTTCTTCGGGCTGATCGTGGGCGCCATCGGATGCTTGCCGAACGACACGCCGGCCGCGTACCCGCCGGTGTCGGAGAGCACCACCGCGACGAGCGTCACCAGGACCCGCAGGTGCCCGTCGCCCGGCGCCGCCGCGAGCATGGCCGCGAACCCGGCGAGGAACGGCACGTACACCGCGATCAGGGTGGCCGCGGTGAGGTCGCGCTGGTAGTTGCCCGGCCCGTCGCCCAGCCGCCAGATCATCGTGCCGAGCACCGTGACCAGCAGGCCGAGGCAGAGCGCGTCCGGGCCGGCGAACCACGCCAGGCCCACCGTGATCACGCCACCGGCGACCAGCGGCGCCAGCGGCGGGTGGGCGCCGCTGCGGCGTACCGCCCGGGCCATCTCCCAGATGCCGATCCCGACCGCGGTCGCCAGCACGGCCAGGAACGCCGGCATGAAGAAGAACAGCGGCACCACCACCGCGGCGCCGAGGGCCACCCCGACGCCGATCGCGGCCGGCAGGTTGCGCCCCGCCCGGGACGTCGTCGGCGTGGTGGTCGGCGGACGCTCGGCGCTCGCCCGCCGTCGCCCCCGACCCCGGCGACCGGGCGGCGGCTCGGGCTCGGGCTCGTCGCGTACCGCCGGGATCTGGTCGGTGGGCTCGTCGCGCACCGGCGCGATCTGCGCGGTCGGGTACTCGTCGTCGCGGGCCGGCTCACCCCACGGGCCGCGGTGCTCCGGCCCGTCGGGCCGGCCGCGGTCGCCGGCCGGCGGTCCGTCGTACCGGCCCGGTCCGTCGTGGCGCCGACCGCTGTTCGGGTACGGCCCGGCGTACGTGTCCGGGCCGGCATAGGTGTCCGGGGCGGCGTACGTGTCCGGGGCGGCGCCGGGGCGGGCGTAGCCGCCCGGCTCGGTCGGGTGGGTGGGCGCCGCCGGGGCGGGCCGCCAGGGGCCCGGCTCCAGATCGGTGTCCGGCCAGGGCAGAGCGGGGGCCGGACGGTCCCAGCCACGCGGCTCGGTGCTGCCGTAGGGGTCGGGGTGGGACATCACGCACCGGCAGCCGGTACGAGAGCCACCACATGACGCAAGACCAAAACCATCCCCTACCGGCGTGAGACTTCTGTTGACCGACCGACGGCCGGGCGACCCCCGCCGTTCACCCCGTGGTGGCCGGGAATCGTGCCGAGCCTACTGCACCCGCCGGAGCCCCGAGGGTCTGCGCCGCCGGGCACGACGACGGCACCGGGCCGCCGCCCGTGCGGGCGACGGCGGCGGTGCCGTGCGGGGTACGCGCGCGCTCAGACCTCGAGCAGCTCGTTCTCCTTGTGCTTGACCAGCTCGTCGACGGTAGCGACGAAACGCTGGGTCAGGTCGTCCAGCTCCTTCTCCGCGCGCCGGCCCTCGTCCTCGCCGACCTCGCCGTCCTTGACCAGGCGGTCCAGCTCCTCCTTGGCCTTGCGGCGGATGTTGCGGACGGCGACCTTGGCCTCCTCGCCCTTCTGCCGGGCGACCTTGATCATCTCCCGGCGCCGCTCCTCGGTCATCTGCGGCAGGACGATGCGGAGCTGGTTGCCCTCGTTGTTCGGGTTGGCCCCGAGGTCCGAGTCGCGGATCGCCTTCTCCATGGCGCCCAGCTGCGAGTTGTCGTACGGCTTGATGATCACCATGCGGGGCTCGGGCACCGCGATGGAGGCCATCTGCGGCAGCGGGGTCGGGCTGCCGTAGTAGTCGATGACGATCCGGGAGAACATGGCGGCGTTGGCGCGACCGGTACGGATCCCGCCGAACTCCTCCTTGGCGTGCTCGATGGCACGCTCCATCTTCTCCTCCGCCTCGAGGAGGGTGTCGTCGATCACCGGTCTCCTCGCCTCCTTCTGTCGCTCGTCGTGGGTAGTGCGGGTGCCGCCGTGGCAGAGGGACCGCTTGTCGATCCGGCGGGCCGGTCAGGCGGTGATCAGGGTGCCGATCTTCTCACCGGCGACGGCCCGGACGATGGTGTCGTCGCCCTGGGCGCCGAAGACCAGCATCGGCAGGCCGTTCTCCATGCAGAGGCTGAACGCGGCGGCGTCGGCCACCCGCAGGTTACGGCGCAGCACCTCGGAGAAGGTGATCGAGTCGAGCTTGCTCGCGGTCGGGTCGATCCGGGGGTCGGCGGTGTACACCGCGTCCACGCCGTTCTTGCTCATCAGCACCACGTCCGCGCGGATCTCCAGCGCCCGCTGGGCGGCCACCGTGTCGGTGGAGAAGTACGGCATGCCGGCGCCCGCGCCGAAGATGACCACGCGGCCCTTCTCCAGGTGCCGGATCGCCCGCAGCGGGATGTACGGCTCGGCGACCTGGGCCATGGTGATCGCGGTCTGCACCCGGGTCTCGATGCCCTCCTTCTCCAGGAAGTCCTGGAGGGCCAGGCAGTTCATGACCGTGCCGAGCATGCCCATGTAGTCCGCGCGGGCCCGGTCCATGCCCCGCTTCTGCAGCTCGGCGCCGCGGAAGAAGTTGCCGCCGCCGACCACCACGGAGACCTGCACACCACGGCGTACGACGGTGGCGATCTGCCGGGCGATGCCCTGCACGACGTCGGGGTCGACACCGATCGCGCCGCCGCCGAAGACCTCACCGGAGAGCTTCAGCACCACCCGGCGGGACCGACCGGGAGGAGGCGCGGTCGGATCCTCCATCGCCAGGCTCCGGTCACTCACAACCTGCGTCATCCGCCCCGCCCCTTCTCCCCGCGCATAGCGCGGGCGTCGCGTACGTGCCCTTGCCGACCCTATGTGACGAGGAGGCCGCGGTGCCTGTCACGTACACCGGCGGCCTCCTCGTCGACGTTCTCCCCTGTGCCCGGGCCCGGAAGGCCCGGCGCGGCGGCTCAGGCCTGGCCGACCTCGAACCGCAGGAAGCGGGTCACCTCGATGCCGGCGTCGGCCAGCACCTGCTTGACGGTCTTCTTGTTGTCGGCGACCGACGCCTGCTCCAGCAGGACGAAGTCCTTGAAGAAGGCGTTCACCCGGCCCTCGACGATCTTCGGCAGCGCCGCCTCGGGCTTGTTCTCCTCGCGGGCGGTCTGCTCGGCGATGCGCCGCTCCGACTCGACGGTCTCGGCCGGCACCTCGTCGCGAGTGAGGTACTTCGGCCGCATCGCGGCGATCTGCATGGCCACGGCGCGCGCGTCGGCGTCCGCCGCCTCGTCGGTCTTGCCGGTGAACTCCACGAGCACGCCGACCGCCGGGGGCAGGTCCTGGCTCTTGCGGTGCAGGTAGACCGCGGTGGTGCCGTCCAGCTTGGCGAAGCGGTTGAGCACCAGCTTCTCGCCGATCTTGGCGGACTGCTCCTGGATCAGGTCGGCCACGCTCTTGCCGTCGATGCTGCTGGCGAGCAGCTCCTCGGCGTTGGTGGCGCCGCTGGCCACGCCGTGCTCGACGAGCTGCTGGGCCAGCGCGATGAAGGCGTCGTTCTTGGCGACGAAGTCCGTCTCGCAGTTGAGCTCGAGCAGCGCCTGGCCGGAGTGGGCGACGAGCCCGTTGGCGGCGGTGCGGCCGGCCCGCTTGCCGACGTCCTTGGCGCCCTTGACGCGCAGGATCTCGACGGCCTTGTCGAAGTCGCCCTCGGCCTCCGTCAGCGCCTTCTTGGAGTCCATCATGCCGGCGCCGGTGAGGTCGCGGAGCTTCTTGACGTCCGCGGCGGTGAAGTTGGACATGACTCTCTCTTCGGTGTCAGTGAGGTGGTCTGGGGTGCTGGTTACCCGGTTCCGGGCCCGTGCTGCCGCCCGGCGTACCCGTCGCGCCCCACCGCCGGGAATCGCCGACGGTGGGGACGCGACGGCGAGATCACTCGGCGGCGGCGGTCGCCGGCTGCTCGGCAGCGGCGGCGGCGGGCTGCTCGTCAGCCTTCTTCGGCTCCTCGAGCAGCTCACGCTCCCACTCGGCCAGCGGCTCGTCGGCGGCGACCTGGCCGGCCTCGGGCTTCTCGTCCGCGCCCCGGTTACGGCCGGAGCGGGCGATCAGACCGTCGGCGACGGCGGCGGCGACGACCTTGGTCAGCAGCTCGGCCGAGCGGATGGCGTCGTCGTTGCCCGGGATCGGGAAGTCGACCTCGTCCGGGTCGCAGTTGGTGTCGAGCACCGCGATCACCGGGATGCCCAGCTTGCGGGCCTCGTCGACGGCGATGTGCTCCTTCTTGGTGTCGACGATCCAGACCGCGGCCGGGAGCTTCTGCATGTCCCGCAGACCACCGAGGGTCTTGGTGAGCTTGATCTTCTCGCGGGAGAGCTGGAGCGTCTCCTTCTTGGTGTAACCGGCGGCGGTGCCGCTCAGGTCACCCAGGGCCTCCAGCTCCTTCATCCGCTGCAGCCGCTTGTACACGGTCTGGAAGTTGGTCAGCATGCCACCGAGCCAGCGGTGGTTGACGTACGGCTGGCCGACCCGGGTCGCCTGCTCGGCGATGGCCTCCTGGGCCTGCTTCTTGGTGCCGACGAACAGGATGCTGCCGCCACCGGCGACGGTGGTGCGGACGAACTCGTACGCCTTCTCGATGTAGTCGAGCGTCTGGCGCAGGTCGATGATGTAGATACCGTTGCGCTCGGTGAAGATGAAGCGCTTCATCTTCGGGTTCCAGCGCCGGGTCTGGTGCCCGAAGTGCACACCGCTTTCCAGCAGCTGACGCATGGTCACGACGGCCATGGTGGGTTACTCCTACTGTGTCCCTGGTTGTCCGTCCGGCCGGCGGCCGGACGCCTGGCGCCCGGTCGGCGGCCGGGGTGGGCCCGGGTGAAGAACCGGGACCAGGGAGGCCGTCGCCCCACGGAGGAGACCGTGGAAAGGGCACGCGAGGTCGACCGCACGAGGCGGTCGCCAGTCGACCAGTGTACGCGCCCTGTCCGCCGCACGGCCTGCGGGTGCGGGAGGCCGGCTCGATCGACTCGGGCCTTGATCGACTCGGGCCTTGATCGACTCCATTACGGCGAAGTGGCGGTGTCAACCTGTCGGTGACACCGCCACTTCGGCGTACTGGTTCAGCGGTCGTCCACCCGCTCAGCCCGCCGCGAGAGCGGCGGCGAGGAAGAGGACCAGCCCGACGGTCAGGTAGGCAGTCGGCGGGCGCAGCCAGCCCCGGCTGCCGTCGGCGAGCGCCAGCCCGCCGGTACGCAGCCCGTACAGGCCGGTGCCGAAGATCGGCAGTCCGACGGTCAGGAACATGCCCACCACCACGTGCGACGTCGACACCGGGTCGCCGAACAGGCCGTGCAGCAACACCCGTACCGCCGGCACCTCCAGCACCAGCACCATCACCGCCAGCAGCACCGCGAGCGCCGGACGCCGGGTCCGGTAGACGCCGTCACCGGGCGGCGGACCGTCCGGCCGGGGCATGAGTGCCGGCATCGGGCCGGTCGGCATCTCCAGCGGATTCGGGGTCGCCGCCGGCTCGGCCGGACCGGCCGGGCGCTCACCGATCCGCAGCGGAGTCGCCTCGCCGGGGTTGAGCCGCGCCGCGGCCGACGGGTCCGTCCCACCGGTCACCGGCGGCTCGGCCGACCGGCCGGTGTCCACGATCGGGTAGCCGCCGAGCGGCCCCGGACCGGCCTGGCCGGCAGCGCCGCCGAGGGCCAGCGCGTTACCGCCACCGCGCGGATCGGCGTGGTGAGCGGCCAGGCCGTACGGGTCGCCGCCGGTACGGGACGCGTCGTCGGAGGCCGGGGCGCCGAGCGGGCTCGCCGGCACCGCGCTCAGCGGGTTGCCGTGCGCGGCGGTGCCGAGCGCGTCCACACCGCTGCGGGACACCGCGGCGAGCGAATCGTCCGCGGACTCGCGGGCTGCCCGCCGGCCGGCCCGCGTCCCGGGTAGCTCACCGGAGACCTCCGGGTCGTCGGGCCGCTGCGACCGCCAACTGCTCGTGTCGTCCACCAGCGGGTCGGCGGCGGAGTACCGGCCCGGCTCGGCGTACCGGCTCTCACCGGCCCGCTGCTCCGGCATGCGGTAGTCGTCGTCGCGGTAGCGGGGCTCACCCGCGGCGCGCCAGTCCGACTCGTATCCGCGGTCGCCCCATCGCGACCCCTGCTCATCCTCGGGATAGCTCCGTCGTCCGTCCACGACGGGCACGGTATGCGACCGGCTCCAGCCGCGCCATTCGGGTCTGGTGGGACATCGCCCCAGCTCGGACGGACTATCTCGCGTCATCGGGTCGTCGCATCTCGTGAGCTGGACACCTAACGGTTGCCGGGTGGGTTCGACGCCTGCTGGCACGCGCCACCGTCGAACCCACCCCGAGGAGGTGCACCACCGAGCGGCAGGCCGCCGATCGCATGGACTCCGCCAAGGCATTACCAAAACCCGCGCAGCCAGGCATCCCGTTCTGGATTTAAACCCTCTCCCGCGAGGTGGTTGCCACAGCCGCCTGCAGCACCTCGGAACGCCTATCCCGAACGCCTCAATAGCTACACTACGGGCTCCCGCCAATCCGCCGAATGATGCTTGCCATTCCCTCCGCAGCAACTCTCAACGCATCGCCAAGAGCGGCGAGATGCTCTGCTCGATTTTGCACATAAGAGTCGGAGGACACCTTTTGCCACGCATCCCGGTAGGCATCCTCTAGATGAAGAACCTCTTCGACAATTTCTGCTCGCTGGTCGAATGGAAGACCAGCCCTGCCCTGCAGGAGCATGCTTAGTTGAGCCCTGGTCGAAATAACGTCCCCGACAAGGCGTATGTGTGCCAGACCAACCCTCTCGCTCAAGAGGATCTCCGCAACAACGGCATCGTGATGCTCCTCTTGACCCAGCAACGCAGCCTCTAGCCTAGAGTTCTCTCGAGCGCAACCATTCCTCGCGCTCCTGCCGGTATATCCACGCCACCAGCTCGCGAAATCGACACGCAGTAGGTTACGCAACTATTGTGAATGCCATCATACGGGCCGAGGTCCGCTCCAATTGACCGTTGCTGGGCCTGCATGGCCGCCCCCACATCAGGAACATCGAAGGTTCGCTCGATAACATTTGAACCCAGCGGCTCCGCTCGCGCACCCGTCGTCGGGAGACCATTTGGGCTTCCTACCCCATCCCATCCTGGGATTACTTGCTCAGTCTCCAACGACTTGCCGCCACCCTCTACCCGAATCGTGGCGTGTTCCATATCGGCGTCCCAACGAACGGTTGCCTTACCACCACAGTTGTGAACAAGAACCGGCGTATCACCGGCGAGCACATAGTACGTGTGGGATTTTCAGCCCGTCACGCAGTGCGAGCTACGTTTTCATGGCGTTTCACCTGGCCTTTCGCGTGTGGCACCAACTCGCCGCATCGAAATCTATCGGTGTTGACGGCGACGGTGGCGGCAACCTGGGGAGACGTCCGCGCTCGCCGGCGGCCGAGGCATCGATGGCCGGCGTTATCCGAGGTAGGGGGTGTCGCCGCGCTGGGCGTGGTGGTGGAGGCGGAGGCGGACGGTGTCGTGGATGGGGATGTGGTCGAAGTCGGTGGGGTGGATGAAGCCGACCTCGGTGGACTCGTCGCTGACGGTCAGCGCGCCGCCGGTGACTCGGGCAAGGTAGGTCACGGTGAACTCTTGCCGCACCTCGCCAACGCAGCGCTGCACGACCTGCTGCGCCACGCCGACACCCACAACGACCTCATCGACTAAGTGATCAAATACCAGGCCGACCGGGGCAACTTCGCCCAGCAACCCGAACACCTCGGACGCCCCAGCAACGACGAGCAGGCCGCGCCACCCACCAAGCGCCCCCGCAGCAACCGCAACCGCGCACCCAAGCAGTAAGCCAGCCGAACCAAGGCCCTCGACCAAGGTCCGACTGGCTCAAAACTGCTCTACAGGATCAAGCGCGCCCGGCTACGCCGGACGCACGCGCACGCGCTACAGCCGTCCCGGCCCCGCGCGCACGCGCCCACACAACAAGATCGTCCAGACCTCGGCAGTCGACCAACCCACGTGCAGAGACCATGACGATCGCCGATAGTGGCTGACCCGGTCGGTGCGCCCGGCGATCGACGCCACGCCGCGCAAGCGCGGCCCCACCGAACAACCCACTCACCCAGCCATCAAGCGCCGTCTGCCGAAGTTCATCCATGTATTCAGATGTGCGCCAAGTGTCTGACGGCAACGCTGACGGCAACCCGGGCGCACAACCACGGACCTCGACTCACCCTGCAAACAACCACCTACAGGCCGTAGTCGGGTAAAATGCATTCATACGACTCCCAGCAAGCTAAGCAGCGCCCGAATGTTCGGCGCAATTTCGACCCACCCATTGTCGCTCCTAAGGTAGACCACCGATGGGTCCGAATCTGAGGTGCGGTAGTCCAAAGCAAAGGGTTGATCTGGCCCCATGTCACCGATCAGTAGCGACCTTGCGGGATCAATATCTCCTGGTGGACTTTCCAGGCTCTTCGATCCCACATACCACTCGCGCGTTTCGGGTTCCATCTCCGAGTGCCATGATTCGTTCTCGCGCACCATACCGTTGACTTTGTAGAAAGTCGGCTGCTGCGGAGCCTCACCAAAAATCGAGGCCAGCAAGGCTGGATCGTTTGGAGCCACCCACCGATCTTCACGGATCGCTTTCAGCAGGAGCTCGGGAACACGAAGACCGCCTACGAGCACTTTGGTTTCGTCTGTCATCGGGACCACACGTTTCTTCCTGTTGCTGCCGAGATTGCGTCCATAATCGACTGCCTGGTGCCTACAGGCGCTAGCGGGTTGCCGTGGTTTCGGCCATTTACGCTTCGTGACATCCAGCTTACGGAGAAGCCGCCTTCCTCAATGAACATCGTGAAGCCGACAGTCTCCCGTGAACCGCCAAAATGCTCGAAATTGATCCGCCCATGCCCACCAAGCCGTCGAACCGAATTCACCGGCGGATTCGGCATGTCCGGATCAACGCTCAGATGAGCCCTAAAGTTGCCCGTGCTTGGCTCATAGATTCCACTAAAGGCCGCACCATTCCCGTGCGCACCTAGTGCACCAGTGTTGTCGTATCCGTCCGCGTTCGAAATTACGTTATTGCAGTTGTGAACGAGTACCGGCACATCGCCGGCGATTACATAGTACGTGTGGACGACGGAGACCGTCAGGTCGCGCATCACCTCACTGCCGCTGAAGTTGCGGACCTTGACGACGTTCACCGTCGACCCGTCCGCCGCGAGCAGCCCTTCGGCGGCCTTGAGCTCACCCGCGCCGACCCACTGATTGCGGGTGACGCTCCAGAACGGGTGGTGCTGCGTCGTGTCGATCGTCGACACAACGCCCTTGCCGTCGCGGACGACCAGGTCGGTCAGGGCGTCGTCCTGGTTGATGTGCAGCTTCTCCACCGTCTGCGCGCTGGTGGCGCCGCGCTCGGGGTCGTGGGCGAGGACCTGGTCGCCCTCCCGCACCTCGGCGATCGGCTGCGTCGATCCGTCGGCCATGAGGACCGGGGTGTCCGGCGAGAAGCTGTGTGTCGGGCAGCCGCCCTTGGAGCTGGGTGCGCCTCCGCCGTTGTTTCCGCCGGTCTTGCCCTTGGCCGGCGCGACGGGCTCCTTTTTCGGAGGTTCGGGCGTCTTCGGTGCCGGTGGCCGCGGAGTCTCCCGGATCTCCTTCTTCAGCAAGGCCATCTCTTTGGCCTCTGCCGCCGGGTTGATCGACGGGGGCTTGCCCCACCTGATGCGCGCCACGACTGCGCCGGCCTTGTCGGCTCCCCAGTCGATGACCTTCTTGCACCACCTGCCGAGCTTGCAGGCCCAGTCGAGTCCGGGCACGACCGAGACGCCGGACAGCGCGGCCTCCCGCCAGTTTCCTTCGGTGGCGTAAATGACCGCGTTGACGCCGTCACATCCCGCGCCCAGACCGATGAGGAAAAGTCCACACGCCTCAAGGGACTCGTGCGTCTTCTGTCGGCCGGTCTTCTTCGTCGGCCCCCCACTGCCGTCGTTGCGGGTGTCGCCCTGGCCCTGGCCGCTCGTACCTTCAACGAAGTTCTGGCACGCGTAGCCCCCGAGGCTGCCGCAAATGTCGAGGTTGTTGCCCTTCGGGTTGAGGTACTCGGGGATGATCAGACCGCTCGGGTCGCTGAACGTGACCGGGTTGTTCGACGCGTAGGTGTACGCGGACAACTGCTGCGGGTTGCCCGGGTCGTTGATCGGGTCGACCGAGATGAACCGGCCGATGGTCGGGTCGTACTCGCGGGCTCCGAGATGGGTCAGGCCGGTCGGGTCCTGATAACCACCGAGGAACCCCTGCTGGTTGGGCCAGGTGACCGCCGCTCCCCGGGGCGACCCGTACGGCGTCTGACGGCGCTGGGTGATGGTCTGGTTCGTGTCGTTGGCGACGCTGACCTGTGAGGTCCCCTGGTGGTCACTGGCCAGCCAGGTGATGCCGGTGACGGTGCGCTGCGCGACCACCTCCCCGCCGAACGAGTAGTAGCGAGTGGCTGTCACCTGCCCGGTGGTGCCGTTCTTGCGGATCTCCTGATCCCCGAGGAACAGGGTGCTTCCGGTGGGATCGGTGGCGATGAGCCGGTTACCGCTCGCGTCGTAGATGTAGGAGCTGGTGCCGGTGCTGTCGGTCACCGAGGCCAGGTGCCCCTCGACGTCCCAGGTGAGGGTCTGCTGCCCGGACTTGCCGGGCCGGCTCTTCGTGTTGCCGGCCTCGTCGTAGGTGTACGAGCCGGTGGTCGTGCCGGTGTTGTCGGTCCTGCTCCACCCGTTGAGCCGGTGCGACTGCGGCGTGCCCGCCGTCGGGTAGGAGTAGGACGTCGTCACCGTCCCCGTCGGGGTCCCGCGCTCGATCTGGGTGCGGCGATTGCCGATGCGGCCCTCCGGGTCGTTCGGCGCGCCGAACGACCACTGCTGCCAGTACGGTGCCGGGCCGCCCAGTTGCGTCTCGGTCTGCGGTTTTGCCGTGCAGTCGAAGGAAGCCGGAGTCCACGCCTCGGTGAGCCGGCGCTGGTGGTCGTAGGTGAAGCACTGGGTGTCGCGGGGACGGGCGCCCGTGTTGTCATCGATCTTGGTGATGTTGCCGCTGGCGTCGTAGTCGTAGAACGTGTTCAGCACATACGAGGGGGCGACTGAGCGTGTCACCGAACTGCTGCTGACCCGGCCCGTGGTCTCGTCGTACAGAGTCTTGCTCTGGACCGACTTCGCGCCCGTCAGCGCGGTGGCGCGGGTGATGGTGTTCAGTTCGTGCATGTCGCTGTAGCCGGCGTCGACCACGTAGTAGGTGGCGTCGATGTAGTCGGTCGCCAACCGGTCCAGCAACGCGTGCGTGGTGTCGTACTTGTAGTTCAGCACCTCCTGGTCGAGGCCACCCGCGGCCGGGATGGTGAGCGTGTTGGGTGAGCCGTCGCCCAGGAAGCTCGCCTTCGACGTGAAGCTACAGGTGACCTTGCCGATACCGCAGAAGCCGGCCTGCGACGCCGGGAGGGTGAGCTTGGTCTGCGTCGTGTTGTACATCTTGTCGACGGACACGACCTCGGAGCGGTACTCCTCGGACCCGATCCACCGCGACGACGACTTGGCGATGCCCTTGACCGGCGAGTCGTAGGTCAGCTCGGTGCGCTTCTGCCCCGTCAGGCTGCCCTCGTGGGTGGTGCGCAGCCGTCCGACCTCGTCGTAGGCGTACCAGAGGTCAGGCGTGTCGGGGCGGGAGTCAGTGGTCCTCTCCAACTCCCCGAGGGTGTTGTACGACCTGGTGGACGTGCCGGCGTCCGGGTCGCTCGACGAGATCAACCGGCCCTGGATGTCGTAGGCGTAGGACCAGGTGTTGCCGGACGGGTCCTTGACGGTGGCCAACTGCCCCACCGGGTGGTAGGTGTACCTGGTCTCGTCGTAGGTCCCGGTGGCGGTCCGCCCGTGGTACTGCCAGAGCTTCTCCGTCCGGCCGTACGGGTCGGTCCATACCGTGGTGGCGGCCTGCCCGACCGGAGGCTCCACGGTGACGTGGTCACCGTGATACGTGGTCGAGGTTCTGGCCTTCTCGACCTGGACGCTCGCGACCGAGCCGAGAAGCAGGGAGTGAGTCTGTCGGCCGGCGTTGTCGTAGATCGCCTGGGTCTGGCTCGGCACGTCCTGGTCGAGCCGCGACCTGATGGTCGAGGTGTCGATCGCGCCGGAGTCGTAGTAGGCCGAGTTGGACTTGTAGATGCGACCGGCCGCGTCGTAGAACGTCTCGGTCATGATCCGGCCGCTGCGATGGGCCGGTTCCTGCGTCTGCCGCTGGCGGCCCAGCGCGTCGAAGATCATGTACGAGGTGTCGCTACCACCGAGAGCGTTCACCGCGGTGGTCACCACGTACGACGGCGCCGTCTTCGACAGCGTGTAGGCATAGCTGGTCGACGGCGTGGTGGGGTTGTTCGCCCGCTGCCGGTTGGGCAACCACACCTGGAGGGCGCGGCCCAGGGCATCGTAGGTGTACTCGGTGACGTAGTTGTTGACGTCGGTGCTCTTGAGCGCGAGGCCGGTGGCCGGGTCGAGGTCCACCGTCGTGGTCCACTGCAACGGGTTGGTGGTCGTCCGCTGGGTGACCGGCCCACCGGTGGCCGGGACGTACGCGGTCGTCGTCTTCTTCCCGGCGATGTCGGTGACCTCGGTCGTGCGGCCCCGAAGGTCGTACTTGGCTGTCCCCACCTGCTGGTAGGTGCGGTTGCCGCCGGCAAAGTCGACGATCTTCTCGCTCGCGGTGAGCAGCCCCTTGTCCGGCGCCGTGCCGTACGCCTGCCCGTCGTAGCTGAACCGGACGTCACCGAGGATCTGGTTGGTGTCGGTGGGCGTGGTGGAGCACGCCCCGACCCAGCCGTGGATTCGCTTGACCGGCGTGAGCAACCACCGGTTGGCGTTGCGGATGTACTCGGTCTTGCTGCACCGCTTGTCCCCGGTGGCGCCGCCGTCGGGGCTGTCCTCCTGGGTGGTCGGCATGCCGTAGTCGTCGAAGTCGGTGGTCGACGTGCTGCGCCGCCAACCGGAGTCCGTGGCGGTGCGGGAACTCACCGTGCGTACCCGGGTGTACCGGGATTCGGCGACTGGGCTTCCCGCCCGGGTGGCCGTCGCCTCGGAGCGCCACATCGTGTATACGGTCGCGGACAGGACGTTTCCGTCCAGCCAGGTGATCGTCTCGCGGGGCGAGCCGCTGAAGTGGTCGTAGTCGTTTACCGCCCCGCCTTCCAGACCCTGGACTTGCGTCGTGCGGGTGCTGCCGTTGGCGAGCTTGTCGCCGTACATCCCTCGGTAGTAGAGGGTTTCGGTCTTGGTCCGCGCGGGGCCCTCACCGACGTAGGTCACCACGCGGGGGAAGCCACGCCACTGCGACCAGGTACGGCGGTCGTTCGGAGTGATGCCGGTGTCGTCGTCGTGGTGCCACAACGCCTCGTTGTTGGTGTTGAGGTACTCGTACGCGGTGCGCAGCGGCCTCGACCCTCCGGTGGGGTCGATCTGCTGGACCTCCTCCACGACGTACTTGTGGAAGAAGTCGGTGACCTTGTCCCTGCCGTTGGGTGCCCACTCGACCGGATAACAGAGCAGTTTGTTCTTGTCCAGCGCGTCCTTCGAGGGCATCACGCTGCCGCGGACGCATTGCGGCTGCTTGTAGGTGACGAAGATCTGCCCGCCGGTCTCCAGGGTGATCAGGTTGACCCGGTGCCAGTTCATCGCCAGGGCCCAGTCGCTGCCGCCGGCGTCCACCCGGTTCGGCATCTGGATGCCGGAGAAGGTCACCTCCGGCGTCGTGATCGTGCCACCGTTGAGACCCTTGTGGGTGATGCCTTCGAGCCAGAGACCGGCCCTCGTGCCGTCACCGGGGTCGAGGAACGCGTGGCGGAAGGTCCACGAGTCCGCCTTCTGGTAGGCCGAGGCGGACGCCTTCCACGCCTTGGTGGTGATCTCCGTGGTGCGCTTTGCGGACCAGAACGTGGGAGAGCCGTTGGTGCACGGGTTGGTCGAGGCGGTGCAACTCTGGTCCCAGGGAGTGTCCGGCCAGTTCGTCGCATTCTTCGTGGTGCAGTTCTGCAGACACCGGTCCACGTTCGTGAACTCGATACGTCCCGGCACGTTCTCGATGTACGGCGACGTGGCGGCGTACTCGTTATCGTCCCGGTTGTCGCTGCCGTAATCGATGCGGGTCAGGTAGCCGGCCCGGTCGTAGACGACGGGCGTCGTGCCCGTCAGGTTCTTGGCGTAGTAGTTGGTCTCCTTGGCCCACCAGTAGGACATGGTGTTGCCGTGGATGTCCTGGACGTAGTCGAGATTCCACCGCCAGGCCTGCGGCTTCCCGTTGCAGTCGGAGGCGGCGAAGGTGCCGGCGTTGCAGGGTTCGCCCGGGTTGTTGCCGTACACCGGGACGGTCAGCACGGAGTTGGTCGTCGGACGGCCGGTGGCCCAGCCGGGAAGCCGGTGACGTCCGAACCAGTACTGGGTGCCGTCGGTGCCGGTGACCTTCCAGTATTCGTTGTCGTTGTCGCCGTTGGCGTACGCCGACGCGGTGAGCAGCTCGACCTTGGTTCCGTTCTCGCTGCGGGGGTGCCAGGTGCCGTCGCTGCCCTTGAGCAGTTCGACGGTGCTGCCGTTGAGCGACATGACGGCGTTCTCCGGGCCCCAGCACAGGTCACCGGTCTTGACCGTGTTGTTCGCGTTGCCACCCATGTCGTCGGCGCACGCCTTGTAGCGCCGCTCGACGAAGCCGGGGGAGAACTCGAAGCCCTCCCCGAACAGGCTCGGCTGGTTGTTGGTCGCCGCGTGCCGACCGTCCACCGACTGCGACGAGTAGCCGAGGCCGAGGGTCGGTTCCGGTCCGCCGGGGCCCGGCGGGACACGCATCGGGTACGACCACTGGAAGCTGCCGGTGGCACCGCTGTGGCTCCACGACGACGTGGAGGCGAGGCTGGAGGCGGCGAAGTCGCCGGCTCCACCGGACGGGCCGGCGGTCAGGGCGAAGACCGCAGCGGCCTGGGCCTCGGGCACCGACACGGTGGTGGTGACCGTCCGGGTCCGCACGTCGTTACGCGAGTTCAACGGCGTGCTGCGGCAGTCCGCTGCGGCGGGGGTGCTCAGGGCACAGTCGGGCAGCTGCGCCAGCCGCAGTCTCGACGCCCAGTCACCGCCGTACGCGGTCGCGAAGGCGGCGTAGTCGATACCCACCTCGACCGGGCCGGCCGCCCGCACCCCGTCAGTGCGTCCGAGGCGTACCAGTAGGCCGTTGATGCCGGCCGCTTCGGCCTGGGCCTTCGGCAGGACCTCGACCCGGACCTTGGCGGGCGCGGCCACCGCGCTTCGGTTGGCCGAGGACGCGGTAGCCGGCCGGACCGTGACCGGCAGCGACCCGGCCCGGCTCGGTGTTGCCGCTGCGCCGGCGGTCGCCGCCAGTGACACCTCGGCGGAGCCCGCCGTTGGCCAGACCGGTGCGGGGCGCCGCACCTTGGCCGCCGCGGCGTCCTTGTCGGGAATCCGCTTGCTGGACGCGGCCTTGTGCAGCGGGGCGGAGGAGTACCGCTGCGGGTCTAGGTGGAAGGCCTGCTCCGGCCGCTCCGCGCGGGCCGGCAACTGGCCACCGAGCGTGGCGGCGAGGACCGTGGCCAACCCCGCGACGAGGGTACGACGGGCGCCCCGTCGCACCGCGACGCTGACCCGCATCCCCCCACCGCCTGGTTGCGGCCGGCCGGATCGATCGATTCTCATTTCTGCCCTTCAAGAACGAGAGGTTGCCGCACCTGCGTTGCGGACGGGACCGGAGACCCGGGTCAGTCGGTTGCGGCGAACGCCGCCTGGACCTCTGCGGCGCTCAGCGCGCCCTGCCATACCTGGACACGGTCGATGTCACCGTTGAAGTAGTCGGTGGGCGCCCCCCACCTGCCTCGGCCGACCGCCAGCCCGCCTGTTCCGTGCCACGGGTTGAAGGTGGGGGTGAGCTGACTGAACAAATTGCCGTCCACGTAGAGGCTCATCGTCCGGCTCGTGGCATCCTGCACGGCCGTGAGGTGCGTCCACTGGTTGACGAGGCAGGTGCTGCCGGTCACGTAGAACCCAGGCGCGGAGGTCAAGTCGCCGGAGCGGAGCATGATTGACCACTTCGACCCGTTCGCGTCGGTACGACAGCTCAGGAACGAACTGGAGATGTTCACACCGTCCTGGGCGATCACCGTGCGGGCGCCCGCGCCGCCTGCGAACCGCACCCACGCCGAGACGGTGTACGACTGGTCGGTGCGCAGCACCGGACCGCTGGTCTGTGCGGCACCCGAGATTCCGTCGAAGCGCAGGGCAGTCGATCCGTTGAAGCCCTCCGTGGTCCAGTTCGCGGCCGGTGCCGGACCGAGAGTCAGTGGCGTCCGGTAGTCGGAGGAGTCTCCCGATTCCCTCGGCTCGTCCTGGTCGTCACTGTCCATGTCCCACTGGCCGACCCGCACAGGGGCCACGATCTCGGACAGGTCCGTCTCCGGGTCGATGACCCGGTCCCAGACCCGGGCCTCGCTGATGGCGCCGTTGATCCAACCGGTCGGTGCCCCGTTGCGCGCAGCACCGATCATCAGCGGCCCGGACGCGGACCACACGGAGGCGTTGGCCATGCCCACGCCCTTGCGGACCCCGTTCACGTACAACGAGAGCTGGTTGGTCGAGCCGGCATCGTAGACACCGGCGAGGTGTACCCACACGCCCGGTTGCACCGGCTCGGTACCGCACGCGGGTGACGGGGTCGCCAGAGCGTTCACCGTGTCCGATGCGTAGCTGACCCAGCACCATCGCTGCTTCGCCGGATGGTACTGGAGTTCGAACGGGCTCTTGTTCGTGCCGACCTGCGCCATGACCACCCCACCGACCACATCGGCGCGTACCCAGGCAGCGAAGGAGAAGCTGCGGGTGGTGTCGATGACCGGGCCTGTGGTCGCGGCCTGATCGTCGCCGTCGAACTTGACCGCCCAGTCCTTGCCGCTTCGCCGGCTCGTACCCAGCACACGCGAGTCCGCCCAGGCCGGGGACGGGCTCATGGTCGCCACCGGAGCGCCCTCGACCTTGTTGTTCAGGATCAGACCGGTTCCCTCATCCATCGCCCAGTGCGCGACCGGACCGGACGGGTCGCCTGCCAGGAAGGCGTAGTCGTAGGGGGCGGACGAGTTCCCGGCCTGGTCGCGGCTGCGGACGGTCAGCACGTTCTCATGCCGCAGCGTGGGCGTCGCCACCGTGGTGGCGGTGCCGCCGAGACTGCTGGCACGGACGACCATCTCCGGACCACCGTTCATCTGGTAGACGTAGTCGTATACGTCGGCGGCGCCGTTGGCCGAGAAGGTGAAGCGCCCGGTGTAACCGACCGATCCCCGCAGGTCCTGGTTCGTGCCCCGGGGCGGCGACTCCAGGTAGAGGCCGTCGGCGGCGACAACCCCGGGGGTCGCCTCGGGTGCGGAGTAGTCGACGGAGAACTCGCACCACGGGGACGCCGTGGAGGAACCGCCGAGGGTGTCCTTGGTCTGCACCTGCCACCGGTAGATCTCGCCGTTGACCGTCTTCGCGGACAGCTGCAACTCGGCCTTGGCTCCGGGCGCGACCCCGGAATCGGTCTTGGGCCAGCCGGACACGTTCGTCCAGGTGCCACCCACCAGCTTCTGGAGGGTGAAGACGCCGGAGAGGCTGCCACCACCGCTGCCGTCCGGGTCACTGACCGTCGCCTTCAGCCACGGGAAGTCCGAGCGCACTGCCGGCCGTGACGTACCGGTCACACACGCCTGCCCCGGAGCGGTGTAGCCGGCGTGGGTCGACAGTTGTGCAGCCGTCGGGGTGTTGGGGTTGGTGTTGTACTCCACCGTCAGCTTGGTCTGCACAGGGTCGAACTTCTTCCACCAGTTGCTCGTCGACTCCGATGTGCCGTCGGACTCGCGGGTCGACAGCGCCAGCGTGTAGATCTCCTGGCCCCGGTTGGCGCTGATGTCGGCGGTGACGTTCGGGCTGGCGAACTCCATCGGCTGGTCCGGCTGGGGGTCGTCGGGGCAGCCCTCACCGGTGGATGGCTTGTGCGCGTGCCCGGACCGCTTCTCCAACCACTTGGAGAAGCTCGGCCCGGACCAGGTCTGCTTGCCCGTGGTCGCCATGTCGGCCGTCCGCCAGAGGTTCACTGGGGTGTTGCCGCAGTCCCACGAGTGCGTCATCTCCGTCAGGAACTTGGCGCTGCGGATGGTCTTGCCGGACAGCGACGTGAGCTTGAACGAGAAGTACGACCGGTAGGTGCCGGACCCCTCGGGGTCCCGGCCGACGCGGGCCACACCGTCGTTGCGGGTCGCGTTGTTGGTGCTCGAGTAACCCCAACGGGTCTTCTCGATTGTGCTCCACGGATCGATGACCACTGGGTAGACCGTGTTCTTGCCCCGCAGCAGCGCCTGGTCCGGCACGATGACCAGGTCGTCGCCCTGCACCCGGGTCGGAATCTCCGCCTTGCGCGCGTGGTCCGGCGCGACCCGCAACGACTCGCGCCGGTCCCAGGCGGCGAAGTCGGCTGCCGCCCGGCTCGTCCCCGCACGCGCCTTCGGCGCCACCCCGGCCGAATCCCACATCAGCGCACCGCCCGCGGACAGCATCGGGCTACCGGTCGGGTCGACCACCTCGAATCCGCCGCCGGCCTTGGACCGCTTGGTCAGCGACCCCGTCGTCCGCAGCGAGAAGCGCAACTCGTTCAACATCGGGTTCGCCGCGGCCTGCGCGGACTTCACCACGAGCGCCCAGGTGAACCCGTCGCGCAAAGCCCGCAGCCGCAGGTCCACGTCCGGCAGCACCGAGGCGTAGACGGCGGTGTCGCCGTCGAGCGAGGGGGCCGGGAGCTCCCCCGGCCAGGACAGCGACACCTGCCCGTCGGCCACCGGCAGCCGAATCGCCGGTGCGCTTCCGCCCTGGCTGAACGACACGTCGGCCAGCGTCGCCACGGGCCCCAGCGAACCGTCGGCTCGCCGTTCGAGCCGGGTATCGATCCGTTGCCACGAGTTGTTGTTGCGAGTCTTCGTCCACTGCGGCTCCACGTATGACTCCAGCACCAGGTTGCCCTGGGGCGTGGCGAGCACACGTGAATTCTCGCTCTTGAGGCTGGTGACCTCGACCTGCATCTTGAGCTTCCTGGCCTGCGCCAGCGCGTCGACCTCGCCCAGCACGGGTGCGTCCGGGGACGCCGGCGGTTCGGCCACCGCTGGCGACGGCAGCAGGGTCGGGCTGCCGACCGCGATCAGGGCCAGCGTGACGACTGCGGCGGCGAAACCGCGACGACGCCACGCGAAAACCGATCCAGGTGCTCTCACCTAGACACTCCTCATTGCGTTTTGGCACGTCAGAGGGCCGTGCGGGGCACGGGACTCAAGGCGTGGAAATCAAGAACCTGTAGCGGAGGGCGGTCGCTCCGGCGCCCGACGTCGGGATGTGTCAGCGCGAGCGGCTCGTCAGCGGGCGAGTTGATCGACGACTGGTCGGCGAGAGTGGCTCAGCGCGACGGTCGTTCTATAGATCAAGCTCAAGTTCATTACAGCCCCCGTTCATTGCTCCTCAGCGATGCGACAGTAAAGATCAGCTACACGCCCTGTAAAGAGACGTCACAACTGGTTAGCGCAAACCGCCCACATGCTCCCGAGGTCGTCACCGCCGTCACCGTCCGCCACTGGCGTCTCGCATGTACGGCCGGCAGCCTTACCACATCGATCCGGTGATCGTGGCTCCGTCCACAACCGTCAGCTTGTCCACAGGGCAGCCGCATCCGTCCCGCCGCCCCGGGCCGCCCCGGCGCATCCTGGCCGGCATGACGAACCGGAACCGAGCCGTCGGCGCGTACGGCGAGCGGTGCGCGCTGCGGCACCTGATCGAGACGGGCCTGCGCCCGGTCGCCCGCAACTGGCGCTGCCCCGAGGGCGAGATCGACATCATCGCCTGGGAGGGCCCGGTCCTGGCCATCTGCGAGGTCAAGACCCGCCGCAGCGAGCAATTCGGCTCCCCCGCCGAGGCCGTCGTCCCGGCCAAGGCCCGCCGGCTGCGCGGCCTGGCCGCCCGGTGGCTCGCCGAGACCGGCACCACCGCCGACGAGGTCCGCTTCGACGTGCTGTCCGTCCGGCTCCCGCTCACCGGCCCCGCCCGGGTCGAGCACCTACGCGGCGCGTTCTGACATGGGGTACGCGAAAGTGCTGAGCGTGGGCCTGGCCGGAGTCGCCGGTCACCTCGTCGAGGTCGAGGCCGACCTCGCCCCCGGCCTGCCCGCCGTGATCATCTCCGGTCTGCCCGACACCGCGCTGCACGAGGCGCGCGACCGGGTCCGTGCCGCGATCGTCAACTCCGGCCAGAAATGGCCGAACCGGCGGATCACCCTCAACCTGCTGCCCGCCACCCTGCCCAAGTACGGCTCGGCGTTCGACCTGGCCATCGCGGTCGCCGTGCTCGCCGGCTCGGGTGAGCTGCCGCCCGTCGCCCTGGACGCCACTGTCGTGCTCGGCGAACTCGGCCTCGACGGCGCGGTGCGCCCGGTGCGCGGCACGCTGCCCATGGTCGCCGCCGCAGCCCGCGCCGGGCACACCCGGGTCGTCGTACCCGCCGGCAACGCCGCCGAGGCGGCAGTCATCCCCGGCGTACGGGTGCACGCCGTCGACACGCTGCACCGGCTCGTCGCACACGTCCGCACCGGCGCGCCACTGCTCGCCCCGCCCGCTCCGGCCCCGGCCGGGACCCCACCCGGGCCGGATCTCGCCGACGTGGCCGGCCAGCCGCTCGGGCGGCGCGCGCTGGAGATCGCCGCCGCCGGCGGTCACCACCTCGCGCTGCTCGGCCCGCCCGGCGCCGGGAAGACCATGCTCGCCGAACGGCTGCCGTCGGTGCTGCCCGAGCTGGACGACGAGGCCGCCCTGGAGGTGACCGCGCTGCACTCGATCGCCGGCCTGCTGCCGCCCGGCGGCGGGCTGCTGCGCCGTCCCCCGTTCCAGGCGCCGCACCACACCGCCACGGTGCCCGCCCTCGTCGGTGGCGGCTCCGGGCTGGCCCGGCCCGGCGCGGTGTCGCTGGCCCACCGCGGGGTTCTGTTCCTCGATGAGGCGCCCGAGTTCGGCAAGGGCGCGCTGGAGGCGTTGCGGCAGCCGCTGGAGAGCGGCCGGGTACGTGTGGCACGCACGCGCGGCGCGACCGAGTACCCGGCCCGCACGCAACTGGTGCTGGCCGCCAACCCCTGCCCGTGCGCGAAGCCGTCCGGCGACGTCGACTGCGAGTGCACACCGCTGGCCCGGCGGCGCTACCTGGGCCGGTTGTCGGGGCCGCTGCTCGACCGGGTGGACGTGCAGGTCCGGCTGCAGGCGGTACGCGCGGCGGAACTGTTGCGGACCGATGCCGCGCACGAGTCCTCGGCCACCGTCGCCGCCCGGGTCGCCGCCGCACGACGAGCCGCCGCCGACCCCTTGACGGCCACCGGGCACCGGGTCAACGCCGACGTCCCCGGCCCGTACCTGCGCCGTCCGCCGTGGCACCTGCCCGCCCGGGTCACGACGGACCTGCGGCACCGGCTCGACACCGGTTCGCTGTCCGCGCGCGGCTACGACCGCGTACTGCGGCTCGCCTGGACCATCGCGGACCTGGACGGGCGGGACCGCCCCGGCCACGACGACGTCGCGGAGGCCATCCAACTGCGGACGGGAGAGGCCGCGTGAGCACCGAAGAGACCAAGCTGGCGCGGGTCGCGCTCACCTGGCTCGCCGAGCCCGGCACCCGATCCGTGTACGCCCTGGTGCAGCGGATCGGCCCGGTCGCCGCGCTCGACCTGCTGCTGTCCGGTGGCGCGCCGGAGCGGACCCTGCGCTCGGCCGTGGCGGCGCGGGCCGCTGCAGGTGACGCCCGGGCGGTCGCGGCCGAGGCGCTGGCCCGTGGCGAGCGGCTGGGCGCCCGGCTGGTCACCCCGGACGACGACGAGTGGCCGGCCCAGGTCCGTGACCTCCGGCGACTCGCGCTGCCCGGCGCCACCCGCCGGGTCGATGTGGAGACCGACCCGCCGCTCTGCTTCTGGGTACGCGGGGCGTGGCCGCTCGGCGAGACGCTGGCGCACTCGGTGGCGGTGGTCGGCGCCCGGGCTGCCACCCCCTACGGCTCACACATCGCCACCGAGCTGGGCTACGGCCTGGCCGACCGGGAGTGGACTGTCGTGTCGGGCGGGGCGTTCGGCATCGACTCCGCCGCCCATCGTGGCGCGTTGACAGCGGGCGGGCGCACCGTCGCCGTGCTGGCGTGCGGGGTGGACCGCCCGTACCCGATGGGCAACGCAGCATTGTTCGACCGGATCGCCGAGACCGGCCTGCTGGTGAGCGAGTGGATGCCGGGCGCGGAGCCGCTGCGGCCCCGGTTCCTCATCCGCAACCGGGTGATAGCGGCGGCGACACGCGGCACGGTGCTGGTGGAGGCGGCGGCGCGCAGCGGTGCCACCCAGACGCTCAACCGGGCGCTCGGCCTCCGCCGCCACGCGATGGTGGTTCCCGGGCCGGTCACCTCCGCGATGTCGGTCGGCGGGCACGAGGTGCTGCGCGAACGGCCGGACGCGCGGCTGGTCACCGGCCTCGCGCACGTGCTGGAGGAGGTGGGACGGATCGGCTACGACCTGGCCCCGCCGGCCCGAGCGCCCGAGCGCCCACGGGACCGGCTCGACGAGGAGGCCACCCAGGTGCTGGAGGCGTTGCCCCGCCGCCGGGCGCTCGACCTGGAGAGCGTCGCCGCCCGGGCCGGCGTGGACCTGCGTACCGCGATGCGCAAGCTGTCCCTGCTGGAGGAACTGACGATGGTGGTTCGTCGCGACGGCGGCTACGCGCTCGCCCCGCCGGCGGCCGGCCCGACGTGACAGGCGGCGCGTACCCCCTCGCAACCGCCCGGCGACGGGGCCGTGGGACCGGCCCCGGTCTTCTAGGATCACCATTTCGCGCGCGGCGGAAGCCGTTGCGGGAACGATCGCGCCCCGGCCGGACGCCGGGCGCCGTCACGGGGAGAAGGATGACTGGGGCAGCGAACCGTCGCACATGTCCACAATGGTCGGAGTCCGATGCCGCGGTGCGGCTCGCCGGGCCGACGTCGGCCATCCCGCCGACGCGCGGAGACGGCCGATGAGCACGCAGGAGACCTCGCGCCGCAACCCGGCGGCTGGCCCACCCGGGTCGGGGCGTCGTGCCTTCGGCGGCATGCTGGTCGTGGTCAGCCTCTTCGTGGTGTTCTTCGCGATCCTGTCCCACCGCGACATCGGCGACTACGACCCGAACGGCCCGACGATGTGCGGCGAGGATGTGATGACGCCCCGGGACCGGTGCATGTTCGGCGCGGGCGACGGCTCCTACCAGGCGCAGAAGGCCGAGGCGGAGAAGCAGCACGACATCGACCTGATGATCCGGGACATCGGCTTCGTCGCCGGTCCGGCGCTGTTCGTGGCCGGAGTCCTGCTGATCGTGTGGGGCACGCGCCGGATCCGGGCCACGCGGCAGCCGGCCGAAGCCTGAGCCGGCACGGCACGGCGACGGGACGCGCGATCGTCAGTCGCCCTCGAACCGGATCTCGGTGTCTCGGCGCTCCGCGCAGCGGCGGGCCAGCCGGGCCAGCCGGCGGATGTGGTCGGCCTCCGCCGGCGCCCCGGCCACCTCGGCCAGGCACCGCAGGTCGGCGAGCAGCTGCGACATCCGATCGGTGTCGACGGTCAGCTCGCCGAGCGGATCGACGCGATCCAGCAGCGGTGTCCGGCCGCCGCCGCGGACCCGCGCCAGCAGGCCGAGCAGCACGTCCTGCGGATCCGCGACGACCTCGATCGAGACGTACGCGGGCCGGCGACGACTGCTGCCCGCCGAGATCTGTCGGTAGAGGACCGCGTCCACTCCCACTGTCGGCCCCTTTTCGTACCGGGCGTCACCGTCGCGGGACGCGGCTGTCCGATCGCGGCCGGATCGGCCACCCGTGGGGCGCCGGCTCAGCCACGCTGCCGTCCGGTTGCCGCCCTGTGCCTGGCCGCAGCATGAGTTTCCTCTGTCCAGGCCCGCTTTAGCCACCCTGCTCGGCGCGGCGCGATCGTCACGCCGGAAGGCACTGGCGCGGCGGCGCACGGCACACCGCGGCCACGGCGGCGCCGACGGCCCGGCCGGCGCGGTGAAGGCGTGCGGCGGCTCAGCGCGCGGCGGCGCTCCGGCCGTACGCTGGACCGGTGATCGCTGTCCGCCTCCGGTACCACCGCGTGCGCCAGATCGGGGTGCCGCGGTGAGCAAGCGGCAGCGCGGCACCCGGGACGCGCACGAGGAGCTGCCCGCGTCGATGCGGGAGGCGGTGGACGACTTCGCCGACCACCTGTCGCGGGTGCGCAACCGGTCCGTCCACACCGTCCGCGCGTACGTCACGGATCTCGTGTCGCTGCTCGACCACGCGGTCCGAATGGGCTGCGCCGAGCTGCCGGAGCTGGACCTCGCCGTGCTGCGCAGCTGGCTGGCGAAACAGCGGACCATGGGCGCGGCCCGGACGACGATGGCCCGCCGCGCCGCCGCGGCCCGGACGTTCAGCGCCTGGGCGCACCGCGCCGGCCTGCTCGCCGACGACATCGCCGCGCCGCTGGCGAGCCCTCGGGCCCGGCGGGAACTGCCCACCGTGCTGCGGGCCGACCAGGCCGCCGCCCTGATGGAGGCGGCCCGGCGCGCCGACGCCCCGCAACCCGAGGGATTACCGGGCGCGGATACGCCCGAGGCCGTGCTGCTGCGTGACCGGCTGCTGCTCGAACTGCTCTACGGCACCGGGGTACGGATCAGCGAGGCGTGCGGCCTGGACGTGACCGACGTCGACCAGGGCCGCCGGGTGGTGCGCGTACTCGGCAAGGGCGGCCGGGAGCGGTCGGTGCCCTACGGGGTGCCGGCGCAGCGGGCGCTCGATGCGTGGCTGAGCGTCGGGCGGCCGGCTCTGGCGATGCCCGGCTCGGGCCGGGCGCTGCTGCTGGGGGCACGGGGCGGGCGGCTCAACCCGACCACCGCGCGGCGGATCGTGGCCGACTGGACCGAAGCCGCCGGGGTGCCCCGGGTGACGCCGCACGGGCTGCGTCACTCGGCCGCCACCCACCTGCTCGAAGGCGGCGCGGACCTGCGGGCGGTGCAGGAGTTGCTCGGGCACTCGTCGCTGGCGAGCACGCAGATCTACACGCACGTGTCGGTCGAGCGGCTGCGTGCGGCGTACAGGCAGGCGCACCCCCGCGCCTGACCGGCGGAATCCGGCCGGGTGATGATCCATCTCGGGCTAGGATCGATGGATGACGGTGCCGCAGCCGCCCGAGCCGATTCCCGGTGCTCGGCTGCTCTTCTCCCTCGATCCCTCCGTCAGCCACCTCAACCACGGCTCGTTCGGCGCCGTGCCGATCGCCGTGCAGCGCGCCCAGCAGCGCCTGCGCGACGAGATGGAGGCCAACCCGCTGCGGTTCTTCACCCAGGGCCTGGTCGACCGGATCGCCCACGCCCGGCGGCACCTGGCCGCGTTCCTCGGCGCGGACCCGGACGGCACCGCGCTGGTCGGCAACGTCACCGCCGGCGCGGCGGTCGTGTTGCAGTCGCTGGCGCTGCGCCCCGGCGACGAGATCCTGACCACCGACCACGGCTACGGGGCGGTGGCCCTCTCGATCGCGCGGGAGTGCGCCCGCACCGGGGCGGTGTCGCGCACCCTGCCGGTGCCGTTGACCGCCACCGACGAGGAGGTGGTCGAGATCGTCCGCGCCGGGTTGCGCCCCGGGCGTACCCGGCTGCTCATCGTCGACCAGCTGACCTCGCCGACCGCCCGGCTGTTTCCGGCCGCCGCGCTCGTCGCGGTGGCCCGGGAGCAGGGCGTGCCGGTGCTGGTGGACGCCGCGCACGCGCCGGGCATGCTGCCGGCTACCGTCGCGTCGATCGGCGCCGACTTCTGGGTGGGCAACCTGCACAAGTGGGCGTACGCGCCGCGCGGCACCGCCGCGCTCGTGGTGGCGCCGTCGTGGCGGGAGAAGATCCAGCCGCTCGTTGTCTCGTGGGAGCAGGACAGCGGCTTCCCGACCCGGGTGGAATGGCAGGCGACGCTCGACTACACCGGCTGGCTGGCCGCCCCGGTGGGCCTGTTCACACTGCGCAGCCTCGGCGTGGACCGGGTACGCGCGCACAACGCGGCGCTGGCCGCGTACGGGCAACGGGTCGTCGGGGACGCGCTGGGGGTGGCGCCCGAGCGGCTGCCGGAGCCCGGCGGACCGGCGGTCGCCATGCGTCTGGTGCCGCTGCCGCCGGGCGTCGCGACGACACTGGACGCGGCCCGGGAGCTGCGGGCCCGGATCGCCGACCGGCTCTCCGCCGAGGTGTCGGTGGCCGGCTGGAACGGGCGCGGCTACCTGCGGCTGTGCGGCCAGGTCTACAACACACCCGACGAGTACGACCGGCTGGCCGTCCGGCTGCCCACGCTGCTCGCCCAGCGCTGAGCGGCGCATCCGGCCGAAGCCGGCGGCGGCGCCACGACTCAGGGGACCGGCGTCGGCTCCCGGGTCGAGCGGCAGCAGCCGGACCCGGCCGAGCCCGAGCAGCGCCAGCGGATCCAGGTACTCGGCGCCGCGTCGCAGCCCCCAGTGCAGGCAGGCCGCCTCGGCGCAGCCGGGATGCCCGGCGAGCAGGTCACCGATCGGGGTGCCGGCGTCGACCCGGGTGCCGGCGGTGACCCGGGACCGGACCGGCTCGTAGGTGGTGCGCAGCCCGTCGTGGTGGCCGACGGTGAGGACCGGCCGGCCGGCGACCGAGCCGGCGAACAGGACGGTCCCGGCGCCGGCCGAGCGGACCTGCGCGCCGGGCGCGTCCGCCAGGTCCACGCCCCGGTGCCCGGACATCCACGGCTGCGGCGGCGGGTCGAACCCGCGTGCCACACGGGGTGGACCGGGCAGCGGCCACCGGAACCGTCCGGCGGTCGCCGGCCCGCCGGGCGCGCCCCGGTATCCCGTCGTGACGTCCGGCCCGTCAAGGACCGCCGCCGAGCCGCCCGCCGCCACCGGCCCGTCAAGGCTCGCCGCGGGGACGCCCGGCAACCAGAAGGCGAGCACGAGCACAAGCAGCAGGCCCCTGCCGGCCCGACCGATGGGGATACGCACACCGCGTACCCTGACCGTCCGCGTGCTGCCCCGCGCGCGCCACGCGGTCGTCCTGTGGACGACGCCCCCACTGTGGACGAGCGCCAACATCGGGGCGGATCTGCTACGGCCGGGACGCCTATGCTGGCCGGGTGACGAAGGACTGGTACGCCTGGCACCGCGACTACGACCAGCCCGAGTCCGCACTGGCCCGGCGGCTCGCCGAGGTGCGGCGGCGTGTCGCCGACGCCCTCGACGCCGCGCCGCCCGGTCCGCTGCGCGCGCTGAGTCTCTGCGCCGGTCAGGGCCGTGACCTGATCCCGGTGCTGGCCGCTCACCCCCGGGGCGCCGACGTGACCGCCCGCCTGGTCGAGCTGGACCCGCGCAACGCCGATCTGGCCCGCCGCGCCACCGCCGACGCGGGGCTCACCGGCGTGCAGGTGGTGACCGGGGACGCCGCGCTGACCGACGGCTACGCCGATCTGGCCCCGGCCGATCTGGTGCTGGTCTGCGGCATCTTCGGCAACATCACCGACGACGGCATCCGGGCGACGGTGCGGCACTGCGCCTCGCTCTGCGCCACCGGCGGCATGGTGCTGTGGACGCGGCACCGGCGCGAGCCGGATCTGGTGCCGGTGATCTGCGAGTGGTTCGCCGAGGAGGGCTTCGAGCCGGTCGCGGTGGGCAGCCCGGCCGACGGTGTGGGTGTCGGCGCGCACCGCTTCACCGGCACCCCGCGCCCGCTGGTGCCGGGTGCACGGATGTTCACGTTCGTGGGCTACGACGTGCTGGAGCGGACGGAGCAGGCATGACCACAGTGGACGACGCGAGCCGGCCCGCCCGGGTCGCCGGGCCGGACGAGGCGATCAGCGCCGAGGAGCTCCAGCTCGCCGCGCGCAACCACGGCATCCCGCTGGAGGCGCTGCGCTACGACGTGACCCCGGCGGGCCTGCACTACCTGCTCATCCACTACGACATCCCGGACGTCGACCCGGCCGCGTACGCGCTGAGCGTGTCCGGCGCGGTGCAGCGTCCACTGCGGCTGGACCTGGCGGCGCTGCGCGACCGGCCCCGGGTGACCCACCGGGTGACGCTGGAGTGCGCGGGCAACGGCCGGGCGCTGCTGCGGCCCCGCCCGGTGAGCCAGCCCTGGCTGGTGGAGGCGGTGGGCAACGCCGAGTGGACCGGTACCCCGCTGGCGCCGCTGCTGCGCGACGCCGGGCTGTCCGGCGACGCGGTGGACGTGGTGTTCACCGGGGCGGACCACGGGATCGAGCGCGGCGTCGAGCAGGACTACCAGCGGGCGCTGCCGGTGGCCGACGCGCTGCGCGAGGAGGTGCTGCTGGCGTACGAGATGAACGGCGCTCCCCTGCTGCCGCAGCACGGCGCGCCGCTGCGGCTGATCGTGCCCGGCTGGTACGGCATGGCGCACGTGAAGTGGCTGCGCGACATCACCGTGACGAACGAGCCGTTCGACGGCTACCAGAACGCGGTGGCCTACCGGTTACGGCGTGACGCCGACGACCCGGGCGTGCCGGTGACCCGGATCGAGCCGCGTGCCCTGGTGCGCCCGCCCGGGTTCCCGGACTTCATGTCCCGGACCCGGGTGGTGCGGCCGGGGCCGTGCACTCTGGACGGCCGGGCCTGGTCCGGGCACGCGCCGGTGACGTCGGTCGAGGTGACGACGGACGGTGGCGGCACGTGGACGCCGGCGGTCCTGGACGAGCCGGCCGGCGGCGAGTGGGCGTGGCGTCGATGGTCGGTGAGCTGGACGGCGACCCCGGGGCGGTACGTGCTGGGCGCCCGGGCGACCGACGCCTCGGGGCGCACTCAGCCGGTCGAGCAGCCGTGGAACCGGGGCGGGTTCGCGAACAACCTGGTGCAGCGGGTCGAAGTGGTCGTGCCGGAGCGGTGATCCGGGCGGCGGGCCGCCCGGGGATCAGCTCCCGAATCCGGAATCTGCGGGAAGCGAGATGTCGGGCTTTTCGAGCTCTTCCACATTGACGTCCTTGAACGTCATCACTCGGACGTTCTTGACGAAACGGGCAGGCCGGTACATGTCCCACACCCAGGCGTCGTGCATCTCGACCTCGAAGTAGACCTCACCGTCCGAGTTGCGGACGTGCAGGTCGACCTGGTTCGCCAGATAGAAACGGCGCTCGGTCTCCACCACGTAGGAGAACTGGCGGACAATGTCGCGGTACTCCCGGTAGAGCTGCAGCTCCATCTCGGTCTCGTACTTCTCGAGATCTTCCGCGCTCATCGCACTCCGCCTTCCATGACCACATCTTCCCCCACCGACGCCGGAGGTCGCGGCTGCTCGCCCAACGCCACGCCGACGGTACCCCCTGGCGCGCCGGAGCGCCCCATCGGCTCGTCCGGGCGCCCGGCGAACGCGCCGGCCCCGAGTCCCGGCAGCCCGGCCACGGGCTCGGGCGACACCACGTCGGCGCCCGCCGGGCGGCGGGCGCGGGGAGGCCGGCCGTCCCGTCCGGAGACGGCGGCCACGTTCACGTACGAGAAGCGGTGTTCCCGGCAGGGCCCGAGCGCGCGCAGCGCGGCGCTGTGCTCGGCGGTGATGTAACCCTTGTGCTCGGCGAAGCCGTAGCCGGGGAACCGCCCGTCCAGTTCCACCATGATCCGGTCCCGGGTGACCTTGGCGAGCACACTGGCCGCCGCCACGCACGCGGCCACCCGGTCGCCCTTCCAGACCGCCAGCCCCGGCACGTCGAGCCCGTCGACGCCGAAGCCGTCGGTCAGGACGTACTCCGGGCGGGTGGTGAGCGAGGCGAGCGCCCGGCGCATCGCGGCGAGGTTGCACACGTGCAGCCCGCGCGCGTCCACCTCCTCGGCCGGGATGACCACCACGGCGTACGCGAGCGCCCGCGCCACCACCTCGTCGTGGACGCGCTCGCGGGCGGCGGGGGTGAGCAGCTTGGAGTCGGCCAGCTCGTCGATCTCGCCCCGGCGCCCCTCGGGCAGGATCGCGGCGGCGGCGACCAGCGGCCCGGCGCAGGCGCCCCGGCCCGCCTCGTCGGCGCCCGCGACGTAGCGGAAGCCCCGCCGTTGCAGGGCCCGCTCCAGCGCGTAGAGGCCGCCGTCGCGGCGCACCACGGTGCGCGGCGGGGTCAGCATGCGCCGCCTCCCGCCAGCGCGGCGCCGAGCCGGCCGGGCAGGTCCGGCGGGTAGTAACGCTCGGCGGTGGCGGCCAGGTCGGTCACCGTCCACCAGCGGTGCCCGTGCACGCTCGCGCGCTCGACGTCGTTGAATCCGGTGGTGTCGACCTCCCAGCCCGCCACCCGGACCAGGTAGAACTGCTGCTCCTGGCGGTACCAGACGCCGTCGAACGGGAACTCGACGGTCTCCGACCAGACCGGCGCGCCCAGCTCGGCCGGGGCCAGCCGCAGGCCGGTCTCCTCGGCCAGCTCACGGGCCGCACCGTCGGCCGGGGCCTCCCCCGGGTCCAGCCCGCCGCCGGGGGTGAACCAGTAGCGGTGACCCGGCCGGGCCGGATCACTGCCCTCGAAGAGCAGCACCCGGTCGGACGCGTCGACCAGCAGCACCCGGGCCGCGCGACGAGGGGTGTAGACGGTCACCGCACCAGCCTGCCAGACGGCTGCGACGAACGACCACGCCCTCCCGCCGGCGGCCGGGGGTGGGCGTGGGGGCGCGCGGAAGCCGTCGGGTCAGGGATTGGGGATCCCCTCGAACTGCTTCGGCACGCTGAGCCAGGTGGCGCGGCTGACCGGCCAGAAGATGGTGAAAGCCCGCCCGACGACCTCGCCCTCCGGGATGGTGGCGACGGTGATGTCCTCGCCGGACTGCTGCCAGTGCTCCAGCGAGTCGCCGGAGGCCTCCCGGTGGTCACCCATGACCCACAGCCGGCCCTTCGGCACGGTGATGTCGAAGTCCTGGTCGGCGGGCTTGTTGCCGGGGAAGATGAACGGCTCGTCGACCGGCTTGCCGTTGATGACCAGCCGGTCCTGCCCGCCCGTACGGTCGCAGCAGACCACGTGATCGCCGCCGACGCCGATCACCCGCTTGATGAAGTCCTCACCGTCGGGGTTGCCGCTCCACTCGGTGGGCGCCTTGAAGACGATCACCTCGCCCCGGTGCGGCGAGCGGAAGTCGTAGACCAGCTTGTTGACCAGCACCCGATCGTCGATCTTGAGGGTGTTCTCCATGGACGGCGACGGGATGAAGAAGGTCTGCAGCACAAAGGCGCGAACCAGCACTGCGACCAGGATCGCCACACCCAGGAGGATGGGCAGCTCCTTCCAGAAGGAGTTGCGCGGCTTCTCGGTCTGCTCGTCGATCACGGGAGGAGCCTACGTCCCCGGGTGCGGCGCAGTCGCCCCGAACCCGCGAGAACCGTGAGCGTCGCCACGACCGGCACGATCAGGACGACTCCGCCCACCGGGTCGGGATCCACCGGGACCGGGCCGGAGGCAGCCGCGGCGTCCGCGCGCGGCACGTCCGCGAACGTCTCCGGTACGGGCAGGGTGGTCCACCGCTGCGACGGCCAGACGATCATGAAGGCGCGACCGATCACGTTCTCGATCGGCACCGGCCCCTGACATCGGGCGTCCTGCGAGACCAGCCGGTGGTCACCCATCACGAAGATCTGCCCCGGCGGCACCACCACCTCGGTGAACTGCCGGGACCGGCATTCCTTCGGATTGGGCGGAAGCTCGAGCGGGGAGTCCTCGGAGACGTACGCCTGCTCGTCCAGCGGCACCCCGTTGACCACCACGCGGCCGTCGTCGCAGCACCAGATCTTGTCGCCCGGCACGCCGATGACCCGCTTGATGAAGTCCTTCTCACCGGGGCGGCTGACGCCCACCAGGTCACCGAGCGTGCGGCTGACCTGGCCGGCGAAGTTGGTGGGTGGCGCGGGCGCCTCCTGGGCGACCCAGCGGTCGGTGCCGCGGAACACCACCACCTCGCCGCGGACCGGGTCGCGGACGTCGTAGACGACCTTGTTGACGAGCACCCGGTCGCCGACGAGCAGCGTGTTCTCCATCGACCCGGAGGGGATGAAGAACGCCTGGAGCAGGAACGTGCGGATCAGCACCGCCAGGCAGAACGCCACGATGAGCAGCAGCGGAAGCTCCTGCCAGAGCGGCATCTGGCGACGCCCGCGCCGGGCCCGCCGGCGCCAGGGATCGACGGCGCCGTCCTCGTCAACCATCTGCACCATGCCACTCTCCGGTCCGCGGAAACGACACTACCGCCCGGGAGTCTCCTTCGAGACCCCACGGGCGGTAGTGGACCGTTTCGCACCGTCCGGCTGCGCCCGTACCGACCAGGGTAATGCGGTCTGGTCGATACGACATCCGCGCAGGCCGGGCGGCGTGGCGAACGCGAATCAGTTCGCCGGCTGCTTCTCCCGCAGCTCCTTGATCTTGGCCTTCTTGCCCCGCAGCTCACGCAGGTAGTAGAGCTTGGCGCGACGCACGTCACCGCGGGTCACGACCTCGATCCGGTCGATGCCCGGGCCGTTGAGCGGGTAGGTCCGCTCCACGCCGACGCCGAAGCTGACCTTGCGGACCGAGAAGGTCTCGCGCAGACCGTCACCCTGGCGGCGGATGACGACGCCCTGGAAGATCTGGACCCGGGAGCGGTTGCCCTCGACGACCCGCGCGTGCACCTTGACGGTGTCACCGGCACGGAAGTCGGGCAGGTCGGTACGCTTCGACTGGGCGTCAAGGGCGTCCAGGAGGTTCATCGCTGCGTCCTCGTGAGGCTCACGGCGCATCGTCAGTCGATGCGCGGATGGGTGATTCTGACCCCCGGGTGGTGACCGGCGAGACCGGCCCCGGTCGAGGGTCCTCGCAGCCGCCCACGGCGTGGACGGATGCGGCAACCCCTCTACTTTGCCACATGCCCCGGTGGCGGGGAAAATCCGCCCCGGTCCAGCGTCGCCCGGTCCCGCTTGTCGAGCGTCTCCGGGGCCAGCGCGCCGATCATGTCGGGGCGGCGCCCGGCCGTGCGCAGCAGCGCCTCGTCCCGGCGCCAGCGGGCGATCCGGCCGTGGTCGCCGGAGCGCAGCACCTCCGGCACATCCAGCCCGCGCCAGGTCGCCGGCTTCGTGTAGAGCGGGGCCTCCAGCAGCCCGTGCGCGTGTGACTCCTCGTCCAGCGAGCCGGCGTTGCCCAGCACCCCGGGCAGCAGCCGGGTGACCGCCTCCAGGATCACCAGCACTGCCACCTCGCCGCCGAAGAGCACGTAGTCACCCAGGGAGACCTCGGTCACCGGCATCCGGGTCGCCGCGTGGTCCAGCACCCGCTGGTCGATGCCCTCGTACCGGCCGCAGGCGAACAGCAGGTGCGACTCGGCGGCCAGCTCGTGCGCCAGGGCCTGGGTGAACGGGACGCCGGCCGGGGACGGCACGATCAGCCGGGGCAGCGTGTGCCCGTCCGGGCTCAGCTCGCCCGGCGCCAGCGCGTCCAGCGCCTCACCCCACGGCTCCGGCCGCATCACCATGCCGGGACCGCCGCCGTAGGGCGTGTCGTCGACGGTGCGGTGCACGTCGTGGGTCCAGGTCCGCAGATCGTGTACGGCCAGCCGCAGCGTGCCGTTCGCGCGGGCCTTGCCGATCAGCGACAGGTCCAGCGGGGCGAAGTACTCAGGGAAGATCGACACGATGTCGACGCGCATGCGGTGGCTCCAGCCGGAGGTCGAGAGCTAGAGATCGAGCAGGCCGTCGGGCAGGTCGACGACGACGCGACCGCCGGCCAGATCCACCTCGGGCACTATCGCCTTGACGAACGGGACCAGCGCGGTACGCCCCTCGGGCCGCCGCAGCACCAGCATGTCGGATGCGGGCGCGTGGTCGATGCGGGCCACCTCGCCCACGTGCTCCCCGTCCCGGGTGACCACGGCGAGGCCGACCAGCTGGTGGTCGTGGAACTCCTCCGGGTCCTCCGGCGGGGCGACGTCGGCGCTGTCCACGCCGAGCAGCGTGTTGCGCAGCGCCTCGGCGACGTTGCGCTCCAGCACGCCCTCGAAGGCGACGAGCAGCCGCCCCTGGTGCCAGCGGGCCGACTCGACGGTGAGCGCCGGCGGCACCCGCCAGGCGCCGGGCTCCGACGGGGTGACCCCCGGCTCGGTGGTCAACACCGAACCGGGGGCGAACCGTGCTTCGGGCTCGTCGGTACGCACCTCCACGGTGACCTCACCGCGGATGCCGTGCGGCTTACCGATCCGGCCGACGACGAGAAGCATCAGTACGAGTCGACGATGTCGACGCGTACCCCACGCCCGCCGATGGACCCGATCACCTGGCGCAGCGCCCTGGCGGTCCGGCCGGACCGCCCGATCACCGTGCCGAGGTCCTCGGGGTGCACGCGGACTTCGAGGCGCTTGCCCCGACGGGAGTCGACCATCCGCACCCGGACGTCGTCCGGGTGGTCGACGATGCCCTTGACCAGGTGCTCCAGAGCGGGACGCAGCGGCATGTCAGGCCTGCTCGCCGGACTCGGCACCGGTCTGCTCCTCGGCCTTGGCCTCGGCCTTCGGCTCCTCCGCCTTGGCGGCGGCCTTCTTGGCCGGCTTGGCCGGGGTGTCCGCCACGCCGGCGGCGGCCTTCGCCTCGGCCTCGTACGCCGCCTTGCGGTCGGCCCGCTCGGGGGCGACCTTCAGCGGCGGCGGGGCCGGCAGGCCCTTGAACTTCTGCCAGTCACCGGTCAGCTCCAGCAGGCGCTGCACGGCCTCGCTCGGCTGAGCGCCGACCGAGAGCCAGTACTGGACCCGCTCCGACTTGACCTCGATCACCGAAGGGTCTTCCTTCGGCTGGTACACACCGACGAACTCGATCGCGCGACCGTCACGCTTGGTACGCGAGTCGGCGATGACGATGCGGTACTGCGGGTTGCGGATCTTGCCCATCCGCAGGAGCCGGATCTTTACGGCCACAGTTGTTTCGCTCCTGTTGCGATCTCACCGGCCCGTACGGGCGGTGTGGCGGGTGAGCGCCGACCGGCACAGTGGGGTTTGGGCCGGAGACTGCTCGGTGAACTGGCGACGCGCCCGGGTTAGAGGGCGCCGGACGCGCGCCGGATACCAGCGAACCATTCTGCCAGATCCGCCCCGGAACTCTCACACCGGACCCGGACACCACGCCCGCGGCGGGTCGGGCCGTGACGGACGACACCCGCTCAGCGCACCGGCGGGCGGTCCCACCCCGGCGGAAGTTCGTCCGGTACACCCCATTCCGTGGGCGGGGTGAAGTCGCACCAGGTGCCGTCGAACGGGAACGCACCCGCCTCGGCGATCCGGATCACCCGTTCACCCTCGGCGCGTACCGCCTTCTCGTCTGTCACCCAGTAGTGCTCCGGGAACGCCAGCCGCTCGGCGAACTCGTCCTCGTCCTTCCACTCCCAGCTCAGGTCCGGGTACACCACCACGTCGAGGTCCTGGTCGACCATGTCGACACCGGCCACCGCGCCGTCGTCCCAGCGGACGCCGGGCGCCTCCAGGTTGACGTACCAGTTCTGGAAGCGCCCGGCGGCGTCGCGGAACCACCAGACCGAGTGGGCCGCGCCGGTGGGCAGGAACTTCAGCACCGGCGGACCGTTCCACCGGCCCTGCGCGAGCCGGTAGGACGACGTCACCCACTCGGCGAACGGCACGGCCCGCATGCCCAGGCCGGCGGCGTTCACCTCGTGCGCGACGGGCGCTGTCCGCGCCACCCAGAGCAGCAGGCCGCGCTCGTCGTCGGAGACCACGCGGGCCGACCGGACCCACCCGATCCGGCCATGCCGCACGTTCCGGTGCATGATCAGCCGCCCCGGCTCGAACCGCACGCTCACCCCCGCCGTCGTGTTAACAAGGGCCCCCGCCTATGCAGAATGCGTTAAGAAGGGGCCCTTCCTTACACCCTCAGTAGGCGCGGGCGAGGATCGCCACCAGGTCGGGCTCGTCCTCCGAGTCCGGCACCGAGCCGTCGGCGCGCACCAGGCAGCGGACCGTCACGCCCTGCCCGTTCGCCTCGGCCTCGCCCTCGACGCCGACCGCCGACCACGGCACCCCCGACCAGCCGGTGGCGGACGCCTCGATCGCCTCGGCCAGCGTCGACACCTCGACGGTGCGGGACCGGCGGAACTCCAGCGCCTGGTCGTGCAGCGCCCGCTGGTCGGCCTCCAGCGCGGCGAGGACCGCGCCGACCACGTCGGCCACCGGGGTCGGGGCCTTCGAACCGTCCGTACGCCGGACCACCACCGCGTTGCCGGCGGCCAGGTCACGCGGGCCGACCTCGACGCGTACCGGGTAGCCGCGCAGCTCGGCGTCGACGGCCCGGCGGCCGAACGCGGTGTCGGTCCGGTCGTCCAGCGCCACCCGCACCCCGGCGTCGCGCAGCGCGTCGCGCAGCTTGGCCGCCGCCTCGCTCACGCCGTCGCCGTCCTTGACGACCATCACGTACGCCTGGACCGGCGCCAGCTTCGGCGGCACCCGCAGCCCGTTGTCGTCGCCGTGGCACATGATCAGGCCGCCGAGCATCCGGGTGGACGTGCCCCAGGAGGTGGTCCAGGCGTGCTCCCGGCCACCCTCGGCCGAGGAGTAGCTGATGTCGAACGCCTTGGCGAAGTTCTGGCCCAGCTCGTGGCTGGTGCCCAGCTGCAGCGCCTTGCCGTCGCCCATCATGCCCTCGCACGTGTACGTGGCGGTGGCGCCGGCGAAGCGCTCCCGGGCGGTCTTCAGGCCGACCACGACCGGGATGCCGAGCACGTTGACCATCAGGTCCTCGTACGCCTCGTGCAGGATCCGCCGCGCGTAGGCCCGGGCGTCCTCACGGGTCGCGTGCGCGGTGTGCCCCTCCTGCCAGAGGAACTCGCTGGTACGGAGGAAGATCCGCGGGCGCAGCTCCCACCGGACCACGTTCGCCCACTGGTTGAGCAGCAGCGGCAGGTCGCGGTACGAGTCGATCCACTTGGCCATGAACTCGCCGATGACCGTCTCGCTGGTGGGGCGCACCACCACCGGCTCGGCGAGCTGCTTGCCGCCGCCGTGCGTGACCACCGCCAGCTCCGGCGAGAAGCCCTCGACGTGCTCGGCCTCGCGCTTGAGGTAGCTCTCCGGGATGAACAGCGGGAAGTACGCGTTCTCCGCGCCGGCCGCCTTGATCCGGGCGTCCATCTCGGCCTGCATCCGCTCCCAGATGGCGTAGCCGGCCGGTCGGATCACCATGGTCCCCCGGACCGGGCCGTTGTCGGCCAGCTTCGCCTTGGCGATCAGGTCCTGGTACCAGCGGGGAAAGTCCTCCGCACGGGGAGTGAGCACGCGTGCCATGACCGCACATCCTATGCGCCGTGCGGGGCGGGGGTTCGCCGGGGAGCCGGGCCGCGCCGTGTCGCCCGGCGCGGCCGTAGACTTCGACGGCGATGGGTGAGACACGGGACGCGATCGTGGAGGCCGCCCGGGCGCAGACCGTGGCCCTCGGGTGGGACCGTGTCCGGATGGGCGCGGTGGCCGCCGCCGCCGGGGTGAGCCGGCAGACGGTCTACAACGAGTTCGGCACCAAGGCGGGCCTGGGCGAGGCGCTGGCCCGGCACGAGGTGGACCGGTTCGTCGGCCAGGTCCGGTCCGCGCTCGGCGAGCACGACTCCGACGTGCGGGCGGCGGCGTACGCGGCGATCCACCGCACGCTCGCCTCAGCCGCCGAGAACCCGCTGGTCCGGGCGGTGCTGACCAGCACGCGGGGCGGCTCGGAGGAGTTACTGCCGTACCTGACCACCCGGTCCGAGCTGGTGCTCGCCGAGGCCGCGGCGGCGCTGCTGGAGTGGACGGGTGACCGCCTGCCCGACGCCGATCCGGCGGCCCTGGCGTTCGCGGCGGACAGCGTCGTACGCCTGGTGGTGAGCCACATCGTGCTGCCCGGCGGCCCGGTCGACGAGACCGCCGACCGGCTGGCCGACCTGGCGGTGCGCCTGTTCCTGATGGCGGCGACGGCGCGCTAGCGACGACGGCGGCCGGTCAGCGGGCGACCCGGCCCGTCAGCGGACGACCCGGCCGCGCAGGACGATCCGGCTGGGCGTCCGGACCACGCGCAGGTCACGGCGCGGATCTTCGGGGTAGACCACCAGGTCGGCGAGGCCGCCCTCGACCAGCCCGGGGAAGCCGAGCCACTCCCGGGCCCGCCAGGAGGCGGCGGCCAGCACGTCCGGCGCGGACATGCCGGCCTGCTCGTGCAGCAGGAGCATCTCCTCGGCCGCGAGCCCGTGGTCGATGCCGCCGCCCGCGTCGGTGCCGACGTAGATCGGCACACCGGCCTCGTGCGCGGCGCGCACCACCTCGGGGAAGCGGTCGCGCAGGGCGAGCATGTGGTCGGCGTACCCGGGGAACTTGGGCCGGGCCTGCTCCGCGATGTGGCCGAACGTCCGGATGTTGATCATCGTGGGGACCAGCGCGGTGCCCTGCCGGGCCATCAGGTCGATCAGGTCGAGGCTCAGCCCGGTCCCGTGCTCCACCGAGTCCACCCCGGCCCGCACCATGATCTCCACCGCCGACTCGGAGAACGTGTGCACCGCCGCGCGTACCCCGGCGGCGTGCGCGGCGGCGACCGCCGCGGTCATGGTGTCGGCGTCCCAGGCCGGCGCCAGGTCGCCCACTCCCCGCTCGATCCAGTCGCCGACCAGCTTGACCCAGCCGTTGCCGGCCGCGGCCTGCGCGGCCACCGTCTCGGCGACCTCCGCCGCGCCGACCTCCACGCCGATGTCGCGCAGGTACCGCTTGGGCGGCGCGACGTGCCGGCCCGCGCGGGCCAGTCGCGGCAGGTCCGGCTCGTCCTCCAGTTCGGGGTACGGGTACGGCGACCCGGCGTCGCGGATCGCCAGCACGCCCGCGTCCCGGTCGATCCGGGCCAGTTCCCGCGCCTGGTCGAGCGAGGTGATCGGGCTGCCGCCGCGGGCGATGCCGATGTGGCAGTGCGCGTCGGTCAGGCCGGGCAGCACGAAGCCGCCGTCGGCCACCGTCTCGGCGCCGGGCACCGGTTCGAAGGTGACCCGGTCGCCGACCAGCCAGACGTCCCGGACCTCGTCGTCGGGAAGGAACACACCGCGCACGTGCAGAGCCATGTGCACAGTCCTACCCGATCAGTCCTCCTCGCCGGCGAGCAGGTCGTTGCGGCGCGCGGTCAGCGCCGGCAGGTCGACCGAGACCTTCCAGGGCCGCTCGGTGACGAACAGGTCCTCGGCCTGGCTGACCTGCTTGTACTCGCGATTGGCGCCGAGCACGTACTCGGTCAGCGTGATCTTCTCCTTGACCGGGTCGAGCACCCAGTAGGAGCGGACACCGGCGTGCGCGTAGACCCTGGCCTTGTCGTACATGTCGCGGAAGGTGGAGGTCGGCGAGATGACCTCGACGGCGAGCACCGCGTCCTCGACCGGCAACGGACTCCGGTTGGCGTTACCCCGCACGACCGCGACGACGTCCGGCCGGGGCTCGTTGCGGTGGTCGACCCGCATCGACAGGTCGATCCCGACCTGGTACTCCTTCGGGCAGTTGACCTCCAACGCGAGCAGGAGACGGACACACATGTCCTGGTGCAGCAGAGTGGGCGACGGCACGATCAACCTTCCGTTGATCAGTTCGTACGGAAGGTCCTTGGGCAGCTCGCCCAGGTCGTCGACCGTCCACTCGTGCCGCTCCGGCAGGATCGGGGCCGCGGTCATTGACATCTCCTTCCAGGGGGCGACATCACTTTAGGAGACAGCGACGTCGCCCACCGTCACCGACACGCTAGCGGGGGCCCTTGTCGCCGCCCTTGCCCAGCTTGTTGAAGTCGATCTTCGGGAGCTTGAAGCCCGGCGGCAGGCCCTGCCCACCCGCCAGGTCACCCGGGTCCAGGCCCGGCGGGAGCTGCGGCATCCCGCCCGGGAAGCCACCCGGCATGCCGGCGCCGGTACGCGGCCGCCCGCCGCCCTTGGTGCCCTTGCGCTTGTTCTTCGGCGACTTGGTCGCCTTGCGCCGGCCACCGCCGGGCAGGCCCATCATGCCGCCCATCTGCTTCATCATCTTCTGCGCGTCGGTGAAGCGGTTGAGCAGCTGGTTGACGTCCATGACGGTGACGCCGGAGCCGTTGGCGATCCGGGCCCGGCGGGAGCCGTTGATGATCTTCGGGTTGGTGCGCTCGGCCGGGGTCATCGACCTGATGATCGCGGTCACCCGGTCGAAGTGCTTGTCGTCCAACTCGGCGAGCTGGTCCTTCATCTGCCCCATGCCCGGCATCATGGCCAGCACGTTGGCGATCGGGCCCATCCGCCGGACCGCGATGAGCTGATCGAGGAAGTCCTCCAGCGTGAAGGTCTCCCCGCCCATCAGCTTGGCGGTCATCTTGTCCTTCTGATCGGAGTCGAAGGCCGCCTCGGCCTGCTCGATCAGAGTGAGGACGTCGCCCATGCCGAGGATCCGGCTGGCCATCCGGTCGGGGTGGAAGACGTCGAAGTCCTCCAGCTTCTCGCCGGTGGAGGCGAACAGGATCGGCTGGCCGGTGACCTCGCGGACGGAGAGCGCGGCGCCGCCGCGGGCGTCGCCGTCGAGCTTGGACAGCACCACGCCGGTGATGCCCACGCCGTCGCGGAACGCCTCTGCGGTACGGACCGCGTCCTGGCCGACCATCGCGTCGATGACGAAGATGACCTCGTCGGGCTGGACCGCGTCGCGGATGTTCGCGGCCTGCTGCATCATCTCGGCGTCGATACCGAGCCGGCCGGCGGTGTCGACGATGACGATGTCGCGGGCGGCGCGGCGGGCGTGCTCGATCGAGTCGCGGGCCACCTGCACCGGGTCGCCGACGCCGTTGCCGGGCGCCGGGGCGTACACCTCGACGCCGGCCCGGCCACCGAGCACCTGGAGCTGCCCGACGGCGTTGGGGCGCTGGAGGTCGGCGGCGACGAGCAGCGGCTGGTGGCCCTGGCTCTTGAGCCAGCGGGCCAGCTTGCCGGCGAGGGTCGTCTTACCGGAGCCCTGGAGGCCGGCCAGCATGATCACGGTCGGCGGGTGCTTGGCGAACTGGAGCCGCCGCCCCTCGCCGCCGAGGACGTTGATTAGCTCCTCGTTGACGATCTTGATGATCTGCTGGGCCGGGTTCAGCGCCTGGGAGACCTCGGCGCTGCGCGCCCGCTCCTTGACGTTCGCGATGAAGCCCTTGACCACCGGCAGGGCGACGTCGGCCTCCAGCAACGCCATCCGGATCTCGCGCGCGGTGGCGTCGATGTCGGCGTCGGTGAGCCGGCCCTTGCCGCGGAGCTTGGTGAAGATCCCGGACAGGCGGTCACTCAAGGTGTCAAACACGCGAACATCCCGTTTGTCGTTTTCGGCGGGCACATGCTGGCGGGCCGATGGTCCAGCCCACCGTTAGGGTAGCCCGCCGCCCGCACCCTCGCTCCGGCCCGGCCGTCCACGGGCCCGCGCCGCTCGTCGGCCGGGTGTTAACAGGGGTCCCTTCCTCTACCGGAGGCGTTAACAAGGGGCCCTTCCTTACACGGCGGCGAGCACGGCGGCCTCGATGCGCGCTCGTTCCTCGTCCGAGGGCCAGCCGCCGACCAGGTAGAAGGCGTCCACCACGTCGCCGCCGAGCGTGGAGATCCGGGCCGCCCGCACCTGGGCGCCGGCCTCGTCGAGCGCGCAGGTGACCCGGTAGAGCAGCCCGGCCGCGTCCGCGGCGCGCAGTTCCAGCAGCACCGCGTCGGTGGCCGCCTCCCGATGCCAGACCACCCGGGGCGCGGCGCCCTGGCTGCGGGCGGCGAGCGCCCGGCCACGCAGCCGCTGGATCACCGAGACGTCGCCGCCGACCGCGCGGCGCAGGTCGGCGCTGAGCGCGATGGGGTTCGGCGCCAGCCCGTAGCGCGGCTGCACCCGGCACTGCACCAGGGCGCGGCCGTCCACGGTGGCGGCGTCCGCGGAGATCACCTCCAGGCGGTGCAGGGCCAGGCAACCGGCGACCGTGGCGAGCAGTCCGCGCCGGTCCGCCGCGGCCACCGACACCCGGTCCTCCCCCAGGTGTACGACAGGCAGCGGCCCGGCCACGAGCGCCGGGTCGGGGGCCGGCGGGGCGGGCACCACGCCGGTGTCCAGGGTGGTGCGCACCCGGGCCACCAGTTCGGCGATCAGCCGGCCCTTCCAGGCCGACCAGGCGGCCGGGCCGGTGGCGGCGGCGTCGGCGCGTACCAGGGCGTGCAGCAGTTCCAGCGTGGCGGTGTCGCCGACCCGCTCGGCCACACCGGCGACTGTCTTCGGGTCGGACAGGTCCCGGCGGGTGGCCACGTCGGGCAGCAGCAGATGCAGCCGGACCAGCGTGCCGATCAGCTCCGCCTCGGCTGGTGGCAGCCCGACCCGGGTGGCCACCGCCTCGGCCAGCGGCGCGCCGACCGTCGAGTGGTCGCCGGGTAGTCCCTTCCCGATGTCGTGCAGGAACGCGCCGAGCAGCAGCAGGTCGGGGCGTTCCACGTCGCGGGTGTGCCGGCTCGCCTCGTACGCGGTCTGCACCAGGTGCCGGTCGAGGGTGAACCGGTGCACCGGGTTGTGCTGGGGCAGGCTGCGCATCCGGGTCCACTCGGGCAGCCAGCGGTCGATCAGCCCGTACCTGTCGCAGGTCTCCCAGGCGGGCACCAGGCCGGGACCGGCGCCGAGCAGCGTGATCAGCGCGGCCCGTGCCGCCGGCGGCCAGGGCGCGGGCGGCGGCGGGCAGTACGCGGCCAGCCATTCGCAGGTGGCCCGCGCGATGGGCAGCCGGGTGGTGGCGGCCGCGGCGGCCACCCGCAGCGACAGGCTCGGGTCGGGGCGGGCCCCGATGGCGGTACGGGCGAGCACCAGTTCCCCGTCCTGCTCGACCACGTCCCGCGCGACCGGGCGGCGCAGCGGCCGGCCGGGGGCGGCCCGGTGGCGGCCGGAGCGGAGCCGGTCGGCGGCCCGCCAGGCGTCGTCCAGGGCGTGGCTGACGGTGCGGGCGTCGCCGGCCACGAGCCGCAGCAGCGCGTCGCCGTCCTCGGCGCCGAGCAGCCGCGCCACGCCGTCGCGTTCCTGGGCGACCAGGCGGTCGACCCGGCGGCCCACCTGCTGGTGCAGCGCGTCGCGGGTGTCCAGCAGCCGCCGGTGCGCCGCGTACACGGCCGGGCGGAGCGCGTCGGTGACCCCGGCGGTGGCGATGGCGCGCAGGATGCCCACGTCGCGCAGCCCGCCGGCCGCCTCCTTGAGGTCGCCTTCGAGCAGGAACGCCAGTTCGCCGTGCGCCTCCCAGCGCGCGGCGGTGATCTCGCGCAGGCCGGGGAGCTGGCGGATCGCGGTCCGCCGCCAGTGGTCGGTGGCGGTACGCGCGAGCTGGTCGGTGAGCGCCGGGTCGCCGGCCACGTGCCGGGCGTCGAGCAGGCCGAGGGCGACCTTGACGTCGTCCTGGGCCACCGACAGCGCCTCGGCGACGGTGCGTACCGAGTGGTCCAGCCGCAGTCCGGCGTCCCAGATCGGGTACCAGAGCGACGCGGCCAGCTCGTCGATGCCGGGCACCCCGGCGTGCAGCAGCACCAGGTCGAGGTCGCCGTAGGGGGCGCACTGGCGGCGGCCCAGTCCGCCCACCGCGACGAGCGCCACCCCGTCCCGGTCCGGGAAGGCCCGGCGCAGCCAGGCGTCGAGCGCCTCGGCCCGCGCGTTCCGGGCCGGCTCACCGATGCCCCCGGGTACGCCGACGACCTCGTTGACCACGGGGACGCCGTCCCCGGTGGGGGTGGCAGCCGTGGTCAACGAGGTCACGTCGGCAGGTCCGGCCGTCAGAGGGCGTCGAGCCCGCGCTCGCCGGTACGCACCCGGACGACCTCTTCGACGCCGGTCACCCAGACCTTGCCGTCGCCGATCTTGCCGGTCCGGGCGGCGCCGACGATCGCGTCCACGATCTTGTCGACGTCGATCTCGTCGGTGAGCACCTCGACCCGGATCTTGGGCAGGAACTCGACCGTGTACTCGGCACCCCGGTAGACCTCGGTGTGCCCCTTCTGCCGGCCGTAGCCCTGGACCTCGCTGACCGTCAGCCCGGCCACGCCGAGGGCGTGCAGAGCCTCCTTCACCGCGTCCAGCTGGTACGGCTTGATGACCGCGGTCACCAGCTTCATGTCCAACCCCTCCATCCCAGGAACGTTAACCGGCGACCTTCTCGCTGACCGGCGCGGACTCGTCCGACTCGGCGGCGGGCTCCGCGCCGGGCTTGCCGGCTCCGATCCCGGCCATCGCGAACGCGCCACCGCCGCTGCCCGTGGTGGGCGACAGGTCGTAGCCGCTCTCCGCGTGCTCGGCGATGTCGATGCCGTCGACCTCGGCCTCGGCGGAGACCCGGAGGCCGATCGTCTTGTCGATCACGAAGCCGAGAGCGTAGGCGACGACGAAGGAGTAGACGCTGACGATCAGCGCGCTGATCGCCTGCTTGCCGAGCAGGCTGGCGTCGCCGCCGACGAACAGGCCGTCGGTCTCCACCAGCGAGCTCACCGAGGCGGTGCCGAACAGGCCGATCCAGAGGCAGCCGATCCAGCCGCCGACGAAGTGCACGCCGACCACGTCGAGGGAGTCGTCGTAGCCGAGCCGGTACTTCAGACCGACCGCGAGGGCGCAGACCGCGCCGGCCACCACGCCCAGCAGCACCGCTGCGGCCGGGGTGATGAACGCACAGGCCGGGGTGATGGCGACCAGACCGGCGATGGCGCCGGACGAGGCGCCGACCAGGGTCGGCTTGCCGTCACGCACCCACTCCACCACGATCCAGCCGAGCAGCGCCGCGGCGGTGGCGACCTGGGTGTTGATGAACGCCAGCGCGGTGACCCCGTCGGCGGTCAACTCGGAGCCGGCGTTGAAGCCGAACCAGCCGAACCACAGCAGCGCGGCGCCGAGGGCGACCATCGGGACGTTGTGCGGCTTCATGCTCTCGCGCGGCCAGCCGACCCGCTTGCCGAGCACGAGCACCAGCGCGAGCGCCGCGGCGCCGGCGTTGATGTGCACGGCGGTACCACCGGCGAAGTCCAGCGCGCCGATGTCGCCGCCGATCAGCCCGCCGCCCCAGACCATGTGGGCGACCGGGAAGTAGACCAGGGTCGCCCAGCCGAACGCGAACAGCAGCCAGCCGGCGAACTTCACCCGGTCGGAGAGCGCGCCGCTGATCAGCGCCACGGTGATGACCGCGAACATCATCTGGAAGGCGATGAAGACGTAGATCGGGATTCCGGTCTCGCCCCACAGGTCGTTCTCGCCGACGAACGTCTTGGTGCCCAGGTACTGACCGAGGTCACCCCAGAACTTGCCGCCCTCGCCGAAGGCGACGGTGAAGCCGTAGAAAAGCCACAGGATGCTGACGAGCCCGATGGACGAGAAGCTCATCATCATCATGTTCAGAACGCCCTTGGACCGGTTCAGGCCGCCGTAGAACAGCGCGAGACCGGGGGTCATGAGCAGCACGAGGGCAGTCGAGACAAGCAACCAGGCAGTGTTCCCGGTGTCGATCTCCACGCTGCCTCCTCTCGTTGTCGTATTCCTCCCTCCGACTGAAGACCTGGCAGCATCGCCCGTCAGCCGGTTGCGCGGAAGCTTTGTCGCCGGCTGTTTCCTTCAGCGACACCCCGCGATTTCCGACACGTGACGGGTTGTTTCCGGCGTGTGAAGAACGCCGATCTTGCTCAGCGGAGCGCGTACTCCAACTGGTGCCGCTCGTAGTCGAGCAGCCGCAGGTCGCGCATGGGGCGACGCAAATGGCCCTTGTGGACGATCCGGACGAAGGCCGGCTCACCGGCGGCGGCCATCCGCCGGATGCCCTCGACGTGGTCGACGATGCGCTTGCGGATGGTGCGGATGAGCCGGTGCCGGTCGCGCGGGATCAGCCCGTACGCGTCAGCGAACAGGCGCAGCCGGCGCGGCCGGTCGGGGCGCTTCCAGCCCAGCGTCACCGAGTCGCGGTCGGAGAAGATCGGCACCCAGGTCCAGGCCGCGTACGCCACGTCGTAGATGCGGGCGCCGGGCGAGGCGAGGTCGAAGTCGATCAGCCCGAGCGTGCCGTCCGGGCGCCAGATCACGTTGTGCGGCGCGGCGTCGTGGTGACAGATCACCTCAGTGTCCGGCGGGGGCGGCCCGAACGAGCGCCAGACCGCGCCGGGCGGCGGGGTGAAGCCGTACTGCGCGTCGTGGAACATCCGCAGCATGGTGGCCACCGTGACCAGGGCCTCGTCGGTGACCCAGTGCGGGGCCAGCGGGTACTCCCCGCACTCCCCCTCCAGGTACGACAGGACCTCGCGGTTGCGCTCGTCCATGCCGAGCGCGCGGGGCGCGCCGGTGAAGCCGACGTATTCCAGGTGGCGCAACAGCGCGTGCACGGAGGGCGTCCACGGGCCGGCGTTGCGCCGGACCGTGTCTCCGACACGGACCACTGTGCTCACGTTCCCGCCGTGCAGCGGGATCTCCTGCGAAGTCACGTACGGTCTCCCGAGGCGTGGCGACGGGTGGCTGGGGTCGCGCCACCCCGCGTAGGCGCGATCGTCAGTCGTCACGGGAGAGGTTACGCGTCCCGGGCGAGCGGCTCGGTGCCGAGCAGCGCGTCGACGAACTGCGCCGGGTCGAACGGGGCCAGGTCGTCCTTGCCCTCGCCGAGGCCGACCAGCTTGACCGGGATGCCGAGCTTGCGCTGCACGGAGATCACGATGCCCCCCTTGGCCGTCCCGTCGAGCTTGGTCAGCACCACGCCCGTCACGTTGACCACCTCGGTGAAGACCCGCGCCTGCTCCAGCCCGTTCTGGCCGGTGGTGGCGTCGAGGATCAGCAGCGTCTCGTCGATCGGGCCGTGCTTCTCCACGACGCGCTTGACCTTGCCCAGCTCGTCCATCAGGCCGATCTTGTTCTGCAGCCGGCCGGCGGTGTCGATGAGCACGGTGTCCACGCCGGTGTCGATGCCGCGCTTGACGGCGTCGAACGCGACGCTGGCCGGGTCGGCGGCCTCGGGCCCGCGGACCGTCTCCGCGCCCACCCGGCTGCCCCAGGTCTCCAGCTGGTCGGCGGCGGCGGCCCGGAACGTGTCGGCCGCGCCGAGCAGCACGCTGCGGCCGTCCGCGACCAGCACCCGGGCGATCTTGCCGCAGGTGGTGGTCTTGCCGGCGCCGTTCACGCCGACCACCAGCACGACCGCGGGGACGCCCTCCTTCGGGGCGGTCCGCAGCGAGCGGTCCAGGCTCGGGTCGAGCGCGTTCACCAGCTCGGCGGCGAGCAGCGCGCGCAGCTCCTCCCCGGTGCGGGTGCCGAGCACCCGGGTCCGCTCGCGCAGCCGGTCGACGATCTCCCGGGTGGAGTCGATGCCGACGTCCGCGGTGATCAGGCTGTCCTCGATCTCCTCCCAGGTGTCCTCGTCCAGCCGGTCGCGGCTGAGCAGGCCGAGCAGGCCCTTGCCGAAGGCGTTCTGGGAGCGGGACAGCCGCGAGCGCAGCCGGACCAGCCGGCCGGCGGTCGGCTCCGGCACCTCGACCGGGGGCGCCTCCACCGGGGGCACCTCGACCACCACGCCGGTGGTGAGGTCCGCCTCCGGGGCCTCGACCGGCGGGCCGGCCAGGTCCTCCTCGGCCCGGGTGTCGACCTCCGTGCGCGGCAGCGGAGGCTCCGGCCGCCGGCGCAGCCGGGGCACCACGAGGCTCAGGCCGCCGATGATCAGCACGCCGAGCAGGGCGAGAGCGACGAGGAGGTATTCCGTCATGCCCGAAATCCTGTCAGATGCCGGCGACGGCGTCCCACTCACCGCCTCGGCACGCGAACAACCTGCGGGTACGCTCACACCGGAAGGCGTACCGCAACCGCCGGCCGGGTAGGGAACAGCCGAAACGATCTTGTCGGAGGTGGATGTCGTGCCCGGTTCCCGCCTGCTCATCGGCCCGTTGCTGCGCCGGGTCGTCGACACGCGGGCGACCGTCTGGGTGGAGACCAGCTCGCCCGCCGTGGTCACCGTCCGCACCGCCGACGGCGCCACCGGCAGCGCGCCCACCTTCTCCGCGTACGACCACCACTACGCGATCGTCGTGGTGACCGGGCTCACCCCGGACAGCGCCACCACCTACGAGGTGCTGATCGACGACGAGGTGGCGTGGCCGCTGCCGGACTCGTCGTTCCCGCCCAGCGTGATCCGGACCCGCGCGCTCGACGACGCCGACCAGCCGGTGCGGCTGCTGTTCGGCTCCTGCCGGGAGACCACCCAGCACTCCACTGCGCGCAAGCTGCCGCCGGACGCGCTCGACGCGTACGCCCGGCGGGTGATGGCCGCGCCCGAGCAGGCCGTGCTGCCCGACCTGCTGGTGCTGCTCGGCGACCAGGTGTACGCGGACGAGACCTCGCCGACCGTGCGGCGGCTGCTCAAGCGCCGCCGCAAGCGGCCGAAGGACGCCCCGGCGACGCAGGTGGTGAGCTTCGACGAGTACACGAAGCTCTACCTGGAGTCGTGGCGTGACCCGGAGATCCGCTGGCTGCTCTCCACCGTGCCGAGTGTGATGATCTTCGACGACCACGAGGTGATCGACGACTGGAACACCTCGCAGTCGTGGCGCGCGGACATGCGCGAGCAGCCGTGGTGGGCCGAGCGGATCCGCAGCGGCCTCGCCTCCTACTGGGTCTACCAGCACCTGGGCAACCTGAGCCCGGACGAGATCGCCGCCGACCCGGTGTACGCGAAGGTCATCGCCGCCGAGGACGCCACCGGCGTGCTGCACGAGTTCGGCGAGCGGGTCGACAAGGAGGCCGACCTGGCGCACGACACCGAGCGCTGGCGGGCCGTGCAGTACCAGTGGAGCTACGCGCTGGACCTGGGCCGCACCCGCCTGGTGATGCTGGACAACCGGTCCAGCCGGGTGCTCCTGCCGGGCAGCCGGGCGATGCTGCCGCCGGGCGAGTGGTCGTGGTTCCTCGACCAGGCGCACGGCGAGTACGACCACCTGGTGGTGGGCAGCTCGCTGCCGTGGCTGCTGCCACCGGGTATCCACCACGTCGAGGCGTGGAACGAGCGCCTGGCCGACTCCGGCCGGCCCTGGGTGGCCCGGATCTCCGAGCAGATCCGCCGGGCCCTGGACCTGGAGCACTGGGCGGCGTTCCGGCGCTCGTTCGAGGCGCTGGGCGAGCTGTTCGCGCGGCTGGGCAGCGGCACCGCGCCGCGCACCGGTGCGCGGGTGGGCGCCGGGCCGGCGTACGCCCGACCGGCGTCGATCAGCGTGCTCTCCGGGGACGTGCACCACTCGTACGTGGCGCGGGCCCGGTTCGCCGACCGTGACGTCCGCACGCCGGTGCACCAGCTCACCTGTTCACCGATCCACAACCAGGTGCCCGCCGGCATGCGCCCGCTGATGACGCTGGGCTGGAATCCCGGCCCGGCCGGGGCGACCCGGGCGCTGGCCCGTGCGGCCGGGGTACGCCGCCCGCCGGTGCGCTGGCGGAAGCTGGCCGGGCCCTATTTCGGCAACGCCGTGGCCACTCTCACCCACCGGGGCCGTGAGGCCGCCGTGGTGATCGAGGGCACGACCAGCGAGGGCGAGCTGCGCCCGGTGGCGCAACAGCAACTCAGCGACGGGGACTGAGTACCCTCTGAGCGTGGACGAGACGCTGCGCGCCGTGGAGCACGAGTTGACCGCGTTGCTGCGCCGCGGCCGGGCGCTGTCCTGGGAGATCGCCCGCGAGGTCCACCCGAACCTGGAGCCCAACGCGTACGGCCTGCTGCTCTGGCTGCGGCGGTCGGGGTCGATCCGGCTCACCGACCTGGCCGTCAAGCTGGGCATCGGCAAGGGCACGCTGAGCCGGCAGATCGGCGGGCTGGAGGCGCTGGGCCTGGTACGCCGCGACCCGGACCCCACCGACCGCCGGGCGGCCCAGCTGAGCCTGACCGAGGAGGGCACCCGGCGGTTCGACGCGGCCCGGGCGGCGCGACTCGGACAGATCAGGCGTTCGCTGGAGAGCTGGCCGAAAGAGGACGTGGCGGACCTCGCCCGGCTGATGCACCGCTTCAACGAGTCGTTCTGATCTTCCGGCGAGGGGGAACAAACCCGACCCGGCAAGAGTTGTTGCTCAAGGCAACGGCTTCTACGGTTGCCCAAGGCAACCTTTCTCCCCCGCTCCGGAGGCAATCCACGATGACCCAGGCGACTGCGCCCGCGCGGGCGACCGCCGTCGACATGTCCCACCGCCAGATCCTGGAGGCGCTCTCCGGCCTGCTGCTGGGCATGTTCGTCGCGATCCTCTCCTCCACGGTCGTCTCCAACGCGCTGCCGCGGATCATCACGGACCTGCGCGGCGGCCAGTCCGCGTACACCTGGGTGGTCACCTCGACGCTGCTGGCGACCACCGCGACCACGCCCATCTGGGGCAAGCTGTCCGACCTGTTCAGCAAGAAGCTGCTGGTCCAGATCTCCCTGGTGGTCTTCGTGCTGGGCTCGGTGCTCGCCGGGCAGGCCCAGACCACCGGCGAGCTGATCGCCTGCCGGGTGGTGCAGGGCGTCGGCGCGGGCGGCCTCACCGCCCTCGCCCAGGTGATCATGGCGACGATGATCGCCCCGCGCGAGCGCGGCCGGTACAGCGGTTACCTCGGCGCAGTGATGGCAGTCGGCACCATCGGCGGCCCGCTGATCGGCGGCGTGATCGTGGACACCTCCTGGCTCGGCTGGCGCTGGTGCTTCTACGTCGGCGTGCCGTTCGCCGTACTCGCCCTGATCGTGCTCCAGCGGACACTGCGCCTGCCGGTGGTCAAGCGCGACGTGAAAATCGACTGGTGGGGCGCCACCCTCATCACCGCCGCCGTCTCGCTGCTGCTGGTCTGGATCACCCTGGCCGGCGACAAGTACGACTGGATCTCCTGGACCAGCGGCGCCATGGTGGCCGGCGCCGCGCTGCTCGGCGCGCTCGCCGTCCGGGTCGAGAAGCGCGCCGCAGACCCGATGATCCCGCCGCGGCTGTTCCGCAACCGCACCATCACGCTCGCCGTGATCGCCAGCATCGCCGTCGGCGTCGGCATGTTCGGCGCCTCGGTGTTCCTCGGGCAGTACTTCCAGATCAGCCGCGGCGCCAGCCCCACCATGTCCGGCCTGATGACGCTGCCCATGATCGGCGGCCTGCTGGTCTCCTCGACGGTGGTCGGCCGGATCATCACCAGCACCGGCCGCTGGAAGAGCTGGCTGGTCATCGGCTCGGTGCTGCTCACCGCCGGCTTCGCGCTGATGGGCACCATGCGGGCCGACACGCCGTACTGGCGCCTGGCCGTGTTCATGGCGCTGATCGGTCTCGGCGTCGGCATGAGCATGCAGAACCTGGTGCTCGCCGTGCAGAACACGGTCCGCCCGGACGAACTCGGCGCGGCCAGCTCGGTGGTGTCCTTCTTCCGCAGCCTCGGCGGCGCGATCGGCGTGAGCGCGCTCGGCGCGATCCTCGGGCACCGGGTCACCGGCTACCTGGCCGACGGGCTAAGCCGCCTCGGCGTCCCCGCCTCCGGCTCGGGTGGCGGCGGCCTGCCCGACGTGCACACGCTGCCCGGGCCGATCCGGGACGTGGTCGAGGCCGCGTACGGGCACGCCGCCGGTGACATCTTCCTGGCCGCCGCCCCGTTCGGGCTGCTCGCCCTGATCGCGGTGGTCCTCATCCGGGAGGTCCCGCTGCGCCGCTCCAACGCCGAGCCGGTCCCCGCCGGGCCCGAGAAGGCCGAGGCGATCCCGGCCCTGAAAGGAAGGGCCCCCTGTTAACGCCTCGCGTTGTGCAGGGGGCCCCTCTTAACATCTGCGCCCATGACCTGGACCGTGCCTGAGATCGACCGCCGCCACGAGCCCTACGTCGCCGACGAGCGCACCATGCTCGAAGGCTGGCTCGACCACCATCGCGACACGCTGGTGCACAAGTGCGCCGGACTCACCGCCGAGCAACTGCGTACCCGCAGTGTCGAGCCCTCCGGGCTGACGCTGCTCGGCCTGGTCCGGCACATGGCCGACGTGGAGCGGTGGTGGTTCCGCATCCGCGCCGCCGGCCAGGACGTGCCGACGCTCTACGACTACAGCGTGGACCCGGACGCCGACCACAACGACGTCGCCGACGCCGACCCGGCCGAGGCGTTCGCCACGCTGCGCGCGGAGATCGAGGCGGCCCGGGAGGCGGGCGCCGGCCTGCCGCTGGAACACACCTTCCGCCATCGCCGGGGCGACACCGTCAACGACGTCAGCCTCCGCTGGGTCTACGTCCACATGATCGAGGAGTACGCCCGGCACAACGGCCACGCCGACCTGATCCGGGAACGCATCGACGGCGTCACCGGCGCCTGAGCCGGATCAGTACGCCAGCGCCGCCCGCAGGTAGCGCAGGTCGGCCGGGCCGCTCCAGCGGTGGGCGGACAGCCCGGCCACCCGGGCACCGGCCACCGAACGGTCCTCGTCGTCGACGAACAGCACCCGCCCCGGTGGCGTCTCCAGCGCCTCGCAGGCGGCCTGGAAGTACTCCTTCGCCGGCTTGTGCACGCCGACGACAGAGGAGTTGACGATCACGTCCAGCTCGTCGGTCAGGTCAAGCGCGGCCAGGTCGGCGTCGAGCAGGTCGGTGGCGTTCGTGCCCAGACCCACCCGGATGCCCGCGGCCCGCACCTCGCGGACGAACGCCAGCACCTCCGGGTCCACCTCGCCGCGGTAGCTCTGCCACTCCTGGACCGCCGCACGGGCCCGGTCCGCGCCGACCGCGGGGGTCAGCGCGTCGGCCACGCTCACCATCCACTGGGCGTGGCTGACCTGGCCGGTCAGCACCGGCTGGAGTAGACCCCAGGACATCGCGATCTCACCGAGGACGCCCTCGGTCAGCCCGTACTCCCGCTCGACGCCGGCGGCCACCGCCGGATCCCAGCGGCGCAGTACGCCGTCGAAGTCCACCAGGAGCGCCGTAGCGCGTTCCCGACTCACTCGCTCGTCACCTGTTCCTCGTCGTCGGCCCGGTTGAGCCGCTGGCTGATCACCTGGGTCACACCGGCGCGCATGGTCACGCCGTACAGCGCGTCGGCGATCTCCATGGTCCGCTTCTGGTGCGTGATCACGATCAGCTGGCTCTTCTCCCGCAACTGTGCCAGCAGCGTGATCAGGCGGCCCAGGTTCACGTCGTCGAGCGCCGCCTCCACCTCGTCCATGATGTAGAACGGGCTGGGCCGGGCGCGGAAGATCGCCACGAGCATTGCCACGGCGGTCAGCGACCGCTCCCCGCCGGAGAGCAGCGACAGCCGCTTGATCTTCTTGCCCGGCGGCCGGGCCTCGACCTCGACGCCTGTGGTGAGCAGGTCCTCCGGGTCGGTGAGTACGAGCCGGCCCTCGCCGCCGGGGAACAGCACCGTGAAGACCTGCTCGAACTCCCGCGCGGTGTCCTCGAACGCGCTGGCGAAGACCTCCAGGATCCGGTCGTCCACGTCCTTGACCACGGTGAGCAGGTCGCGCCGGGTGGCCTTGAGGTCCTCCAGCTGCTCGGAGAGGAACTTGAAGCGCTCCTCCAGCGCGGCGAACTCCTCCAGCGCGAGCGGGTTCACCTTGCCCAGCAGGGCCAGTTCCCGTTCCGCCTTGGCGGCCCGCTTCTCCTGCACCGGCCGCTCGTAGCGGACCGGCTCCGGCACTGGCCGCCCGTCCTTCTCGGCCAGCGCCACGTCCGCGTCGGTGGGCGGGACGAGCCGGTCCGGGCCGTACTCGGCGACGAGCGTCGCCACGTCCAGGCCGAAGTCCTCGGCCGCCTTGGCCTCCAACTGCTCGATACGCATCCGCTGCTCGGCGCGGGCCACCTCGTCGCGGTGCACCTGGCTGGTGAGCCGTTCCAGCTCGGCGGCGAGGCGCTTGGCCGCGCCGCGTACCTCGGACAGCTCGGCCTCGCGGGCGGCGCGTTCGCGGGCGACGGCGTCGCGGTGCTCCTCGGCCCGGGCGATCGAGACGGTGAGCCGGGTGAGCGCCTCGCGGGCGCCGCCGACCACGGCCCGGGCGATCTGGGCGCCGCGGGCGCGGGCCGCGCGCCGGGCCGCGGCGCGCTCCCGCGCCGCGCGTTCGGCGGTGGCCTGCCGGGCCAGCGAGTCGGCCCGCCCGGCGATCGTGGCCACCCGCTCCTCGGCGGTACGCACCGCGAGCCGGACCTCCATCTCGTTCTGCCGTGCCTGCGGAACCATGGCGGCGAGCTGGTCGCGTTCCTCGGTGGACGGTTCGGCGTCGATCGGGGTCGCCTCGGCCAGCCGCAGCCGTTCCTCCAGCTCGGCCAGCGCCGCGAGGTCCCGTTCCCGGGCCGCCTCGGCGCGTGCCCGGGACTCGCCGAGCCGGTCGGTCTCCGCCTTCGCCGACCGGGCGGCCGCGCCCAGTTCGGCGAGGCGGCGCGCGGCGGCGTTGCGGTGGCTCTCCGCCTCCCGCTTCGCGGCGGCGGCGTGCTGCACGGCCTCCTTGGCGGCGGCCACCTCGGCGCGCGCCTCGGCGAGCTGTTCGCGCAGCTCGGCGGCGGTCCGCTCGGCGGTGGCGCGGTTGGCCCGCGCCTCCTCGACGGCGGCCTGCACCTCGATGAAGCTGGGCGCCTTTGCCGACCCGCCCGCCGCCGCGTACGCCCCGACCACGTCGCCGTCGGGGGTGACCGCGCGCAGCTCCGGGTTCGCAACGACGAGCGCGGACGCGGCGGCCAGGTCGTCGACGAGCGCGACGTCGCGCAGCGCCCGGTGCACGGCCGGCCGGATCTCGGCCGAGCACTCCACCAGGTCGGGCGCCCAGCGGGCGCCCTCGGGCAGCTTCGGGCGCAGCGCGTCCGCGGAGCCGTCCATGCCCGGCCCGGCGGGGCTGCCGACCAGCAGCCCGGCCCGGCCGGCGTCGGAGATCTTGAGCAGCCGCATCGCCTCGACCGCTTCGTCCACGCCGCTGACCGCCACCGCGTCGGCGAGCCCGCCCAGCGCGGCGGCGAGCGCCGCCTCGTCACCGGGCGCGACGGTGAGCAGCCCGGCGAGGCTGCCGAGCAGGCCGGGAACCTGGTCGGCGCGGGCCAGCAGCTCACCGGCGCCGTCCTTGCGGCGCAGGCCCATCGCGAGCGCCTCCTCGCGGGCCTTCCAGGTGGCGGCGTCCTTCTCCGCGGCGCGCTCCCCGTCGGTCAGGCTGCGCACCGCCGCCTGGGCCCGCTCGTGTACGGCCACCGCCTCGTCGTGCCGGGCGTCCAGGTCGGCATTGTCCCGGTCGGCCTCGGTCGACTGCTCGGCGACCGCGTCCAGGTCGGCCTGCGCCTTCTCGGCCCGGCCCATCGCGTCGGTGTGCGCGGCGGCGAGCCGTTCGATCTCCTCGCCGGCGCTCGTGGTCCGGGCCCGGGCGGAGTTCACCTGGCCGGTCAGGCGGGCCAGTCCCTCGCGCCGGTCGGCGATCGCCTTGGCGGCGGCGACCAGTTCCCGCTCGGCGGCGGCGAGCTGGCGTTCCAGCTCCTGGCGGTGCTCGACCGCCTCGGCCAGCCGGATCTGGTCCTCGGTGAGCGCGGCGCGCAGCTCCTCCTCCTGCTCGCGGACGCGCCGCGACTCCGCCTCCAGCTGTTCCGGGTCGCGGCCGGGACGCTCATCGTCGCCGGCGGCGCTGAGGTGACGCAGCCGTTCCCGGGCCAGTTGCTCGATCGAGCGGAACCGTTCCTGGAGCGCGGAGAGGCGGTACCAGGTGTCCTGCGCCGCCGCGAGCAGCGGGGCGTCCTCGGCCAGCGCCGCCTCCAGCTCGCCGAGGCGGCCCTGCACCTCGCCGTGCTCGGCCTCGATCAGCTCGCGCCGCTCGCGCAGCGCGGTCTCGTCGGCGATCTCCTTGTCCAGTGTGGTCCGCAGCGTGTGCAGGTCGTCGGCGAGCAGCCGCAGCCGGGCGTCGCGCAGGTTGGCCTGGATCGCGGCGGCGCGACGGGCCACCTCGGCCTGCCGGCCCAGCGGCTTGAGCTGGCGGCGCAGCTCGGCGGTGAGGTCGGTCAGGCGGTTGAGGTTGGTCTGCATCGCGTCGAGCTTCCGCAGCGCCTTCTCCTTGCGCTTGCGGTGCTTGAGGACGCCGGCCGCCTCCTCGATGAATGCCCGCCGGTCCTCCGGCTTGGCGTGCAGCATGCCGTCGAGCCGGCCCTGCCCGACGATGATGTGCATCTCGCGGCCGATGCCCGAGTCGGAGAGCAGCTCCTGGATGTCGAGCAGGCGGCAGGAGTCGCCGTTGATCTCGTACTCGCTCTCGCCGGAGCGGAACATCCGGCGGGTGATGGAGACCTCGGTGTACTCGATCGGCAGCGCGCCGTCGGTGTTGTCGATGGTGAGGGTGACCTCGGCCCGGCCCAGCGGTGCGCGTCCGGCGGTGCCGGCGAAGATGACGTCCTCCATCTTGCCGCCGCGCAGCGCCTTCGCGCCCTGCTCGCCGAGCACCCAGGCGATGGCGTCGACGACGTTGGACTTGCCGGAGCCGTTCGGGCCCACCACGCAGGTGATCCCGGGCTCCAGCTTCAACGTCGTGGCGGAGGCGAAGGACTTGAACCCCTTCACCGTCAGGCTCTTGAGATGCACCTTCTCGATCCTCGTCCGGTGGCCGCCGTACCGTCGCCGGCTGCGCGGACCTGGTGAACCCGCAGACTAACCCGGGACCGCGACGTCGCCGCCACGCGACCCACCCGGCACCTGCGGTGTCCGCTTTCCGCCCGGCCGTCGCGGTGGGAACGGAAATGCATGATCACAATTACCGGACGCAATTCCGGGCGGTTTCGCAAGATCGAGAATTACGGCGGGAACGGCGAAAAGGGGTACGCACATGGCTGCGCGCCGGCACTTGAGTGTCGGCGCGCTTTTCGGCGTGGTGCGATTCAGTTTTCCGGCGACTGGAGATCAGGTCAGCGCGGGCTCGGCCAGACGGAGGAGGTCGTCGGCCTCCGCCGCTGCCGCCGCGAGCCGATCGTTGTCGGCACGCAGACGCGTGATCTCGAACTCCAGTGCCTGAACCCTGGCACGCAGACGGGTGACCTCGTCGAGCAGGCGCCGGTCGGGCGCTGCGCTTACGTGGCCGTAGAGGGCCTTCGCCATGCTGAACTCCTTGATGTGCGCTGCCGGAAAGGCCGGCCAACGCGCGCCCATGATGTTCGCGGCTACCATTCCCGCTGTATCGGGGCATGGCTGGGCGCGACTGGCGACACCACTATATTGAGCCGAAACCCCCTCCTTCGTCAAGTTGACCAAGGCCGTAGATCATCTCCACGTCGGCCGGGCCACTCGCCGGGGGGCTGCCACAAGGCGCGGACACGCTCTGTCCGGACGCCTTTACTGTACGCCGGAAATGTGTGAACGCCTCATCCTCGGGGGCTGCTTCGCCTTAACTCTTTCTTAGCCACGTTGCCGCAGCTCCGAGCGCGCCCGTAGCGTCACCCCGGCCCGTAACCAACCCGTGGAGGGGACAGGCGTGTACCGCTGGAACGACCCGATCGAACCGGAGGGCGCCCGCCGGCGTCCCGAGCCGTCGACCGACGAGGGTCCGGCGTGGCTCAGCGACCGGCCCGAGCCGCGGTCGTCGTACCTCTTCGGCGACGGAGGGCAGCAGCAGCCGCCCGCCGGCTACGGCCCCGCCGGTTACGGCGCCGAGCCGGCCGGCTCCTACCCGCCGCCCCGCGACCGGTGGAACGGCGAGGAACAGCCCACCGCCGCCTGGCACGGCCAGGAGCAGGCGTGGCACGGCCAGGAGCCGCCGGCCGGTGGCTGGGAGCAGCCCGCGGCGACCTGGCAGCCGGCGGACGACATCCCGGCCGACGAGCCGCGACGCCGCAAGCGGCGCCTTTCCCGGCCGCTCGTGATCGGCGGGGCCGCGGCCGCGGCGACGCTCGTGGTGAGTCTCGGCGTGGGCGCCGTCCTGCTGCCCGGCGACGACCAGGGCACGAAGCGCACCTCCGCCGACGCTCCGGTGGCCGCCGGGCCGCAGGCGCCAGAGGACGCCGGGGACAGCCCGGCGGACCCGCTCGCTGCCGAGTCGGCCAGCCCGTCGGCCGTACCGACCACCGCCGCGCCGAGCCCGTCGAAGAAGGCCACCCCGCAGCCGAGCCGCAGCACCGCGCCGTCGCGGCAGCAGGAGCGCAGCAGCGCCCCGAGCGGCGGCGGCACCGCGGCCACCAAGGCCACCGCCACTACCGCGCTGAGCGCGGAACTCCAGAAGGTCGTCACGCTGGTGAACCAGGAGCGGGCGAAGGCCGGCTGCAAGGCGCTGACCGTTAACGCCAAGCTGAACCTGGCCGCCCAGCGGCACAGCCAGGACCAGGCGGACCACAAGAAGATGGACCACAACGGCAGTGACGGCAGCAAGCCCTGGGACCGGGTGAAGCGCGCCGGCTACAACTACAGCATGGTGGGCGAGAACGTCGCCTGGGGCTACCAGAGCGCGGCCGAGGTGATGGACGGCTGGATGAACTCCGAGGGGCACCGGAAGAACATCCTCAACTGCGGGTACACCCAGATCGGAATGGGTCTGGCGCGCAGCAACGGGCCGTACTGGACGCAGGTCTTCGGCACGCCGCGCTGACCGCGCGTCGTGACGGGCCCGGCGCTCGTTGACCGGTCGGGGGCGGCGTCGGGCCGCCCGCGTCCGGGGAGTCGTCGATGCGGATCCGGCCGGGGTGGGCCGTGCCGCGCGCCCGGCCGGCCCGCGTCCGCCGACGTGGCCCGCGCCGGGGCGTGGCGCTCGCGCTGACCGCGGCGCTGCTCGTCCCGGCGCCGGCCTGCCGGCGGCCGATCACGCCGCCCGGCGCGCCCACGCCCGGGCCGGTCGCGCAGGCCGACAGGTGGCGGTGGCAGTGGCAGCTCACCTCCCCGGTGGACGTCACGGCCGACGCCGACGTCTTCCTCCTCGACCCGGTGGCGACCACCTCGACCGAGACCGCCGCGCTGCGCGAGCAGGGCCGCCGGTTGGTCTGCCACGTCCGGGTCGGCACGAACGCCGCCGACGATCCGGACGCCACCCGCTTCCCCGCCGCCGTACGCGGCGCCGCCGTGCCCGGACGGCCGGGGAGCCGCTTCCTGGACGTACGGCGCTGGGACGCGCTGTCACCGGTGCTGGCCGACCGGTTCCGGCTGTGCCGGGGCAAGGGCTTCGGCGCGGTGGCGCTGGCCGACGCGGACGGCTACCGGTACCGCTCCGGTTTCCCGCTGGACTTCGACGACCAGTTGCTGTTCAACCGGCGGCTGGCCGGGCTGGCCCGCAAGCTCGACCTCTCCCCCGGCCTGGTCGACGACGTGGCGCAGGTGGCCGCGCTGGCGCCCGACTTCGACTTCGCGGTCAACCAGGAGTGCGTACGCCGCCGCGAGTGCGCGAAGCTGCTGCCGTTCGTCGACGCCGGCAAGCCGGTCTTCCACGTCGAGTACACGGGTGAGTCGGCGGACTTCTGCGTCACCTCGGTCGGCTACGGCTTCGCCTCGATCCGCAAGGACCGGCAACTGGACGCCTGGCGGGACCCCTGCGTACTGCCGTGACGCCCCCGTCCCCGGCCACCTGGGCCGATACGGCCACGGAGGTGCCGACACTCTGCGTGACGCCATGGCTCAAGAGATGTACGCAAAAGCGATATACCTGAGAGTCATAATTATGACTCTCAGGTATATCGCTCACTAGGGGATGCCGTCTCAGCCGCCAGCACGGTCCGGACCGAATGTCAAGCCGCGACGGACATGCCGCGCGGACCGGCGCCCGGACCCGGAATCAGCGGGCGCCGACCAGCTCCGGGGCCGGGGCGGGCGGCGGCTCCACCGCCGGGGCGACGACCGTACGGCGGCGCATGAAGCGTGGCGCCCACCAGTTCGCGTCACCCAGCAGCGTCATCACCGAGGGCAGCACGACCGCCCGGATGATCGTGGCGTCCAGCAGGATCGCCGCCGCCAGGCCGATGCCGAGCTGCTTGAAGTCGATCATGCTGAGCGTGGCGAAGATGGAGAACACCGCCACCATCACCACCGCGGCGCTGGTCACCACCCCGGCCGAGGAGGTGATGCCGTGCGCCACCGCCTCCCGGTTGGGCATGCCCCGGTCGACCGCCTCACGGATCCGGCTGACCACGAAGACGTGGTAGTCCATCGACAAGCCGAAGAGGACCACGAACAGGAACAGCGGCAGCCAGGTGACGATCGCGTCCATCGAGGTGAAGCCGAGGAGCCCTTCCGCCCAGGTGCTCTGGAAGACCAGCACCAGCAGCCCGTACGCGGCCCCGGCGGAGAGCAGGTTCAGCAGGATCGAGGTCAGCGCCACCACCACCGACCGGAACGTCCACGCCATCACCAGGAACGTCAGCGCCAGCACGAACGCGGCGACGATCGGCAGCTTCGCCCAGATGTGGGCGGCGTAGTCCTCGCTGGCGGCCACGCCGCCGCCGACCGCGTACTCCACGCCCGGGATGCCGCCGAGCGTGGCCGGGACCAGGTCCTCGCGCAGCTCGTGCAGCGACCGGGACGCCTCGTCGGAGCGGCTGGCGTGCGGCGTGGCCACCTCCAGCACCGACACCCGCCGGTCCACCGACACCTGGATCTCCGGGCCGTCCCCCTCGGCCGGCGCGAAGAGCGGGTCCGTGGCGGTCCGGCCGGCCAGGTCGGTGAGCGCGGCCCGTACCCGGTCGGCCTGCTCGGCGGGCGCCCGCACGGCGACCGTGTGGCTGGTGCCGTTGCTCGGGAACGCCGCGGTGAGCCGGTCGTACGCCTGCATGGCGGCGGTGGTGCGCGGCACGTCCTCCGGGCCGGGGAACTTCAGCTTCATGCCGAGCGCGGGCGCGGCCAGCGCGAGCAGCAGCGCCACCGAGATCAGCAGCGTCGCCACCGGCGCGCGCAGCGCCGGCTTGAGCACCGCCGGCCAGAACCGGGGCCGGGCCGACTGACCGGTGCGCGGCGCGGTGATGCGCCACAGCAGCGGCACCCGCGGCCGGTCCACCCAGCGGCCCAGCTTCGCCAGCAGCGCCGGCAGCACTGTGAGCGAGCCGATCACCGCGACCGCCACCACCAGGATCGAGCCGACGGCCAGCGAGGAGAAGATCGCGTCCTGGGCGAGCAGCAGACCGCCCATCGAGATGATCACGGCGGTGCCGGAGACCACCACGGCGTGCCCGGAGGTCTCCGCCGCGATCTCCACCGCGTCCAGACCGGAGCGGCCCTTCGCTCGTTCCTCCCGCTCCCGCCGCACGTAGAACAGCGAGTAGTCGACGCCGACCGCCATACCGATCAGCAGGATGACGCTGGCGGTGGTGTCGGTGGCCGGCACCAGGTGCGAGGCGAGCGTGGAGAGGCCCATCGCGGCGGCCACCGAGGAGAGTGCCAGCAGCACCGGCACACCGGCGGCGATCAGCGCGCCGAACGCGATGATCAGGATGGCCAGCGTCACCGGCAGGCTGAGCAGCTCGGCGCGCTTGAAGTCCTTGCCGAGCGTGTCGTCGAGCGCCTTGTCGATCGACGGGCCGCCGACCTGCTCCACCCGCAGCTGCGGGTGCGCGTCCTGCACCTTCGCGGTGGTGTCCCGCAGCGGCTGCACCCGGTCCCCGGCGGTGCCCGGGTCGCCCGACATGGTGATCGGCACCAGCAGCGCGCTGCCGTCGCGCGACGGCATCGGCGTACCGATCGACGCCACGCCGTCGACCTGCCGCAGCCGGTCGGCCGCGTCCTGCGCGGCGGCCTTCGCCGCCGTCTGGTCGAGCGAACCCGAGCGGGCGGTGATCAGCACGTTCTCGGTCGCCGGCCGGTCGAACCCGCCACTGTCGACGATCAGCTGTGCCCGTCCGAACTCGCCGATCGCCTGATCCTCGTCGGTCGCCTCGTTCAGCCCGGCGGCGCTGCCGCCCACGAAACACACCGCCACGAAGACCACCCACAACGCGATCGCGCGCCACGGATGCTCCGCACTCCACCGTGCCAGCCGCACGGTCACCGGTCGCCTGCCCATGTTCCGGGTTCCACCCTCCTGATGCCGGCCCTGCGCCGACCCCAGATGACGCTAGGCAGCAGGCGGGGCCCCGGCATCGGGGAACGGCCCCCGCTCGTCCCCGATCCGGCGGGCGCGGTCCGCGCGGCCGGAACCGGCCGCGCGGACCGGGCGGAAAAGGGCATCTCCGGGTACGCTCCGGCGCGTCTCCGGGGACCGTCGGGCGATGCACACCGGCGCAACCCCGAATCGGCTCGGGGTCAACCCCGGAGGGTGCCCCGGGGCCGCGGCTGGCATCGCGGGCAGCTGTAGGAGGACCGGTTCATGAACGCCTCCCGCCGGATCGGCGCGCCGCAGCGCGGGCAGGGTTCGGCCTCCCGGCCGTACGCGTTCAGCGACCTGTCGAAGTAGCCGCTCTCGCCGTTGACGTTCACGTACAGCTCGTCGAAGCTGGTGCCGCCCTGCTTGATCGCCTCGGCGAGCACGTCCCGGACGTGCCCGAGCAGCCGCAGCGCGGCCGGGCGGGTGAGCGCGTCGGCCGGGCGGGCGCCGTGCAGCTTCGCCCGCCACAGTGCCTCGTCGGCGTAGATGTTGCCCACCCCGGAGATCAGCGTCTGGTCGAGCAGCGCGCGTTTGATCTCCGTACGCTTGCGGCGCAGCGCCGCCACGAACGCCTCGTCGGAGAACTCCGGGTCCATCGGATCGCGGGCGATGTGCGCGATCTCGGCCGGCAGCTCCGCCCCGCCTTCGGAGACGGACAGCCCGCCGAACGTGCGCTGGTCGACGAAGCGCAACTCCGGCCCGTCGTCGGCGAACCGGAACCGGACCCGCAGGTGCAGCTCGTCGGCCGCGCCGACCGGCTGCAACAGCAACTGGCCGGACATGCCGAGGTGGCCGATCACCGCGTCACCGCTGTCCAGCGGCAGCCAGAGGTACTTGCCGCGGCGGCGTACGCCGGTGATCGTCCGCCCGGCGAGCACGTCGGCGAAGTGCGCGCCGCCCGGCGCGTGCCGGCGTACCGCCCGGGGGTGGCGCACCTCGACGGCGGCGATCCGCCGGCCGATCACCCACTGGGCCAGTCCCACCCGGACGGTCTCGACCTCGGGCAGCTCAGGCACGGCCGGCGCCCGCCTCGACGTCCGCCGTCTCGTCCTGCCCCGCCGTCTCGTCCCCCGCCGCCTCGGCCTCGGCCCGCTCGGTGATCATCCGCCAGGCCGACTCGGCGGCGCGCTGCTCGGCCTCCTTCTTGCTGCGCCCCTCCGCGCCGCCGTAGCGGTTGCCGGCGACCACCACCCAGGCGGTGAACGTCTTCAGGTGGTCCGGTCCGGTGCCCTCGATCCGGTACTCCGGCACGCCGAGCCCCAGCGCCGCGGTCAGCTCCTGGAGGCTGGTCTTCCAGTCCAGCGCCGCGCCCCGGCCCGCCGACTCGGCCATCAGCGGGTCGAAGAGCCGGTGGATCACGATGGCCGCGGTGTCCAGGCCGTACTGGAGGTAGATCGCGCCCAGCAGCGCCTCCAGCGTGTCGGCCAGGATGCTCGCCTTGTCCCGCCCGCCGGTGGCCTCCTCGCCCTTGCCCAGCAGCAGGTACGCGCCCAGCCCGTCCGGGCCCAGGCCACGCGCCACGTCGGCGAGCGCCCGCATGTTGACGACGCTGGCGCGCAGCTTCGCCAGCTGACCCTCGGGCAGGTCGGGGTGGTTGTGGAACAGCGCAGTGGTGATCACCACGCCGAGCACCGAGTCGCCCAGGAACTCCAGCCGCTCGTTCGTGGGCAGGCCGCCGTTCTCGTACGCGTACGAGCGGTGGGTCAGCGCGCGTTCCAGCAGTTCCGGGTCGAGCGACACTCCGAAGGCCGCCTCCAGGTGGCCGACGGGAGCACGCCGCCGCTTGTCGTTGGTCATGGTGCTACCTCGGTGTCGTGTCGGTCAGGTGCGGGTTCGTGCGCAACGTCGGCGAGCAGGGCGCGGACCGTTCCGGCGGCGTCGCGGCGCCACAGGTGAGCGGCCAGGGCGATGCCCGAGGCGACGTCCTCGGAGCCGGCCGCGCCGTGGCACACGACCACGGTGCCGCCCACCCCCAGCAGGGCGGCGGCGCGGGGCGCGCCGCCGCCGGGCGGAGGGCCACCGGCCATCGCGTACGCGCCCTCGATGGCCTTCAGCAGGACGTTGCCGGTGAAGCCGTCGGTCACCACCACGTCGGCGCGGGCGCCGAGGGAGATGTCGTACCCCTCGACCAGGCCGACGTAGCGCGCGTCACAGGGCAGCGCCAGGGCGGCGATCGCGGGATCGGTGTGGCGGCGCAGCCGGTCGCCCTTGCCGGTCTCGTGCCCGACGGAGAGCAACCCGACGCGGGGCGCGGTGACGGAGTGCGCCACTGCCGCGTAGGCGGCGCCCAGGACGGCGTGCCGGGTCAGCGTGGCGGGGCCGGGTTCGAGCGTGCCGCCCACGTCCAGCAGCACCACGGGCCCCTCGACGGCGGGCAGCGTGGCGACGAGCGCGGGGCGGCGTATCCCGGTCCAGCGGCCGAGGCCGAGCGCGGCGGCGGTGACTGTGGCGCCGGTCGAGCCAGCGGAGACCACGGCGTCGGCGAGGCCGTCGCGGACGGCCTGCACGGCCGTGCGTACCGTGCTCTCGCCGCGGGCGGCGGTGGGATGGTCGGCCATGCCGACGGCGGTCCGCACCGGGCGGACCGTGACCCGGGCTCGCTGCGCCGGGTCGAGCGCACCGATCAGCTCGCCGGCCACCTCGATCGGGCCGACGAGCATCAGGTGCAGGGCGGGATCAGTGCGTACCGCTCGCAGAGCGCCGTCAACCACGACGGCGGGAGCATCGTCCCCGCCGAGGAGGTCGACGGCGATCCGCGCGGTGCCCGGCTCCGCCGGCCCGCCGGCCGGAGGCCGGTCGGCGGTGGAGGGAGCCGGGGCACCGGGCGTGAGCCTTGGTGCGCGCGTCACCCGACCGGTGGTCGGGGACGTCACTCGGCGTCCGCGTCAGACCTCGAGGACCTGACGGCCGTTGTAGGTGCCGCAGACGGAGCAGGCGGCGTGCGGCAGCTTGGCCGACTTGCACTGCGGGCAGGCCACGGTCGCCACCGCCGAGGCCTTCCAGTTCGCCCGGCGGGCGCGGGTGTTGCTGCGCGACATCTTGCGCTTGGGGACGGCCACGGTTCTTACTCCTCTGTACGGGTCAGTTGCGTCAGGCTCGCCCAACGCGGGTCGACCTGCTGATGGCTGTGATCGGCCGGCAGATCGTCCCAGTGCACCCCGCAGTCGGGGCACAGGCCTGGGCAGTCCTCCCGGCAGAGCGGGTTCGTCGGCAGCGCCAGCACCACCGCGTCCCGCAACGCCGGCTCCAGGTCGATCAGATCGCCCTGCATCCGGCCCACCTCGTCCTCATCGGTCGTGTCGTCCGTGGTGCTGTTCTCGTACGCGTACAGCTCCTGGATCGTCACGGCCAACGATTCGTCGATCTCGCGCAGGCAGCGGCCGCACTCGCCCTTGACGGGACCGGTGACGGTCCCGGAGACGAGCACGCCCTCGGACACCGACTCCAACCTCAGGTCGAGGTCGAGGTCCGCGCCCTCCGGCACACTGATCAACTCCACGCCGAGGTCCGCCGGTGCCGGCACGACCCGCTTGTGCGTACGCAACGCTCCAGGTCGGCGCGGCAGTTCCCTCGTGTCGAGGACCAGCGGCGACCTGGGGTCGAGTGTGCTTGGCGAGTGTTTGGGCATAGTCAGACTCCGGCCGATGAGAGGCCGACAAAGAAGGTTACCTGCCTGGCGGCGGACCGTCGAACCGGGGGCGGACCTCCGGCTCGGCGGCAGCCGGCTGTCGGCGACCGGCCCGCGCGCCGCTCAGAAGGGTAGCGGGCGGTCCGGCTCGTCCCCGGCGAAGGTGCCGATCTCGCGCAGCGCGTGCATCTTGTCCCGGCCGCGCTCTATCGAGGCGAGCGCCCGGGTGAGGAACTGCTCGAAGTTCGCCAGCGCGGTGTCGACGTAGTCGTCCACCTCCTCGCGGAGGCGTTGCGCCTCGGCCCGCGCCTCGGCGATGATCCGCGCGCCCTCGTGCTCGGCCGAGACGGTGATCTCGTTGACCGAGACCAGCCGGGCGTGTTCCGCCTCACCCTCGCTGATGATCCGGTCGGCCTCGCGCTTGCCGGCCTCCATGATCTTGTCCCGTTCCTCCAGCAGCGCGGCGGCCCGGCGCAGGTCGGCGGGAAGCTCCGCGCGCAACTCGTCGAGCGCGGCGATCATCTCGCCCCGGTCGACCATGCAGTTGTTGCGCGACATCGGGACGGAGCGGGCCTGCTCCACCATGGCGATCAGTTCGTCGATGCGATCGAGCGGGTCCACCGGTACCTCACTCCTGTCTTCGTCGGCCGCCCTCCATGATGCGGCCTGCGCCCGGCTTCGGCGCTGCACACATCATGTCGCGCCCGAGCCACCCACGCCCCACCCGCCCCACCCGGCGCGTCGCCCCGGGCCGCCGTCGCCGCCCACTCCGGGTGGGTCAGGGGCGGAGGCGGGTGGCCAGCTGCTCCCGGACCAGGTCGGGGACGTGGGCGGAGACGTCGCCGCCCCACTTCGCCACGTCCTTGATCAGGCTGGACGAGATGAACGAGTAGAGCGGGTTGGTCGGCATGAACAGCGTCTCCACGCCGGCCAGGCCGATGTTCATCTGGGCCATCTGCAGCTCGTAGTCGAAGTCGCTCACCGCCCGCAGGCCCTTGATCAGCACACTCGCCTGCTGCGCCCGGCAGAAGTCGACGAGCAGACCGCGGAACGACTCGACCCGGACGTTGTCGTACGAGGCGGTGACCTCGTGGAGCATGTCGATCCGCTCCTCGACCGTGAACAGGCCCTGCTTCGACTGGTTGACCAGCACCCCGACGATCACCTCGTCGAACAGCCGGCTCGCCCGGCCGATGATGTCGAGGTGACCGTTGGTGACCGGGTCGAACGAGCCCGGGCAGACCGCACGTCTCATGATCGGCGACCGTACCAAAGAGTGGTCTCGCCGTAACGTCTGCTGCGCTCCGGAGTGACACCTTCCACCCACGTGACCGATCCGGAACGACTGGACCGCTCGACGATCACCAGGGCGTCCGGGGCGAGCCAGCCGCCGTCGACCAGCGCCGTCAGCATCGCGGTGATCTCGGCGTCCGGCACCGCGTACGGCGGATCGGCGAAGACCACGTCGTACGGGCCGTCGGCCGGACCGGCGGCCAGCACGGTGGCGACCTTGCCGGTGACCAGACGCGCGGCGGGAGCGGCCCGGAGCGCGGCGATGTTCTCCCGGATCACCCGGGCGGCACGCGCGTCGGACTCGACGAGCAGCACGTGCGCGGCGCCCCGGGACAGCGCCTCCAGGCCGACCGCGCCGGAACCGGCGTACAGGTCGGCGAAACGTGCCCCGTCCAGGTCGACGTGCGAGTGCACGGCGCTGAACAGCGCCTCCCGGACCCGGTCGGAGGTGGGCCGGGTGCCGGCGCCGGGCGGCGCGGCGATCCGCCGCCCGCCGAGCGTGCCGGCCACGATCCGGGTCACCGTCGCTCCCTGCGCATGCCCCGACGCTACGCGACCCGCGCGCCGGGGTGGATCGAGCACCCGAGGTGACGCCGGGTGACTCGACGTACATCAATGATCTCGGATTCATAACGGACCCTTTACGACCCGTCGATCTCGGTAACGCCCGCACTGTCGATCTCGCTAGGGTCTGGCCCGATTGCCGGACGGACGCGCGGCTCCGGCCCCTCCGCCCGGTCTCTCCCATCCTCCCCCTCGTCAGGAGCAGGCGTGAATCGTCTCCACCTCCGGCGTGCCGCCGCCCTCACCGCCGGCACGCTGCTCGGCCTCGCGGGCGTCGCCACCGTCGCCGGCCCGGCCGCCGCCCACCACCCCGAGCCGTCCGGCAGCTACTGCGCCACCCCGAACGGCGCGGTCACCGTCACCTGGTCCGTGACCAGCAGCGAGACCGACATCTCCGGCCGCATCACCAAGCTCGTGTCCACAGTGCCCGGCCCGGTCAGCGGGGACCTGGCGGTCGGCGCCGAGCTGAAGCCGGCCGGCAAGGGCACGCTCACCGGCACCCAGACCCACACGTTCGCCGGCGCGATTCCGGAGCTGAAGCTGACCGTCGGGGCGCACTGGGACCGGGGCCGCAAGTCGCACGAGGGCGAGCGGACCGTGACGGCCCGCCCGGCCCGCGACTGCGTGACGCCGAGCCCGTCGCCGTCGCCCAGCACGCCGCCGAGTCCCACGCCCACGCCGAGCACGCCGGCCTCGCCGACCCCGACGCCGTCGGCGTCCCTCCCGCCGAGCCCGTCCACCCCGCCGTCGCCGTCCGCCGCGCCGGCGGAGCCGATCTTCAAGCTGGACCAGGACTGCGACTCGATGACGTTCGTCGTGGAGAACCCGGCCCAGGGCGCGCCGTTCACCGCCACGCTGACCACCGAGAAGGGCGTCACCAGGACGCTCGCGTCCGAGCCCGGCAAGACCAGCTCGGTCGAGTTCGACGCCTACCCGGGCCTCAAGGTCACGGTGAAGTACGACGTGGTCGAGGACGCCGAGACCATCCCGTACACCCAGCCGGACGACTGCTCCGGCCAGGGTGGCGGCCTGCCCGTCACCCGCCCGGCCGCCGGCGCCATCGTCGGCGGCGCCGCGCTGCTGCTCACCGCCGGCGCGGTGCTGTTCGTGGTGGCCCGTCGCCGCCGGATCCGCTTCACCGCCTGATCCGCACCCGAGGGCGCGTCGACCACCCGGTCGGCGCGCCCTCGCCGTGCCTGCCGCGGGTCCGGTACAGGGCGCGCGGGCGGTCAGACCGCGTCGAGCACCGACGTGACCGCGACCGGGTCGACCTCGGCCTGGTTGGTCAGCAGGACGAGCCGCTCGTCGGAGTCGGGCAGCCAGGCGGCGAACGCCTTGTAGCCACCGTTGTCCCCGGAGTGGTGCAGCGCCCGCCGGCCGGCCAGCGGGCCGACGAAGAACCCGTAGCCGTACGCCTCGTCGGGCCGTCCGGTGGGCGCGTGCGGCGCCGTCATCGCCGCCACCGAGGCCCTGGCGAGCAGCCGCCCCCGGCGCGGTACGTCGAGCCAGGTGAGCAGGTCCGCCCCGGTGCACCAGACGTCACCCGCGCCCATGCTCACCGTCGCGAGGTCCCAGGACGGCACCGGGCGGCCGCCCTCGTGCCCGGTCGCCACGTCCGGCCGCCCCTCGCCGGAACCGGCGAAGCTGCCGGCCATGCCCAGCGGCGCGAAGACCTCCCCGGCGAGGAACTCGGCGTACGGCCGGTCGGCCACCTGCTCGACGGTCCGGGCCAGCAGCACGTAGCCGGGACTGCTGTAGTGCCACCCGGCGCCGGGCGGGAACAGTGGCGGCAGCGCGGCGAACCGGTCGAGCAGCTCGTCCGGCTCGGCCGGCCCGTGCAGGTCGATCGCCGGGTAGTCCACCCAGTGCCCGAGCCCCGAGGTATGGGTGAGCAGGTGGTGCAGCGTGATGCCGGACCACTGCGGCGGCGTGCCGGGCAGCCGGCGTACGACCGGGTCGGACAGGCTCAGCGCGCCCCGCTCGGCGAGCAGCAGCACCGCCACTGCTGCCATCTGCTTGCTGATCGAGGCGATCTGGAATCGCGTCGCCGGGGTGCAGCGCCGGCCGGACGTCTCGTCGGCGACCCCGGCGACCCGGTCCACCAGGAGCTCGTCACCTCGGGCCAGAAGCAGCACGCCGCGTTCGGGTGATGGTGTCGACATCTGCGCGAGCCTAGGCACGCCACGGGCGTGCCGCTGCCCCGCGACCGCGCCGGCCCGCCGTCAGCCCTTCTCCAGGTATTCGGCGCGTTCCTCGTCGACGAGCGCGGCCACCGAGGCCGCGAGCGCCGGATGCCGGGTCAGGTCCGGGTCCTCCTCGACCAGTTCGATCGCCTCGGCCCGCGCGTCGCGGATCAGCTCGGCGTCGCGTCTCAGCGACAGCAGCCGCAGGTGCGAGCGCCGGCCGGACTGGGTCGCGCCGAGCACGTCGCCCTCGCGGCGCTGTTCCAGGTCGAGTTCGGCCAGCTTGAACCCGTCGGTGGTGGAGGCGACCGCGTCCAGCCGTTCCCGCGCCGACGAGCCCTCGACCGCCTCGGTGACCAGCAGGCACAGACCGGCGGCCGAGCCCCGGCCGACCCGGCCCCGCAACTGGTGCAGCTGGGAGACGCCGAAGCGGTCGGCGTCCAGCACGATCATCACCGTCGCATTCGGCACGTTCACGCCGACCTCGACCACTGTGGTCGCGACCAGCACATCCAGCTCGCCGTCGGCGAACGCGCGCATCACCGCGTCCTTCTCGTCGGCGGGCAGCCGCCCGTGCAGCACCCCGATCCGCAGCCCGTGCAGGGGCCCCTCGGCCAGCAGCGGGGCCACCTCGGTCACCGCCAGCGGCGGGCGCCGGCCGTTGTCGTCCTCCCGCGGCGCCTCCTCGTCCGACACCGGACCCTCACCGATGCGCGGGCACACCACGTACGCCTGGTGGCCCTTCGCGACCTCCTCGCGCAGCCGGCGCCAGGCCCGGTCGAGGAACGCGGGCTTCTCGGCGGCCGGTACGACGTGCGAGGCGATCGGCGAGCGACCCTGCGGAAGCTGGGACAGCGTGGAGGTCTCCAGATCGCCGTAGACGGTCATGGCCACCGTGCGCGGAATCGGGGTGGCCGTCATCACCAGCACGTGCGGCGGCTGGTCGGCCTTGGCGCGCAGCGCGTCGCGCTGCTCCACGCCGAAGCGGTGCTGCTCGTCCACCACCACCAGGCCCAGGTCGTGGAAGTCGACGCCTTCGTAGAGCAGCGCGTGCGTGCCGAGCACGATGCCGGCCCGCCCCTCGGCCACCTCGGCCACCGCCAGGCGCCGGGCCGCCGCGCCGAGCGAGCCGGTGATCAACTCCACCCGGGTGGCGTCCTCGGCGGCGCCCAGCTCACCGGCCCGGCCGAGCGGGCCGAGCAGGTCGAGGATGCCCCGGTGGTGCTGGGCGGCGAGCACCTCGGTCGGCGCGAGCAGCGCTGCCTGCCCACCGGCGTCGACGACCTGGAGCATGGCGCGCAGCGCCACCACGGTCTTGCCGGAGCCCACCTCGCCCTGCAGCAGCCGGTGCATCGGGTGCGCGGCGGCCAGGTCGGCGGCGATCTCCCGCCCGACGACCTGCTGGCCGGAGGTCAGCTCGTACGGCAGCCGGGCGTCGAACGCGTCGAGCAGGCCGCCCGCCTTCGCCGGCCGGGCCCGCGCCGGCCACGCCGCGGCCCGGTGCTTGCGCTGCACCAGCGTGAGCTGCACGGCGAACGCCTCGTCCCACTTGAGCCGCCGACGCGCCCGGTAGAGCGCCTCCTTGCTGGTCGGGCGGTGGATCTCGCGCAGCGCGGTGCCGATGTCGGCCAGGTTGCGGGTGGCCCGCATGGTGGCCGGCAGCGGGTCGTCCGGCGGGGTGAACGTGTCCAGCACGACGCGCACGCAGCGGGCGATCACCCAGGTCGGTACCGCCGCCGCGGCCGGGTAGACCGGGATCAGGGCGCCGGCGAACTCCTCGACCTCCTCGTTGGCCGCCGCCTCGCCCTCGCCGCCCTCGCCGAGCAGGACGTACTCCGGGCCGTTGAGCTGCCGCTTGCCCCGGAACTCGGTCACCTTGCCGGCGAACAACCCCCACCGGCCGGGCCGCAGCTCCCGCTCCCGCCACGCCTGGTTGCCGAAGAACGTGCAGGTGAGCACGCCGCCGGAGCCGTCGCCGACGGTGACCTCCAGCAGGTTGCCGCGCCGCTGGCGCATCGGGCGCACGGTGGTGCGCTGCACCTGGGCGAGCACTGTGACCTGCTCCCCCACGTCGAGCGAGCGGATGTCGGTGTGCTCGCCGCGCTCGTCGTACCGGCGCGGGAAGTGGTAGATCAGGTCGCCCGCGGTGTGCAGGTCGAGATGCCCGGCCAACGCCTTCGCGGTGCGCTCGCCGACCAGCTTCTTCAGCGGCGTGTCCACAGTGGCCGCCTCGCTCGTCATTCGACCCCCACCAGGAGCGGATAGTGCGGCTGCCCGCCCTCGTACGCCTGCACCTCGACGAACGGCCAGGCCCGCTCGACATGCTCACGGACCCGGTCGGCCAGCCCGGCCGGCGCATCCGCGCCGCACAGCAGCGTGACCAGCTCACCGCCACCGCCGAGCATCCGGTCCACCACCGCGATGCAGGTGTCGGTCAGATCCTGCCCGATCAGGTGCACCTCGCCCTCGACCAGCGCCAGCACGTCACCCGCGCGGGCCGGGCCGGCGACGGTGAGCGCCTCCCGGGCGGCGTGGCACACCTCGGCGTACCGGCAGGCGCCGGCCGCCTCGGCCATCGCGATCACGTCGTCCTCGAAGCGCCGCTTCGGATCGCGTACTGCGAGCGCCGCGAGCGCCTGCACCGGGGAACGGGTGGGGACCACGCTCACCTTGACGCCGAGGCCGTACGCCTCCTTCGCGGCCGCGCTCGCCACCGACTGCGTGTTCGGGTCGTTCGGCAGCACCACCACCCGGGCGGCGCCGGTGGCCCGGATCGCGTTCAGCAGCTCACCGGTGGACGGGTTGCCCGGCACCACCACGGCGCCCTCGGCGGCGAACAGCTCGGCGATGCCCGCGCCGGTGGCCACCACCACGGCGGCCCGGCCGTCCGGGCGCGCCACCTGTAGCGCGGGCGCCGGGGCGGTCTGGTCGGCGAAGCGGGTCACGCCGATGCGGTGCGGCCGGCCGGCGACCACGCCCGCCTCGATCGCCGCCCCGACGTCGTTGACGTGCACGTGCACGTTCCAGGTGCCGGCGCCGTCGCCGACGATCGCCAGCGAGTCGCCGAGCACTGCCAGCTCGGCGCGCAGCCGGGCCACCGCCTCGTCGTCCGCGTCGAGCAGGTACTGCACCTCGTAGGCGTACACGTCGGAGCCGCTCTCCCGCACGGCGGTGGCCGGCGGACGGCGGGTGGGCGGCGCGGGCGCCGGCTGCGCCGGGCTCTCCCCCGTGACCACCTCGACCAGCGCGTCAAGCAGCAGACACAGGCCGCGCCCACCGGCGTCGACCACGCCCGCGCGGGCCAGCTCCGGCAACTGCTCGGGGGTACGCGCCAGCGCGTGCGCCGCCGCCTCGGCCGCGGCCCGGGCCACTGTGCGCAGGTCGTCGCTGTCCGCGAGACGGGCCGCGTGGGCCGCCGCGGCGACCACGCTGAGCAGCGTGCCCTCGACCGGCCGGGCGACCGCGGCGTAGGCGGCTGTGGTGGCGTCGGCCAGCGCGTCGGCGAGCTGCCGCCCGCCCACCGCGGGAGCGGCGGCGAGCGTGTCGGCGAGGCCGCGCAGGATCTGCGAGACGATCACCCCGGAGTTGCCGCGCGCCCCGAGCAGCGCGCCCCGGGCCATCAGCCGCAGCGCGTGCCCGTGCGCGGTGTGCCCGTCGTCGGGGAGGGTGCCGAGGTCCATGGCCAGGGCCTGCTGGGCCGAGGTCAGCGTGAGGACCAGGTTGGTGCCGGTGTCGCCGTCGGGCACCGGGTAGACGTTCAGCTCGTCGATCTCGCCCTGGTGCCGCCGGAGGGCGGCCAGCCCGCTCGCGCACCAGCGGCGCACCGCTGCGGCGTCGAGGGTCTCCAGCACGTCGGGAAGCCTACTGGCGCGCACCGACACGCGCCGGGGTCGTCCGCCGCGTGTCCGCCCCGCCCGCCGGCCCGGCCGGGTCGCCGGTACGCTGGGTGGGCTCGCGAAAGGGCCGGTTGGGCGTACCGACTGTCATCGGGTAACCTGACCAGGTTGCCCGGGCAGCGCCTGGCGGCGACCTCATGAACGTTTCAATCCCAGGAGTATCCCGTGGCTAGCGTGTGCGACGTCTGTGGCAAGGGGCCGGGCTTCGGCCACAACGTGTCCCACTCGCACCGGCGGACCAACCGCCGCTGGAACCCGAACATCCAGTCGGTGCGCACCCCGGCCGGTGGCGGCAACACCAAGAAGTTGAAGGTCTGCACCTCGTGCATCAAGGCCGGCAAGGTCACCCGCGCCTGACGCGGTAGCGCCACCGAACATCGTCGGTCGCCGGCGGATCCCTCGGGATCCGCCGGCTTCTGTCGTATCCACCGACCCGCGCCGCACACCTGACCGACCGTACGGCGACCGGCTGGTACGGGCCGGTTAGGGTGCTGCTGCGCCGGCCGTCCGGTTCCGGCGCGAGCCGTGGGGAGGGTGACCGGTGGACCTCGATCTGGGTCGCGAGCAACTGGTGGTGGTGGGCGCGTCGTTCGGCTCACTGAGCTGGTTCGACCAGCAACTGCCGGCCGGCACCGTGGTACTGGTCGAGGAGCCGGACGTGATCGCCCGCCGCGACCTGGCCCGGTTCGCCGAGCGGCTGCCGATGATCGGGCGACTGGTCGAGGCCGAGTACCAGACCGGCTTCGACGCCGACGCCCTGCTCGCCCGCGAGCCCGCCCTGGCCGACGCCCGGCTGGTCCTGCCCGGCCTGGAGTACGCGGTCGGCGCCGCCGCCCGGCTCGCCGAACGGCTCGGGTTGCCCGGCGCCGGGGCGGAGGCCGCTGACATCTTCTCCGACAAGCACCGGATGCGGCTGCTCGCCGACCGGATCGGACTGGCCAACCCCGTCTACGAGCTGGTCGACGACCCGGCGCGGGCGGTGGAGTTCGCGCGGGCGCACGGCGGCCGGTGCGTGCTCAAGCCCACCCGCCGTTCCGGCAGCCTGGGCGTGCAGCTGATCACCGACCCGGCCGAGGTGCCCGCCCGCTGGGCGGCGAGCGCCGCGCCGCCGGACCCGGCCGAGGCCACCGAGCGCGGCCTGCCCACCGGCGTGCTGGTGGAGGAACTGCTGGTCGGCTCCGAGCACAGCGTCGAGCTGCTGGTCGCCGACAGCGAGGTGATCTTCGCTAACGTCACCGACAAGCGGATCGCCGGTGGCCGGTACCCGGTCGAGACCGGCCACACCGTGCCGTCCGCGCTGCCCGCCACCGAGCACGACGCGCTGCGCGCCGCCGCGGTACGCCTCGCCGAGGCGGCCGGCTTCCGCAGCGGCATGCTGCACAGCGAGTGGATCCTCGTCGACGGCGTGCCGACGCTGGTGGAGTGCGCGGCCCGGATGCCCGGCGACATGATCACCGCGCTGATCTCGATCGCCTACGAGCGCGACGTCATCGAGGCGTACCTGCGGGTGCTGCGCGGCGAACGGCCGGCGTTGCCGGCGCGGCCGACCGGCGCGGCGGCCATCGAGTTCCTGATCGCGCCGCCCGGACAGGTCACCGCCGTCGACGGCAAGCGCGACGCGCTGCGCGTGCCGGGCGTGCTCGACGTGCAGGTCGAGACGAAGGTCGGTCAGACCGTGCCGGAACTGCTCTCCTCGGCGCACCGCAGCGGGCACCTGATGGCCTGGGGCGCGACCCCGGACGAGGCGGCCAGTGCCGCGCGCCGCGCCGCGAACGAGATCCGCATCACCGTCGGCTAGAGCGTGCGGCCGTAGGACAGGCAGCCCGGGGCGTCCTTGTAGTAGCCGAAGTTCGGGATCCGCTCGTAGCCGGACGAGGTGTACATGGCGATCGCCTCGGGCTGTTTGTCGCCGCACTCCAGCACGATCCGTTTGCGGCCGTGGTCACGGGCGGAGCGCTCGACCGCGCCGAGCACCGCACGGGCCACGCCCCGGCCCCGGGCCGCCGGGTCGGTGTACATCCGCTTCAACTCGGCCGTGTCGCCGTCCTCGCCGTGGCTGCGCCAGCCGCCGCAGCCCACCGGACGCCCGTCGAGGTAGGCGACGAGGAACGCGCCGTCCGGCGGCGTGAACTCGGCCGCGTCGACAGGGGTGTCGTCGCCGCTGCCGCCGTAACGGGCGCCGAGGTCGGCCAGCGCCGCCCGGATCAGCGCCTGCGACTCGGGCGCGTCGAAGCGCCGCTCCCGGATCTCGATCTCGCTCACCGTGCCAGGTTACGACCGCCTCCGACCCCCGCCCGGCCCGGCGGCCGGGGGTCGGACGCAGATCACTCCGCCGTTCGGCGGAAGTGGTCCCAGCCGCGCGGGCCGTCGTACCCGGCGCCGTCGACGGTGACGCCGGCGCCGGCCGCCACCCGCCCGACCGGCCGCCAGCCGTCGGGCAGCGCGGCGTCGGGCGGGAACGTCGCCGCCAGGGCGTGGTCGTCGCCGCCGGCCAGAATCCAGGTGTACGGGTCGACGCCGAGCGCCGCCGCCGCGTCACGCATCTGCCGGGGCACCTCGAACGCCTCCCGGCTCAGGTCGATCGCGACGCCGCTGGCGGCGGCCACGTGCCCGAGGTCGGCCAGCAGCCCGTCCGACACGTCGATCATGGCGGTGGCGCCGGCCGCGGCGGCGGCCGGTCCGGCCGCGTACGGCACCTCCGGGCGGCGGAACGCCTCGACCAGCAGCCGGGGCGTGCGGAAGCCCCGGGACAGCACGGTGTAGCCCGCCGCCGCCCAGCCGGTGCGCCCGGCCAGCGCCACCACGTCGCCGGGCCGGGCGCCGGAGCGGACCACCGGTGGCCGCCCGGCCAGGTCGCCGAGCGCGGTCACCGCGATGGTGAGCGTCGGGCTGGCCGACATGTCCCCGCCGACCACGCTCGCGCCGACGAGCGCCGCCTCCGCGCCCAGCCCGTCGGCCAGCTCCTCGGCCCAGGCCGGGTCCAGCTCGGCCGGCATGCAGAGCGCGACGAGCAGCGCGGTCGGGGTGGCGCCCATGGCGGCGATGTCGGCGAGGTTGGCCGCCGCCGCGCGGTGTCCCACGTCCCGCGCCGCCGACCAGTCGCGCCGGAAGTGCCGTCCCTCCACCAGCACGTCGGTCGATGCGACCACCCGCCGGTCCGGCGCCGCCACCACCGCGCCGTCGTCGCCGGGGCCGAGCAGGCAGCTCTGTCCCTGCGCCAGCCGGGCGGTCACCCGGTCGATCAGCCCGAACTCGCCGACATCCGTGACCGTCATGCCGTCCCCTCGATCCGCTGCGTCGTTGCGCACGTTCCACCCCTGTCCGCGCCGGCGTGTGCTCGCTCACCGCGTACGACCGGCAACCGATAGGGATCACTGCCGCTCAGTACGGTAGTTTCACCCTTCGGGTCGCCCGGAGGCGACGGACGGAGGTCGAGTCGTGGTACAGGCGTACATCCTCATCCAGACCGAGGTCGGCCGGGCGCGTGACGTGGCCGGTCTGATCGCGGACCTGGCCGGCGTGGTACGGGTCGACGCCGTCACCGGGCCGTACGACGTGGTGGTGCTCACCGAGGCGAACACCGTCGACGAGCTCGGCAAACTCATTGTCAGCAAGGTGCAGATGGTGCCCGGCATCACCCGCACCCTCACGTGTTCGGTGGTGCGGCTGTAAGTGGACGAGAAGACTTCCCCGCGCCCGGACCGCTCCACCCGCCGCGCCGCGCTCTGGGCGACTCTGGTCGCCGTGCCGGTGACGGTGGCGGTGGCCGGGTTCACGTTCGCCAAGCTGGCCCCGGAGTCGCCGGACGCCGGGCCGAGCGCGTCGGCGAGCCCCCGGGCACAGTCGAGCGCGCCGGTCGAGATGGCCGCCCCGGCGCTGGCCGAGCGCCCGACCGTACTCTGCCGTGCCCTGATGTCGCAGCTTCCGGACAGCGTGCGTGACCTGCCGCAGCGTCCGGTCACCGCGGGCCCGGAGCAGAACGCCGCGTACGGCGACCCGGCGCTGACGGTGGCCTGCGGCGGCAGCCCGGCGCAGTTCCCGCCCACCGACGAGGTGTGGACGGTGAACAAGGTCTGCTGGCACGCGGCCGAGGAGGCCGACGCCACGGTGCTGACCACCGTCGACCGGGAGACGCCGATCCGGGTGCGGGTGCCGAAGTCGTACGAGCCGCCGCTGCAGTGGGTGACGACGATCTCCGACACCATCGTCAGCTCCGTGCCCTCGGCGAAGCAGGCCCCCTCGGGCTGCTCCGCCTGACGCCCGGCCGGCCGGTTCAGCGGCCGGCGCGGCGGTGCAGGGCGGTACGGATCAGCCGGTTGACCAGCTTCGGGTACTCCAGCCCGCTGGCCGACCACATCCGCGGGAACATCGACGTCGGGGTGAAGCCCGGCATCGTGTTGATCTCGTTGAGGTAGACGTCCATCTGCGGGGTCACGAAGAAGTCGACCCGGGCCAGGCCGGAGCAGTCGAGCGCGGTGAAGGCCCGGGTGGCGTAGTCGCGCACCTGCCGCGCGACCGGCTCGGGCAGGTCGGCCGGTACGTCGTACTCGCAGACCTCGTCGGCGAAGATGTACTTGGCCTCGAAGTCGTACCAGTCGCGGTCGCCGATCATCCGCACCTCGGCGAGCACCGAGGCCTCCGGCGCGCCGCCGGCCTCGCCCTCCAGCACACCGCACTCGATCTCGCGGCCGACCACGGCGCCCTCGACGAGCACCTTGCTGTCGATCTCCCGGGCGGTGACGAGCGCGGCGTCCAGGTCCGCCCAGTCGTCGACCTTGGTGATGCCGAACGAGGAGCCGGCCCGGGACGGCTTGACGAAGACGGGCAGCCCGAGGCGCTCCTTGTCCTCCTCGCTCAGCGACATCCCGGCGCGCAGCACCGCGTACGGGCCGACCGGGATGCCCTCGGCGGCGCAGAGCTTCTTGGTGAACTCCTTGTCCATGGCCGCGGCGGAGGCGAACACGTTCGCGCCGACGTAGGGGATGTCGGCCATCTCCAGCATTCCCTGGATCGTGCCGTCCTCGCCGTACGCGCCGTGGAGCACCGGGAAGACCACGTCCACGTCGGCGAGCGCGACCGGCCCCTGGGCCGGGTCGAGCACCATCAGGCCGCCCGCGGCCGGGTCGGCGCGCAGCACCAGCTCGGCGCCGGACCCGGCGGTGATCTCCGGGAGTTTCCGGTCGGTGATGGCGAGCCGGCTCGGTTCGCCGTCGGCGAGCACCCACTGGCCCTGCCGGGTGATGCCGACCGGCACCACCTCGAACTCGTCCGGGTCGAGCGCGGCCAGCACGCTGCCGGCGCTGACGCAGGAGATGCCGTGCTCGGGGCTGCGGCCACCGAAGACGATCGCCACACGGGTCTTGCCTGGGGTGGTCATGGTCACCTCATCGTCGCGACTGCGGCTGGCCGTGCTCGCCGGTGGCGCTCACCCGATTGACCTTACTGTGCGTTGTCGGCGGGGGTGGTCGATACCCGGGGAGACGCGGAGCCGCGTGGCAAACGGTCAAGGTGACATATACAGGGAGTAACCATGCGAGGGTGGCCGTGGCTCAGAAGACCGGGTGCCGGGGCCGGCGGCCGACCGCGATCACCTTGACGCGCTGCCGGCCGGCCCGCACCATGCCCAGCGCCATGAACGCGCCGGCGATCCGGTCGGCCGCCTCCCGGCTGTTCGCGCCGACGACCTGCCGTCGGCGTTCGGGGCTGGTCCGCTCGTCGCGCCCGGCGCCGTCCGGGGGTCGCACGTCGGTGAGGACCACGAGGAACCGGGTCATTCCCGGCCACCTCCGCTCCGCAGGCGGCAGGCCGTCACCGTCATCGCGGAATCCCTCCCCATCTCGTGGACCGGCAGGGGCACGCGGCGGCCGGATCGTGGGGGAGTAGAAATCCGACCACCGCGCGCCCCATCCCCTCCGGTCGCTCACCGCCACCGTCGCCACGACAACCGGCGGTGAGGACGCCGTCACAGGTTGACAGGTTCACGGGCGTGAATGCAACTCTCATCGACTTTCTCTCACGCACATTTTCCCACCAGATGTGCGACCATCGATGCATGGCGCCGAAGACCGCCCGGGCCCGACGGCTCGGCATCGCACTGCGGACCCACCGGGAGGCCGCCGGCCTCACCCTGGAGTCCGCGGCCGACGAGATCAACAGCACCCGGAGCACGCTGTCCCGCTACGAGAACGCGCAGACGCTGATCAGTCCCGCCACCGTGCGCGCGTTGCTGACCAGCTACGGCGTGGGCCCGGACGAGATCGCCGCGGCCGTGGAGCTCGCGAAGGACGCCCGCAAGCCCGGCTGGTGGGTGTCCTACTCGTACCTGCTGGACCGCCGCACCATCGACTTCATCGCGCTGGAGGCCGAGGCCACCGGCATCGCGAACTTCGAGCCGTCGGTGGTGCCCGGTCTGCTGCAGACCGCCGACTACATCCGCGGCGTGATGCGCGGCGGCCCGCACACCCTCAGCGACGAGCAGGTCGAGCAGCGGGTGCAGCTACGGCTGGACCGCCAGCAGCGGCTCTCCGGGGACGAGCCGCCGATCCTCGACGCCATCATCGACGAGGGCGCGCTGCTGCGCCCGGTCGGTGGGCCCTCGGTCATGTCCGCCCAGCTCCAGCACCTGGTGAAGATGGCCGAACTGCCGAACATCACGGTGCAGGTGATCCCCCTGGCCGCCGGTTACCACCGCGGCACCCGGGGCTCGCTGCACATGCTGGAGTTCGCCGACCCGGAGGACCCGATCATCGCCTCGGTGGAGACCGTCGCCGGGCAGATGATCCTCGACCGGCCGGGCGACCTGCGTACCTGCACCAAGATCATGGAGCACCTGCGGACCGTGGCGCTGAGCCCGGCGGCCAGTCGGGACCAGTTGCTCCGCCTGCTGAACGAGAGGTGACCCAGATGAACGGCACGAACCGTCCGCACCCGACACCGGCCGGCTGGCGCAAGAGCAGTCACAGCGGCGACGAGGGCGCATGCGTGGAGATGGCGCCGCTGCCCGGCTCGGTGGCGGTCCGCGACTCCAAGGACCCGGCCGGCCCGGTGCTGGTGTTCCGGCCGCACGCCTGGGCCGCGTTCACCGCGGCGCCGCCGCGCCCCTGACCGCGGCTCCTCAGGCGGACGCGCCGCCCGGCCGCAGCGGCGCGGCCACGGCGGCGGCGCGCACCGCCTCCAGCGCGGCGATGGCCACCCCACGCGCCCCGGCCATGTCCCGGTCCGGCACCAGGGCGAAGGTGGCCACCGCCCGCTGCTCCGCACGGAGCACCGTGTGCTCGGCGACAGCGGCGAGGAACCAGTCCCGGAACTCCGGCGCCGCCTCCACCACGCCCCCGCCGACGAAGTACGCGTGCGGGTCGGTGAAGTTGGCCGCGATGGTGAACAGCCGCCCCAGCGCCCGCGCCTGCTGGCCGAAAACCTGGCGGGCCAGCGGGTCGCCCCGCTCGCCGTAGCCGCGCAGCAGCTTCGCGGCCCGGTCCGGCTCCTCCGCGGCCAGCGGATGCTCCGGATGCCGGGCCAGCCAGTACGGCAGCAGGTTGCGCCGGATCGCGGTCAGCGAGGCGACGCTCTCCGCGTCACCGGTGAAGCCGCACGCGCAGACCGGCGCCGCCTGGTCCGGCTCGACCAGGCCGTCCAGCGGGATGTGCACGTGCCCGAACTCGCCGGCCATGCCGGCCGCGCCGCCGACCACCCGCCCGGACTCCACCACACCCCCGCCGAGCCCGGTGCCGACGATGGCGGCCACCGAGGACCGGGCCATCGCGTCCGCGCCGAAGTGCACGTGGTGGGCGTAGAGCGCGGCGGCGTTGCCGTCGTTGGCGTACACCACCGGCAGGCCGAGCCGCCGCTCCAGCGCGGTACGCACGTCGAAGCCGCGCCAGGCCGGCTGGGAGAAGTTGGTGGAGCCCCGCGAGGAGATGACCCCGGTGGCGCTGGCCGGGCCGGGCGTGTCCAGCCCGACCGCGCGTACCAGGTCGCGGGGCACGCCGGTGTGGGCGAGCACGCCGTCGAACGCCCGCGCCAGCGCCTCCACCGCCGCCTCCGGCCCGGCGCCCACGTCACTCGGGATCTCCAGCAGCCCGTCCACCAGGAACCGGCCGTCGACGGTCAGCACAGTGGCGTTGTCGCTCGTGCCCCCGTTGTCGAGCCCCACCACCACCGGCACACCTGCGCTGCCCACCGCCACCGCCTCCCGCCGCGGTCAGCCGGGACGGCGGGCGGTCACCGCTGTCGCCTCGCGTTCCTCGTCGCGGACCACCGCCGGCGCCAGCCCGGCGGCGGTGAACACGGCGCACAACTCCGGGGCCTGCGCGACGCTCACCTCGACCACCACATGCCCGCCCGGGGCGAGCCACTCGGCCGCGCCGGAGGCGACCCGGCGCAGCACGGCCAGGCCGTCCGTGCCGCCGTCCAGCGCCACCGGCGCCTCGTACAGGCGCGCCTCGGCCGGCAGCGAGGTCACCGCGGCGGTCGGCACGTACGGCGCGTTCGCCACCACCAGGTCCAGCGTCCCGCGCCGGCCGGCCGGCAGCGCGTCGAACAGGTCGCCCTCGTAGACCGGGACGCCCAGTGGTTCGAGGTTGCGCCGGGCGCAGGCCACCGCCACGGGGTCGATGTCGGCGGCGGCCAGCCAGCGCGGCGTCAGCCGCTCGTGCAGCACCACGGCGGCGGCGCCGGAGCCGCAGCACAGGTCGAGCACCGCGGGGGCCGGCCCGGCCAGCGCCGTCGCGGCGTCGACGAGCAGGGCGGTCCGGCCGCGCGGCACGAACACACCCGGATGGACGGCGATCCGCCGGCCGCAGAACTCGGCCCAGCCGAGCAGATGTTCCAGCGGCAGGCCGGCGACGCGACGGTCGACCAGCCGGGTCAACGCCTGCGCCGAGTCGGCGGCGGCGATCAGCAGTTCCGCCTCGTCCTCGGCGAAGACGCAACCGGCGGCGCGCAGCCGGCGGACGAGGGCCGGACGATCGGGAGTGAAAACGGTGGATGCCATGGCAGGCCTTTCGGGAAGCGCTCGTCGGCGCTCCCGGCGTCGCCTCAGCTCCTGGGCGACGCGGACTCGGAGGGAACGCCGGTCCTCTGCTGGGGGATCGGACTCACCTCCTCGGGTCGGGGCCGCACGGGCCGTGGCTGCCCGTCACGATAGCCCAGCGGACGTCGCGCCGTCAGCCCGCCGCGTCCAGCGCAGCCGCCACGTCGGCGAGCAGATCGGCGGTGTCCTCGATGCCGCAGGAGAACCGCACGAAGCCGGGCGGCGTGGCGTCGCCCCACTGGGCGCGCCGGTCGGCGGTGCTGTGCAGCCCGCCGAACGAGGTGGCGGCGGCCACCAGCCGGGAGGCGCCGAGGAACCGGGCCACCCGGCCCTCGTCGCCCAGGTCGAACGAGACCACGCCCGGCACGCGCCGCATCTGTGCCGACGCGACCGGGTACGCCGGGTCGTCCGGCCGTCCGGGCCAGCGCACCCCGGTCACGTCCGGCCGGGCCGCGAGCAGGTCGGCCAGCGCCCGCGCGTTGGCGGTCTGCCGGGCCAGCCGCAGGTCGAGCGTGGCCAGTGACCGGTGGGCCAGCCAGCAGTCGAACGCGCCGGGCACCCCACCGGTGGCGTTGCGCCAGGTGGTCGCCGCGTCCCGCAGCCCGGCGTCGCGGGTGGCCAGATAGCCCAGCAGCAGATCCGAGTGGCCGGTCAGCGCCTTGGTGCCGGAGGCGACCACCACGTCCGCGCCGAGGTCCAGCGGGCGCTGCCCGAGCGGCGTCGCGGTGGTGTTGTCCACCGCCACCAGCGCCCCGGCGGCGTGCGCGGCGGCGGCCACCGCCCGCACGTCGTCACCGTGCAGGCCGGGGTTCGCCGGGGTCTCCAGCAGCACCAGCCGCACGCCGTCGAACGACGGGTACGGCCCGGCGGTCGGCACCAGCGTCACCCGTACGCCGAGCTGCTCCAGCGTGCCCGAGGCGAACGAGCGCACCGAGTAGTAGCCGTCGGCGGGCAGCAGCACGGTGTCGCCGGGTCGCAGCACCGTCAGCAGCAGCCCGGTGATGGCGGCCTGGCCGCTGGCGAAGACGCGGCAGTCGGCGCCCTCCAGCTCGCCGATCGCCGTCTCCAGCAGTCGCCGGGTCGGGTTGTCGGGCCGCCCGTACCCGTCCGCCGCCGCCGACGGGCCGCGCTCCGGGTCGAGGTGGTACGGCGCGGCGAAGCCAGTGCCGGGCAGGAACGGCTGCCCGGGTACCGCCTCCGGCAGTCCGGCGTGGACGCTGCGCGTGCCGTCGCCCCAGTTCTCGCCACTCATCCCGGCTCCGCTCACTCGTACGACTCCGGCTTGGCGGTACGGCTCATCAGCGCGTCCACCGCGAGGCGCGGGTCCATCCCCTCGTGGCAGATCCGCTCGATCTGCTCGGTGATCGGCATCTCGACCCCGTGCGCGCGGGCCAGGTCGCGGATGGCCAGGCAGCTCTTGACGCCCTCGGCGGTCTGCCGGGTGGCGGCCTGGGCCTGCTCCAGCGACTCCCCGCGGCCCAGGTGCTCGCCGAAGGTGCGGTTACGGGCCATCGGGGACGAGCAGGAGGCGACCAGGTCGCCCATGCCGGCCAGCCCGGCGAACGTGATCGGGTCGGCGCCGAGCGCCACGCCCAGCCGGGCGGTCTCGGCTAGCCCCCGGGTCATCAGCATGGCCCGGGTGTTGTCGCCGAAGCCCATCGCGGTGGCGATGCCGTACGCCAGCGCGATCACGTTCTTCACCGCGCCGCCCAACTCGCAGCCGATCACGTCGTCGTTCGTGTACGGGCGGAAGTACGGCGTACGGATGGACGCCTGCACCAGCGCGGTACGCCGGCTGTCGGTGCCGGCGACCACCGTCGCGGCCGGCTGCTCGGCGGCGATCTCCGGGGCCAGGTTGGGCCCGGAGACGACCACCACCCGGTCGGCGGGCACCCCGGCGGTCTCCATGATCACCTGGCTCATCCGCTTGGTGGTGCCCAGCTCGATGCCCTTCATCAGCGACACGAGCGTGGCGTCCGGCGCCACGTACGGCGTCCAGTCGGCGAGGTTGCCGCGCAGCGTCTGCGACGGCACCGAGAGCACCACCACCTCGGCGCCCTCGATCGCCTCGGCGGCGACGCCGGTGGCGGTCACCCGCTCCGGCAGGCGTACGCCCGGCAGGTACTCCGGGTTCTCCCGGCCGGTCCGGATCGCCTCGGCCACGGCGGCGCGGCGGGCCAGCACTGTGACGTCCCGCCCGGCGTCGGCGAGGATCTTGGCGAACGCGGTCCCCCAGGACCCGGCGCCCAGCACCGCCACGTGCCCGCTCATTCGCCGGCCTCCCGGATGCCGGTGCGGGCGGGCCGCTGCCAGAGCGGCGGTGGTGTGCCGCCACGGATCTCCGCGACCAGATCCCGGATGCGCAGCATGATGGTGTCCGTCATCTCCTCCAGGATCGGCCGGGTCGGCGTGGCGCCGGCCCAGGGGCTCAGGTCCACCGGCGGGCCGGCGATCACCGTCACCGGGGTACGCGGGCGCAGCCCGAAGCGCGCCGTACGCGGGTCGAACATCCGCTCCGGGCCGACCATGGCGATCGGGACCACCGGGGCGCCGGTGGCGGGCGCCAGCCGGGCCGCGCCGGTCTTGCCCTTCATCGGCCACAGGTCCGGCTCCCGGGTGGTGGTGCCCTCCGGGTAGATCACCACGGCGCCCCCCTCGGCCAGCGCGGCGACCAGCTTGTCCAGCGACTTGACCGCCTCGACGGTGCCCCGTTCGACAGGGATCTGCTGGCAGCGGTGCAGGATCGCGCCGACCACCGGCACCCGGAACACGCTGGCCTTGCCGAGGAAACGCGGCCAGCGCCCGGCGTCGTAGATGTAGTGGGCGACCACGAGCGGGTCGGCGTGCGAGATGTGGTTCGGCACGAGGATCACGCCGCCGTCGCCGCGCAGGTGCTCCATGCCCCGCCAGGTGCGCCGGGTCCAGACCGTCATCAGCGGCTTCACCAGCACCACGGCGAGCCGTCGCCAGAACCCCAGCCTCCGCCGTGCCACAGTGCCTCCTCGATCCGCCCACGCGCCCCGGCACAGAATCATGCCTGTTCGCCCCCGCTGCGGCCAGTGCGGGTACCGGCGCTCCCGCTGGCAGGATGGTCGGCGTGTCTGAGGCCCGCTGGACCGTGGTGATGCCGGTGAAGCGCCTGGGAGCGGCGAAGAGCCGGCTGCGGGGCGCGCTGCCCGGCGTACCCCATGAGGAGCTGGCGCTGGCCCTGGCGGCCGACACGCTGCGCGCGGCGCGGGCGTGCCCGGCGGTCGCCGGGGTGCTCGTGGTGACCGACGACGCGCGGGTGCGCGCGGCGGCGGACGCGGCGGGCGCCCGGGTCGCCGCCGATCCGGGCGCCGGGCTGAACGCGGCGTTCCGGCACGGCGCGGCCGTCGCCGGGCCGCGCGCCGCCGTGGCCGGCCTGACCGCCGACCTGCCCGCGCTGCGACCGGCCGAGCTGGCCGCCGCGCTGCGGGCCACCCAGGGGGTACGCGGGTACGTCGCGGACGCACCCGGCGGTGGCACCGTGCTGCTGGCCGCGCCGGCCGGGGTGCCGCTGGCGCCGCGGTTCGGGCCCGGCTCGGCCGCCGCCCACGCGGCGAGCGGGGCGCTGCCGCTGGCCGGTGACTGGCCCAGCCTGCGCCGGGACGTGGACACCCCGGCGGACCTGGCCGCCGCCGCCGGGCTGGGTCTGGGGCCACGCACGGCGGCGCTGCTGGCCGGGGCCGAAGTCCGGTACGGTGCTGGCATGCAGGGCACGGTGGCCACCTACGACGCGTCGACCCGCAGCGGCGTGCTGCTGCTCGACGACGGCACCGAGCTGGCGTTCCCGGCCCGCGCGTTCGACGCCTCCGGGCTGCGGCTGCTCCGATTGGGGCAGCGTGTCCGGATCGAGCGGGACGCCGACGGCGAGGTCGTCCGGGTGACCTTGCCGACCATGGCGTGAACAACCTGGCCGGAGTTCATTTTCCGTTCACCCTTATCGGGGAATCATGAGGTGGTGAGCACCCCTCGCGAGCACCCCGACGGCCCGCCGCCGATCCTCGACCCCGGCCCGCCCCGCAACGGCCGCCCCAGCGGCGGCCCGGACGGGCGGTTCCGCCAGCCCCGGCCCCCGGAGGAGCGCCTCGGCGCCGACCCGGACGCGGCCGGCGCCACCGGGCTGGACGAGCCGCTCGACCCGGTCGAGGGCCCGGACGAGACCGGCCCGGACGCCGGGTCGCCACCGGCGCAGCCGCTGCCGGAGGACCGCTTCCTCAACCGGGAGCTGTCCTGGCTCGACTTCAACGCCCGGGTGCTGGCGCTCGCCGAGGACCCGCGCACCCCGCTGCTGGAACGGGCGAAGTTCCTGGCCATCTTCGCCAGCAACCTGGACGAGTTCTACATGGTCCGGGTGGCCGGGTTGAAGCGCCGCCTCTCCGCCGGCCTGCCGGTGCGCGGCGGCGACCGGCTGCCGCTGCGCACCCAGCTCGAACTCGTCACCGAGAAGGCCGCCGGCCTGGTCGCCCGGCACGCCGCCTGCCTGGTCGACGACGTGCTGCCGATCGTCGCCGCCGAGGACATCCGCATCCTGCGCTGGAGCGACCTGGACGACGCCGAGCGGGAGCGGCTGCGCACTTGGTTCCGGGAGCACATCTTTCCGGTGCTCACCCCGCTGGCGGTCGACCCGGCGCACCCGTTCCCGTACATCTCCGGCCGGTCGCTGAACCTGGCCGTCTCGGTACGCGACCCGGACGGCGGCTCGGAGCTGTTCGCCCGGGTCAAGGTGCCGAACAACGTGCCCCGGTTCGTCCGGGTCCACCGGGAGCAGCCGGGCGTGCGGTTCCTGCCGGTGGAGGACCTCATCTCGGTGCACCTCGGCCAGCTCTTCTCCGGCATGCAGGTGGTCGAGTGCCACCTGTTCCGGGTGACCCGCAACGCCGAGGTCGAGGTGGACGAGGACCGCGACGAGGACCTGCTCCAGGCGCTGGAACGGGAACTGGCCCGGCGCCGGTTCGGTCCGCCGGTACGCCTGGAGGTGGCCGCGTCCATCTCCGACCACATGCTGGAGCTGCTCGTCCGCGAGCTGGACATGGACGACCACGACGTGCTGCGGGTACGCGGGCTGCTCGACCTGTCCGCGCTGTGGCAGGTCTACGGCGAGGCGGACCGGCCCGACCTGAAGGACCCGTCGTTCGTGCCGGCCACCCATCCGCGCCTGGCCGAGGGCGAGGTGCCGCGCAGCGTCTTCGCCACGCTGCGCGACGGCGACGTGCTGGTGCACCACCCGTACCACTCGTTCGCCACCAGCGTGCAGCGCTTCGTCGAGCAGGCCGCGGCCGACCCGAACGTGCTCGCCATCAAGCAGACGCTCTACCGCACCAGCGGCGACTCCCCGATCGTGGACGCGCTGGTCGACGCGGCCGCCGCCGGCAAGCAGGTGGTGGTGCTGGTGGAGCTGAAGGCGCGCTTCGACGAGGTGGCGAACATCGGCTGGGCGCGCACGCTGGAACGGGCCGGCTGCCACGTGGTGTACGGCCTGGTGGGCCTCAAGACGCACTGCAAGACCGCGCTCGTCGTACGCCAGGAGGGCAACCAGATCCGCCGGTACTGCCACATCGGCACCGGCAACTACCACCCGAAGACGGCAAGGCTCTACGAGGACTTCGGCATGCTCACCGCCGACCCGGAGATCGGCGCCGACCTGACCGACCTGTTCAACGTGCTCACCGGCTACAGCCGGCAGACCGCGTACCGGCGGCTGCTGGTGGCGCCGCAGGGCATCCGCAGCGGCCTGATCGAGCGCATCGACAGGGAGATCGAGCACGTCCGGCTGGGCATGCCGGGGCTGGTGCAGTTCAAGGTGAACTCCCTGGTGGACGAGGAGATCACCGACGCGCTCTACCGGGCGTCGCGGGCCGGCGTACACGTGGACCTGCTGATCCGGGGCATGTGCACGCTGCGGCCGGGCGTGCCGGGGCTGTCGGAGAACATCCGGGTCCGCTCGATTCTCGGCCGGTTCCTGGAGCACTCCCGGATCTTCCGGTTCGGCAACAACGGCGACGCCGAGTTCTGGATGGGTTCGGCCGACCTGATGCACCGCAACCTGGACCGCCGGGTCGAGGCGCTGGTGCAGGTGAGCGATCCGGTGGCCCGCGCCGAGCTGGACCACGTCCTCACCGCCGCGTTCGACCCCGACGTGGACGCGTTCGAGCTGGCCGCCGACGGCACCTGGCACCGGCGTACCGGCGACGGCGACACGCCGCTGACCCACCTGCAGGACCTGTTGCTGCGCCGGGTCGGCGGCCGGGCGGACTGAGCGGGCCGTGGCGCGTGCCGGGCGGGCATACGGTGAGCGGGTGAGCGACGACGAGCCGGTACGGATCCGGGCCGCGGGCGGCGTGGTGTGGCGCCCGGGCCCGGCCGGCGTCGAGGTCTGCCTCGTGCACCGCCCCCGGTACGGCGACTGGTCGTTGCCGAAGGGCAAGCTGGACCGCGGCGAGCATCCGCTGGTCGCCGCCGTCCGTGAGGTCGCCGAGGAGACCGACGTACGCGCGGTGCCGCAGGTGCGCCTACCCACCGTCCGCTACCGCAGCGAGGGTCACGCCAAGGCGGTCGACTACTGGTCCATGCGGGCGGCCGGCGCCGGCGGCTTCCAGCCCGGCACCGAGGTCGACGACGTGGCCTGGTTCCCGGTCGACGACGCGGTACGCCGGGTCAGCTACCCGCACGACGCCGAGGTGATCGCCGCGTTCGCGGCGCTGCCGCCGGTCACCGCGACCGTGCTGCTGGTGCGGCACGCCAGCGCCGGCAAGCGCGGCACCTGGACCGGCCCGGACCACGGGCGCCCGCTGGACGACGACGGGCAGGCCCAGGCGCTGGCGCTGGTTCCGCTCGTGGCCCTGGTCCGCCCGGCCCGCCTGTGCTCCGCCTCGGCGCGCCGCTGCGTGCAGACGTTGAGCCCGGCCGCGGCCCGGCTGGACCTGCCGATCGAGGTGTGCGGCGACTTCGACGAGCCGGAGCCGGGCCAGCAGGCCGAGGAGTGCGCGCTCGCCGCCGCGGCCCGCCTGGTCGCGCTGGCGCAGGCCGCCGGGACGGTGGCGGTGTGCAGCCAGGGCAAGGTGATCCCGGGCGCGCTGGAACGGCTCACCGGCCGCGTGGACGAGGACTTCACCACCGCCAAGGGCGGTGGCTGGCTGCTGCCGTTCGCCGGTGACCGGCTGGTCCTCCCGGACCGGCTGTGAGGCGGCTCAGGGCAGCGTGACGGTGAGCGTCACCGGGAGGTGGTCGCTGGCCTCGGTACGCGGCGCGCGTACCTCGGTGGCGGTCAGGCCCGGGGAGACGAAGACGTGGTCGATCTGGGTGCGCGGGTCGTCGGCCGGGCTGGTCCGCAACGGCCGGGCCGGGGCCAGCGCGTCCACCAGCCCGGCGCCGGTGAACTCGGCGAACGCCGGGTCGGCCGGCTCGGTGTTCAGGTCGCCACCGAGCACCAGCGGACGGCCGGCGGCGTACCGGCCGGCGAACGCGGCCACCTCGCGGGCCTGCTCCACCGGATCCCGGCCGGGCGGCGGTTGCAGGTGCGTGGCCACCACTGCCAGCTCGCGACCACCGAGGTCGAGCGTGACGCCGAGGGCCTGCGCACCGGTCGGCGCGCCGTGCGCGGTCAGCCGCCGCGTCTGCCCGGAGCGCGCCGGGAACCGGCTGAGCACCGCGTCGCCCCAGACCGGGTCGGCGGCGGGCGCGAAGACGTACGGCATCTCCAGCCGCCGGGCCAGCAACGCCAGCGTGTCGTGGCCGCCGTTGAGCCACCAGCCCCGGTCCACCTCGCTGAGCAGCACGATGTCCGCGCCGCGCAGCTCCCGGGCCAGCGCGTCGAGGTCCAGCCGGCCGTCCAGGCCGAACCCCATCCGGATGTTGTACGCGGCCACCCGTACCGCCGCCGGCGCGGCCGTGGCCCGGGCCTGTGCGGGCGGTACGTGCAGCACGGCGGCGAGCCCGGCCAGCGCGGTGAGCGCGGCCAGGGCCGCGACCCGGACCGTGGTCGGCAGCACCGGGCCGGGTGCGGCTGCGCCGGGCGCCGTCGGGTCGGGTGCCGTCGGTGCGGCCCGGACAGGCGCGGTAGCCGCCACCAGAGCCACCAGGACGGCCGTGGCGACCGGCGCCCAGCCGTTGGGGTACCCCAGGTCGTAGGCGGCGTAGTAGGCCACCGTGGCCACCGCGAACACCAGCATCCCGAGCGCCGCCGCCCGCCCGCGTCGCGCCCCCGCCCGTCCGTCGTCGCCCGGCCCGGCCGCGTCGTCGGCGGCTGCGGGCCCGTCGCCGGTCGTGTCGGTGAGGGCCAGGCAGCCGCCGAGACCGGCGGCGGTGAGCAGGTACGCCGGAACGAGATGCCCGGTCACGAACAGCACCGACCCGGCGAGCAACGCCAGTGGCCACAGCACCCGCGCCACGCGCGCCGGTGCCCGGAACAACGCCGCCGCGAGGAACAGCAGCACCGCGAGCGCGCCCGGCAGGGCACCGCTGCCGGGGCGGGCGAGGCCGGGGAAGTCAGGCGATCCGGTGCCGGCGGCGGCGCTCCAGAGCGCCGGGGCGAGCGCCACCTGACCGGCCAGCAGCAGCGCCGGGCCGCACAGCAGCCAGGCTCGGCGGCCCGGAACGCGGACACGCCGCCCGGTTGTGCCGTGGCCCGCGCCCGTCGGGGACGGCCCCGCCGCCGGCGTGTCCGCCCACTCCCGCCGTACCGCCACCGACGCGGCCAGGAACGCCGGCACCAGCAGGGCGCTCAGGCTCCAGGCGAGCACACCGCCGCGCCACACCAGGTCCTCGGTGCCGAGCAGGGCGTGCCCGACCGCGTTCCCGGCCATGCCCAGCGCCAGCCCGGCCACCGGCCGGGGCACGGACGCGGCGGTGGCGGCGAGCCAGACCAGGCCGGCGAGCAGCCCGGCGCAGGCCAGCCAGAGCTGGGCCGGACCACCGGGTTGCGCGGTGAGCGCCAGCCGCGCCGCCGCCAGCACACCCGCCGCGACGAGTCCGACCGGGGCGGCGCCGGTGCGGCGTACGAGCGCAGGCGCGGCGAGCGCGAGCAGGAACCAGCCGAGCGCGAACGCGCCGAGCAGCTCGGCCGGTGTCTCGGCGGCCCGCCCGAAGAGGGTGATGACCGACGGGAGCCAGACCCGCAGCACGTCCAGCAGGACCGCGATACCGAGCGCGAGCGTGAGGGTGGAGAGGTGACGGTGCCGCACGGGCGCCTCTTCTCGTGACCGACGGGGGTTTTCGGCACGGCGATTCTGCGGGGCGCGACGGCGGACGGTCAACGGCGTACCCATGCGAAAGGGCGCCCACCGGCAACGGTGGGCGCCCTTTCGTGGGCCGTCCGGTCAGCGCCGGGTGGCGGCCTTCTTGGCCGGTGCCTTCTTCGCGGGCGCCTTCTTGGCCGCCGTGGTCTTCTTGGCCGTGGCGGACTTCGCCGCGGTCGTCTTCTTGGCGGTGGTGGTCTTCTTCGCCGCGGTGGACTTCGCCGCGGTCGTCTTCTTCGCCGCCGTGGTCTTGGTCGCGGCGGCCTTCTTCGCCGGCGCGGCCTTCTTGGTAGCGGTGGTCTTGGTGGCCTTCGCCGCCGTGGTCTTCTTCGCGGCGGCGGTGGTCTTCGCCGCTGTGGTCTTCTTCGCGGCGCCGGTGGTCTTCTTCGCGGCGGCGGTGTCCTTCGGCACCTTGCCGCTGGCCACCATCTCCTTGAAGCCCGCGCCCGCCCGGAACGTCGGGACGGAGGTCTTCTTGACCTTCACCGCCTCGCCGGTACGCGGATTGCGCGCTGTTCGGGCTCCCCGGACGCGCTTCTCGAACGCTCCGAAACCGGTGATCGCCACCTTCTCGCCCTTGGTGACCGCCGCCTGGACCTCAGCGAGAACCGCGTCGAGCGCGGCCGTCGCCGTCTTCCGGTCCCCCAGGCGAACGGCGAGCGCCTCGATGAGCTCGGCCTTGTTCACGACTTCCTCCCGATTGTGCAACTGACTCGACGCGAGCCATTCTGCGCGCACGTTATGCCCTGTGCTGCCTGGACACAAACATTCGGTGGAAAAAAGCCCTTGTGTCGTAACGGATTCGCCCCCACCGGGCGCACCGGTGGGGGCGAATTCGGGCCGGAGTCAGGCTACCGAGGGCAGGAACGACGGCCGGGACGCCTCGTACGAGGCGATCTCCGCCTCGTGCCGGAGGGTGAGTCCAATGTCGTCCAAGCCCTCCATCAGCCGCCAGCGGCTGTGGTCGTCCAGCGGGAACGCCCAGGTGGCGTCACCGGCGTGGACCTGGCGGGCGGCGAGGTCGACAGTGATCGGCGTGGTCGGCTCGGATTCCACGAGATCCCACAGTTCTTCCACGGCTTTCAATTCCAGCTCGACCGGAAGGAGGCCTTCCTTGAGCGCGTTGCCGCGGAAGATGTCGCCGAAGCGGGGCGAGATGACGGCCCGGAAGCCCCAGTCCCGCAGCGCCCAGACGGCGTGCTCCCGGGATGATCCGGTGCCGAACTCGGGGCCGGCGATCAGAATCGACGCACCCGAATGGACGGGATCGTTGAGGACGAATGACGGGTCCTCCCGCCACGCGTTGAACAGACCGTCGGCGAATCCGGTCCGGGTCACCCGCTTGAGGTACACGGCGGGGATGATCTGGTCGGTGTCCACGTTGGATCGGCGCAGCGGCACGGCGGTGCCGGTGTGGGTGGTGAACTTGTCCATCTCTCGGCTGCCCTTCTACAGGTCGGCGGGGGCGGCCAGCCGGCCGACCACGGCGGTGGCGGCGGCGACCGGCGGGGACACCAGGTGGGTACGCCCGCCCCGGCCCTGGCGGCCCTCGAAGTTGCGGTTGGAGGTCGAGGCGGAACGCTCACCCGGCTTCAGCGTGTCCGGGTTCATGCCCAGGCACATGGAGCAGCCGGCGAAACGCCACTCGGCGCCGGCCTCGGTGAAGACCTTGTCCAGCCCTTCGATCTCGGCCGCCTCGCGGACCGCGGCCGAGCCGGGGACCACCAGCATGCGTACGCCGTCGGCGACGCGGTGCCCGCGCAGCACGTCGGCGGCGGCACGCAGGTCCTCCAGGCGGCCGTTGGTGCAGGAGCCGACGAAGACCACGTCCACGGCCAGGTCACGCATCGGCGTGCCCGGGGTGAGGTCCATGTACTCCAGCGCGCGCCGGGCGGCGACCCGCTCCGGCTCGGTGACGAAGTCCTCCGGGGCCGGCACCGTCGCGCCCAGCGGCACACCCTGCCCGGGGTTGGTGCCCCAGGTGACGAACGGCGTGATCCGGCTCGCGTCGAGCGTGACCTCGGTGTCGAACGTCGCGCCGTCGTCGGTGGGCAGCGTCCGCCAGTACTCCAGCGCCGCGTCCCAGGCGTCGCCCTGGGGCGCGTTGGGCCGCCCCTTCAGGTACGCGAACGTGGTCTCGTCCGGCGCGATCATGCCGGCCTTGGCGCCCCACTCGATGGACATGTTGGCGATGGTCATCCGCCCCTCCATGGAGAGGTCGCGGATCGCCACGCCCCGGTACTCGACGATGTGACCGCGACCGCCGCCGGTGCCGACCTGCGCGATCAGCGCGAGCACCAGGTCCTTGGCGGTGACGCCGGGCGCCAGCTCGCCGACCACGTTCACGGCCATGGTCTTCGGCCGGGCCTGCGGCAGCGTCTGCGTGGCCAGCACGTGTTCGACCTCACTGGTGCCGATGCCGAACGCGAGCGCGCCGAACGCGCCGTGGGTGGCGGTGTGCGAGTCGCCGCACACGATCGTCATGCCGGGCTGGGTGAGGCCGAGCTGCGGGCCGATGACGTGCACGATGCCCTGGTTCTCGTCGCCCAGCGCGTGCAGGCGGACGCCGAACTCGGCACAGTTGCGACGCAGCGTCTCGATCTGGGTGCGGGAGGTGGGGTCCGCGATCGTGAGCAGGTCGCCGCGCCGGAGGCGGAACGCCGGGTCGTCGTACCCGGTCGGGGTGTTGTGGTCCTCCGTCGCGATCGTCAGGTCGGTACGGCGGACCCCGCGCCCGGCCAGACGCAGCCCGTCGAACGCCTGCGGGCTGGTCACCTCGTGCAGCAGGTGCAGGTCGATGAAGAGCAGGTCCGGCTCGCCGTCGGCGGAGCGGACCACGTGTGCGTCCCAGACCTTCTCGGCCAGGGTCCTCGGTTGAGTGACTCCCACCATCTGGACATCCTAAATTCTGGGAGGTAAATTTCGGCTTGTGGGACACAGTATGAGCGGTGTCGGCGTTCTCGACAAGGCGGTGGTCATCCTGGCCGCCTGCGTCGACGGCGCCAGCCTGGCCGAACTCGTTGAACGCACCAAGCTGCCCCGGGCCACCGCGCACCGGCTGGCACAGGCGCTGGAGATCCACCGGATGCTCGTCCGGGACACCCAGGGGCGCTGGCGCCCGGGTCCACGCCTGGGCGAGCTGGCGAACGCGGCCCCGGACGTGCTCCTGACCGCCGCCGAGCCGCTGCTCGCCGCGCTACGGGACGCCACCGGCGAAAGCGCCCAGCTCTACCTGCGGCGCGCCGACGAGCGGATCTGCGTGGCCGCCGCCGAGCGTGCCAGCGGCCTGCGGGACACCGTCCCGGTCGGCTCGGTGCTGCCGATGACCGCCGGGTCGGCGGCGCAGATCCTGCTCGCCTGGGAGCCGCCGGAGGCGGTCATGCCGCTGCTCCCCCGCTCCAAGTTCACCGGCCGTACGCTGGCCGAGGTACGGCGGCGCGGCTGGGCCCAGAGCGTCGCGGAGCGGGAGGCTGGTGTGGCGAGCGTCTCGGCGCCGATCCGGGACCGCACCGGCCGGGTGATCGCCGCGATCAGCATCTCCGGCCCGATCGAGCGCCTCGGCCGCCGCCCCGGAGAACGCCACGCCATGGCCGTCGTCCGAGCCGGCCAGCGCCTCTCCGGCCTCTGACCCACCCACCCCCACCCCCCTCTCGCGTTGATCATGAAGTTGGCGGCATTTTTGATCTCCCAGACTGCCGCTAACTTCATGATCAACGGGGTGGGGCGGGGAATGCGAACGGCCCGCCTCGCGTAGCGAGACGGGCCGTTCGGTGACGTAGCCCCGACCGGATTCGAACCGGCGCTACCGCCTTGAGAGGGCGGCGTCCTGGGCCGCTAGACGACGGGGCCAGGCACTTTTCCTGCTTCGCCGCCCTGCCGGGTGGCGTGGCAGTAGTCTAGCGGCATCGCGTCCGGCACCGCGCCGCGGGGGTCACCCCCACCGCACGCGGAAAACGTTGCCCGGACAGCAGAAAGCCCGCCCCGGGGAAACGGGACGGGCTGTCGGTGCTGTAGCCCCGACCGGATTCGAACCGGCGCTACCGCCTTGAGAGGGCGGCGTCCTGGGCCGCTAGACGACGGGGCCAGAACCTTCATTGCACTCCGCCAGCGTGGGCTGCCGGAATCCAGCGTCCGCGAGCTCTTTCGAACCCGCGGCTGCGCTGGGGTACCAGGACTCGAACCTAGACTAACTGAACCAGAATCAGTCGGGCTGCCAATTACCCCATACCCCATTGGCCCCTTGCGGCGCCGGGAATGAACTTTACCCTCCCGGTGCCGACAGGCCAAATCCAACCCCTCGAAACCCACCTGACCAGCGGAAACGAGGCATCGGAGCGAATCAGGCGACAGGGACCACCGGGTTGCTGAGCTCCCCGATCCCCTGGATCCGCACGGTGACCGTATCCCCCTCGGTGAGCGGACTAACCCCCGCCGGCGTGCCGGTCAGGACCACGTCGCCGGGCAGCAGCGTCATCACGTGCGAGATGTACGACACCAGGCCCGGTACGTCGAACACCATGTCCTTGGTCCGGCCGAGCTGGCGTACCTCCATCTCCTCCGGGTTGCGGCCCACCTCACACCGGATCTCCAGGTCGCTCACGTCGAGCCCGGTGGTGATCCACGGCCCGATCGGGCAGAACGAGTCGAAGCCCTTGGCGCGGGTCCACTGGCCGTCGGAGCGCTGGAGGTCCCGCGCGGTGACGTCGTTGGCGCAGGTGTAGCCGAAGATGGCCCGCTCGGCGGCGGCCCGGTCGGCCCGGCGGGCGCCCGGAGCGCCGATCACCACGGCGAGTTCCGCCTCGTGCTCGACCTGCTTGGAGAAGATCGGCAGCCGGATCGCGTCGCGCGGACCGATGACCGACGTGGACGGCTTGAGGAAGAGCAGCGGCTCCTTCGGCACCTCGCTGCCGTGTTCGGCGGCGTGCTCGGCGTAGTTGCGGCCGACGCAGACCACCTTGCTGGGCAGGATCGGCGACAGCAGCCGGACGTCGGAGAGCGCCCAGCGGGCGCCGGAGAACTGGATCTGCCCGAACGGGTGGCCCTCGATCTCGGCGATGGTCAGGCCCTGCGGCCCGGCCTCCGGCTCGCCCTCGACGACCCCGAACGACATTCCCTTGGCATGAGCGAAACGAGCGATACGCACCCGGCCAATCTATCCCCGCCCGCGCGGCGCCCGTCGGACACCGGCAGGCAGCGCGCCCGGCGGCCCGCGCCGCACCCCTCGCCGCCCGCCGGCGCCGGGACCGGCGAGAGAGCGGCAGGGTACGCCGGATCGCGCCGGACGGGGCGGGAATGGCGGCTTCGTACCCGCCCGGCGGGGCCCGGCCCATAGCTTCGGTTCCGGAGGTTCGTTGGTATGCCTGCATCGAGACGACACCACAAGGCCCTGGCAGTGTTCGTGAACTGCCTCGGCGTCATCGCCGCCGTACCGGCGCTGTCCCCGGCGACGCCCCGCGCGGCCGAAACCCCCGCCCGACCGGCTCCAGCCGCAGCCGCCGTCCCGGTCGCCCTGCCCGGCGCGGGGGCGACCCCGATCCCGACCGGCGTGCCGGCGGTCCCGCCGGCGGTGCCGACCACCGGCCCGGCGCCGGTCCGCCCGTCGATGCCGCCGGTGAGCGTGGCGGTCGGCGCGGCGGGCACTCCGGCGCCGGGTTACCGGATCGAGGTCCGCAACGCCGGCACGGCGCCGGTCGACACGATGGTGCGGCAGGAGCTGCCGAGCGGGTCGCGGGCCACCACGGTGACCGGCGGCGGGCGGACCACCCGGCCCGCCGGGTCCAACGCCGGGGAGGTGACGTGGCGGCTGCGCCTGCCGGCGAAGAGCACCACCACGTTGCACACCGCGCTGTCGGTTCCCGGCCCGGGCCGGTCGGTGACCGCGCCCACCTGCGTCTACGGCACCGACGGCACGCGCCCGTACGACTGCGCCACGGCGACCTGGGTGGGGGCCGCGACGGCCCCGGCGGCGCAGGTGACGGCCGCCCCGGCCTGGCGGCGGCCACCGGTGCTGCTTGCCGCGTTCACCGCGTTGCTGGTGGTGACCGCGGGCGTGCTGTGGTGGGCCCTGTGGCGCCGCCGCCGGCGCACGGCCGCGACGGCGGGCACCGGCCTGTCCGGAGGCGGGGCGATGTCCGCCGGTGCCGGCGCGCCGGGAAGCGGCGTCCCGGGGCAGGGCAGCCCGGCCGAACGGGGCACGGTCTATCCGCGTACTGCGGTGCCGGCGCCCGCGAGCCGCCGTCGCCGGCCGCCGGTCTGGCTGGTGGTGGGCGTGGCGGCGGCGGTGCTGGCCGGGGTGGTCGGCGCGGCGGCCTGGTCGGCCACGCAGCGGGTGGCGGCGATGGACACCACCAAGCAGCCGACGAGCGGCGCGTGGGTGGGCAGCAGCGTCACCGGCGCGTTGGGCCAGCCGCTGCGGGAGACCGCGTTCGAGTTCACCGTCTACCGGGTGAGCTGCGGCGCGGACGTCCTGCCGGCGGCGCCCGGCGGCGGACGCCCCTGTCTGGCCACGGTCGGGGTGCGCAACGTCACGAACGAGGACCAGACCTGGCACGGGCAGTTGCAGCGCGCGTACCTGCCGAGCGGGAACTGGGTGGCCGCCGACGAGGACGCGACCCGGGTGGCGAACCTCGGCCGGGACGTGTTCTCCCAGCCGGTGGCCGCCGGGCGGCGGGTGCTGCTGCCACTGGTGTTCACGATGCGCGGCGACGAGCCGCCGAAGCGGCTGGAGCTGCGCAGCGGCGTCTTCTCCGCGGGCGTGCGGGTGGACGTGCCGTGACCCGGCGACGGGCGGCGGTCGTACCCTGGGGTGCGTGACCGCCGCCCTCGCCCCCGCGCTCGACGTCGCCGACTGGCAGGCGCGCCGGGCCGCCCACGAGCAGCGGGTGGACGCCTGGCTGACGCCGCATCTCGGCCGCCGCCGGGCGGGCGTGAAGCATCCGGTGGAGGACTTCCTCTTCACCTACTACTCGCACCGGCCGGCCCAGCTGCGCCGCTGGCACCCGGGCGCGGGCGTGACGCTGCGCGACGCCGACCCGGCCGGTTTCGGCCCGGACTACACCGCCTGCGCCGCCGGGCTCACCCTCGATACCGATCGGGTACGCGCGCGGCGCGCCGAGTCGATCGCCTGGATCCGTACGCTGCTGGCGGCGACCGCCGGACGCCCGGCGCAGTTCGGCTGCTTCGGCATGCACGAGTGGGCGATGGTCTACCGGCAGACCCAGGAGCAGGTACGGCACAACTCCTGGCCGCTGCGGCTGAGCCCGGCGGCGACGGCGGCGGTGGTCGAGGAGCGCGGCGTGCGGTGCAGCCACTTCGACGCGTTCCGGTTCTTCACCGCGCCGGCCCGCCCGCTGAACGTGCTCCAGCCGACCCGGGACAGCCAGCACGCGCTGGAGCAGCCGGGTTGCCTGCACGCCAACATGGATCTCTACAAGTGGGCGTACAAGCTGTCGCCGCTGGTCTGCTCGGAACTCGTGGCGGACTGCTTCGAGCTGGCCCGGGAGATCCGGACGCTGGACATGCGTGCCAGCCCGTACGACCTGGCCGCCCTGGGCTACCCGCCGGTGCCGGTGGAGACGCCGGAGGGCCGGGCCGAGTACGCCGCCGCGCAGCGCGGGTTCGCCGAGCGTGCCGCCGGGTTGCGCGCCCGGCTGCTGGCCGCGCTGGACCGGGCGGTGCCGGCCGACCACCGCTGAGCGGGGCCGGCCGGCACGCGACGGTCAGCTCGGCGCGCAGGTCAGCGCCGGGCTCGGCGCGGTTCCCTCGGCCAGGAACCCGAACGTGGTCTGGGCGGCCGGCGGCGGCGCGCCGTTCCAGCTCGCGTTCCGGGCGGTCACAGTGGTTCCGCTCTGCGTCACGTCGGCGCTCCACGCCTGGCTGATCCGTTGTCCGCCGGCGAGCGGGAAGCGCACGGTCCAGCCTGCGATCGGCGCGGCGCCGTCGTTGCGCACTGTCACCTCCCCCTGGAAGCCGCCCGGCCACTGACCGGCGAGGCGCCAGGTGGCGGTGCAGCCGCCGGGCGCCGACGTCGGGCTCGCGGTGGGCGACGGGCTGGTCGTCGGTGACGGGCTGAGCGTGGGCGACGGCGTGGGGCTGACGGTCGGGGACGTGGTCGGGCCGGGCGTGGCGCGGCCGAGCGCGGCGACCAGCGCCGGGTACCACCTGTCGGACATCTTCTGGTCCCCGGCCGCGTTCGGGTGCACCCCGTCGTAGGTGTCGGCGGCGGTGCTGAACCCGGTCCACTGGTCGACCACCACGATCGGGGAGGCGGCCGTGGTCTTCCCGGCCGCCCAGCCGTCGATGAGCGAGTTGAGCGCCACGGTCCGCTGGCCGCACTCCGGGCAGCTCGCCGGGTTCATCGGGATGATCTTCGCGACCAGCACGGTCGTGGCCGGGTTGGCGGCCCGCATCTGGTCCACCAGCTTCGAGTACGCGGCGAGGATCGTGGCGGGCGCGATGTTGCTCCACACGTCGTTGGTGCCGAAGTGCATGAGCACGACGTCCGGGCGGGTGGCGGCGAGCCAGCCGGGCAGCAGGTTCTGGTTGGCCACGTTCGTCGCGAGGTAGCCGCCGTGGCCCTCGTTGTCGCCGTCGTAGGGCACGCCGCAGCCCTGCGGCCCGAGCGTGCCGACGAAGTCGACGTCGGTGTGGCCGGTGGACTGGAGGCGGTTCCAGAGCAGGGCGCGCCAGCAGCCGGGCGACCCGGTGATGGAGTCGCCCAGTGGCATGACGCGGACCGGCGTGGCCGCCGCGGCGGCCGGGGGTGTGGTGGCGGTGAGGGCGAGGCCGAGAGCGAGGACCGGTAGCAGCGCGGCGAGCGCGGTCAGCGCGGCGCGTACGGGGTTTCGGGACATGCGGAAGGGACTCCTGTCACTGTGACGTGGTGGTCGGTGACGGCCCTGAAGCTCCCGTACGCATTGAAGCGCTTCGACGCCTCCGGCTCAACCCTCCGGGTGCCCCCGGTGCCGGTTCCACTCCGGAGCGAGGATCGACATGACAGTGGCGTCCACCCAGCCGTCGCCGTCGCGCAGCACCTGCCGCAGCGTCCCCTCGGCGACGAAGCCCACCTTCTCGTAGGCGCGCCGGGCACGCGGGTTGAACGCGAACACCTCCAGGCCGATGCGGTGCAGGCCGAGCTGCTCGAAGCCGTACCCGACGATCAGCCGCACCGCCTCGGTGCCGAGGCCGCGGTCGCGGCCGCCGGGACCGATCAGCGTGCGGAAGTTGCAGCTCGCGTTGGCCCGGTCCCACTCGTTGAGGACCACCTCGCCGACGCAGGCGCCGCCGGCCCGGTCCACCACCGCGAGGTCGAGCCGGTCGTCCTGGCTGTTGCGGGTGCCGTACCAGGCGCGCAACCGGGCCGGTTCGAACGTCTCGCCGGCCGGGCTGCCGGTCAGCCGGACCACCTCCGGGTCGGCCAGGATCTCCGCGAGCGCCGGCAGGTCGTCGTCGTGGAACGGGCGCAGCGCCACACGCTCGCCGGTGAGCGTGGGCTTGACGGAGAAGTCGATCACGGGGCGGAATTCTCCGGTCGGCGCGCCGGGCGGTCCAACCGTTTTTCGGTCACTCGCCGTCCACCCGGCGGTCGCGTTTGCGCTGGGACTGACGCTTCTTCTCGGCCAGCCGGCGCTCCTTGGCGCCACGGGAGGGGCGGGTCGGGCGGCGCGCCTTCGGCGGCGGGGCGACGGCCTCGCGCAGCAGCGCCGCCATCCGTTCCCGGGCCGCTTCCCGGTTGGCCAGTTGCGCGCGGTGTTCACTGGCGGTCACGGTCAGCACGCCGTCGACCAGGCGACCGGCGAGCCGGGTCAGCGCCCGTTCCCGCAACGTCTCCGGCACGCTCGGCGAGCGGCCCAGGTCGAAGCTCAGCTCCACCCGCGAGTCGGTGGTGTTCACCCCCTGGCCGCCGGGCCCGGACGACCGGGAGAACCGTTCCCGCAGCTCGACTGCGGGCACCACGAGCCGGTCGGTCACCCGCAGTCCGTCGTCCACTCCCCGAGGCTAGCGCCCGGCGCGGTGACTCGGGGTGGGGGTGGCGCTCGGGGTGGGACCGGCCCGTTCCTCGCCGCCGCCCGAGGCCGCGTACGCGGCCGCGCCGACCAGCAGCAGGGCGATCACCGCGAGCTTGACGACCACGCCGCGAATCGCGAGCCAGGCGTTGCGGCGGGCGCCCGGCACGCTGGTCCGGATCGTCTGGTAGTCCGTCCAGCCGCGTTTCGCACGCGCGTAGGACGCGCCGACACCGGCGCCGATGATCAGGCCCATCACGAGGAGGGCCGCAATGACAGCTTGCTCCACCTCCGCCAGTATCCATACTCAGCGTAATATTTCTATGCCCCAATGATCCCACGCCGGATATCCGACAGTTCGCACCGATCTTGCAGTGCTTGTGCAGGTCAGCGCCGCGCGAAGCGCCGAGGCAACCCGCGCGGGAGACCGCGCCCGGTGACTCAGCCGCCCCGGCCGATGATGGTGTCGGCGGTCTGCTGGACCTGGTCGATCGGGATGGCGAAGCCGATGCCGATCGACCCGTTGCCGTCGATGGTGGCGATGGCGGTGTTCACGCCGACCACCTCACCGCGCGCGTTCACCAGCGGCCCGCCCGAGTTGCCCGGGTTGATGGAGGCGTCGGTCTGCACCGCCGTGTGCCGGCCGTTGCCGATCCGCACCTGCCGGTTGAGCGCGCTGACGATACCGGCCGTGACGGTCCCGGCGAGCCCGAGCGGCGACCCGACCGCGAGCACCGGCTCCCCCACCCGGGTCGAGTTCGCCTTGGCCAGCGGCAGCGGCGGCAGCCCGGCGGACGCGGGCACCTTGAGCACGGCCAGGTCGCTGGCGGGTTCCCGGCCCACCACCTCGGCCGGGAAGCGACGCCCGTCCGAGGTCTCCACAGTCACCGCGCCCGAGCCGCCGCGGGCCAGGATGTGGTCGTTTGTGACGATGTGCTGCTCGTTGTCGATGGCGAATCCGGAGCCGGACGCGGACGCGCCGGATCGGCCCCCGACCATCACCGAGACCACGCCGGGCACCGTCTTGCCGGCGGCGGTGACCAGTTCCGCGGGCACCGGCGCGGCGGATGCCGCGCTCGGCCCCGGCGAGCCCTGGTCGGCCGCCCAGGTGCCGGCCACCGCGCCGGAGACGGTGGAGAGCGCCACCACCGCCGCCACGCTCAGCAGCCGGTGCCGCAGGCTGCGCCGTCCGGCCTCCGGCCCGCCCCCGGGTACGTCCCGGTGGCCGCGCCCGTCCGGGTCCAGCTCCGGCGAGACGAACCACGGTCCGCGTGGCTCGCCGAGTCCGGTCTGCACTGCCATGCCTGGCTCCTCACATGTCGTGCGGTAGTGGTGTGCGGGTCAGGGCAGCCGGGAGAACCACCGCAGCGAGCCGGCGGCGGCGCCCATCGCCAGGACCAGCCCGAGGCCGATGAAGCGGGCCGAGATGTCCTGCCGTTCGGTGCGGTAGCCGACGGAGGTGCCGATGTCCTCGTAGACGTCCTTCAGCTCGGCGGTCGTGGACGCCTCGTGGAAGCCGCCACCGGTCTGCTCGGCGACCGCCCGCAGCGTCTGCCCGTCCACCGGCACCTGGATCGCCCGGCCGCCCCGGTCGACCGAACCCCCGGGCGTGCCGAAGGAGATCGTGTGCACCGGCACCTTGGCGGCGACGGCCTGGTCGGCCGCCTCGATCGGGTCCATCCCGGAGGTGTTCGCGCCGTCGGAGAGGATGATGATCCGGGCCGGCGGCGGGTCCTTCGCGGCAGTCGCGTCAAGGCTCTTTACCGCGCCCAGCGAGGTGCTGATCGCCTCGCCGATCGCGGTGCCCTGCACGCCGGTGATGCCCTCGGCCAGCCGCCCGATGCCGTCGTGCAGCGCCTCCCGGTCGGTGCTCGGCGGCACCAGCACCGCGGCGCTGCCGGCGAACGCGACGAGGCCGACGTTGAACTCGTCCGGCAGCCCGTCGACGAACCGCCGGCCCGCCTCCTTGGCCGCTGTCAGCCGGTCCGGGTCCACGTCACCGGCGAGCATCGAGGTGGAGACGTCGACAGCCACCATCACGGTGGCCCGTTCCCGGGGGACCCGCACCTCCGCCTCGGGGCGGGCGAACCCGACCACGAGCAGCGCCAGCATGGCCAGGAACAGGCCCGCCGGCACGTGCCGGCGCCAGGCCGGGCGGCGCGGGGCGACCCGGTCCAGCAGGCGCAGGTTGGTGAAGCGCACCGCGTACCGGCTCTGCCGCCGTTGCAGCACCAGATAGCCGGCGACCAGCGCGAGGACGGCGAGCAGCAGCCAGAGGCGGGCGGGTGACTGCCAGGTCATGCGACACCTCCCCGGGCGGCGGCCGGCACGGTGGCCAGCCGGCGCTGCTCGTGCACGTGCCGCACCACGTCCGCGCACCAGTCCCGGTCGGTGCGCAGCGCCATGTGGGTGGCGCCGGCCCGGCGCAGCGTGTGGCGTACCTGCTCGCGCTGCTCGGCGGCGGCGCGCGCGTACCGCTCGCGCAGGTCGGGATCGCCGGTCCACACCTCGCGGTGCCGGCCGCTCTCCGGGTCGACGAGCGTGATCAGCCCGACGTCGGGCAGTTCCAGCTCACGCGGGTCGGTCACCTCGACCGCGAGCACCTGGTGCCGTACCGCGAGGCGGCGCAGCGCGGCCGCCCAGGGCGGTGGCGCGGCGTCCGGGTCGTCGGGCAGCTCGTCGAGGAAGTCGGAGACGATCACCACGAGCCCGCGCCGGGTGGCGACGCGCTGGAGGCCGTCCAGCCCGTCGGCCAGGCCCGGCCCCGCGGCCGGCGGGCGTGCGCCGGCCGCGCCCGCGCCGCCCGGGTCCCGCCCGTCGCCGGTACGCGGAGCGCCGAGCAGCGCGCGGAGCAGCCCGAGCAGATGGGTACGCCCGCTGCGGGCCGGGAATCGGCGCAGCCCGTCGGGCGTGAGCACCTGCGCGCCGAGCCGGTTGCCGACTCCGGCGGTGAGGAAGCCGATCGCTGCCACAGCGGCCACCGCCAGCTCCCGTTTGTCCAGCGTGGAGGTGCCGTACTCCATGCTGGGGCTGGCGTCGACGAGCAGCCAGGTGGTCAGTTCCCGGTCCGCGTCGACCTGGCGGACGTGCGGCACCGTGGTCCGGGCGGTGACCGCCCAGTCCATCCGGCGTACCTCGTCCTCGCCGGGGCGGTACTCCCGGCTGCCGGCGGCCTCGCTGCCCGGCCCGGGCAGCAGGCCCCGGTACCGGCCGTGCAGCAGGCCGTCGAGCCGCCGGGTCACCGTCAGCTCCAGCCGGCGCAGCCGCTGGTCGGGCGCGAGGTCGGTCAGCCCGGGCTCGGCCGCGCCGGTCATGCCGCCGCCAGGTCCGGCGCCGCCTCGGTGGGCCCGTTCACCAGCCGGGGTGGTGGCACCGCCTCGATCACCCGGCGCACCACGTCCTCGCCGGAGATCCCGTCGGCGACCGCGTCGAAGGTGAGCACGAGCCGGTGCGCCAGCACGTCCACCGCCAGGTCCCGGATGTCCTCGGGGAGGACGTAGTCGCGGCCGTGGATGAGTGCCTGCGCGCGGGCGGCGGCCACCAGGCCGAGCGTGGCCCGGGGGCTGGCCCCGTACGCCAGCAGCGGCGCGATGTCGGGCAGGCCGAAGCGTTGCGGGTCGCGGGTGGCGAGGATGAGGCGGACCACGTACTCGGCGAGCGCGTGGTGGACGAAGACGTCGGTGGCGCGGCGCTGGAGTTCCCGGAGCCGGATCGGGTCGAGCACGGTGCTCGCGGTGGGGCGCTCGGTGCTCATCCGGTAGAGGATGGCCAGCTCGTCGGCGTCGCTCGGGTAGTCGACCACGACCTTCATGAGGAAGCGGTCGCGTTGCGCCTCGGGGAGCTGGTAGACGCCCTCGGACTCGATCGGGTTCTGGGTGGCCAGGACCAGGAACGGCTCCGGCACCGGCCAGCTCCGCCCGCCGATCGAGACCTGCCGCTCGGCCATCGCCTCCAGCAGGGCCGACTGCACCTTGGCCGGGGCCCGGTTGATCTCGTCGGCGAGCACGAGGTTCGCCATGATCGGTCCCAGCTCCACGTCGAACTGCTCGGTCGAGGCGCGGTAGATGCGGGTGCCGACGATGTCGGAGGGCACCAGGTCGGGCGTGAACTGGATCCGGGAGAAGGTGCCGCCGACCACTGTGGCGAGGGTCTGCGCCGCGAGCGTCTTGGCCACCCCCGGTACGCCCTCCAGCAGGCAGTGACCGTCGGCGATGAGGGCGGTGAGCAGGCGTTCGACGAGCCGATCCTGCCCGACGATCACGCGTTTGACCTCGGCGAGGGTCTGTTCCAGCTCGACGCCGCTCGCGTCGGCATCGACCGGGCTGGGCACGCTGGCCAGGGTGTCCGAGATGTCCGTCACGGTGCTTGCTTCCCGGGCCGGACCGGCGACAAACGTCGGATTATCGGACCCGGACCGGCAGTGGCCGAACCGGACGGGCAGCATCTCCCCGATCGGGCGGCAACGGCGCGAACCCCATCGGTCCGGGCGGGACCGGGACGGAACACGACACCGGCCCCCGCCGCAGCGGAGGCCGGTGCGCGGCCGGACGGGTCAGTTGGCGACCAGGATGTGGAACGGCCGGTCGGCGAAGCCGCCGGTGGAGTTGCGGGTCTGCACGAAGACCGCGTTGGGGGTCAGCGTGCGCGGCGCGGCCGAGATCTCGCCGCCCGGCGGCACGTTCGCCGAGTCGTTCGTCCCGATAGACACCTGGTACGACTTCTGACTCACGTCGTAGTCGAACAGCACCTGGTACTGCCCGGCGGACACGCCCGGGCCGGGTACGAACCGGAGCGAGGACACCACGTTGCCGGAGTGCTGCAGCAGCGTCCCGTTCGCCGACACGACCGCCCAGGCGACCTGACCGGGGGCCGGCGGGGCCAGCGTGGCCCGCATGGCGGCGCGGGCGGCCTGCCGCTCGGCGGCGGTCACCGGCGGCTGCGCGGTGCTGTGCCGGGCGCCGGGCTGGGGTCGCGCCTCCGCCTGGGCGGCCGCGGCGATCCCTCCACCAGCCAGGGTGAGGGACAGCGCGGCGAGCGCCACCACCGTCGCCTTTCGCTTGAAGAATGTGGCCATGATTTCTCCCTTGGTTAAACCGTGGTGATACGGCGACTGCGCGCGTCAAATTGCGGATCATCGGGAATCCGCCCGGGGAGCGCACCGCTCGTGAGCTGGCCTTACTACAGAGAGTCGCGACGTCTCAACCAGGGGGAACGTAGCACCGGAAAACGCGGGCGGTCAATAGCTCATATTGCGTGTCCGACCGATCGAAAAAGTGCTCAGAAATTGCGGTCGAGCATTCACGAAATTGTTTCGCCGGGCATCGCGGCAGCGCGGACCCGGGTAGCCTGACGGCCATGATCACAGCGCCGGACCTGTCCCGGGGCGGCACCCGGGGCGGCCGCTGGGCCACCGCCGCGTGCTGGCTGGCAGCGGCGCCGGTCGCCGCCTGGGCGCTGGTACGCCTGGCCGGGCTGGAAAGCGGTCCGCTGGTGCTGGCGATCGCCTTCACGCCGTACGTCGCCGCGCTGGCCCCGGTCGTGGCGGTGTCGGCGCGCGCCTTGCGGCGCCGGGCCCCGGCGGTGGTCGCGGCCCTCGCCGCGCTGTCGCTGATCGGCGCGGTGGCGCCCCGGGCGGTCCCCGACGCCCGTCCCCCGGCCGACGGGCCGACGCTGCGGCTGCTCACCGCCAACCTGCGCCTCGGCTCGGCCGACCCGGCGGGACTTGTCGACCTGGCCCGGGTCCGGCGGGTGGACGTGCTCACGGTGCAGGAGCTCACCCCGGCGCTCGCGGCCGAGCTGGACCGGCTCGGCCTGGCCACGCTGCTGCCCTACCGGTCGCTGAGCCCCGAGGTCGGCTCCACCGGCTCCGGCGTGTACGCCCGCCACCCGCTGCGCGACACCGGGCACCGCCGCAACCAGGGGTTCTTCTTCACCCAGGCGTACGCGACGGTGACGGTGCCGGGCGCGCCGCCGTTACGGGTGGAGTCGGCGCACCCGGCCGCGCCGTACGCGGTGGACGTGGCGCCGGACTGGTGGACCGACCAGCGCGCCCAGCCGCCGGCCACCCCGGACGGCGGGCTGAGCGTGCTGGCCGGGGACTTCAACGCGACGCTCGACCACGCGGCGCTGCGGGAGCTGATCGCCACCGGTTACACCGACGCGGCGGACGCGGCCGGTGCCGGGTTCGGCGGCACCTGGGGCCCGTACGACGGCGACCCGATCCCGCCGGTCACCATCGACCACGTCCTGGTGGACCGGCGCATCGCGGTGCGCGCCGCCGGCACCTTCCCGGTGCCGGGCAGCGACCACCGCGCGTTGCTGGCCGAGCTGCGCCTGCCGGCCGGGTGAGTCAGGCCGCGGTCCCGCCCGTCACGCGGGTCCGGTCCAGGCCGTAGGTGAGCGCGTCGACGAGCGCGTGCCAGCTGGCCTCGACCACGTTCGGGTGCACGCCCACGGTGGTCCAGTCGCGGCCCGCCCCGGCGGTCTCCACGAGTACGCGCGTCACCGCGCCGGTGCCGTGGCTGCCCTCCAGGATGCGGACCTTGTAGTCGGCCAGCTGGAACTCGCGCAGCTCCGGGTAGTGCCGGGACAGCGCCACCCGCAACGCCTCGTCCAGCGCGTTGACCGGGCCGTTGCCCTCGGCGGTGGCGATCACCCGCTCGCCGCGTACCCGGATCTTCACCGTGGCCTCGGAGACCACCGCGCCGTCCTCGCGGTGCTCGACCAGCACCCGGTACGACTCCAGCGTGAACGGCCGGACCGGCGCCGCGCCCGGCAGTTCCGAGCGGACCAGCAGTTCGAACGAGGCGTCGGCGGCCTCGAACGACCAGCCGTCGGCCTCCAGCTCCTTGACCCGCCCGGTGACCTTGGACAGGGTGTCCGGATGGCCGGCCAGGTCCAGACCGAGCTCACGGCTCTTGAGCTCGATGCTGGCCCGGCCGGCCATCTCGGTCACCAGGATCCGCATGTCGTTGCCCACCACGGTGGGTTCCACGTGGTTGTAGAGCAACGGGTCGACCTTGATCGCGCTCGCGTGCAGCCCCGCCTTGTGAGCGAAGGCGGCGGCCCCGACGTAGGCCTGGTGGGTGTCGGGGGCGATGTTGGCGATCTCGGCGATGGCGTGCGAGACCCGCACCATCTGTTCCAGGCAGCCCTCCGGTAGGACGGGCATGCCCAGCTTGAGCTGAAGATTGGCGACGATCGCGAAGATGTCGGCGTTGCCGGGGCGCTCGCCGTACCCGTTGGCGGTGCCCTGCACGTGGCGGACGCCGGCCTCGACGGCGGCGATGGTGTTGGCGACCGCGCAGGCGGTGTCGTTCTGCGCGTGCATGCCGAGCCGTTCCGGCGCGATCCCGGTGCGCGCCACCAGCCCTTCGATCACGGCGGTGACCTGGGAGGGCAGCATGCCGCCGTTGGTGTCGCAGAGGACGAAGCGCTCGGCGCCGGCGGCCAGCGCGGTCTCCGCCACGGCGGCGGTGTAGCCCGGGTCGAAGCGGAACCCGTCGTAGCAGTGCTCCCCGTCGACGAAGACCCGCCGGCCCTGCGCCACCAGGTACGACACGGTGTCGCGGACCATGGCGAGGTTCTCCTCGGCGGTGGTGCGCAGCGCGCGTTCCACGTGCCGCAGGTCCGCCTTGGCGACCAGGGCGACGGCCGGGGTCTGCGCGTCGAGCAGCCCGCGCACCTGCGGGTCGTCCTCGACCGCGAGGCCGGCCTTGCGGGTGGCGCCGAAGGCGACCAGGATCGCGTGCCGCAGTTCCAGCTCGGTGCGGGCCCGGCGGAAGAACTCGGTGTCCTTGGGCACCGCGCCCGGCCAGCCCCCCTCGATGAAGCCGACCCCGAGGTCGTCGAGCAGGCGGGCCACCGCCAGCTTGTCGACCACCGAGTACGTGAGTCCTTCGCGCTGGGCGCCGTCGCGCAGCGTCGTGTCGTACACCTGGAAGGTCATCGGAGTCCTCTTCTCGTGTCCGTCCTGGGGCGCAAACAAAAAGACCCCCCGCGGATGCGGGAGGTCTGCGCGCTCGGCGAGGGAAGGCCGGCGCGCTAGCTGCTAATGATCAGGACGAAGCTGGTCACGACCAGTACTCTGCCACCCCGCCCCCGCTTTTGGGAGGCGAAACCCATATTCCGGGACGATCGCGGGGCTGGTGACCGCCTTCACACCCGGCCACCGCCCGCCACGAGCGCAAACAGGGCTGCGGAAGAATCTTGAACAGATCCAGTTACTGGCCCGGCGGTGCTGCCGGGTCACGCTCAAGGAGGACCCGTGCTCACTGTCGGTGACCACTTCCCCGAGTACGAACTCACCGCCTGCGTGTCGCTCGACGCCGACAAGGCGTTCGAGACGATCAACCACAAGTCCCACGAGGGCCAGTGGCGCGTCGTGTTCTTCTGGCCGAAGGACTTCACCTTCGTCTGCCCCACCGAGATCGCCGAGTTCGGCCGCCTCAACGGCGAGTTCGCCGACCGCGACGCCCAGGTGCTCGGCGTCTCCGTCGACAACGAGTTCGTCCACTACGCCTGGCGCAAGGACCACCCGGACCTGCGCGAGCTGCCCTTCCCGATGCTCAGCGACATCAAGCGTGAGCTGACCTCCGCCTGCGGCGTGCTCGGCGCCGACGGTGTCGCGCAGCGGGCCACCTTCATCGTGGACCCGAACAACGAGATCCAGTTCGTCATGGTGACCGCCGGTTCGGTCGGCCGTAACGTCTCCGAGGTGCTGCGGGTGCTCGACGCGCTCCAGACCGACGAGCTGTGCCCGTGCAACTGGAACAAGGGCGGCGCGACGCTCGACGCCAACGCGCTCCTCGCCGGCGCCGGGGCCTGACCATGGGCCTGGACGCGATCAAGGCGGGCCTGCCCGAGTACGCCAAGGACATCCGGCTCAACCTCGGCTCCACCATCACCACCTCGACGCTGAAGCCGGAGCAGGCGTGGGGCACCGCCCTGGCCTGCGCGGTGGCGGCCCGCAACCCGGTGGTGCTGCGGGAGATCGCCGCCGAGGCGGCCGGTCACCTCACGCCCGAGGCGGTCGCGGCGGCCAAGGGCGCGGCTGCGGTCATGGCGATGAACAACGTCTACTACCGGGCCAAGCACCTGATCGGCGACGAGCAGTACGCGTCGCTGCCGGCCCGGCTGCGGATGCAGATCATCGCCCGCCCCGGCGTGGAGAAGACCGACTTCGAGCTGTGGTGCCTCGCCGTCTCGGCGATCACCGGCTGCGGCGTCTGCCTGGAGTCGCACGAGAAGACGCTGCGCGCCGCCGGGTTCAGCCGGGAGCAGGTGCACGAGGGGCTGCGGATCGCCGCCGTCGTACACGCCGCCGCGGTGACCCTGGACGCGGAGGCCGCGCTGGCCTGATCCACCGGCCCGGACGCGCCCGACCGGCGCCGCGCGGGCCGACCTCCCGAGGGGCCGGCGTCACCACCGTGGCGCCGGCCCCTCGGCGTGGGCGGGCCGGCCGCCGTCGGGTTGGTGCCCGGACAGGGTGGGTAACCCTCCCGACTGATGACGGCGCCGCGACGGCCGCGGCCCTGGGGACGGGAGGCGGCACATGGACGGACTGGACCCGCGCGCCACGCACGGCGGCACCGAGCCGATCCTCGACGACGGCCGGGGCACCGTCGCCGGGGGCACCCCGGCGGGCGCCTTCGACCCGTGGCGCTACCGCGACGAGGCGGGCGTGGCGAGCGCCGACCTGACCGGCTACAAGGTCGAGGCCACCGACGGCGCCATCGGCAAGATCGACCGGGCGAGCCACGAGGTGGACGACAGCTACCTGGTCGTGGACACCGGGCCGTGGATCTTCGGCAAGAAGGTGATGCTCCCGGCCGGGACCGTGAACCACGTCGACCACGACGCCCGCACCGTGCACGTCGACCGGGAGAAGGACCAGATCAAGGCCGCCCCGGAGTACGACGAGTCCAGCCACGCCGACCCGGGCTACCGGGACCGGCTCGGCGGCTACTACGGCGAGAGCCACTCGGCGCTGCCGCCGGACGTGCCGCCGCGCATCTGACACCGCGGCGGCGGCCGGCGGGGACGTGGGAACGCCCCGCCGGCCGTACCGTGTCGGATGTGGACGCCCCGCAGAGCCCCTTCCCCACCCTGTTCAACTTCCGCGACGTCGGCGGATACGCCGCTCAGGACGGGCGCACCGTGCGCCGCGGCCGGCTCTACCGTTCCGACTCGCTGCACCGCATCGACGAGACCGACCGGGCGGCGTTCACCGCGCTCGGCATCCGTACCGTGATCGACCTGCGCCGCCCCACCGAGGTGGAACGCGACGGGCGGGTGCCCGCCTACGACGGGCTCGCCTACCGGCACATCCACCCCGAGCACGCCGACTGGGGCGCGAACCGGTTCGACGCCTCCGGCGTCAGCCTGGCCCGCTACCTGGCCGACCGGTACGCCGACCTGGCGCGTACCGGGACCGCCGGGCTCGCCGAGGCGGTCGGGCTGATCGCGGACAGCGCCAACGCGCCGGTGGTGGTGCACTGCGTCGCCGGAAAGGACCGCACCGGCATCGTCTGCGCGCTCACGCTCTCCGTGCTCGGGGTGCCCGACGAGGACGTGGTCGCCGACTACGCGCTCAGCACCGCGGCGTCGCAGCGTTTCACCGAGTGGGTCCGCGCCACGCTGCCGGACGCGGAGGAACCGCCGCCGCCGTTCCTGGAGTCACCGGCCGAGACGATGGAGCTGTTCCTGGCCGAGCTGCGCGCCGGCCACGGCTCGGTCGAGGGTTACCTGAACCACGCGGGCGTCACCGAGACGCAGCTGGAGTCGCTGCGCACCCACCTGCTGGACTGACGCCGCGCGGTGAGCAGGGAGCGGACTCGCTGCTCACCGCGCGGTCGGGCGGTCAGATGACCCGGGTGACCCAGCCGTGCGGGTCCTCGGCGCGACCGCGCTGGATGTCCACCAGCTTCTGGCGCAGCGCCATGGTGACCTGGCCGGGCTCGCCGCCGCCGATGAGGAACTCGCCCTCCGGGAAGCGCACGCCGCCGATCGGGGTGACGACAGCGGCCGTGCCGCAGGCGAACACCTCGCGCAGCCGCCCGCTCGCCGCGTCCGCCTGCCAGTCGGCGAAACTGACCGGCGCCTCCCGCACCTCGTGCCCGACCTCGGCGGCCAGGGTGAGGATCGCGTCGCGGGTGATGCCGGGCAGGATCGTGCCGCCCAGCGGCGGGGTGACGATGCTGCCGTCGTCGTAGACGAAGAAGACGTTCATGCCGCCCAGCTCGTCCACGTAGCGCCGCTCGACCGCGTCCAGGAAGACCACCTGGTCGCAGCCCGCCTCGATCGCCTCGGCCTGCGCCGCGAGCTACGCGGCGTAGTTGCCGCCGCACTTCGCCGCGCCGGTGCCGCCGGGCGCGGCCCGGGTGTAGTCCGGCGAGACCCAGACCGTCACCGGCTTCACCCCGCCGGAGAAGTACGCCCCGGCCGGCGAGGCGATGACGCAGTACAGGTATTCGTTGGCCGGGCGCACGCCGAGGAAGACCTCGCTGGCGAACATGAACGGACGCAGGTAGAGGCTGGCGTCCTCGTGCTCCGGGATCCACGCCTGGTCGATCTCGACCAGGCGGCGCAGCGACTCCACGAACGTCGCCTCCGGCAGCTCCGGCATGGCGAGCCGGCGGGCGGACGCGCTGAACCGGGCCGCGTTGGCCTCCGGGCGGAACATCGTCACCGCGTCGCCGGTGCGGTACGCCTTCAGCCCTTCGAAGATCTCCTGCGCGTAGTGCAGGACCGCCGCGGCCGGGTCCATCGGGATCGGCGCGCGCGCCTCCAGGCGGGCGTCGTACCAGCCCTTGCCCTCGGCGTAGCGGATGGTGACCATGTGGTCGGTGAAGACCCGGCCGAAACCGGGGTTCGCCAGCAGGGCGGCCCGGTCGGCGGCGGATACCGGCGCGGGATTCGGACGGATCTCGAAATCGAGCTTGTCACCACCGCTCATCGCGCTGACCTCCCTGCGGGTTCACGGCATGCGGGATCGCACGCCGACGTCACTGGTGCCAGAAACTTACCCCGAACGGTCGTTCAGCGGATAGGTCCGCCCCTCGGACGGTTGCGCCGCACCGGACCGCCGAATCGGGCCCGGAGACGGGTCTGGCGGCCCGTTACCGGGCCGCCAGGTGAGGATCGGCCCGGTCAGGATACGGCGTACCCGGCGAGCCGGTCGCCGACCTCCTCGGTGCGCAGGGGCGCGCCGGGCGTACGCGCGGCCAGCTCGGCGCCGACCGCGGCGGTGACCCGGGCGGCGGCGTCGGCGTGGCCGAGCTGGTCCAGCAGCAGCGCGGCGGAGAGCACGGCGGCGACCGGGTCGGCGACGCCCTTGCCGGCGATGTCCGGCGCGGAGCCGTGCACCGGCTCGAACATCGACGGGTAGCGCCCCTCCGGGTTGATGCAGCCGCTGGCCGCCAGCCCGATGCCACCGGTCACCGCGGCGGCGATGTCGGTGAGGATGTCGCCGAAGAGGTTGTCGGTGACCACCACGTCGTACCGGGACGGGTTGGTCACCAGGAACATCGCGGCGGCGTCGATGTGCTGGTACTCGGTGGTGACGTCGGGATGCTCGGCGGCCACCGCGGCGAAGGCGCGCGACCAGAGCGAACCGGCGTGGGTGAGCACGTTGGTCTTGTGCACGAGCGTGACCTTGCGCCGTTCGCGACGGCGGGCGCGGGCGAAGGCGTCGCGGATGACCCGCTCGACGCCGTGCCGGGTGTTCAGGCTCTCCTCGGTGGCCACCTCGGCCGGGGTGTCCCGGTGCAGCGCGCCTCCGGCGCCCGCGTACAGCCCCTCGGTGCCCTCGCGGACCACCACGAGGTCGACCTCGCCGGGCTTGACCGCGGCGAGCGGGCCGCCGACGCCGGGCCAGAGCCGGGACGGGCGCAGGTTGACGTACTGGTCGAAGGCGAACCGGAGCTTGAGCAGCAGGCCGCGCTCCAGCACGCCCGGCGGCACGGTCGGGTCGCCGACCGCGCCGAGCAGGATCGCGTCGTGACCGGCCAGCTCGTCGAGGACGGAGTCGGGCAGCGCCTCGCCGGTGCGGTGCCAGCGCGCCGCGCCCAGGTCGTACTCGGTGGCCTCGATGCCGGGCAGCACCGCGTCGAGGACCTTGCGGGCCTGCGCGACCACCTCGGGTCCGATGCCGTCGCCGGCCACCACCGCGATGCGTGCCACCTGATGCTCCTCGTCTCGACGTTCCCGGCAACGGTACGTCGGTGTCCCGTCCCCCGGTACGAATCTTCCACCATTCGGGAACGCGAGTCACAGGATCCTCCCAGCTGACACCCATGGCGCGGTCATCTCCACTGCTTAGGGTCGGGTTTCATCGGGTCGACGCAGGCCCGGAACCGGCCACCGCCGCGACACGGCGGCGACCACCGAGGGGCAGGTGTCATGCGGATCGAGCACCGGCGGACCCACTGGGCGGACGAGCAACCACGTACCCGCTGGGTCGACCAGTCCGCGTTCCGCCCGGTCCGTCCGGACCTGCACCTGGGCGCCAGCAGCCACCGCGTCGAGCGGCCCGGCGCCGGCGCGTCCGGCCGGATCACCGTCCGGCACACGGTGGCCACCTCGACCGCCGACTACACACTGCTGCTCAACGCGCCCGAGTGGCTGGGCCACCGGGTGGTGGGCGAGGCGCTGCGGGACGCCGTCGCCGAACTGCGCGCCGTCGACCTCACCTACGGACCGAACCGGCCGGACAGCCTCGTGTCCCGGCTGCGCCGCGACGAGATCAGCCCCGATTCGTACCCCCCGCTGGCCGACCTGATCGACCTCTGCGCGTCGATGCGGGCGGCGACCGACGGCTGGTTCGACGCCTGGGCGGTGCCCGGCGGCTTCGACCCGGGCGGCCTGCTCGGCGGCTGGGCCGTGGAGAGCGCCGCGGCGCGGTTGCGCGCCGCCGGCATCCACGACTACGCCGTGCTCAGCGGCGCCGACCTGACGGTACGCGGGCGCGCGGCGCACGGCGGGCCGTGGCGCGTGGCCGTGCACCACCCCACCGACACCCGGCGCACGCCGCTCGTGCTGGAGATGACGACCGGCGCGGTGGGCACCTCCGGTGTCACCGGGCGGCGGGGGCACGTGATCGACCCGCACACCGGCGAGCCGACCGACCGCCTGGCGGCCGCAACCGTGATCGGCCCGGACCTGGCCGTCGCCGACGCCTACGCCACCGCCCTGTACGCCGCCGGACCGGCCGGACTGGCCTGGTTCCGCCAGGACTCGGACTACCGCCCGCTGTTCGCGTAGCACCGGCGCTGAGCCGCGATCGGCCCCCGCGGTCTCGGCAACGACCGTGGGGGCCGGTCAGCGACGAGTGCGCGTGGCTCGCGCAATCGAGGGGTGCGGGCCGACGGGGCGGACGCCCGACCGCGCCACCCGAAGACGGGCCGGGGAATCGACTCAGCCGGAAACCGCAACGGTACGCTAGCGAATCGACGCAACTCGACGCAAGAGTCTCCACAGCGGACGCCGGGGAATCGGTGTCGGCAATCAGCCGGTGAACGCACGGTGGGGCAGAGGTGACGGGCCGGGCCCGGGATGGCACGCTGTCCGCCGTGAGTTTCGATCTGAGCGTGTGGGCCCTGCCGAACGGGGCGACACCGGAGCAGGTGCGGGCGGCGGTGCAGCAGTGCCGCGAGGGCTGGCACGGCAGGCAGCAACCCGACCCGAGGCTGGTCGCCTTCTACCGGGCGATCACGGCGAGCTACCCCGACGGTCCGACCCGGCCGGGTACGCCCTGGGAGGCGCCGCTGCACACGGCCGCCGACCACATCGAGATGAACCTGAACCCGACCTGCCCGGACCAGGTCCTGCTGGACATCGAACGGCTGGCCGGCGAACACGACCTGATGCTCTTCGACGCGCAGGACGGCTCGGTCTACCCGCCACCGGCCCGCGTGCGTTCCTGACCGGCCGGAACGACGAAGGGCCCGGCCGCATCCGGCCGGGCCCCGATGTGTCCTGTCCGGACTACACGTCGCGCAGGTCGGCCGCGCTGGCCGCCACCGCGCCGATCGAGTCGGCGGCGGAGGTGAGCAGGTCGGCGCCGAGCGCCTGGTCGACGGTGAGCGTCATCAGCGTCTCGCCACCGGCCTCACGGCGGGCCACCTGCATGGCGCCGATGTTGACGCCGGCCTCGCCGAGCAGCGTGCCGACGGTGCCGACCACGCCGGGCCGGTCGGCGTAGCGCAGGAAGACCAGGATGCCCTCCGCGCCGATCTCGACGTCGAAGCCGTCCACCTCGGTCAGCTTGAACACGTCCCGGGCGCCGGTGTGCACCACGGTGCCGGACACTCGGACGGTACGGCCGTCCGGCAGCGCGCCGCGCACGGTCACCAGGTTCGGGTGGTCGACCGTCTCGCCCGGCGTGGCCAGCGTGACCTCGACACCCCGCTCGGCCGCCAGGTGCGGCGCGTTGACGTAGGTGACCTGCTCCTCCACCACGGAGCTGAACAGGCCCTTGGTCGCGGCCAGCTTGAGCACCGACACGTCGTGGGCGGCGATCTCACCGCGCACCTCGACCGTGACGCTGGCGGCCACCCCGCCGGCCAGGGCGGTGAACGCCCGGCCCAGCCGCTCGGCCAGCGGCAGCAGCGGGCGTACGTCCTCGGCGACCACGCCACCGGCCTGCACGTTCACCGCGTCCGGCACGAACTCGCCCTGCAGCGCCAGCTTGACGCTCTTGGCCACGGCCAGACCGGCCTTGTCCTGCGCCTCGTTCGTGGAGGCGCCCAGGTGCGGGGTGGCCACCACGTTGTCGAAGGCGAACAGCGGCGAGGAGGTGCACGGCTCCTTGGCGTACACGTCGACGCCGGCGCCGGCGACCCGGCCCTCCGCGATCGCGTCGGCGAGCGCCTGCTCGTCGACCAGCCCGCCCCGGGCCGCGTTGACGATCCGGACGCCCGGCTTGACGATCGCCAGCTCCTTCTCGCCGATCAGGCCCACCGTCTCCGGCGTCTTCGGCAGGTGGATCGAGATGAAGTCGCTCTCCCGCAGCAGTTCCTCCAGCCCGACCAGGCGGACACCGAGCTGCGCGGCGCGGGCCGGCTGGATGTACGGGTCGTACGCGATCAGCCGGGTGCCGAACGCGGCGATGCGCTGGGCGAACAGCACGCCGATGCGGCCGAGGCCGACCACGCCCACGGTCTTGCCCTGGATCTCCACGCCGGTGTACTTGGACCGCTTCCACTCGCCGGCCTTGAGCGCGGCGCTGGCGCTGGCGGTGTTGCGGGCCACCGCGAGCAGCAGCGCGACGGCCTGCTCGGCGGCGGAGACGATGTTCGAGGTGGGCGCGTTCACCACCATGACGCCCCGGGCGGTGGCGGCGGGCACCTCGACGTTGTCCAGACCGACGCCGGCCCGGGCGACCACCTTGAGCCGCGGCGCGGCCGCGATCGCCTCGGCGTCGATCTGGGTGGCGCTGCGTACGATCACCGCGTCGGCCTCGGAGAGGGCGGAGAGCAGGGCCGGGCGATCGGTGCCGTCCACGTGCCGCACGTCGAAGTCGTGGGCGAGCACCTCGATGGCGGCGGGGGCGAGTTCTTCGGCGATCAGTACGACAGGATTCATCGGTCCTCGTAGACGCTCGGTAATGGTGCGGCCTGGGACGCCGGGGCGCCGCGCTGCGCCCTACGCCGATCCGTGCCATGGCCGTCGGGTGCGCCGGGGCACCACACCAAGGATGGTAGGTGGCTGCCCGCCCGGCGTGTCCCGGAGTGCGGGGTGAGGGCCCTCACAAAGGCCCGTCGCACGCCCGTCATCCCCCGTTAACGGGTGCGGTACGGGACGAGGCGCTACTCACCGTGTCTCAACACGTGAACGCACGGCGGCCCGCAGCCGGACGCCGGGGAGAGCGTCGGGCCACGGGCCGCACGAGGGAAGAACTCAGGCGGTCTCGGTGATCGGCCGGTCGACCCAGCTCATCATGCCGCGCAGCTTCTGCCCGGTCTCCTCGATCGGGTGCGCCGCGCCCTCGGCCTGCCACTTGGCGAAGTTCGGCCGGCCGGCCTCGTCCTCGGCCACCCACTCGCGGGCGAACTCGCCGGACTGGATCTCGCCGAGGATCTTGCGCATCTCCTCCTTGACCCGCGAGTCGATCACGCGCGGGCCACGGGACAGGTCGCCGTACTCGGCGGTGTCGGAGATGCTGTAGCGCATCCGGGCGATGCCGCCCTCGTACATCAGGTCGACGATCAGCTTCAGCTCGTGCAGGCACTCGAAGTAGGCCACCTCGGGCGCGTAGCCGGCCTCGGTGAGCACCTCGAAACCGGTCTGCACCAGCGCCGCCGCGCCGCCGCAGAGCACCGCCTGCTCGCCGAACAGGTCGGTCTCGGTCTCCTCGGTGAACGTGGTCCGGATCGCGCCGGCGCGGGTGCCGCCGATCGCCTTGGCGTACGCCAGAGCCAGGCCGAACGCGTTGCCGCTGGCGTCCTGCTCGACGGCGACCAGGCAGGGCACGCCCTTGCCGTCGACGTACTGGCGGCGGACCAGATGACCGGGGCCCTTCGGGGCGACCATCGCCACGTCCACGTCGGCCGGGGGCTTGATCAGGCCGTACCGGATGTTGAAGCCGTGCCCGAAGAACAGCGCCTTGCCCGCGGTCAGGTTCGGCGCGATGGCCTCGGCGTAGATGTGCCGCTGGGCCGTGTCCGGCGCCAGGATCATGATCACGTCGGCCTCGGCGGCCGCCTCGGCGGTCGTGAGCACCCGCAGGCCCTGCTCCTCGGCCTTCGGCCGGCTCTTCGACCCGGCGGGCAGGCCGATCACCACGTCGACGCCCGAGTCGCGCAGCGACAGCGCGTGCGCGTGGCCCTGGCTGCCGTACCCGATCACGGCGACCTTGCGGCCCTGGATCAGGCCCAGGTCGGCGTCGTCGTCGTAGAACACCTCAACGCTCATTGACTTCCCTTTCGTACGGCGGAGCCCGTCGGCCCGTCGAAAAAACTTGTGGGTACGGATCAGGCGGCGCGCAGGGCCGGGCCGGCGGTGATGGCCCGGGAACCCCGCCCGATGGCCACCGTGCCGGACTGGACCATCTCCTTGATGCCGAACGGCTCCAGGTCACGCAGCAGCGCGTCGAGCTTGTCCGGCGTGCCGGTGGCCTCGATCGTCAGCGTGTCCGGCGCGACGTCGACCACCCGGGCACGGAACAGGCCGACCGTCTCCAGCACCTGGGCGCGGGCCGTGCGGTCCGCGCGGACCTTGACCAGCAGCAGCTCCCGCGCCACCGACACCTGCGGATCCAGCTCCACGATCTTGAGTACGTTGACCAGCTTGTTGAGCTGCTTGGTCACCTGCTCCAGCGGCGAGGACTCGGCGTTGACCACGATGGTGATGCGGGAGACGTCCGGGTTCTCGGTCTCGCCGACGGCGAGGCTGTCGATGTTGAACCCGCGCCGGGAGAACAGCCCGGAGACCCGGGCCAGGACGCCCGGCTTGTTCTCCACCAGCACGGACAGCGTGTGCATCGTCATTTAGAGTTCGTCCTCGTCGAAAGCAGGGCGCACGCCCCGCGCGAACATGATCTCGTCGTTGCTGGTGCCGGCGGCGACCATCGGCCAGACCATCGCGTCCTTGCCGACCACGAAGTCGATGACCACCGGCGCGTCGTTGATCGCCATGGCCGCCTCGATGGTCTTGTCCACGTCGGCGGCGTTCTCGCAGCGCAGCCCGACGCAGCCGAGCGCCTCGGCGAGCTTGACGAAGTCCGGGATGCGGTGCTTGTGCGTGCCCAGCTCGGTGTTGGAGTAGCGCTCCCCGTAGAACAGGGTCTGCCACTGCCGCACCATGCCCAGGTTGCCGTTGTTGATCACGGCGACCTTGACCGGGATGCCCTCCAGCGCGCAGGTGGCCAGCTCCTGGTTGGTCATCTGGAAGCAGCCGTCGCCGTCGACCGCCCACACGGTGGTGTCCGGCTTGCCGACCTTGGCCCCCATCGCGGCCGGAACGGCGTAGCCCATGGTGCCCAGGCCACCGGAGTTGAGCCAGGTGTGCGGCTTCTCGTACGAGATGAACTGGCTGGCCCACATCTGGTGCTGGCCGACGCCCGCCACGTAGATCGCGTCCGGGCCGGCGATCTCGCCCAGCCGCTTGATCACGTACTGCGGGGAGAGCGTGCCGTCGGCCGGCTCCTCGAAACCGAGCGGGTACCGCTCGCGCAGGTCGTCGAGCTGCGCCCACCAGTCGGTCAGGTCGACCGACGGGTGCGCGGCCTGCTCGGCGGTGACCGCCGCGATCAGCTCGTCGATGACGTGCCGCGCGTCGCCCACGATCGGGACGTCGGCGTGCCGGTTCTTGCCGATCTCGGCCGGGTCGATGTCGGCGTGGACCACAGTCGCGTCCGGCGCGAACGAGTCGAGCTTGCCGGTCACCCGGTCGTCGAAGCGGGCGCCCAGCGCCACGATCAGGTCGGCCTTCTGCAGGCCGTAGACCGCGGCCACGGTGCCGTGCATGCCCGGCATGCCCAGGTGCTGGCGGTGCGAGTCGGGGAACGCGCCGAGCGCCATCAGCGTGGTGACCACCGGGATGCCGGTCTGCTCGGCCAGCTTGCGCAGCCCCTCGGTGGCGCCGGCCTTGAGCACGCCGCCGCCGACGTAGAGCACCGGACGGCGGGCATTGGTCATCAGCCGGGCCGCCTCGCGGATCTGCTTGCCGTGCGGGTGCAGCGTGGGCCGGTAGCCGGGCAGGTCGAGCGCGGGCGGCCAGGAGAAGGTCGCCGGCGCCTGGAGCACGTCCTTCGGGATGTCGAAGAGCACCGGGCCGGGCCGGCCGGTCGCGGCCAGGTGGAACGCCTCGGCCAGCACCCGCGGGATCTCGTCGGCCGTCTGCACCAGGAAGTTGTGCTTGGTGATCGGCAGCGTGATGCCCTGGATGTCCGCCTCCTGGAAGGCGTCCGTGCCGATCGACGGCCGGGCCACCTGGCCGGTGATCGCCACCATCGGCACCGAGTCCATGTAGGCGTCGGCGATCGGCGTCACCAGGTTCGTCGCGCCCGGGCCGGAGGTGGCGATGCAGACGCCCACCCGGCCGGTGGCCTGCGCGTAACCGGTGGCCGCGTGCCCGGCGCCCTGCTCGTGCCGGACCAGGATGTGGCGGACCGTGGAGTCGTAGAGCGGGTCGTACGCGGGCAGGATCGCACCGCCCGGAATGCCGAAGACCACGTCGACGCCGAGCGCCTCCAGCGACCGCACGAGCGAACCGGCGCCCGAGACCTGCGCGGTGGCGGGCTCCCGTACGGGCGTCTCGGTGGTGGCGGCCGCCGGGGCGGCACGGCCGGGGCGGGCGGCGGAGTCGGAGTCACCGGCCGCGCCGGTGCCGGAACGGGCACGGCGGGCGGTGTGGGCGAGGGTCTCGGGCGTGGGTCTCGTCATGGCGGTTCAAGCCTTCGGAAGTGAGTGGGTGACGCGCTTCTCAGGATGGGACGCGGAGGTCCCGCGATGGGTCCGACGGCAACAAAAAAGCCCACGTGCAGGATGCACGGGGCCAGCGCACTCTCGGTGGGAGAGTGCGCTCAGGTAAGTACTCGCGGCGACCGGTTCGACGACATGCGGCTAAGCCTGACGCATCTCACGCGATGAGTCAACTGATCCCACATTTTGGTTCACGGACGTGGGCGTTTCGGTACCCGGCATGCCCTCCACCCCCGGTGCCACCTGCGAAGATCCCTCCATCGGAGGACGCTGCGCGGGCACCGTGGCGGGCGGGTTGTTGCGCAACCGGGGCAGCAACGGCGACGGGCTGTGCGCCGGCGGCGCGGGTGGCGTCTGCGGCATCGCGGTGTGCCGGTTCCCGGGCGCGGTCGCCGCCTCCAGCATCGCCTCCAGGTGCTCGGCCGGCACGCCCCAGCCGAACAGCGCCCCCTGACCGAACCGGCAGCCGGCGGCCACCACCGCGGCCAGCTCCGTCGGATTGGTCACGCCCTCGGCGATCACCTCCAGGCCGAGCTGATGCCCCAGGCGCATGACGATGTCGACCATCGGCGCGAACGCCGGACCGTCCCGCCCGACCGGCCGGACCGGCTCGTGCTCGGCGACCAGACTGTGGTCGATCTTGAGAATGTCGATCGGCAGCCGCCGGAGCTGGCCGAGCGACGAGTAGCCGGCGCCGAAGTCGTCCAGCGCGATCCGGACGCCGGTCAGCCGCAGCGCGGTGAGCCGCCGGATCAGCTCGTCCAGGTCGGTGGCGACCGCGTGCTCGGTCACCTCCAGCACCAGCCGCTGCGGCGGTACGTGGTGCGCGCGCAGCGCCTCGGCGACCTGGACCACGTACTCCGGCGCGTGCAGCTCGCGCGGTGAGACGTTCACCGACACCCACACGTCGTGCCCGTCGGCGAGCCAGCGGGAGAGCTGGTAGCAGGCCTGGTGCAGCACCCACGCGCCGAGCTTGGCGATCATCCCGCACTCCTCGGCGAGCGGGATGAACTCGTCCGGCCGGACGTTGCCCAGCTCCGGGCGCCGCCAGCGCAGCAGCGCCTCGGCGCCGACCGGGCGCACCGACGGCAGCGAGGCCACCGGCTGGAAGACCAGCCGCAGCTCGTCGCGCTCGATCGCGCCGCGCAGCTCGTGCTCCAGCCGGGTACGCCGGCTCAGCAACTGGTCGTACGTGGCGTCGTAGCGCTCGATCCGGTTCTTGCCCCGCTGCTTGGCGTAGCGCAGCGCCAGGTCGGCGTTGCGCAGCAGCAGCTCCACGTCCGCGTCGCCGTGCCCGGCCGCCACGCCGATGCTCACCGACAGGAAGACCGGACCGTCCCCCTGCTCGTACGGGCGGCCGAGCACCCCGAGCAGCCGGTCGGCCACCGGGCCGGGATCGGCCGACCCGTGCATCAGCACCGCGAACTCGTCGCCGCCGAGCCGGGCCGCCAGGTCACCCGGCCGCAGGTTGCCCCGCAGCCGCCGCCCCACCTCGATCAGCACCGCGTCGCCGACGTCGTGGCCCCGCATGTCGTTGACGTTCTTGAACCCGTCCAGGTCGAGCCCGAGCAGGACGCAGGGCACGCCCGACTCGGCGCAGCGGTGCAGGGCCCGCAGCAGCCCGCGCCGGTTCGCCAGCCCGGTGAGCGGGTCGGTGTGCGCCAGCTCACGGAAGTGCGCCTCCCGCTCGGCCAGCCGGCCCGCGTAGCCGCGTACGTCGTTGAGCGCCAGGTACTGCCGGGTGACCAGGGCGAAGCCCTCGACCGTGCCGGCCACGATGGCGTACCCGTCGAACCCGCCACCCTGCACCAGGTGGTACATCGCGGAGGCGGCGATGGCGAACATCGGCACGAAGGCGTACTCGCCGTCGCGGCGGATGAGATCGACGTCGAGCTGCGTCAGGTCGGCCCGGCGTCCGGCCACGGCGGTGGCGAGCAGGCCGGCGGCGGTCAGCGTGGCGCCGGTCAGCGCCAGGCCGGGACCGGCCTGGCAGAGCCCGGCCGAGACGCCCAGACCGCCCGCGGTGACCGCTATCGCGCCGACGCCGAGCAGGGTCAGCCACCCGCGTGGCGGCGCGACCCGCAGCACCAGGATCACGGTCAGCCCGGTGGTCAGCGCCGCGATGATCGAGGCCAGCACGATCGGCAGGCAGGCGACCGGGGTGGCGTCACCGAGCAGCCGGGTCGGCTCGCTGAACGCCACCCAGCCGACGAACCAGAGCGCGCTGCCCATGATCAGGCCGTCCAGCAGCAGCCGGGCGGTGGCGGCGCGGGTCGCGGCGGCGCCGGGCAGCCGGAGCACGGCGGCGCCGAGGCCGAGCCCGGCGAGCGTGGTGCCCACCGCGACCACTGCCGCCCAGCCGGTCCGCTGGCCCTGCCGGTGCGCCCAGTGGTCCCCGGCTGCGAGCAGACCGCCGAGACCGACCAGCAGGCTGAGCAGGGCCGCCCCGGCGGCGACGGCCAGCAGCAGGTGGGCCTGCCGCCGAGGGCCGGTGCGACGCCGCGCGGACGCGGCGAGCAGCACCGTGGCGGCGGCCGCGGCGATCCCGCTCAGCGCCGCGACGGTGACCATCCCCGGGGACGACTGCACGCGTCAACTGTGCCGGATGAGCGCCCCCCGTGGGGCACCGGGTGTGCAACTGTTGGGACACAGGGTGCGCGGCGGGGGCGCGCCGCCGGGATGGTGTCAGACTGGTTGTCATGCCTGAGCTGCGGTCGAGGACCTCCACCCACGGTCGGACGATGGCCGGCGCCCGGGCCCTGTGGCGGGCCACCGGGATGACCGACGACGACTTCGGCAAGCCGATCGTCGCCATCGCCAACAGTTTCACCCAGTTCGTACCCGGTCACGTCCACCTCAAGGACCTCGGCGGCCTGGTCGCCGACGCGGTGGCCGAGGCCGGCGGCGTGGGGCGGGAGTTCAACACCATCGCCGTGGACGACGGCATCGCCATGGGCCACGGCGGCATGCTCTACTCCCTGCCCAGCCGGGAGCTGATCGCCGACGCGGTCGAGTACATGGTCAACGCGCACTGCGCGGACGCCCTGGTCTGCATCTCCAACTGCGACAAGATCACCCCGGGCATGCTGCTCGCCGCGCTGCGGCTCAACATCCCCACCGTCTTCGTCTCCGGCGGCCCGATGGAGGCCGGCAAGACGGTGGCGATCGAGGGCGTCGTGCACTCCAAGATCGACCTGATCGACGCCATGATCGCCTCCTCGAACGAGGCGGTCACCGACGACCAGCTCGGCGAGATCGAGCGCTCCGCCTGCCCGACCTGCGGGTCCTGCTCCGGCATGTTCACCGCCAACTCGATGAACTGCCTCACCGAGGCGATCGGCCTCGCGCTACCAGGCAACGGCTCGACGCTCGCCACCCACGCCGCGCGCCGGTCGCTGTTCGTCGAGGCCGGGCGCACGATCGTGGAGATCGCCAAGCAGTGGTACGAGAACGACGACGCCTCGGTGCTGCCGCGCTCGATCGCCGGCCGGGAGGCGTTCGAGAACGCGATCGCCCTCGACGTGGCCATGGGCGGCTCCACGAACACGGTGCTGCACCTGCTCGCCGCCGCCCGCGAGGCCGAGCTGGACTTCGGCGTCGCCGACATCGACGCGATCTCCCGCCGGGTGCCGTGCCTGGCCAAGGTCGCCCCGAACTCGCCGAACTACCACATGGAGGACGTGCACCGGGCCGGCGGCATCCCGGCCATCCTCGGTGAGCTGAACCGCGCCGGGCTGCTGCACCGAGACGTGCGCGCGGTGCACTCCCCCGGCCTCGACAAGTGGCTGGCCGACTGGGACGTGCGCGGCGGCGCGGCCACGCGAGAGGCGATCGAACTGTTCCACGCCGCCCCGGGCGGCGTGCGCACCACCGAGCCGTTCTCCACCACCAACCGCTGGTCGTCGCTGGACACCGACGCGGCCGGCGGCTGCATCCGGGACCGGGAGCACGCCTACAGCGCGGACGGCGGCCTGGCCATCCTGCACGGCAACCTCGCGCCGGCCGGCTGCGTGGTGAAGACCGCCGGCGTGCCCGAGGAGTGCCTGACGTTCCGCGGCCCGGCCAAGGTCTACGAGTCGCAGGACGACGCGGTGACCGCGATCCTCGCCAAGGAGATCGTCGCCGGGGACGTCGTGGTGATCCGGTACGAGGGCCCGAAGGGCGGCCCCGGCATGCAGGAGATGCTCTACCCGACCTCGTTCCTCAAGGGCCGCGGGCTGGGCCGCTCCTGCGCGCTGCTCACCGACGGCCGGTTCTCCGGCGGCACCTCCGGCCTGTCCATCGGGCACGTCTCCCCGGAGGCCGCCTCCGGTGGGCTGATCGCGCTGGTCCGCGACGGCGACGAGATCGTCATCGACATCCCGGGCCGGTCGATCGAGCTGAACGTGCCCGCCGACGAGCTGGAGGCGCGCCGGGTGGCCGAGGAGAAGCGGGACCGCCCGTACACCCCGGTCGACCGGCAGCGTCCGGTGTCGGCGGCGCTGCGCGCGTACGCCTCGATGGCGACCTCGGCCAGCGACGGCGCCTACCGCCGCGTCCCCGAGTGATGTAAGGAAGGGCCCCTTCTTAACCCCTCCGGTAGAGGAGGGGGCCCTTCTTAACACCCGCGCGCCGGTAGGGTCCGGCGGCGTGGAGACGACGGTGAGTTACGCGCGACTGGTCCGGCCGGCGATCGACCGGGTGTACGTGGGCGCCCGCTGGGCAGCGCGCGCCCGGATGGAGGCGTTCTACGCCGAGCGGGGCTGCACACTCGGTGCGGAGAACAGCTTCTTCTCCGGTGTGCTGGCCCGGCCGATGCCCGCCGAAGCGCTGGCCGACGGCCTGATCTACACCCCCGGAAGCATGGACGAGGAACTGGCGCAGGGCGTCGTCGTCCGGGACGACGAGGGCGCGTGGCACCTCACCGACCTGGGCCGGGAACTGACGCTGTTCGCCCAGCGGGCCACCGGCGAGGCCGCCGAGGAACTGTGGGCCATGCTGCCCGGCGTGCTGCCCGGCCTGGGCATCGTGCCCCGGCTCGCCGAACTGGTCGGCCGGGTGCTGACGCACGCGCAGGCCACCGGCGGGCCGGTGTTCCGGGCGATGTCCCCGCCGTACGAGCCGGAAGGGGCCTCCCCGGCGCTGCTGCTCGTCACCCGGCTGGGCTCGCTGCGGCACCACCGCGCGGACGCGCACCGGGCCGCGTGGCGGGCCGCCGGGCTGACCGCCGACGAGATCCGCGCGCTGCCGGACGGCCCGGAACGCGCGGCGATCGAGGCGGACACCGACCGCCGCGACGAGCCGGCGTACGCGGCCCTCACCGAGGCCGAGCGCTGGGAACTGCTGGCCGGCCTCGCCGCACTGCCCAACTAGCGCCCGCGGCCTCCGCGGCCATCGGGTGGAACGCCATGGATGTCTCAGGACCCGTTTGACACCCATGGCGTTCCCTTCACCGCTGGGCGGGGTCCTCCTCGGCCAGGGCGGTGCCATCTATCGGCAGGCCGAACTCCGCCGGTGAGTTCTCGTCGGTGCCGTCCAGGTCCGCGTGCGGCTCGTCCGGGATGACGTCGTCGGGATCGGCGCCTCCGGCGTGCAGTTCGGACAGCTCAACCGGATCAGTCATGCCGCCCTGGTACCCGCCCGGCGCCGCCCGAACCCGCCCGAGGGCCGACGGGGTCAGGCGCGCGGCAGGTGTCGTTCGAGGCCGTCGAAGAGCAGGTCGAGGGTGAACTCGAACTCGGTCTGGGAGTCGCACCAGCCCAGCGTCGGATCGGCCGCGTCGTGCGTCTCGGCGGCCACCATGGCGGCCAGGTGCGGCAGCCGTTCGGCCAGCGCCACCATCTCCGCTTCCGCAGCTGCGGCGTCGGCCTCCCCGCCCGCGTCCGGGCGGAACACCTCCTGGGCGAAGCCGAGCGCCATGCTGCCGAACGCGTGCAGCGCCCGGTGGGCGATCCGGTACGAGAAGCCGCCGTCGACGAGCGTGGCGAGGATGCCGTCGTAGTAGGCGTACACCCCGGCGGGGACGGTCGGGCGCGAGCTGAGCAGCGCGGGGGCCCACGGGTGCCGCAGCATGACCGCGCGCGCGGCGAGGAAGCGCAGCCGTAGCCGGGTACGCCAGTCGCCGCCGGGCGCGTCCGCTTCGGCACGCTCGGCGGCCGAGGTGATCTCCGTGGCGACCGCGTCCACGAGGCCGTCGAGCAGTCCGGCCTTGCCGGGTAGGTGGTGGTAGAGCGACATGGCCTCGACGCCGAGTTCGGCGGCGAGCCGGCGCATCGTGAGCGCCTCCATCCCTTCCGCGTCGACGAGGGCGATCGCGCTGGCCAGGGCCCGCTCGCGGCTCAGCGGCTCCCGAGGTTTCCGCGCTCCCATCCGGCTCCCCATCTCCCCTTGACCTTACAACGTATGGTTGGCCTTACGGCGTAAGGCAAGCCCCGCCACCGCGTCGTTCACCCCCGAAGGAGCCGCCATGCACCAGCTGATCCGTAGCGCCCGGGTGACCGGGCTGTTCTACCTCGGGCTCGCCGTCACCGGCGCGCTGGGGTTCCTCACCGTCCGGCCGATGATCTTCAACCCGGACGACGCGGGCGCGACGTTCGCCAACCTGGTGGCCCACGAGTCGCTGGCCCGCGTCGGCATCGCCCTCGAACTGCTCGTCGTCCTCACCCAGGCGCTCACCGCCGTCTGGTTCCACCGCCTGTTCCGGACTGTCGACAGCACCGCCTCGGGCAGCATCTCCGCCTTCGGGCTCGTCAACGCGGTCGCGATCCTCGGCAGCGCCGCAGTGCTCGCCACGGCCCTGGGGGTGGCGACCGGCGGGCCGGGCGACGCCGACACGGTCCAGCTGCTCTACCTGGTCAGCGGGAACCTGTGGGAGGTGGGCGGCCTCTTCTTCGGGCTCTGGCTGGTGCCGATGGGCTGGTGCGTGCTCCGGTCGGGCTGGCTGCCCCGGCCGCTGGGCCGGCTCCTCGTCGCCGGTGGCGTCGGCTACGTGCTCATGACGTTCGTCGCGTACCTCGCCCCCGGCGCCAGGGTCGCGAGCGACCTGCTGGTGGTGCCCGCCACGGTGGGCGAGGTGTGGATCCTCGGCTACCTGATCATCTTTGGCGTGCGAAAGCGCGCGGAGACGGATGCCAGGGCGACCGCAAACTAGGCGGGGCTCGCGGCCAGGGCGACACCCCGGGCGTACCGGATGGCGGCCGGGGTGTCCGCGAACACCAGGCCCTCGCGGCGCAGCTCCTCGGCGACGCCGAGCGTGCTGAGCACCTGGTCGTGGCCCGGGGTGATGCCGGAGAGCAGCACCGTGATCCCCCGGGCGCGCAGCCGGGCGATGGCGTCGCCGAGCACCTGCGCGCCGGTGGCGTCGATGGTGGAGACGCGGGACATCCGCAGGATCACCACCCGCACGTCGGCCACCTCGGCCAACTCCAGCAGGAACGTGTGCGCGGCGGCGAAGAAGAGCGGCCCGTCCAGCCGGTACGCGACGATGTGCTCGGCGAGCAGCGCGTGCTCCTCGGCGCTGTGCTCGCCGGTGTCCAGCGGCACCTGTTCCAGCTTGGCGCTGCGGGCCACCGCGCGCAGCGCCAGCACGACCGCGACGGCGAGCCCGACGACCACAGCTGTCACCAGGTCCCAGATGACGGTGACGGCGAATGTCAGCACCAGCACCACCGCGTCGGCGCGGGTGGCCCGCATCAGCGCCAGCAGGGAGGCGGCCTCCACCATCCGGACGGTGGTGGCGAGCAGCACCCCGGCCAGGGCGGCCAGCGGGATGCGCCCGACGAGCGGGGCGGCGGCGAGCACGATCGCGGCGAGGGCCACCGCGTGGGTGAGCGCGGCGAGCTTCGAGGACGCCCCGGCGCGAACGTTGACAGCGGTACGGGCGATGGCGGCGGTCGCCGGGATGCCGCCGAAGACCGGGGAGGCGAGGTTTGCCAGGCCCTGGCCGAACAGTTCGCGGTCCGGGTCGTGCCGCTCGCCGACTGTCATGCCGTCGGCCACGGTGGCGGAGAGCAGGCTCTCCAGCGCGGCGAGCGCGGCCACGGCGAGGGCGCTGGGCAGCAGTACGCCCAGCGCGCCGAGGTCGACGAAGTCCAGCGACGGCGCGGGCAGCCCCTGCGGCAGCTCGCCGATCCGGGCCAGGTCGATCGGGGCCAGCTCGGCGAGGAGCGTCGCGGCGGCCACCCCGACCAGGGAGAACGGCACGGCGGGCCGCCACCGGCCGCCGAGCAGCATCAGCGCCGCCACGCCGAGCGCGACAGCGATCGCGGCGGGCCGGGGATGCGCGGCGAACCGGGCGACCGCGTCGGCGGCCACCGCCCACACCTTCTCGCCGTGCGCGCCGGTGACGCCGAGCGCGGCCGGCACCTGTTGCAGCGCGATGACCACGGCGATGCCGGCGGTGAACCCCTCGATCACCGGGGACGGCAGGTAGCGGACGTACCGGCCGAGGCGGGCCAGGGCGAGCGCGATCAGGATCAGCCCGGCCAGCGCGCCGACCATCAGCACGCCACCGGCGCCGAACTGCTGCACCACCGGCACCAGCACGACAGTCATCGCTCCGGTGGGGCCGGAGACCTGGAGGTTGGAGCCGCCGAAGACCGCCGCGACCGCCCCGGCGACGACGGCGGTGACGAGGCCGGCCTGCGCGCCGAGGCCGGAGGTGACGCCGAAGGCGAGCGCCAGGGGCAGCGCCACCACGGCGACGGTGAGCCCGGCGAGCAGGTCGCGCCGGGGCGAGCGGCGCGCCGCCGCCCAGTCGGCCCGGCCGGGCAGCAGCCCGCGGAACAGCCGGCCCGTCTGCCGTACGACGTCACCGGCGCGAAGGGCAGTCGCCGCGCTCACCGGTCCGTCCCCGAGGCCCGCAGCTCGTCCAGCAGGGCGTCCCGGTCGGTGAGGACCGCGCCGAGGATGCGCCGCCCGGCGGCGAGCAGGTCCGCGACGTCGGGGGTGCTGAGCGCGTACATGACGAGGGGGCCGTCCCGGTACGAGGTGACCATGCCGGCGCGGCGCAGCACGGCGAGCTGCTGGGAGAGGTTGGACGCCTCCACGTCGATGGCGGCGAGCAGGTCGCGTACCGGTTTCGGCCCGTCCTGGAGCAGTTCGAGCACCCGGATGCGCACGGGGTGCCCGAGGGTGCGGAACAGCTCCGCCTTGGCCTGGTACAGCGGCACCGACACGACACACCCCTCCGACGACGACTCTGAAGACTTTAGCACTTGCAGAAATCTTCACATCGATGGAGATGAAGGGTGGCACGCTCAGGCCAGGTCGTTGACGCAGCGCAGCACCGGCCGGGAGGTGAGCGCCTCGGCATCCAGCGGGCACGTGGTGCTCACCGTGAAGACGACGCTCTCCCCCGGCAGCAGCGTCACCAGGGCCGCGTCGACCTGGGCGGACGGGTCCAGCCGGTCCGGGAACAGCGTCAGGTCGCGCAGCACCGTCCGCGCGGTCACCCGGACCCGCCGTCCGCCGTCCACCGGCTCGACCGCCGCGTCCCACTGCGCCGCCGGCCACCGCACGTCGCGGTCCTCGGCGAAGAACCACAGCGCGCGCTCCGCGGCGTCCCCGGCGTCCGCGACGAGCAGTTCCGCGCGGCCGTCGTCCGGCCGCGCCAGCTCCGCCGGCAGTTCCACCACGACCGAGGAGTACGCCGGGACGTCGAGGTCGACCGAGGTCTTCGCCCTCGGCTCCCCGGTGACTGTCAGCCGGGTGACGGTGGCCGGCCCGCGCCACGCCTGCGCGGTCTCGTTCACCGCCACCACCGCCGGCCGGCCGTCGCGCGGCTGCACCGTGAGCAGCCGGTCGGCGTAGGCGCGGCGCAGCGCGTACCACAGGGGTTTGCGGCGCCCGTCGCCGTCGATCGCCGACCAGGAGGTGACCGGCCAGCAGTCGTTGAGCTGCCACACGACGGTGCCGGCGCAGACCGGCCGGTGCGAGCGGAAGTGCTCCACGCCGAGCTGGATGGCGCGGGCCTGGTTGAGCTGGGCGAGGTAGTGCCAGTCGTCGAAGTCGGCGGGCGGCGGCAGGTGGGCGTCGAGCCCGCGCCGCAGCTTGCCGTCCCCGTCGGCCGCCTTCTGGTGGTGCGCCATGCCCGGCGAGTCGTGCGCGAGCGGGTCGTCGGAGAGGGCCCGGCGCAGCGTCGCGTACGCGGGCGGCGCCTGGTAGCCGAACTCGGCCACGAAGCGCGGCACGTAGTCCCGGTAGCGCGTGTAGTCGTCGGTGTTCCACACGTCCCAGATGTGCGTGGTGCCGTGCGCCGGGTCGTTGGGGTGAAGTGCCTCGCTGCCGGACCAGGGACTGCCCGGCCAGTACGGGACGGTCGGGTCCAGCTCCCCGACGACGGCGGGGAGCAGCTCCAGGTAGTAGCCGCGTCCCCAGGTGCGCCCGGCCAGGGGTTCCTGCCAGTCCCAGTCGTGCCAGCCCCAGATGTTCTCGTTGTTGCCGGTCCAGAGCACCAGCGACGGGTGCCCGGCGAGCCGGGTCACCTGCTCGCGCGCCTCCGCCTCGACCTCGGTGCGGAACGGTTCCTCCTCCGGGTACGCGGCGCAGGCGAACAGGAAGTCCTGCTGCACCAGCAATCCCATCTCGTCGGCCAGGTCGTAGAAGTCGTCCGACTCGTACCGGCCGCCGCCCCAGACGCGCAGCAGGTTGACGTGCGCGCCGGCCGCCTGGCCGAACCGCTGCGCCAGGCGCTCCCGGGTGACCCGGTTCGGGAACGCGTCGTCGGGGATCCAGTTGACGCCCCTGACGAACACCGGCACGTCGTTGACGTGCAGCGCGAACGGGGTGCCGTGCGCGTCGGGCGTGGTGTCCAGGCGTACCGAACGGAACCCGATCCGGCGGGACGCGGCGTCCAACTCCCGGCCGTCGGCGGCGTGCTGGGTGGCGTCGAGGTCGTACCGGGGCTGGTCGCCGTACCCGATCGGCCACCACAGCGCGGGGTCCGCGACGGTCAGCGTCACGACGGCGGTCCGCTCCCCCGCCGGTACGGCGATCTCGGCGGTGACCCCGGCGACATCGGCGCGGACGGTCAGCGGCTCGTCGCCGGTCCGCTCGACCTCGGCGTGCAGCTCGACCCGGCCGACGCCGTCGACCACGGTGACGATCGGCCGCACCGACGCGAGCCGGGCGGTGGACCAGGCGTGCAGGCCGATGTCGCGCCAGATGCCGGCGGTGACGAGCGTCGGTCCCCAGTCCCAGCCGAAGTTGCAGGCGGTCTTGCGGATGAAGTGGAACGGCTCCGGGTACGCGTTCGGCCGGTCACCGAGCCGGTCCCGGTGCGCCTCGGCATACCGGTACGGGGAGTCGAAGCGTACGGCCAGGGTGTTGCCGTCCGGGCGCAGCAGCGCGCGGACGTCGAAGCGGTACGAGCGGTGCTGGTTCTCGGTGCGGCCGACCTCGACGCCGTTGAGCGTGACGGTGGCGACCGTGTCCAGGCCGGCGCAGACCAGGTCGACCCGCTCTTCGTCGCCGGGCTGCCATCCGAACGTCGTCTCGTAGACCCAGTCGGTGCGGCCGATCCAGGTGAGGCGGTTCTCGTTGTCGTCCAGGTACGGGTCGGGGATGAGGCCGGCCGCGAGCAGGTCGGTGTGCACGCATCCGGGCACTGTCGCCGGCACCGCCGTCCCGGCGATCTGCGGCGGCACCGCCGGACCGGGCTCGGCCCGCAGCGTCCATCCCTCGTGCAGCAGCGTTCGACGGCTCACGACTTCACCGCGCCTTCCATGATTCCGCGGACGATCTGACGTCCACCGATGAACAGCATGACCAGCAGGGGCACGGTGGCGATGAACGCACCAGCGAGCACCCGCCGGTAGATCACGTAGTTGCCGCTTGCGAGGTCGGAGACCGCCACCATCGACGTCGGGTAGTCGGTGCCGCTGAGCGTGATGAGCGGCCACTGGAAGTCGTTCCAGGTGGCCACGAACGTGAGCAGGCCGAGCACCGCCAGCGCCGGGCGGATCGCGGGGAGCACGATCGTCGCGTACACCCGCATGGTCGTGGCGCCGTCGACCCGGGCCGACTCGATCAGCTCGTCCGGGACGGTGTTCAGGATGAACTGCCGCATGTAGAACACGCCGAACGCGGTGACCAGGCCGGGCGCGATGACCGCGAGCAGCGTGCCGTTCCAGCCGAGCCTGCCCATCACGATGTAGAGCGCCACGATGCCGAGCTGGTTGGGCACGGTGAGCGTGAGCACCACGAACAGCATCAGCGCGCGGCTGCCCCGGAAGCGCAGCTTGGCGAACGCGAAGCCGGCCAGCGAGCAGAAGAACAGCACCGAGGCGGTCACCACCACCGAGACGATGACGCTGTTGATCAGCGACGCGGCGAAGTAGACGTCCTGGAGGGAGAAGACCTCCTCGACGTTCGTCAGGAACCGGTCGCCGGGGATCACCGCGGGCGGCAGCTTCGCCAGCGCCTCGTCGTCACTGGTGGCGATGACGAACATCCAGTAGAGCGGGAACGCGGCGAACAGCATGCTGACCGCGAGCAGCAGGTAGGTCCAGAGCCCGGCCGGGGTGTCCTGCGGGGCCCGGGCCACCACACGTCGGGTCGTCACCGGCGGCCTCCGGAGAGTCGGTTGGTCAGCAGGTAGTTGAGGCCGGCCACGATCAGGATGATCAGGAACAACGCCCAGGACATGGCGGCGGCGTAGCCGAGGTTGAGGTCCTTCCAGCCGACCTTGTAGATGAGCTGGGCGATGGTCTGCCATTCACCGTCCGGCCCGCCGGTCGCGGCCTGCGCGTTCGGGTCGAACAGCATCGGCTCGGTGAACAACTGCAACCCGCCGATGGTGGAGAGGATGACTGTGAACAGGACCACCGGTTGGATCATCGGCACGGTTATCCGCCAGAGCTGCTTCCACTGCCCGGCGCCGTCGATGGCGGCGGCCTCGTAGACGTCGCGCGGGATGGACTGCATGGCGGCCAGGTAGAGCAGCGCGTTGTAGCCGATCCACTTCCAGTTGACCATGGTGGCGATGGCGATCCAGGCCTGGAGCTTGCCGGCCCGCCAGTCGATCGGGTCGTCCGCACCGCCGATGCCGAGCAGGCCGAGCACCCAGTTGGCCATGCCGAAGTCGCGGGAGAAGAAGACGCTGAACACCATCGTCGAGGCCACGATCGGTGTCACGTACGGCAGCAGGACACCCACCCGCCACCAGGTCTGCGCCCGCAGCTTCCGGTTGAGCAGCGACGCGACGAGCAGCGCGAGCAGCAGTTGCGGCACTGTGGAGAGCAGGAAGATGCCGAACGTGTTGTAAAGGGCGTTCCAGAAGTCCTCGTCGGCGATCAGGCGGCTGAAGTTCTCCAGGCCCGCCCAGTACGGCAGCGTCGGGTCGTCCAGGCGGTAGTTGCGCAGCGACACGACCGCGTTGAACAGCAGCGGGAACAGCCCGAACACGAGGAAGAGCAGGAAGAACGGCGCGATCATCAGGTACGGCATGTAGCGCATGTCGAAGCGGTACAGCCGGTCGCGCCAGGTCATCCGCCGGTCGCCGGCACTGCCGCCCTGCGGCGCGGGTGGGCGGCGGGGCGGTGCGGCACGGGTGCTGGACATCTGTTCACTCCAGGGCCGGGAGATCGGACGGTGACGGGGCGGGCCGGGCCGCCCCGTCACCGCTGACACGTCAGGACTTCGCGGCCTTCTCGGCCTCCTTGACCGCCTGGTTCCAGGCGGCGTCGGACTTGAGCGACTTGTTCTCCACCCGCCGGATCACGTTCTCCACCGCCACCCGGGTCGGGCCGTTCTTGCGGCCCAGGTACTGCGGGGTGAGGCCCTGCGCCATCTTCGGGAAGATCTGGCCGACCGGGGCGTCGTTGAAGAACGGGTTCTTGAAGTCGGCGATGGCCGGGTCGGTGTAGAGCGCCGGCTGCGACGGCAGGTTGCCGACCTTCTTGAAGATCTCGATCTGCTGCTCCGGCGCGACCAGCCAGGTCAGCAGCTTGTACGCCTCGTCGACGTTCTTGCCCTGCTTCGGCAACGTCAGGAACGATCCGCCCCAGTTGCCGCCGCCACCCGGTACCGCGGCGATGTCCCACTTGCCCTCGGTGCCGGGCGCGGTGTCCTTGATGTGGCCGAGCATCCAGGCCGGGCAGGCGAGCACCGCGAACGCGCCGCTGGTGAAGCCCTTGTCCCAGTCGGCCTGGAAGCTGACCAGGTTCGCCGAGAGCCCGGCGCCGACGGCCTTGACCGTGTAGTCGAACGCGACCTTCGGGCCCTGCTCCATCCGGAGCTGGTCCTGCTCGTCGTAGAACCCGACCGGCTGCTGACCGAGGATCGGGTTGAACAGGTTGGTGCCGGCGTCGATGAACTTCTTCTTCGTCGTGGTGGTGTACTGCTGGCCGACCTCGATGAACCTGTCCCAGGTGGGCCAGAGCGCTGACACCTGGTCGCGTTCGGTGGGCAGGCCGGCGGCCTTGAACAGGTCGGTGCGGTAGCACATGGCCAGGCCGCCGACGTCGGTGCCGAGGCCGATCTGCGTCTTGCCGTCCGCCGACAGCGACTGCTTCCACTTCCAGGGCAGGTACTTGCTCTCGTACGAGCCGGCGCCCTTGTCGAGCAGGTTGACGAACTTGTCGGACTGGCTTCGGAACTGGACCATGAAGCCCTCGTCGATCGCCGCGATGTCCGGCGCGCCGTTGCCCGCGACGAGCTTCTTCTGCAGGTCCTCGTGCTGGGCGTTGTACTCGCCCGAGTTGAGCTGGATCTTGACGTTCGGATGTTCGGCCTCGTACCTGGCCTTGAGGTCCTGGAGCCCGAAGTCGCCCCAGAAGTTGATTTTCAGCGTGACCTGACCACCGGCCGGGTCGGAGCCGCCGGTGGTGCTCCGGCCGCTGCAGGCGGCGATCATGACCAGGCTGACGGCACCGACGGCGGTCACCCGCGCCAGGTGCGTCCAGGACCGTCTCATCTCATCCTCCGCGCCGAAATGGGAACGCTCCCGAATATCGAGAGACGTTGACTGAACCGGATAAGTGACGCCACCGTACGGTTCCCATTCACGACTGTCAACGGCCGGTTACCGATGTGCCGATCCGGTAACCTCGCCGCCGCTCACGACCACGCTGCGGGCGGTCTCGTCGGGTCCGCGCTCTAAGCTGAACCGCACAAGCGACTGCCGCCGGATGCGGTCCACCGATGCCGCCCGCGGCACCCGGACCCGGCACCGCGTGCAGTAGCGTCACCAGACGCCGGTGATCCGGCGACCGGAAGCGCCCGCGAGGGCCGGACACAGTGGAGGAACGCTCCGGTGAAGCGGCCGACCATCGCCGACGTCGCCCGGCGCGCCGGGGTCTCCAAGGGCGCGGTGTCGTACGCGCTCAACGGCCAGCCCGGCGTCTCCGAGGCGACCCGCCAGCGCATCCTCGCGATCGCCGCCGAGATCGGGTTCCGGCCCAGCAGCGCCGCCCGCGCGTTGTCCGGTGCGACCGCCAAGGCGGTCGGGCTGGCGCTGTGCCGCCCCGCCCGGATACTCGGCATCGAGCCGTTCTTCATGGAGCTGATCAGCGGCGTCGAGGCCGAGCTGTCGGCCCGCTCGTACGCGCTCACACTCCAGGTGGTCAGCGACCAGGACGCCGAGATCGCGGTCTACCGGCGGTGGTGGGCCGAACGCCGGGTCGACGGCGTGCTCGTCTGCGACCTGCGCACCGACGACCGGCGGGTGCCGGCGCTGGAGGAGCTGCAACTGCCGGCGGTGGTGATCGGCGGCCCCGGCCGCACCGGCGGCCTCGCGAGCGTCTGGGCCGACGACGCGGCGGCGCTGGTCGAGACGGTGGAGTACCTGGTCGCGCTCGGCCACCGGCGCATCGCCCGGGTCGGCGGGCTGCACTCGCTGCTGCACACCGAGATCCGCACCGAGGCGTTCACCGGCGTGTGCCGGCGGCTCGGGCTGGAGGAGGCGCAGACGGTCTGGTCCGACTACACCGGCGAGGAGGGCGCGCGGGCGACCCGCCGGCTGCTCAGCTCCGCCGCCCGCCCCACCGCGGTGATCTACGACAACGACGTGATGGCGATCGCCGGGCTCTCGGTGGCCCAGGAGATGGGCCTGGCCGTCCCCGGCGACCTGTCCATCGTGGCCTGGGACGACTCGCCGCTCTGCCGGCTGGTGCACCCGCCGCTGACCGCGCTGGGCCGGGACATCCCGGCGTACGGCGCGCACGCCGACCGGCAGCTCCTCGCCGTGATCGCGGGTGAGCCGGCCGCCGTGGTCCAGGACGAGACCGCGCACCTCACGCCGCGCGGCAGCACGGCCCCACCTCGTACGACAGAACGCTGAACCGGTTCAGCTCAGCGGGCGGCGGAGGGGAACTCCTCGAACCACGCCTCGACCCGCTCGGCGGTCGCCGGGCGGGCCAGCGCGAAGCCCTGCCCGTACCGGCAGCCGGCCCGGCGCGCGCCCGCCACCTGGCCCTCCGACTCCAGCTCCTCGACCACCAACTCGACCCCGAGCCGGTCGGCCAGGTTCGCCACCACGTCGATGAGCGGACGCTGCCCGTCCCCACCCGGCCGGACCAGATGCGGACCCACCTTGAGCAGGTCGATCGGCAGGCGGCGAAGCTGGGCGAGCGAGGCGTGCTCGGCGCGGAAGTCGTCGAGCGCGGTCCGCACGCCGATCGAGCGGAGACCGGCGAGCCGGGCCACCACGGTGGACAACTCGGCGCCCACCCCCGGCTCGGCCACCTCCACCACCAGCCGCTCCGGCGACACGTCGTACGCGGCCAGCGCGGTCGCCGTACGCGCCACGAAGTCCGGCGCGGCCAGCTCACGCGGCGTCACGTTGACAGCCATCCACAGCTCCCGGCCGCTCCCCGACCACGCGGCGAGCTGGCGGCAGGCCCGGTCCACGACCCACCGCCCGATCTCGCCGACCAGGTCGAGGTCGGCCGCCACCGGCAGCAACTCCGCCGGCAGCACGGTGCCCAGCGTGGGACTGCGCCAGCGCAGCAACGCCTCGGTGCCGACCGGTGTCCGCTCCGCGAGCGCCACCACCGGCTGGTAGACCAGGTCCAGCTCACCGCGCGCCACCGCGCCGGGCAGCTCCCGTTCCAGATCCAGGCGCCGGACCAGTTGCTCCTCCAGGTAGGCGTCGTACCACTCGACCCGGTCCCGGCCGAGCTGCACCGCCCGGCGGCGGGCCAGGTCGGCCTGACGCAGCACGTCCTCCGGCTCGCCGCCTCCGGTCTCGGCCAGCCCGACGCTCACCCGCACCCGGGCCACCCCGCCCGGCCGCGGGTACGGCTCGGTCAGCGCCGCCAGCAGCCGGGTGCCGAGCGCGTACGCCAGCACCGGCCCGACATCGGTGAGGACCGCGTACTCGGTGTCGCCCAGCCGGGCGACCAGGTCGTGCGCCTCGACGCCGACTCGGAGCCGGCGCGCGACCTCGGTGAGCACCGGCCCCTCCGGCACGGCCGCGCCCTCGCCGTGCAGGTCGACCACGAGCAGGGCGCCACCGCTGCGCTGCGCCAACGCCCGGACCAGATCCGCGCGCGTCAGCGGCGCGGGCTCGACGGCCCGGGCATCAGGCCCGAGCCGGCGCCGCAGCCACGCCTCCCGGGCCGCCAGTCGTTGCACCCGGCGACGCTGGTCCGCGGCGGCGAGCAGCTCACCCACCATGATCGGCGGAACGACCGTCAGGCCCAGGGCCATCGCGCCAGTGCTGAACTCCCCCACCACGCACAGATGGACACCGGCGGCCAGCGCGGCGATCCCGGCCGGCGCGGTGAGGCGGGGCCAGGCGGCCGGCGCCACGTCCCGGTCCGGCCGCTCCCCGGCCCAGGCACGCCGGAGGCCCGCGACCGGCAGCAGCGCCCCCGCCAGCAGCGGCGCCGCGACAACCGGCAGCGCCCGGTCCGGCGCGCCGTACGCCAGCAGCACCACAAGCAGCGTCAGCCCGCCGAGCGTCAGCGCGGCCCCGGCGTGACAGCGTGCGGCGCCCGGCCGGCGGTGACGTTCGGCGAGGGCCACCACCACGAGCACGGCCAGCACCACCGCACCGCCCGACGCGGCGATCCCGGCGGCGGCCGGGACCGGGCCGCCCGGCAGCAGCATCCAGCCGGCGAAGACCAGGCTGACGCCGAGCGCGAGCACGTCGACGGTACGGCGTACCAGCTCGGGCCCGGACAGCCGGGACCGGCCGGGCAGGCGCAGCAGCGCCGTCACGTACAGCGGCGCGGTGAGGCACAGCCCGGTCAGCGCGATCGGCAGCCGGTACGCGGGATCACTCAGCGGCAGCACCGCCACGGAGAGCCCGGCGACCAGGACGGCGGCGTCGAGGATCGCGGCGACCCGGCGGGACAACGCGACCCGGCGCGCCTGCCGCCCGGTCGTCACGCCCGCCGCGAGTGCGTCCCGGCGCTCGGGTGGGCCGGTTTCGGCGCTCCGGGCTGGTGATTCGGCGGTTCGGGCGTCGACGGTCGGCGGCGCGTTCGGGGCGAGGTCGCTCGGAGCGGGCAGCGCTCCACCGGCCAGCCAGGCGAGCCGGACACAGGCGAGCGCGGATCCACCGGCGACGGCGAGCGCGGTCGCGGCCGGACCGGGTAGGAGCCCGGCGACGCCCGCCAGGAGAAAGACCGCGCCGGTGAGCGACACGGCGACATCGGGCAGGGGTGGCCGCCGACGGGGACCGGCGGGAGGAGGGACGGGCACGGCGGTCGCCTTCGTGAGGGGGCACGGGGGCGGTGCGGTTGCGGTTCGCGGTAACGACGTGCGGGGTCGGGGCG
>NZ_MAGP01000109.1 GCF_002926165.1 Micromonospora chalcea | reverse complement strand
GTGGGGGGCGCCGCCCCCACCGGGGTCGGCGCCCCCCACCGACCACGCGACCACGCCGCCCGGCGGCGGCGCGCCGTTCACCGGCCCGCCACCCGGGGGGTACGCCCCGCCGCCCGGCGCCGCCGGCTTCACCACCCGGTACGGGCTGGTGCGCCCCCGCGAGGGCCGCTACCTGGCCGGGGTGTGCGCCGCCATCGGCCGGGCCACGAACACCGACCCGGTTCTGTGGCGCGTGCTGCTGGCCGTGCTCGGCTTCTTCGGTGGCATCGGCATCATCGTGTACGTCGCCGGCTGGCTGATCATCCCCGGCGAGGGCGACACCGCCTCCCCGGTGGAGGCCATGCTCGGCCGCGGCCGGTCCAGCATGTCCCCGATCACCGTGATCGTGCTCGGCATCGTGGTGGCGCTCGGCTTCGCCTACGTCGTCACCGACGGGTTCCGGGCCATCCTGCTGGGCGCGGTGATCCTGATCGGCGGCGCGCTGCTGCTCAACCGCGAGCAGCGCGGCCCGGGGCAGCGGCCGGCTCAGCCGGCACCGCCGCCCGGCCCCGTGCCGGGTCCGGTGCCGCCGGTGGCCTGGCCCGCGCCGCCGGCCCCCGGCACGTGGACCGCGGGGGCCGCCGGGCCGCCGTGGACCGCCGCGCCGCCGGTCGGTACCACGCCACCGGTACGCCCCGAAGCAGCGTCGTACGCCGCCCACGCCGAGCCCGGCTACCCGCCGGCCGGCCGCACCGAGCCGGGCTATCCCCCGGCGCCCGCCTCCGAGCCCGGCTACCAACCGGCGTCCCCGTCCGGCCCGGGCCACCCGGCGACGCCGGGGCGCGAGCCGGGCCTCCCGGAGGCCGGGACGAGCTACCCGACGCTCCCGGCGCCGGGCTGGCCCGCCGCGGCCGGCACCCGGCCGAGCTCGTCCGAGACGACCGCCGCGATGCCGCCGGTGAGCGGTCCGGTCGCGGACACCGCCACCTGGCCGGCCTACGGCGCGGCGCCGTCCTGGCCGGGTACGCGCAGCACCGGCGCCCCGCTGGGTGAGCCGGCCGCCGTGCCGCCCCCCGCGCCGGTGGGCGCGCCGCTGCCGCCCGGCGGCTACCGCCCGCCGTTCGCCCCGCACGGCCCGTACGCCGGGTCGCCGCCCTCGCCGCCGCCGGGCCGGCCGCCACGACCGCCGAAGCGGCCCAAGGAGCGTTCCCCGCTCGGCGCGATCACGTTCTCGCTGATCTTCCTGGCGCTGGGCGTGGTGGCCATGCTCGACCTGCTCGACGTCTTCCCGGTCGGCGCCGCCGGCTACTTCGCCGCGGTACTCGCCACCATCGGCCTCGGCCTGCTCGTGGGCACCTGGTTCGGCCGGGCCCGCTGGCTCATCGCCCTCGGCCTGGTGACCGCGGCGGCGCTCGGCATCGCCACCGTCGCCGAGTCCTACGACCGGGTGCGCGGCATCGACGGCAACGTCACCTGGGCGCCGACCGACCTGCGCGACCTGGCCGACCGGTACGAGAACAACCTCGGTGACGCCGTGCTCGACCTGCGTGGGATCAACTTCAACAAGCAGGACGTGCAGGTGACCCTCGACGTGAACCTCGGCAACGCCACAGTGGTCGTACCGCCGGACGTGGACGTGACAACCGTCGCCGAGGTGAACGCCGGTGACGCCTCGGTCTTCGGCAAGCGCAGCGGCGGGCTCGGCAACCGCCAGTGGGAGAGCACCGACACCGGCGCCGACGGCCCCGGCGGGGGCAAGCTGCGCCTCTACATCCACGTGAACGCCGGCAAGCTGGAGGTGACCCGATGAAGGCGCACCGCACCGACATCGTGTCGTTCGCTTTCGGACTCGTCTTCCTCGGCCTGTCCGTCTGGTGGCTGCTGGCCCGCATCCTCGGGCTGTCCGTACCTCCGGTCGGCTGGTTCCTGGCCGGCGGCCTGGTCCTGATCGGGTTGCTCGGGCTGATCGGCGCGCTGCGCTCAGGGCGGGCCGCGGAGCAGCCCGCGCCGCCGGAGGCGACGGTTCCCGCGCCGTACCGGGACGACAGCCCGGCCGGCGACGGCGAGACGACGTCCGACGTGGCCGACGAGTGGGCCACCGAGGCGACGACCGACGACGCGGGGCCCGCCACCCGCGAGATGCCGGCGGTGGACCCGCTGGCGGACGAGACACGCGAGGAACGGCGTACGCCGGGCGACCCGGCCTGACCGCGCCACTGCGGGGCCCTCGGAACGCGGCCTATGCTGGTCGGCGGAGATCTCGCCTCCGCCGGCCGGCCCGCGCACCCGACCACGCCGGAGCCGCCGGCCGGGTCGCCGGAGAGCCGCCGCCCGTCCGTCCGCTACCTCGTCAGGAGCCCGCCCGACATGACCCAGTCCCCCGCCGTGCGCGTCACCGGTCCCTCCGGTGCGGTCCGCATCGGCGAGCGCGCCGCCCGCACGCTCGTCAGCGAGTTCGCCCGGCGTAACGACCCGAAGGCCGGCCTGCTGGTCGGCGCGACTCCGGAGTCCGCGGTGCTGGCCGCGGCGATCGAGGCGCTGCTACCCGGCGACCGGCTCACAGTGGTGCCGGCGGAGGGCGCCGCGGCGGCCGCGCTGCGGGAGCACGTCACCGCGCAGGGCCGTTGGGTCGCCGACCGGGTACGGGTGGTCGACACCCTCGCCGAGGCGGACGCCGCCGCCGTGGTGGTCGTCGCCGAGCCGTTCACCGGCACCGCCGAGCAGGCGCGTGCCGCTGTGGACGGGCTGACGAAATACCTGGCCGACGGCGCGGTGCTGAGCGTCGCCGCGCCGCTGTTCCGCACCGAGGGCGCGGACGGCGAACTGGACCGGCAGGGCGTGCTGCACGGCGTACGCACCGACCTGGTGCTGCGCAACACCCCGCCGGTACGCGTGCACCACCTGCGGTTCACCCCGGCGCCGGTCGCGCTCGCGGCCTCGCTGTCCCCGGCGTACCGGCCGTCGAGCGTGCCGCTGACCCGGGGCATGCACATCGACTCGAACGGGGTGGCCGCCGCCGGCATCACGCTCGGCCTGGCCGCCCTGGCCCGGGCCGCCCGCCCGAAGTCGAAGCTCTGGCTGCTGCCGGCGCTGGCCGCCGCGCCGGTGGCCGCGTTCTTCCGGGACCCGGAGCGGGACGTGCCGGAGGACCCGTCGGCAGTGGTCGCCTCGGCGGACGGCCAGGTGCTCTCCGTGCAGCGCCTGCAGGACGAGCGCTTCGGCGACGGCGAGTGGCTGCGGATCGCGGTGTTCCTGTCCGTGCTGGACGTGCACGTCAACCGCGCCCCGGTGGCCGGCAAGGTGGTGGACTACTTCGTCGCCGACGGCGGGTTCGTCAACGCCATGAAGCCTGATGCCGAGCACAACGTGGCGGCGTACACGGTGCTGGACACCGACCACGGCACCGTGGTCGTGGCGCAGCGCACCGGGCTGATCGCCCGCCGGATCGTGCAGCGGGCGCCGGTCGGTTCGCTGCTGGCCCGGGGTGAGCGCTTCGGCCTGATCCGGTTCGGCTCGCGTACCGACGTCTACCTGCCGGCCGACGCGGCGGACCCGCTGGTCGGTCCGGGCGACAAGGTGGTCGGCGGCGCGACGGTGATCGCCCGCTGGCGCTGAACGCCGGACACGAAGAAGGGGCGCCGCTGCGGCGGCGCCCCTTCTGTCGTTCTCGGATCAGGCGGTACGGCGCTGGTGCAGCCAGAGCAGCGGCCCGCTGACCAGGTAGCCCACCACCACGAGGGCGAACGTGAGCCGGATGTCGACGAGCGCGCCGATCACCGGGGCCAGCCAGAGCCACGGCGGCAGCTTCAGCAGCCGGGCGAGCTTGGCGTACGGGAAGCTCGACACCATGGCGAAGGCGAGCAGCGCCACGCCGGCCACCATCACCAGGCCGGGTACCGGCACGCCGATGGCCACGGTCAGGGCCAGCACTGCCGCCGCCATGGTGGTCGGCACGCCGCAGAAGAAGCGGCCGTCCTTCGGCGAGACGTTGAACCGGGCGAGCCGGATCGCCGCGCAGGCGGCGACGAGCGCGCAGGAGACCGCGGCGGCCGCCGGGGGCACCGAACCGGCCAGCGAGGCGTAGACCACCACCGGCGCGGCGAGGCCGAAGGAGCACATGTCGGCGAGCGAGTCCATCTGCGCGCCGAACGGGCTGGCCACGCCGAGCTTGCGGGCCAGCGCGCCGTCGAGGCCGTCGAACGCGACGCACGCGATCAGGCAGATCGCGGCGATCTGCACGTCACCGCGCATAGCCAGGAAGATGGCCAGCATGCCGAGCATGAGGCTGCTCAGCGTGCACGCGTTGACGAGCGCGAACTTGACCCGGCGGGCGGCGGTGCGCTCACCCGGCAGGAGCGGGATCGACATCGCCGATGACTCGTCGTCGACCGGGGCGGCCGGGGCGAGCGCCGGGCTGACCGGGCGTACCACCTCGATGTCGGTGTCGAGCCGGCCGTAGCGGAGACGCTGGCGGTCTGCGTAACGGTGGTCGGGGGTGACCAGGTCGGTCCCCGGAACGGCCGCGCCGTCCCGGCGGCCCACCCGGACCAGCAGCACCTGGCGGGCGAACGTGCTGCTGCGGCGCAACCGGCCCGCCCAGCGACGCCCTGCGGGGCGCGGACTGTCAGTCGTACGACGCCGGCGCCATGGGGCTCTCGGCACGTTTCCTCCATCACCGGATCGGCTGGCCGCCCTCGACGGGGCGGGTGTCCGGCTGTCTCGTGCCGGACCTTTCGGGTCCGGCAGCCCTTTTGCGGAGTACACCATTGCACAGGGAACAGGGGCTTGGCGATAGCTGCCGGCGGTACTTATATCTCCCTTAACCGCACGAACCGCTCAATCATTCCCATCTCGGGCTTCAACGTCCGTTTTTGTCGGCCAACCCTTCCTTCCGACTGTACCGGAGGTCACCCAGGGCGGCTCGGCGAGCGATTCACCTCACCCGCTGCCCGGTGGCGCGGGCCGCCACATCGGTCATCGACAGGCCGCCGACCTGCTCCGGCGCGAACCAGGCCGCCCGGGCGGTGGAGCCACCGGCCAGCTCGGTCACCACCGCCTCGGTCGGCGCGTCCACGCGTACCCGGTAGATCACCCGGATGCCGTGCCAGTCCAGCGGCCGGCCCTCCGGGCCGAGCGCGGCCGGGTTGTGCAGGTTGTCCACCGCCATCAGGTCGACCACCCGGCCCAGCTGTCCGGCCTCCTCGACCAGCTCACGCAGCAGCCCGGTGGCCGGCTGCTCGCCGTGGTCGGTGCCGCCGCCGGGCAGGTGCCAGCGGCCCGCGCCCGGGTAGCCGTCGGCGATCATGGTGAGCAGCACCCGGTCGGCCGGATCGGTGACCAGCCCGTACGCGGCGAAGCGCTGCCGTCGGTCGACGGCCGGCCCGGCCGGGTCGACGGGCAGCCCGCGGGGCATGTCGGCCGGCAGCGGAGTCACCGGCAGGCCGAGCAGCTCGGCGGTGAACACCATCAGCGGGAGGCCCGCCGCCTCCTCCGGGGTGAACCAGCCCACCTCGTCGGTGCCGCCGGCGGGCTCGGGTCGCAGCCGCCCGCCGCGCGCCTCGACGTCGAAGATCAACCGGTCGGTGTGCATCGCGACGTTCTCGGCGCGGAACGCGGTCACGTCGGCGACGGCGGCCCCGGTCGCGCCGGGCGCGACGGTCAGCCCGGTCTCCTCGGCGAACTCGCGGACCACCGCGTCGGCCGGGTGTTCCGCGTGCTCGACGCCGCCGCCGGGCAACTGCCACACCCCCGGGTACGGGCACTTCGCCGAGCCACGCGCCAGCAGCACCCGCCCCTCGGAGTCCCGCAGCATCCCGTACGCCCCGACCCGCCGCTGCTGCTCCACCCGCACCACTCCCCCGCACCCGAGCGCCCCACTCCGTCGATCATGAGGTTAGCGGTACCGGGGCGGACATTTCCCGCCGTCAACTTCATGATCGCCGGAGTGGGGCGCGGGTGTGAGCGGGTCGGGTGGGTCTAGAGGAGATGGGCGGCCTGGACCGCCTCGGCGGTCACCTCGGTGAGGCGGTCGGTGGGCAGGGCGCCGAGTTCCTCGCGCCGGAACCAGCGGGCTTCGCAGGTGGAGCCGCCGACGTCGGCCACCGTGGGCGGCGCCGGCTGGTCGACCACAACCCGGTAGAAGGCGCGTACGCCGTGCCAGTCGATCGGGTAGCCCTCCGGGCCGAGCGAGGCGGCGTCCCGGTGGCTGGCCACGCCGAGCAGCTCGACCAGGCGGCCGGTCTGCCCGGTCTCCTCGACCAGCTCCCGGATCAGCGCCGCGCCCGGCTGCTCGCCGTAGTCGGTGCCGCCACCGGGCAGGTGCCAGCAACCGGCGCCCGGGTAGCCGTCGGACACCCGGGTCAGCAGCACGCGCTCCTCCGGGTCGGTCACCACCGCGTACGCGGCGAAGCGCTGCGCCCGGTGCAGCCCGTCCGGGCCGGGCACGGCGTAGAACGAGGGGAACTCGGGCACCTCCTCCGGCACGATGTCGTCGGTGGAGGTGGGCAGGCCCAGCGCACGCGCGGTGAACGACCGCAGCGGCAGCTCCCGGGCCTCGTCGAGGGTGAACCAGCGGGCCAGGTCGGTCGGGCGGTCGATCCGCTCGGTGAGCGTCCCGCCGCGTACCGAGACGGTGTAGAGGAGGCGGTCGGTGTGGATCGTGATGCGCCGCTCGGGCAGGGCCCGCATGTCGGCGAGCACGTCCTGGAGGCCGGCGACGGCGACCGAGAGCCCGGTCTCGGCCGCGGTCTCCCGGACGACTGTGTGCTTGGGGTCCTCACCGTGGTCGACCGCTCCTCCGGGGAGCGACCAGGTGCCGGGGGTGCCGGAGCGCTCCGATGCGCGGACCAGCAACACTCGGCCGTTTGAATCAGCACAAACTGCGTATGCCGCGATCCTGCGGAGCGGCTCCAGCGAGGTGGTCACGGGATCAAATTCTCCCCGGAGCGGGTTACCGGGATCGAAAAGAGTCAGATTCCTGACTCTTCGCTGGCGTCTCAGGGACGCATCAGGGTAGGGCTCCGGGCGGTCACCGAGGTCGCCCGCCGCGGCGCGCGGGACCGTGGAGACATGACCTCTCCGAACCCCTCCCACGCCCCGTACAAGCAGCTCCGCCGCCCGGTCAGCGACCGCATGATCGCCGGCGTGGCGAGCGGCCTCGGCCGCTACTTCGCCGCCGACCCCACACTGATCCGGGTGATCTTCGCGACCGCCACGGTGCTCACCGGCGGGCTCGCCGCGCTCGCGTACCCGATCATGTGGTTCCTGATGCCCGAGGAGCCGGCCGGCGCGCCCGCCTGGCCGCACCCGCCGGGCACCGCGCCCGGGTGGCCGCCGGTCCCGCCGGCCGGGCCGGACGCCGGACCGCCGCCCGCGGCCTGAGCGGCGTCACTCCCACTCGATGGTGCCCGGCGGCTTGCTCGTCACGTCCAGGACCACGCGGTTGACCTCGGCGACCTCGTTCGTGATCCGGGTGGAGATCCGGGCCACCACGTCGTAGGGCAGCCGGGACCAGTCGGCGGTCATCGCGTCCTCGCTGGAGACCGGGCGCAGCACCACCGGGTGACCGTAGGTGCGCCCGTCACCCTGCACCCCGACGCTGCGGACGTCGGCCAGCAGCACCACCGGGAACTGCCAGACGCCCCGGTCCAGGCCGGCAGTGGTCAGCTCCTGCCGGGCGATCAGGTCGGCCTTGCGGAGCACGGCGAGACGCTCCTCGTCGACCGCGCCGATGATCCGGATGGCCAGGCCCGGGCCGGGGAACGGGTGCCGCCAGATCATCGCCTCGGGCAGGCCCAGCTCCAGGCCGATCGTGCGGACCTCGTCCTTGAACAGCGTGCGCAGCGGCTCGACCAGTGAGAACTTCAGGTCCTCGGGGAGGCCGCCGACGTTGTGGTGGCTCTTGATGTTGGCGGTGCCGGTGCCGCCGCCGGACTCCACCACGTCCGGGTAGAGCGTGCCCTGCACCAGGTATTCCACGTCGCCGTGCGCCGCGATCTCCCGGGCGGCGGCCTCGAAGACCCGGATGAACTCCCGGCCGATGATCTTGCGCTTCTGCTCCGGGTCGGTCACCCCGGCCAGCGCGCCGAGGAACCGCTCCCGGGCGTCGACCACCTTCAGCTTGATGCCGGTGGCGGCGACGTAGTCCTTCTCGACCTGCTCGGCCTCACCGGCCCGCAGCAGGCCGTGGTCCACGAACACGCAGGTGAGCTGGTCGCCCACGGCACGGTGCACGAGCGCCGCGGCGACCGCCGAGTCGACGCCGCCGGAGAGGCCGCAGATGACCTCCTTGTCGCCGATCTGCTCGCGGATCCGGGCGACCTGCTCGTCGATGATGTTCGACGGCGTCCACGTCGGTTCGATGCCCGCGATGTCGTACAGGAAGCGGGTGAGCATCTCCTGGCCGTGCGCGGTGTGCCCGACCTCCGGGTGGAACTGCACGCCGGCGCGGCGGCCGGCCAGGTCCTCGAACGCGGCGACCGGGGCGCCCGCCGACTCGGCGGTGACGGTGAAGCCCTCCGGCGCCTCGGTGACGCAGTCGCCGTGGCTCATCCAGACCGGCAGGTCGGCCGGGAGGTCGCGCAGCAGCACGCCGGGCTCGGTCAGGCGCGGGCGCAGCGGGGTGCCGCCGTACTCGCGGTTGCCGGTGCGCGCGACGGTGCCACCGAGCGCCTGGGCCATGGCCTGGAAGCCGTAACAGATGCCGAAGACCGGCACGTCGGCGGTGAACACGCCGGCGTCGATCTGGGGCGCGTCCGGCGCGTACACGCTGGCCGGACCGCCGGACAGGATGATCGCGGCGGGGTTCTTCGCCAGCATCTCGGACACCGGCATGGAGTGCGGGACGATCTCCGAGTAGACCTTCGCCTCGCGGACGCGGCGCGCGATGAGCTGGGCGTACTGGGCTCCGAAGTCCACCACGAGGACGGGGCGAGGCGTGCTCATGTGCGCAAAGCCTACCGACAGTCACCGGGCGCGCGGACGCGCCCCGGCGGTGTGGCGGGGTGAACCTTGCGGTGGCGCGCTCAGCGCAGCGCCGCCGGGGCGTGCGCGCTGACGGCCGGCCGCCGCGGCGGGACCGGCGCGACCCGGGTGTACGGCGAGCCGAGCGCCGGACGCGGGTCCGCCTCGTCCTTGTTCGGCCAGTACGACATGGCCCGCTCGGCCTGCGCGGTGATCGTCAGCGACGGGTTGACGCCCAGGTTCGCCGAGACCGCCGCGCCGTCCACCACGTGCAGCCCCGGGTGCCCGTACACCCGGTGCCACGGGTCGATGACACCGTCGTCCGGGGATGCGCCGATGACCGCGCCGCCGAGGATGTGCGCGGTCACCGGGATGTTGAACGGCTCGGTGACCGCCCCGCCCGGGGTGCCGCCGATCTCCTCGGCGAGCAGCCGGGCCGCCGTGTTGCCGGCCGGAATCCAGGTCGGGTTGGGCGCGCCGTGGCCGGGGCCGGAGACCAGCCGGCCCCGGCGGTAGCGGGTGGTCAGCGAGTTGTCGACCGACTGCATGACGAGCGCGATCACGGTGCGCTCGGACCAGCGGCGTACGGACAGCATCCGCGCCGCCAGCAGGGGCTGCCGGACGATGCTGCCCAGCCAGCGCCGGGCGCGGCGGGGACCGCCGTCGACGAGCAGCGACTGGAGCAGGCCCATCGCGTTGGAGCCCTTGCCGTACCGGACCGGCTCGATGTGGGTCTGCGGGTCGGGGTGAAACGAGCTGGTGATCGCCACCCCCTCGGTGAAGTCGAGGCCGCGCTTCCGGGCCGCGCCGGGCGCCACCGAGGCGCCGAGGATGGCCTCGGAGTTGGTGCGGGTCAGCTCGCCGAGGCGGGGCGAGAGCGCCGGCAGCGCGCCGGTCGCCTTCATCTCGTGCAGCAGCCGCTGGGTGCCGAGCGCGCCGGCCGCGAAGACCACCTGGTCGGCGTGGATCACCTCGCGCCGCTTGCGCAGCCAGGCGCCGGTGCGTTCGGTGTGCACCGCGTAGCCGCCGGCCGGGTCGGGGCGGACGGCGGTCACGGTGGTCAGCGGGTGCACCTGCACGCCGAGCCGCTCGGCCAGCCAGAGGTAGTTCTTCACCAGCGTGTTCTTGGCGCCGTGCCGGCAGCCGGTCATGCACGACCCGCAGTGGCTGCACCCGGTGCGGTCCGGGCCGGCCCCGCCGAAGTACGGGTCGGCCACCCGCTCGCCCGGCCGCCCGATGTGCACGCCGACCGGCGTCGGGTGGTAGGTGTGCGCCACCCCCATCCGCTCGGCCACCGCGCGGACGGCCCGGTCCGCGCGGGTGTCGATCGGGTACGTGGTGACGCCGAGCATCCGCTTCGCCTGGTCGTAGTGGCGGGCCAGCTCGTCGCGCCAGTCGGTGATGTCGCGCCACTGCGGGTCGGCGTAGAACGCGTCGAGCGGCTCGTAGAGCGTGTTCGCGTAGACGAGCGAGCCGCCGCCCACCCCGGCGCCGGAGAGCACGAGCACGCCGCCGCCGGCCTTGCGGTCGGCCGAGCGCAGCAGCGTGATCCGCTGGAGCCCGAAGCAGCCGAGCCGGGGCGCCCAGAGGAACCGTCGCGCCCGCCAGGACGTACGCGGGAACTCGTCGTCGGCGAAGCGCCGCCCGGCCTCCAGGACGCCGACCGAGTAACCCTTCTCGGCCAGCCGCAGCGCGGTGACGCTGCCGCCGAACCCGGACCCGATGACGACCACGTCGTAGCGCATGGACGCATCATTACCGACGAGTAGCTATAGCGCCAACGAGACCTTTTCGCACATCATGCAGAGCGCTCGATCGCCGGGATTCCCACCACTGCAATCTCTGGGCCCTCCTGGCGCGTCGAATCACACGGGGAGGCACGAACGTGACGAGACGACGCCTGCTGGGCCTGGCCGCGCTGGTGGCCGCGCTGCTGGTCGCCACCGGAGCGGTGGTGACCACCCGGCTGGTGGCGAACCGTCCGGCCGCCCAGGATGCCGGCCCGAGCACCACGCCACCGGCCTCGCCGACGCCCGCCCCGACCACCGCCAGCCCGACGCCGCCGCCCGGCGCCGACCTGAAAGGCCCGCTCAACCTGCTGCTCGTCGGCGTCGACACCCGGGTCAGCATCCCCGGCTGGGAGCCGCACGCCGACGCGGTGCTGCTGCTGCACGTACCCGCCGGGCTGGACCGGGCGTACCTGTTCTCGCTCCCCCGCGACCTGGTCGTGGACATCCCCGCCTACCCGAAGGCCCGCTACCCGGGCGGCCGGACCAAGCTCACCCACGCGATGAGCTACGGCAGCCGGGTGCCGGGCGACAAGGCCAACCCCAGCACCGCCCAGGGGTACGAGCTGCTGCGCACCACCGTCACCCGCTACACCGGGCTGCGCATCGACGCCGGCGCGGTGATCACGTTCGGCGGCTTCGACAAGCTGGTGGACACGCTCGGCGGAGTGGACCTCTACGTGGACCAGCGGGTCGAGTCCCGGCACCGCCGCCCGGACGGCACCATGCGGACGCTGACCGGCGGCGGCTACACCGGGCCGCAGATGGTCTACGAGAAGGGCACCCGCCACCTGACCGGCTGGCAGGCGCTGGACTACGCGCGGCAGCGCTACACCGCGGGCGGCGACTACACCCGGCAGCGGCACCAGCAGCAACTGCTCCGGGCGCTGGCCCGCAAGATCGTCGACCAGGGCACCGCGCGCGACCCGCAGCGGGTCGAGCAGGTGGTCGCCGCGCTCGGCAAGACCCTGGTGTACGCCGGAGGCGGCCGCGACCTGGTCGACTTCGCGTACGCCCTCGGTGGCCTGCCCGCCGACCGGCTCACGCTCGTCGTGCTGCCCGGCGCCGGGGTGAGCAGCGGCGGCGCGTACCGGGGCGAGCAGCTCAAGCCGCTGGGCCGCGACTTCCTCACCGCGCTGCGCGACGGGCGGGCCGACGCCTTCCTGACCGCCCACCCGTCGCTGCGCGTCAAGAACTGAGGACCTACAGCGGCTTCGGGGCGGGCGGGCGCTCGGTGCCGTACAGCCACGGGTCGAAGACCTTCGCCAGCTTCTTGCCCGAGACCCGCTCGGCCAGCGCCACGAAGTCGGCTGTGACGGCGTTGCCGTTCTTCCGCTCCGCCGCCCAGGTACGCAGGACGGTGAAGAACGCGGTGTCGCCCACCGCCACCCGCAGCGCGTGCACAGTCATCCCGCCCCGGTCGTAGACCGAGCGGCTGAACAGGTTCTCCACCCCCGGCTTGCCCGGCGGCGTCCGCCACACCTGCGAGCCGGCGTTCGCGTACTTCTGCTCGAACGTGCGCTGCACGGTGGTCGAGCCGCTGTGCTCGGCCCACAGCCACTCGGCGTACGTGGCCAGCCCCTCGTTGAGCCAGATGTCCTGCCAGCGCTGGATCGACACGCTGTTGCCGTACCACTGGTGGGCCAGCTCGTGCGCGACCACGCCGGTGTTGTCGCCCTGCCGGAAGAAGCTGGCCGAGTAGACCGGACGGCTCTGCGTCTCCAGCGCGTACCGGATCCGGTCGTCGTCGATCACCACGCCGCCGTACGAGTCGAACGGGTACGGCCCGAAGACGCTCTCCAGGTAGTCGGCGACCTCGACGGTACGCGCGATCGACCGGTCCGGGGCGCCCTGGGGCAGCTGCGTGGTGACCGCGCTGTACACCGGCCGCCCCTTGTGCTCGCCGGTGGTGACCCGGAACTTCCCGATCGCCACGGTGGTCAGGTAGCTGGCCGCCGGCGCGCCCTCCGACCATTTCCAGGTGGTCCAGTCGCCGCTTGTCGACTTCCCCTTCGGCACGCCGTTGGAGACCGCCGTCAGTCCCTTCGGCACGGTGATCTCGAAGTCGTAGGTCGCCTTGTCCGACGGGTGGTCGTTCACCGGGAACCAGGTGCTCGCCGACTCCGGCTGACCGAGCGCGATCGCCCCGTCCGAGGTGTGCAGCCAGCCGCCCTCGCCCAGCGACTCGGTACGCAGCGGCTCCGGCCGCCCGTCGTACCGGATCTCGGCGGTGAACCCGTTGCCGGAGGTCAGCCCGGTGGCCGGGGTGACCACCAGTTCGTTGCCGGTACGGCTGTGCCGGGCGGCGGCGCCGTCCACAGTCACCGAGCGGACCGTCAGCCCGGCCAGGTCCAGGTTGAACGCGGACAGGTCGGCGGTCGCGGTGGCCCGCATCGTGGTGGTGCCGCTGAGCTTGTCCGTCTCCGGGTCGTAGCGCACCTTCACCGTGTAGTGCGCGACGTCGTAGCCACCGTTGCCGTAGCTCGGGAAGTAGGGGTCGCCCGCGCCGGCCGCGCCCGCCGCGAAGCTGCGCGTGGCCGCCGGGGCGGCAGTGGTGGGAGACGCCGGTCCCGGGTCCGGCTCGGCCGAGCCGCAGCCGGCCACCAGCAGCGTCGTGCAGGCCAGCAGCCCGAGCCGTCGTCGTCCGCCGCGCCGCGTCATCGCCTCGATCCCTCCGGGGTCCCGAACAGCGGCCCCGCCCACGGGCCGCTCCGCCCGCGGCAGCCTACCCAGCGGCGGTCACGCCCACGTCACGGCAGTCCCGGTGGCGTCGCGCCGACCAGCCAGGCGTCCAGCAGCGTCCGCAACGGCCGCCCCGACGTGCGTTCGGCGTACCCGACGAAGTCGGCGGTGGTGACGTTGCCGTTGCGGTGCTGCGCCAGCCAGCCGCGCAGCACCCGGTAGAACGTCTCGTCGCCGACCGCGCGGCGCAGCGCGTGCACCGCGAGCGCGCCCCGCTGGTAGACCGCGTCGCCGAACATCCCGGACCGGCCCGGGTCGACAGTGGGCTTCGACCAGTCGGTGTCCGCGTACCGCTCGGCGACCGTCTGCGCCACCGTCCGGCCGCCGTCGTGCTCGGCCCAGAGCCATTCGGCGTACGTGGCGAAGCCCTCGTTGAGCCAGATGTCGCTCCACCGGGCCACCGAGACGCTGTCGCCGAACCACTGGTGGGCCAGCTCGTGCGCGACCACTTCGGTGTTCGGGCGGTCGCCCCGGAAGAAGCCCGGCCCGTAGACCGGCCGGCTCTGCGTCTCCAGCGCGTACCGGATGCGCTCGTCGGCCACCACGATCCCGCCGTACGCCTCGAACGGGTACGGACCGAAGCGCTCGGCCAGGAAGTCGGCGATCTCACCGGTGCGGGCCACCGACGCGGCGGCCGGCCCGTCCGCGGGCAGCGCCTCGGCGACGGCGGTGACCAGCGGCTTGCCCGCGTGCGTCCCGGTGCTGACCCGGTAGTCGCCGATCACCAGCGTGCTCAGGTAGCTGGCCATCGGCGCGCGCTCCGACCAGCGCCAGGTGGTCCAGCCGCCGCTTGAGGTCTTGCCCTCCGGCACGCCGTTCGCGAGCGCGGCGAGCCCGTCCGGCACGGTGATCGTGAAGTCGTAGGTCGCCTTGTCCGACGGGTGGTCGTTGACCGGGTACCAGGTGCTCGCCGACTCCGGCTGGCCGAGCGCGATCGCGCCGTCCGGTGTGGCGTGGAAGCCGCCGTCGCCGAGTTCGGCGTTCGGCAGCGGTTGCGGCACCCCGCCGTACGTCACCTCGACGGTGAGCCGCTTCCCCGACGGCAGCCCGCGCGGCGGGGTGACGATCAGCTCGGCGCCGTCGTGGCGGTGCTCGGCCGCCTCCCCGTCCACCCGGACCCGCTCGACGTCCAGCCCGGCCAGGTCGAGCTGGAACCGGGACAGCGCCCGGGTGGTGGTGAGGGTCAGCGTGGCGGTGCCGGCGAGCCTGTCGCCGGCCGGGTCGTAGCGCACGTCGAGCGCGTAGTGGCCCACGTCGTAGCCGCCGTTGCCGGCCCCCGGCACGTACGGGTCACCGGCGTCCGCCGCGCCCGGCCGGAACCCGTTGTCGTCGCCGCCCGTGCATCCGCTCACCGCGAGCGCCGCCGCCACCAGCCCTGCCGCCCAGATCCGCCCCCGTCTCACCCGGCGAGCCTAGACGCGCGACGGCGCGGGCGGGGCCGGAACACGTCCGGGCCGCCGCCCGCGCCGTCATGCGGTGCTCAGCCGGTGCTCAGCGGTGCTCAGCGGTCGAGGACCAGCCCGACCTTCTGGAACTCCTTCAGGTCGCGGTAGCCGCACTTGGCCATCGCGCGGCGCAGGCCGCCGAAGAGGTTGAGCTGGCCGTCCGGCTCGTCGGCCGGGCCGAACAGCAGCTTCTCCATCGAGCCGAGCGGCTCGCCGGCCACCTCGAACGCGCCCCGGGGCAGCGACGGGTGGCTGGCCGCGGAGTGCCACCAGGCGCCACCGGCCGGGGCCTCCTCGCAGAGCGACAGCGGCTCGCCGAGCATCACCGCGTCCGCGCCGCAGCCGAGCGCCTTGGCGATGTCGCCGGAGGTCTGCATGTCGCCGTCGGCGATCAGGTGCACGTACCGGCCGCCGGTCTCGTCCAGGTAGTCGCGGCGAGCAGCGGCGGCGTCGGCGATCGCGGTGGCCATCGGCACCCGGATGCCGAGCACCGACTCGGTGGTCGACCAGTCGTCGCCGCCGATGCCCACGATCACGCCGGCCGCGCCGGTACGCATCAGGTGCAGCGCGGTCTTGTAGTCGGTGCAGCCGCCGACGATGACCGGCAGGTCGAGGTCGGCGATGAACTCCTTGAGGTTCAGCGGCTCGTCGGTGGTGGAGACGTGCTCGGCCGAGACGAGCGTGCCCTGGATGACCAGGATGTCCACGCCGGCGTCGAGGATCACCGGGGCCAGCGCGAGCGTGTGCTGCGGCGAGACCCGCACCGCCACCGTGCCGCGGCCCTCGCGCAGCTCGCGTACCCGCTCGGCGATCAGGTCGGGCCGGATCGGCTCGGCGTAGACCTCCTGGAGGCGCTTGGTCGCCCGCGCGTCCTCGCCGAGACCGGCCAGTTCCTCCAGCACCTTGGCCGGGTTCTCGTACCGGGTCCAGAGGCCCTCGACGTTGAGCACGCCGAGGCCGCCGAGCTGGCCCAGCCGGACCGCCGAGGCGGGGCTCATGGTCGCGTCCGAGGGGTGGCCGACGCAGGGGATGCCGAACTGGTACGCGTCGAGCTGCCACGCGGTGGAGACGTCGTCGACGTCCCGGGTGCGGCGGCTCGGCACGATGGCGATGTCGTCCAGGTGGTAGCCGCGCTGCGCGGTCTTGCCCAGCCCGATCTCGACCACGTCACGCATGAGGGACTCCAGGTGGTTGGGGGTGGTGGGTCAGCGGGAGTGGTAGTTGGGCGCCTCGACCGTCATCTGGATGTCGTGCGGGTGGCTCTCCTTGAGCCCGGCCGCGGTGATCCGGATGAGCTGGCCACGCCGGTGCAGCTCCGGGATGCTCTCCGCGCCCACGTACCCCATGGCGGCGCGGAGGCCGCCGATGAGCTGGTGGGCGACGGCGGACAGCGGCCCCCGGTAGGGCACCTGGCCCTCGACGCCCTCCGGGACCAGCTTGTCCTCGGCGAGCACGTCCTGCTGGAAGTAACGGTCCTTGGAGTAGGACTTGCCCTGGCCACGCGACTGCATCGCGCCGAGCGAGCCCATTCCCCGGTACGCCTTGTACTGCTTGCCGTTGATGAAGATCAGCTCGCCGGGGCTCTCCTCGCAGCCGGCCAGCAGGCTGCCGAGCATCACCGTGTCGGCGCCCGCGACGAGCGCCTTGGCGATGTCGCCCGAGTATTGGATGCCGCCGTCACCGATCACCGGCACGCCGGCCGGGCGGGCGGCCCGGGCCGCCTCCATGATCGCGGTGATCTGCGGTACGCCGACCCCGGCCACGATCCGGGTGGTGCAGATGGCGCCCGGGCCGACGCCCACCTTCACGCCGTCCGCGCCGGCCTCGACGAGCGCCTTCGCGCCCGCGTACGTGGCGATGTTGCCGCCCACGATGTCGATGCTGACGTCCCGCTTGAGCCGGGCCACCATCTCCAGCACGGCGCGCTGGTGGCCGTGCGCGGTGTCCACGATGACCACGTCCACGCCGGCGTCGACGAGGGCACGGGCCCGCTTGTAGCCGTCCTCGCCCACGCCCACCGCGGCGGCGACCCGGAGCCGGCCCGCGTCGTCCTTGGTGGCGTTCGGGTACTGCTCGCTCTTGGTGAAGTCCTTCACCGTGATCAGGCCGCGCAGTTTGCCGCCCGCGTCCACGATCGGCAGCTTCTCGATCTTGTGCTGGCGCAGCAGGCCCAGCGCGTCGTCCTTGCTCACGCCGACCGGGGCGGTGATCAGCGGGGTGCGCGTCATGATCTCGCGGACCGGCGTGGCCGGGTCGGAGACGAAGCGCATGTCGCGGTTGGTGACGATGCCGACCAGCTGGCCCTGCCCGTCGATCACCGGCACGCCGGAGATGCGGTAGCGACCGCAGAGCGCGTCGACCTCGCGCAGCGTGTCGTCCGGGCTGGCGGTCACCGGGTTGGTGATCATGCCGGACTCGGAGCGCTTCACCAGGTCGACCTGGAGCGCCTGGTCCTCCACCGACAGGTTGCGGTGCAGCACGCCGATGCCGCCCTGGCGGGCCATGGCGATCGCCATCCGCCCCTCGGTGACCGTGTCCATCGCGCTGGACAGCAGCGGCACGGTCAGCTCGATGTTGCGGGTCAGGCGGGTACGGGTGTTCACCCGGCTGGGTACGACGTCCGACTCGCCCGGCTGCAGGAGCACGTCGTCGAAGGTCAACCCGAGCGGTACCACCCGGGCCGAACCGGCCGGCAGCTCGGGCAGATGGCCACCCAGCTCCCCGCCGTCGGTGCCGGCCGGGATCTCGGTGCTGGGCGAATTCTCCACGATTGCTCCCCTGAGCTGGTCGATCGGGCTGCAGCGAGGCGGCGCGCGGGGGCACCGGCAGGCGCCTGGTGACGGCGCGTCGCCTCATCGTACCCACTGGCCCGTTCCCGTCCGGGCAGCGGCGGGCCCGGGGGTAGGCCGGGCCACAGCGCGGCCTGGGGCGGGCTTTCCGGCGGCCCGGGGACTACGGTGAGGGGGTGCACGACGAGCCCATCGACCCGTTCAACGGCGACCCCGCCGATCCGGCTGCCGGTCTGCACGATCCCGGCGACGACGACGCGCTCGACCCGCTGACCGACGTCGAACGCCAGGACGTGCTGGAGGACCTCGCCGATCTGGAGATCTACCAGGCGCTGCTCCAGCCGATCGGGGTGCGCGGCCTGGTGATCGAGTGCGAGGACTGCCGCGAGCCGCACTACTTCGACTGGGACCTGCTGCGCGGAAACCTGCGCCACCTGCTCAACTCGGGGCGCCCCCGGGTGCACGAACCGGCCTACGACCCGGACCCGGACCATTACGTGAGCTGGGACTACGCCCGCGGCTACGCCGACGGCGTGCACGACACGCTCACCGAGGGCACCGACGACTCCGCGTCGGAGTGACTCCGGCCCGGGTCAGGCGACCAGGCCGGCCCGGAAGCCGGCCGCCACGGCGTGTGCCCGGTCCCGCGCCCCGAGCTTGCGGAACAACCGTCGGGCGTGCGTCTTGACCGTGTCCTCGGAGACGAACAACTCCCGCCCGATCTCCGCGTTGCTCTTGCCCTCGGCCATGCCGAGCAGCACCTGAAGCTCCCGCTCGGTCAGCCCGATGGCGCCGCGCGGCGTCCGGGCCGGGCGCTGACCGGCGCCCGGGCGGGCCGCCTCCGCCGCGTCGGCCGCCGCCGGGTCCTCCGCGTCCTCACCCCGCTGCACCGGCACCACTGTGGGCAGGCCGGCCGCGTCCACCGGCGCCGCCGCCGGCCAGCCGGGCCCACCCGGGGTACGCCCCGCCGACCGGGCCGGACCGCCGACCGCTGCCGCGTCCCGGGCGGTGTCCGCCACCCGGTGCCTGTTGCTCCGCCCGGGAGCGGACAGCAGCAGCAGCGCCTTGGCGACCGCGCTGGTCAGATCGTGGTCCGCGTTCTGGATCAGGCCGCGCGCTCCGGCGCTGATGGTGGCCGCCGCCGACTCCGACTCCTCGGCCCCGAGCAGCAGCACCGCCGCCTGCGGCGCGCGGGCCAGCACCCGGCGCACGAAACCGGCGCTGTCCGGGCGGGTCAGCGCGGTGTCGGCGAGCACCACGTCCACCGGGCGCTCCGCGAGCCGCAACATCACCTCCGGATCGGAGACGGCCGTCCGGACGACGCCGGACAGCCCGAGCCGCGCCGCCGCGGAGGTCAGATGCTGGGCCGCCAATGGTGTCCGAACGCACACAAGAACACTACGCACAGTGGTCTCCTCTCCGACTCAGAGCAGACCATGCGGAGGTGGGCTCGGGAGGGGGTTCCGGGCAATCATCCGAACTTTTCCGACAGATGGGGCATATGCCACCGACTGTCCGAGGTTTTCGATCACAGATGTGTGAGGCGCGGACCGCTCGGGTACCGAGGGGTTCATCCGGAACCGGCATCCCGCGCGGACCGCCGCCCGGTAGCTGGCCACGAACATTCTCCGCGGTGCCGCGCGGGAGGAGGGGTGCTGATGTCGAACGTACGTAGGCTGCCTGGACCGATCGACGAGCTCTGGGACTGGCAGCGGCTCGGGGCCTGCCGTGGCCGCGACAGCGCGCAGTTCTTCCACCCGGACGGCGAGCGCGGCTCCTCCCGGCTGCGCCGCGAGATGGGCGCCAAGTCCGTCTGCCGCGCCTGCCCGGTACGCGCCGAGTGCGCCGCCCACGCGCTCTCCGTACGCGAGCCGTACGGCGTCTGGGGCGGGTTCAGCGAGTCCGAGCGGCTGCGGCTGCTCGCGCTCGGCTGGGAGGACCTGGCCGACCGCCGCCAGACCAAGGTGGACATCGCCCGGCTGGAGGCGCGCCTCGGCCGCCCGCACAACACCGCCGTGCCGGACCAGCGCAAGGTCGCCTGACCGGCTTCACGACCCCCGACGCCGCGCCCCGGATCCCGGGGCGCGGCGTCGTGTCGTGGCCCGGGGCATCCGCTGGCCCCCGCACCCCGGCGCGGCGAAGGCCGCCGCTGGGCGACTCGCCTACCGTTTCGAATACCAGGATCGGCGTTCCAGAGGCTAGGACACCACATAGATCTTGGTATGAAACGGCCCTTATAGGGGCCGTTTCATACCAAGATCTCTTTCGTGAGCGCTCGGGAGTCTGGACTCAGGCCGGAGCCAAGCGGCGCGCACCCGATCGGCAGGCACCCGCCAGTGGCACGGGCAGGCCATCTCCCCACCGAGAGCGGTCCTCGCGACGGTGCGGGTCAGGTGACTGTGACCCTTACCGTGTGCCATCCCGTCGCGCCGTCCGGGGCGACCGGGGCGCGCTGTTCCGTCTGGGTCTCGCCGGTGCTGTCGGTCGCCCGGACCTGGAGCGTGTGCTCGCCCGGTGTGGCGTCCCACCGCCAGGACCACTGAACCCAGGTGTCCGCCGACACCGCCGGGGCGAGCGTCGCCTCCTGCCAGGGGCCGCCGTCGACACGTACCTCGACGCGCCGCACGCCCCTGTGCTGCGCCCACGCCACACCGGCGACGGTCACCGGACCGGCGGCGGGACGGCTGCGGGGCCGGGGCGTGTCGATCCGGGACTGCGTCTTGATCGGGCCCTGCGCTGACCAGCCGCGCGGCACCCAGTACGCGTCGAAGTCGGCGAAGCTGGTCAGCTCCAGCTCGGTGATCCACTTGCACGCGGAGACGTACCCGTAGAGGCCCGGCACCACCATCCGCGCCGGGAAGCCGTGCTGGATCGGCAGCGGCTCGCCGTTCATGCCGACCGCGAGCAGCGCGTCCCGCCCGTCGCGCAGCACCGAGGTGGGCGTGCCGCACGTCCAGCCGTCGACGGCGCGCCCGACGACCTGGTCCGCCCCGTCCTCCGGGTCGGCCTCGTCCAGCAGGTCCCTGATCGGTACGCCGAGCCAGCGCGCGTTGCCGATCAGGTCGCCGCCCACCTCGTTGGAGACGCAGGCGAGCGTCACGTAGCGCTCGACCAGCGGGCGGCCGACCAGGTCGTCGAAGCTCAGCTCGATCGGGTTGCGGACCCGCCCGTGGATGCGCAGCCGCCAGGTGACCGGGTCCACCTGAGGCACCACCAGCGCGGTGTCGATCCGGTAGAACTCCCGGTTCGGCGTGACGTACGGCGCGAGCCGGGACAGCGACAGGTCCGCTCCGGCCGGCACCGGTGGGGCGGGCGCGACCGGGGCGGGCAGCGTCACCGCGTCCCGGGCCGCCGATACGCCGCGCCGGCCGGCCAGCCAGTGCCCGCCCAGCCCGGCCACCGCCGCCGCGCCGGTGAGCAGCCCGGCGCCACGCAGGAACCGCCGCCGCGACTCCGCGTCGTCGTGCCGGACCGGCTCCCAGCCGCCCGGCGTCTCCCCCTCCCGGGCCAGCGCGGCGACCGCCGGAGGCGGGGCGGATGGCGGGGGCGACGCGGACGGCGGCTCGCTGTCCGCCGAAGCGGCCCCGTCGCACTCCGCCGGACCGGTCCCGGCCCGGTCGCGTCGCACGGCGTCGGACCGGTCACGCCCCGGTCGCTTCCGGTGCGCCAGGTCGGCGCTCAGCGGGCCGGCCACGAACGCCCACAGCGTCAGCGCGCCCAGTCCGCCGCCGACCAGGGAGGGCAGCGCGTCGAAGGCGTCCGCGCCGGCCCGGGTCAGCGCGGCGGCGACACCGAGCGCGGCGAACGCGGCGATGCCGGCCAGGCCGATCACCAGCCGCCGGGCCGCTGCCAGGCCCAGCAGCGCGCCGAAGACGGCCAGCAGCAGCGCCGTCCCGATCAGCAGCGCGATCTTGTCGTACGTGCCGAAGACGTCGATGGCGAACTGCTTGAGCGGCTCGGGCACCAGGTCGACGACGAGTCCGCCGACGGCGACGAGTGGAGCGGACCGGGGGCCGGTCAGGACCGCCACGGGTTCGGCGGCGCCGAGCGCCACCTCGGCGGCGACGACACCGGCCGGCGCCGCCCGGCGGGGGGAGAGGGTGCTCACGGGCTCCAGTCTGGTCGCCCCGCGGGCCCGGCTGCCAATCTCGTCAGCGATCCGTAAGGACATATGCGTCAGGGCACACCACCGGGTCGGCGGTGTGCCCTGACGTCGGGCGTACTCCTCGGGTCAGAAGCCCGGGCCGTGCTGGTGGCCGTGGCCGTGCGAGTGGCCGTGGCCACCGGCGGCCGGCTCCGGCTCGGCCGGCTTCTCCACCACGAGGCTCTCGGTGGTGAGCAGCAGGCCGGCGATCGAGGCGGCGTTGCTGACCGCGTTGCGGGTCACCTTCACCGGGTCGATGATGCCGGACTTGGCCAGGTCGACGTACTCGCCGGTGGCGGCGTCGAGGCCGTGGCCCCAGTCCTTGCCGACGACCTTCTGCACCACCACGTAGCCGTCGTGGCCGGCGTTCTGGGCGATCCAGCGCAGCGGCTCGACGAGCGACTTGCGCACGATCGAGACGCCGACCTTCTCGTCACCGGTGAAGCCCAGGTCGTCGTCGAGCGCCGGCAGGATCTGGGCCAGGGCGGCGCCGCCACCCGGGACCGTGCCCTCCTCGACCGCGGCCTTGGTCGCGGCGATGGCGTCCTCGATGCGGTGCTTGCGCTCCTTCATCTCGACCTCGGTGGCCGCGCCGACCTTGATCACGGCGATGCCGCCGGAGAGCTTCGCCAGCCGCTCGGCCAGCTTCTCCCGGTCCCACTCCGAGTCGGAGGCCTCGATCTCCTTGCGGATCTGGGCGACCCGGTCGGCGACCTCGGAGGCCTGCCCGCCACCGTCGACGACAGTGGTGTTCTCCTTGTCGACCACGACGCGGCGGGCGGTGCCGAGCACCTCCAGGCCGACCTGGTCGAGCTTGTAGCCCAGCTCCGGGGCGACCAGCTCGGCGCCGGTCAGGATCGCCATGTCCTGGAGCATCGCCTTGCGGCGGTCGCCGAAGCCGGGGGCCTTGACCGCGCAGACCTTGACGGTCTTGCGCAGCGCGTTGACCACGAGCGTCGACAGGGCCTGACCCTCGACGTCCTCGGCGACGATGAGCAGCGGCTTGTTGTTCTGGAGAACCTTCTCCAGCAGCGGCAGCAGCTCCTCGATCGCCGAGATCTTCTGCGTGGTGATCAGGATGTACGGGTCCTCCAGGACCGCCTCCTGCGCCTCCAGGTCGGTGACGAAGTTCGGCGAGATGAAGCCCTTGTCGAACTGCAGACCCTCGGTCACCTCCAGCTCGGTGACGAGCGCGGAGCCCTCCTCGACGGTGATGACGCCGTCGCGGCCGACCTTCTCCATCGCCTCGGCGATCAGCTCACCGATCGCGGCGTCCTGCGCGGAGACGGTCGCGACGTGCGCGATCGACTCCTTGCCGGCGACCTCGACGGCCTTGCCGAGCAGCGCCTCGGAGACCTTGGCGGCCGCCGCGTCGATGCCCCGCTTCAGGCCGGTCGGGTTGGTGCCGGCGGCCACGTTGCGCAGGCCCTCGCGGACCATGGCCTGGGCCAGCACGGTGGCGGTGGTGGTCCCGTCGCCGGCGACGTCGTTGGTCTTGGTCGCCACCTCCTTGACCAGCTGCGCGCCGAGGTTCTCGTACGGGTTGGTGAGCTCGATCTCCTTGGCGATGGTCACGCCGTCGTTGGTGATCGTGGGCGCACCGAACTTCTTGTCCAGGACGACGTTGCGCCCGCGCGGGCCGAGGGTGACCTTGACCGCGTCCGCGAGGGCGTTGACACCGTGCTCGAGCAGGTGCCGGGCGTCGTCCGAGAAGCTGAGGATCTTCGCCATCAGTATCCCTTCGAAGCGACGTTGCCCCGGCCCGGCGAGCCGGACCGGGGCAACGACACTGATCGGTTGCTTACTTCTCGATGACCGCGAGGACGTCGCGGGCGGAGAGCACCAGGTACTCCTCGCCGGCGTACTTGACCTCGGTGCCGCCGTACTTCGAGTAGAGGACGGTGTCGCCGACCTTCACGTCGATCGGCACGCGGTTGCCCTTGTCGTCGATCCGGCCCGGGCCGACAGCGAGGACGGTGCCCTCCTGCGGCTTCTCCTTGGCGGTGTCGGGGATCACGATGCCCGAGGCGGTGGTGGTCTCGGCCTCGTTCGCCTGGACCACGATGCGGTCCTCGAGCGGCTTGATCGCAACCTTGGTCGCGGTAGTCACGGGCATACCCTCCCGGGTACTTGGTGTCGTTGCCGGCCGGCGTGCCGACCAGCGTCAATCTGCCACATGCCACCGGGCGGGGCCGTCGTCGCGGGTGCCGGTCCGCCTGGCGCTCAACCCCCGGGCACGAGGCTCGGGCGTTGGCACCCTCAGGGTGAGAGTGCTAATCGCAGGTTATTCCTCGGCTAGCACTCCGTCAAGGAGAGTGCCAACGCGCGTCGCCCTCCGTGTCGCGCCGGAACCGGCCCGGGAGAATGGGCGCGTGGATCTCGACCTGCTCGCCGTGCTGCGTACCCCCGAGGGGTCGGCGGCGCTCGCCGCGGCCGGGCGGGTGGCCGGCGGCGACCCGCTGGCGGCGGCGGCCGCGCTGCGCTCGGCCGGGATTCCGGGCGACCTCGCCGCCGCCGCGCTGACCCAGGCCGAGCTGCGCCGCCGGGCAGCAGGCAAGTTCGGCGCGGCGGCGGCCGGGATGTTCCTCACCCGGCCCGGGCTGGAGCAGGCCACCCGCGGGGTGGTCGCCGGCCGCCGGGCCGCACGGCTGCGCGCCGCGGGCGTGACCACGCTGGCCGACCTGGGTTGCGGCCTGGGCGCCGACGCGCTCGCCGCCGCCCGCGCCGGCATCCGGGTGTACGCGGTGGAGGCCGACCCGCTGACCGCCGCGATGGCCGCCGCGAACGCCGAGGCGGCCGGGCTCGCCGATCTGGTGACAGTCGAGTGCGGCGACGCCACGGAGTTCGACGTGAGCCGCGTCGAAGGCGCGTTCTGCGATCCGGCGCGGCGGCGGGCCGGCACCGGGCGGCGCGTCTTCGACCCGAACTCCTACTCCCCGCCGTGGGACTTCGTCACCGGTCTCGCCGCGCGGGTGCCGCGCACAGTGGTGAAGGTCGCGCCGGGGCTGGACCACGCGCTGATCCCGGCGGGCGCCGAGGCGGAGTGGGTGAGCGTGGACGGCGACCTGGTCGAGGCCGCGCTCTGGTGCGGCGAGCTGGCCGGCGTGCCGCGCCGCGCCACCCTGCTGCACGAGAAGGAAGGGCCCCTTCTTAACGCCTCCGGTAGTAAAAGGGTCCCTTCCTATCACCTCACCGGCACGGGCGCGCAGGAAGCGCCGGTGGGGCCGGTCCGGCGCTTCCTCTACGACCCGGACCCGGCGGTGGTGCGCGCGCACCTGGTCGCCGAGCTGGCCACGGACCTCGACGCCACGCTCGCCGACCCGTCGATCGCCTACCTGTACGCCGACGAGGCCCGGCCCACCCCGTTCGCCCGCTGTCTGGAGATCACCGACGTGCTGCCGTTCTCGCTGAAGCGGCTGCGCGCGCTGCTGCGGGAGCGCCGGGTCGGCCGGGTGGAGATCCGCAAGCGCGGGTCGGCGCTGGAGCCGGAGAAGCTGCGCCGTGACCTGCGGCTGTCCGGCGAGGCGGCGGCCGACCTGGTGCTGACCCGGGTGGCGGGCGACCCCACGGTGCTCGTGTGCCGGCCGGTTCCGGTCGGCGGCTGACCCGGCTCACGTTTCCAGCTCGCGGTGTCGCGGCGCGCGGGTTAGCTTGAGCCCGTGGCGGGCCCTGGCACTCCGGCGATCGCGTTGCTGAGCAAGCGGAAGATCGTCCACAGCATCCACCCGTACGACGTCTCGCCGGACGCACCGAACTACGGCGCGCTCGTGGCCGCGGCGCTCGGGGTGGCGCCGGACCGGGTGTTCAAGTCGCTGGTCACCGAGGTGGACGGCGGGCTGACCGTGGCGGTGGTGCCGGTGACCGGCGAGCTGGACCTGAAGGCGCTGGCCGCCGCGATGGGCGGCAAGCGGGCGGCGATGGCGGACCGGGCGGTGGCCGAGCGGGCGACCGGGTACGTGCGGGGCGGCATCAGTCCGCTCGGCCAACGTAAGCGGCTACCGACAGTCGTCGACTCCTCGGCGCTGGCGCACCCGACCGTGTACGTGTCGGCGGGCCGCCGGGGATTGCAGGTGCAGCTCACGCCGACGGATCTGGTGGCGCTCACCGGGGCGGCCACGGCATCGATCGCCGCTGCCTGAGCGGGCTCGTGACGGTACGTGTGGGAGCGTTCCCGGAGCGCGCTCTCCCGGCGGTGTCCCGCGGGTGACAACCGCGTTGCTGAATTGTTACCGCCGCCAACAAACTTCTGACCTCGGCAGTCTTGCGGCGCATGGGAGGCGGGGAATACGTTGCCGGGCACAACAAAACATCACCACTCCCCCACCTCCGAAAGGACCCTGCACATGCGCAAGGGCTTCCTCACCTTCGCGGCCGTCGGTCTCCTCGCGACCGGCAGCATGGCCGCCTGCGGTGACAACGGCGGTTCTTCCGACGAGGCCGGCGGCTCCAACGCCAAGAAGCCGAAGATCGGCGTGATCCTGCCGGACAGCAAGTCCTCCGCCCGCTGGGAGGGCGCGGACCGCAAGTACCTCAAGGCGGCGTTCGACGCGGCCGGCGTCGACTCCGACATCCAGAACGCGCAGAACGACAAGACCGCGTTCCAGACCATCGCCGACCAGATGATCACCAGCGGCGTCAACGTCCTGATGATCGTCAACCTGGACTCCGGCACCGGCAAGGCCGTGCTCGACAAGGCCAAGTCGCAGGGCGTCGCGACCATCGACTACGACCGGCTGACCCTGGGCGGCTCCGCCCAGTACTACGTCAGCTTCGACAACGAGGCCGTCGGCAAGCTCCAGGGCGAGGGCCTGAGCAAGTGCCTGACCGACAAGGGCGTCAAGAACCCGTCGATCGCGTACCTCAACGGCTCGCCGACCGACAACAACGCCACCCTGTTCAAGAACGGGTACGACTCGGTGCTCAAGCCGAAGTTCGACTCGAAGGAGTACACCAAGGTCGCCGACGACCCGGTGCCGGCCTGGGACAACGCGCAGGCCGCCACGATCTTCGAGCAGCAGATGACCAAGGCCGGCGGCAAGATCGACGGCGTGCTCGCCGCCAACGACGGTCTCGGCAACGCGGCCATCTCGGTGCTGAAGAAGAACAAGCTCAACGGCAAGGTCCCGGTGACCGGTCAGGACGCCACCAAGGAGGGCCTGCAGAACATCCTCGCCGGTGACCAGTGCATGACCGTCTACAAGGCGGTCAAGAAGGAGGCGGACGCCGCCGCCGAGCTGGCCATCGCGCTCGCCAAGGGTGAGCGGAAGGACACCGGCCAGACGGTCAAGGACCCGGAGGGCAACCGGGACGTGCCGGCCGTGCTGCTGGAGCCCAAGGCCATCTTCAAGGACAACGTCAAGGACGTCGTGGCCGACGGCTACGTCACCAAGGAAGAACTCTGCACCGGTGCCTTCGCGAAGCTCTGCACCGACGCCGGCGTGAGCTGACCCACCCGCCTCAGGCGGCGCCGCCCGGCACGGGTTCTCCCGTGCCGGGCGGCGCCCGCGCCGGACGGGATCCGAGACCTCCCTCCGCCCAAAGGAGAACCCCGTGTCCGCAACCCCCCTGCTGGAGCTACGCGGGATCGACAAGAGCTTCGGTCCCGTCCAGGTGCTGCGCGACGTCGCCTTCGCCGCGCACCCCGGCGAGGTGACCGCGCTCGTCGGTGACAACGGCGCCGGCAAGTCGACCCTGGTCAAGTGCATCAGCGGCATCCACCCCACCGACGCCGGCGAGTTCCTCTTCGACGGCCGCCCGGTGACCATCAACAGCCCCCGGGACGCCGCCGCGCTCGGGATCGAGGTCGTCTACCAGGATCTCGCGCTCTGCGACAACCTCGACATCGTGCAGAACATGTTCCTCGGCCGGGAGAAGCGCAGCGGCATCGTGCTCGACGAGCCGACCATGGAGCAGATGGCCGCCGAGACGCTCGCCGGCCTGAGCGTGCGCACCGTGAAGTCGCTGCGCCAGCACGTGGCCAGCCTCTCCGGCGGCCAGCGGCAGACCGTCGCCATCGCCAAGGCCGTGCTCTGGAACAGCCGGCTGGTCATCCTGGACGAGCCGACCGCCGCGCTCGGCGTCGCGCAGACCGCCCAGGTGCTGGAGCTGGTGCGCCGGCTGGCCGACAACGGCCTGGCCGTGGTGCTCATCTCGCACAACATGAACGACGTCTTCGCCGTCTCCGACCGGATCGCCGCGCTCTACCTCGGCCAGATGGTCGCCCAGGTGAAGACCACCGACATCACCCACTCGCAGGTGGTCGAGCTGATCACCGCCGGCCGATCCGGCGGCCTCGGCCTCACCGGCGAGCCGGGCGGCAACGGCGCCGCGCCCGCCGACACCACCCCAGGAGCCATCCGATGACCGCCATCGTCGTGAAGAAGGAAGGCCCGGCCGGCGTCGCGCCGACACCGACCCTGAACAGCCACGTGAACAACTACTGGCGCCGGGTACGCGGCGGCGACATCGGCGCGCTCCCCGCGGTGGTCATGCTCGTGGCGCTGGCGGTGGGCTTCTCGATCGCCCGCCCGTCGTTCTTCACCGCCGGCAACCTGGCGAACCTGTTCACCCAGGGCGCGGCGGTCACGCTCATCGCCATGGGCCTGGTCTTCGTCCTGCTGCTCGGCGAGATCGACCTCTCCGCCGGCTTCGCCAGCGGCGTCTGCGCAGCGATCCTGGCCAACGTGGTCACCGTGCTCGGCTACCCCTGGTACGTGGCGGTGCTCGCCGCCGTCGTCACCGGTCTGGTGATCGGCACCGTGCTGGGCCTGCTGGTCGCCAAGGTCGGCATCCCGTCCTTCGTGGTGACGCTCGCCGGGTTCCTCGCCTTCCAGGGTGTCGTGCTGACGCTGATGGACGAGGGCGCCAACATCGCGATCCGCGACGACGTGCTCGTCGCGATCGCCAACCGCAACCTCTCCCCGGCGCTGGGCTGGGCGCTCGCCGCGGTGGCCGTCGCCGGGTACGCGGCAGTGCAGTTGCTCCGGTACCGCAACCGGGCCGCCCGTGGCCTGCTCACCGACCCGCTCACGGTGGTCGGCGCGCGGATCGCCGGCCTGGCCGTGATCCTCGGCGTGGCGGTCTACGTCCTCAACCTGGAGCGCAGCCGCAACGTGCTGATCACCTCGCTCAAGGGCGTGCCGATCGTGGTGCCGATCATCGCGGTGCTGCTGATCGTCTGGACGTTCGTGCTCCAGCGCACCAGCTACGGGCGGCACATCTACGCGGTCGGCGGCAACGCCGAGGCGGCCCGCCGGGCCGGCATCAACGTCGACCGGATCCGTATCTCCGTCTTCGTCATCTGCTCCTCGATGGCCGCCATCGGTGGCATCGTGGCCGCCAGCAGGGGCAACTCGGTCGACCCCAACACCGGGGGCAGTAACGTACTGCTCTACGCCGTCGGCGCGGCGGTGATCGGTGGCACCAGCCTCTTCGGCGGCAAGGGCCGGGTCCTCGACGCCGTGCTCGGAGGCGCGGTGGTCGCGGTCATCGACAACGGTATGGGACTGATGGGATACAGCTCGGGCGTCAAGTACGTGGTCACCGGCGTGGTGCTGCTCGCCGCGGCGACCATCGACGCGCTCTCGCGTCGGCGGGCCGCCGCGACCGGCAACCGCTGAGCAGGGGTACGGAAACACCATGGCAGTGGCAATGCGCGCGGGCCCCAGTCAGGACGAGATCCGTCGGCAGAACCTGGGCGCATTGCTCCGATACGTGCACGTCCACGGGGCCACCACCCGCGCCGAGCTGACCACCGCGCTCGGACTCAATCGCAGCACCATCGGCGCGCTGACCGCGGACCTGGCCGGCGCCGGTCTGGTCAGCGAGGGGACGCCGAAGGAGACCGGCCGGGCCGGACGACCGTCACTCGTCGTCCGGCCCGAGTCGGGGCGGGTCTACGCCTACGCGTACAGCGTCGAGGTGGACCGGCTGCGGGCCGCGCGGGTCGGACTCGGCGGTGAGGTGCTCGACCGCCGGGAGATGGACCGGCCGCGCAACCTGGTCGCCGGGGAGGCCGCCCCGCTGCTCGCCGGCGCGGTCAAGGAGATGCACCAGTCGGTGCCGCCGGACGCGATCTGCGTCGGCGCCGGCGTGGCGGTGTGCGGCATGGTCCGCCGCGAGGACGGGCTGGTCCGGCTCAGCCCCACCACCGGCTGGGTGGACGAGCCGATCGGTGCGGCGCTCGCCGTCGAGCTGGGGATAGACGTACCGATCACGGTGGGCAACGTGGCCGACGTGGCCGCGTACGCCGAGCACGCCCGGGGCGCGGCGGTCGGCTGCGACAACGTCATCTACATCTACGGCGACGTCGGTGTGGGCGCGGGCATCATCGCGGGAGGGCGGCGGCTGAGGGGGCACGGCGGCTACGGCGGCGAGGTGGGCCACATGGTGGTGGTCCGCGACGGGGTGCGCTGCGACTGCGGCCGGCGCGGCTGCTGGGAGACCGAGATCGGCGAGCACGGGCTGCTGCGCGCCGCCGGCCGGTCCGAGGCACGCGGCCGGGACGCGCTGCTCGCCGTGGCCGACGCCGCCGACCGGGGCGACGCCCGCGCGCAGACCGCGGTACGGCAGGCCGGCGACTGGCTCGGCTTCGGCGTCGCGAACCTGGTGAACATCTTCAACCCGGAGATGGTCATCTTCGGCGGCACCATGCGTGACCTCTACCTGGCCTCCGCCGCGCAGGTGCGCAGCCGGCTCAACTCCAACGGGCTGCCCGCGTGCCTGGAGCACGTGCGGCTGCGTACCCCGAAGCTGGGCGACGACGCGGCGCTGATCGGCGCCGCCGAGCTGGCGTTCGAACGACTCCTCGCCGATCCGCTGAACTGATCGGCCCGGTGATCCGTACCAGTGTGCGGACGGGCGGCCGGCTTGCGCGGCCGTCCACGACCCCGCGTACCGGTCCGGACCGAGGAGGCACCGCAACCATGGCATCGCTGGAATCCGCACGCCGCAAGCTGGCGCACCGGGTGGTACTGCTGCTCGCCGCGCTGGGCGCGGGGATCGGCGTCGTTCCCGGGACGGCGCAGGCCGCGCCCAACCCCGGCGTGCAGATGAACGCCGCCGACATGACGCTGCTCAACGGCGTACGGCTGGCCGGGCTGTGGGAGATGCCGGCCGGGCAGATGGCGGCCGAGAAGGGCCAGTCCGCCCGGGTACGCGAGGTCGGCGCGGAGATCGCCAAGCAGCACGCGGAGCTGGACCAGCTGGTGGTCGAGGCGGCCAACAAGCTCGGCGCCACCCTGCCGACGGATCCGACGGCAGAGCAGCAGGGGTGGCTGACCGAGATGCGGAACGCCACCGGCGCCCGGTTCGACCAGATCTTCGTCACCCGGCTGCGGGTCGCCCACGGCAAGATCTTTCCGGTGATCGGCGCGGTCCGGGCCAGCACCCGCGACCCGATCGTGCGGAAGCTGGCCGAGGACGCCAACAAGTTCGTCAACGACCACATGACCATGCTGGAGAGCACCGGGCTGGTGCGCTGGCAGCAGTTGCCGCCGGCCGCGCTGCCGCCCGCGCAGAGCGACTCGCTCGTCGCCGCCGCCCAGGCCAACGTGGGCAGCGGCGGTGGGCTCCAGGTCGGCACCGGCCTGGTGTGGGCGGTGTTCCTGATCGCGCTCGGCACCGGCGGGTACGCCACCTGGCGGCTGACCCGCCGCTCCTAGCGGGACGGCGGCGTCAGCGGTCGACCTGGGCGAAGTCCCAGCTGTGCGGCGGGCGGGCGATCAGGCGCGCCGGTGGCTCGGGCAGTTCCCGGGGGTTGTTCCGCCACTTGGAGATGACCACGAGCCGGTGGTCGGTGGAGGAGAACACCTCGCTGGAGACGTGCATCGGGTCGTGCTCGAACTCGGGCAGCGCGGTCTCGCAGACCCAGGTGATCAGGTCGGCGAAGCCGTACGACTCGGCCTTGGCCTCCCACATCCGGACGATCATGTCGGTTCCTCCCCGCTCACACACTGACCACTGTCAGCGGCATCGCCGAGTCGGCCGGCAGGTCCAGCCGGCTCGGCGCGACGCCCGCGGCGACCAGGTGCGAGCCGAGCGCGGCCACCATCGCGCCGTTGTCCGTGCAGAGCTTCGGCCGGGGCGTACGCACCCGGATGCCGTGCTTGCCGGCCCGCTGCTCGGCCATCGCCCGCAGCCGGGAGTTGGCTGCCACTCCGCCGCCGATCACCAGCGTGTCGATGCCGCTGGTGCGGCAGGCGTCGATCGCCTTGCCGACCAGCACGTCGCAGACCGCCTCCTGGAAGGACGCCGCCACGTCGGCGACCGGGACCGGCTCACCGGCCCGCTGCCGCGCCTCCACCCAGCGGGCCACCGCCGTCTTCAGACCCGAGAAGGAGAAGTCGAACCGGTGCCCGACCAGGTCCTTCGCGGCGGTCAGCCCGCGCGGGAAGGCGATCGCCGCCGGGTCACCGGCACGCGCCTCGCGGTCGATGTACGGTCCGCCCGGGAACGGCAGCCCGAGCAGCCGGGCCACCTTGTCGAACGCCTCGCCGGCCGCGTCGTCGATGGTGGCGCCGAGCGGTACGACGTCGCGGGCCAGGTCGTCGACGCGCAGCAGCGAGGAGTGGCCGCCGGAGACCAGCAGCGCGATGGCGGGCTCGGGCAGCGGGCCGTGTTCGAGCGTGTCCACAGCGACGTGCGCGGCGAGGTGGTTCACCCCGTACACCGGCTTTTCCGCCGCGACCGCGTACCCCTTGGCGGCGGCGACCCCGACGAGCAGGGCGCCGGCCAGGCCCGGCCCGGAGGTCACGGCGATGGCGTCGATGTCGGCGATGGTGACGCCTGCCTCGCGCAGCGCCCGGTCCATGGTCGGCACGATCGCCTCCAGGTGGGCGCGGCTGGCCACCTCGGGCACCACGCCGCCGAACCGGGCGTGCTCCTCGACGCTGGAGGCGAGCGCGTCGGCGAGCAGCGTGTGCCCGCGCACGATGCCCACGCCGGTCTCGTCGCAGGAGGTCTCGATGCCGAGGATCAGTGGTTCGTCAGCCATGCGCGTCAGTCCTCGTTGCGCTGCATGACCAGCGCGTCGGTGTTGCTCGGTTGGTAGTAGCCGCGCCGTACGCCGATCGGCTCGAAGCCGTAGCCGGCGTAGAGCCGCTGCGCCGGGGCGTTGTCCGCGGCGACCTCCAGCAACGTGCTGCGGACGCCGCGCCGGGCCGTCTCGGCGAGCAGCGCCTCCAGCAGCAGCCGGCCGATGCCCCGCCGCTGCGCGTCCCGGCGGACCGCGACGTTCTGCACCCACGCCTCGTCGGGCGGGTAGACGGCCAGCCCGGCGTAGCCGAGCACGGTGCCGTCGTCGTCGGTGGCGGCGAGGTAGAAGTGGCCGTTGGCGAGTTCGTTCCAGAACATCGCCGCCGACCACTGCTCGGCGCCGAACAGGTCCGCCTCGATGGGCAGCACCTCCTCGACGTGCCACCAGCGGAACCGGCCCAGCCTCATGGCAGGACCGGCTTGTGGCCGGTGGCGGCGACCGCGTCCGGGCGGCGCAGGTAGAGCGGGGTGAGCGTCTCACCGGGCGCGCCCGCGCGGATCCGCGGCGCGGCGAGACGCGCCAGCGCCAGCGGGGCCGGGTAGCGCGGCTCGTCCCGCACCGGCAGGCCGAGCACGTCCGCGTACCGGTGCGCGCCGTCGCCGACCGCGACGCTGACCGCCAGGTCGCGCGCCCGCTGCGCGACGACCGCCGGGGCGGCGACCTCCGGCCCGACGAGGCGCTGACCGGCGCCGTCGTAGACGGCCCAGTAGATCTCCCGCCGCCGCGCGTCGCTCGCCGCAAGCACCGGCTCGCCGGCGGCCGCCGGGTGGCCGAGCCCGTCCAGCGAGCAGACACCGTACGTGGGGACGCCGAGCACCTGACCCATGGTGGCGGCGGTGACCAGCCCGACCCGCAGCCCGGTGAACGGGCCCGGGCCGAGGCCGGCGACGATCGCGGTCAGGTCGGCGGGCCGCGCGCCGACGTCCGCGAGCACGGCGTCGACCTGCGGCGCGAGCAGCTCGCCGTGGGCGCGGGCGTCGACGGTGCATCGGGACGCACGAACCGCGACGCCGTCCGCCGAGACCTCGGCCAGCGCCGCGGTCACCGCGGGCGTCGAGGAGTCCACCACGAGTACGAGCACGGTAAGCCAGCCTAGCCGTCCGCCCCGCCCACCCCTGGCACGCCCTCGCCGCTCGCCCGGTCACGGTGCGTAGCGTCTCCCCGGAAGAGATGACCTGAGAGCGATATACCGCTTGGTCATAAACATGACTCACAGGTATATCGCTCGAAGGCGGGCTGCCATCCTCCGGAGATGACGGAGAGTCGCCTGGTCCAGGAGATCGCCCGCACCCTGCGTCACGAACGGGAAATGGCCGGGCTCACCCAGCAGGCCCTGGCCACGCGGGTCGGGATCAGCCAGGCCGCCGTCGCCCGGATCGAGCGCGGCGACCGGCTGCCCAGCCTGACGACTGCGGAACGCCTGCTCGCCGCGCTGGATCGGCAACTGCGGATCGAGGTCGAGCCGCTGGACAGTCACCTGGACGCAGCGCTTGACGAAATGGCCGGGACCGCGCTGACCGAGCGGATCGATCATCTCCGGCTGGACCCGATCATCGACGCGCTGGGCGACCTGCCGTACGTGCTGGCGGGCGGCACGGCGGCACTGCTGCAGGGCGCGCCGCTGCCGGTGGACGCGGTCGAGATCGCCGTGCGGTGGCGGGACTCCCCGCGGTTCACCGCGTTCCTGGAGCGGGGCCGCGCGCAGCGCTGGGACGCCCGATGGCAGGTGTGGGGCGGCATCCACCCGGAGCCCGAAGAGCCGGGCGAGCACCGCTGGCGGACCCGCTTCGGCGAGTTGCGGGCCCGGATGTGCGACGAACTGCCCGAGCCCATCGAGGTCCGCCTCGGTGAACGCACGTACCCGGTCGAGCCGCTGGTCGAGGTGGAGGTGACCGACCGGCGTACGGCCGAGTTGCTGTCCCGGTACCGCCGGCGCCTCGCCGCGGCGGGCGAGGCGCAGGAGGGGTCAGCCGGCTGAGCGCTCCCAGTCGATGGTGGGCAGCCCCGCGTCGGCCAGGGCCTTGTTCGCCGCGCTGAACGGGCGGCTGCCGAGGAAGCCGCGCGGGTTCATCGGGCTCGGGTGGCCGGCCTCCAGCACCACGTGCTGCGGGTTGGTCACGAGCGCCGCCTTCTTGCGCGCGTAGCCGCCCCAGAGCAGGAAGACCACGCGCTGGTCGAGCGCGTCGAGCGCCCGGATGGTGGCGTCGGTGAACTCCTCCCAGCCCTTGTTCGCGTGCGAGCCGGGGGTGGCCTGCCGGACGGTCAGCACCGAGTTGAGCAGCAGGACGCCCTGCGCGGCCCAGCCGTCGAGGTTGCCGCTGCGCGGCTTCGGCACGCCCAGGTCCTCGCTCATCTCCTTGAAGACGTTGCGCAGCGACGGCGGGACCGCCACCCCCTCGCGGACGCTGAAGCTCAGCCCGTGCGCCTGGCCCGCCTTGTGGTACGGGTCCTGCCCGAGGATGAGCACCCTCGTGTCGGCCGGCCCGCACTGCCGGTAGGCGGAGAACAGGTCCTCCAGCGGCGGGAAGACGGTGGCGGTCGCGTACTCCCGGGTGACGAACTCGGCCAGCGCGGCGGTGCGGGCCGGGTCGAGGTGGGGGGTGAGCACGGCACGCCAGGCCTCCGGCAACAGCGCCGGCAGGTCCAGGGTGGGGGCGTCGGGCATCGGCAACCTCTCCTAGTCGGTCGCCATCTTCCTACCAGCCGCGACCGACACTCCCGGGCAGCGGCCGGGCCGGGTACTGGACGGGAAAAGTTACCGGAGCGTAACCTACTGGCAAGTTACTTACGCCACACCACCACTGCTAGCTTGCATCCACCACCGTCGATGCTCGCTAGGAGTGCCCGTGAGCAGCAGGAACACCCGTCCCCGCACGCCCTCCGCCCGCCGCGCGATCGGCCTCCGGATCCTCGCCGTCGCCGCGGCGGCAGCCACCTACCTGGCCGGATCCGGCGCAGCCGCAGCCGCCGACGACGCCACGCCCGTGGTCTCCCGCGGCGTGACCATCCCCGCCTTCTACCACCCGCCCGCCGACCTGCCCGCCACCAACGGCACGCTGATCCGCACCGAGCCGCTGCCGCTCGGCCTGAGCATTCCCGGGCTCGACGGCCGCCCGATGCCCGGCACCGCCACCCGGCTCATGTACCGGTCCACCGACTCCAACGGCCGGCCCGTCGCGGTGACCGGCGCCTACATCGAACCGTCGGCGGCGTGGCGGGGCGCCGGCCCGCGCCCGGTGGTGGCCGTCGCCTCCGGAACCATGGGGCAGGGCGACCAGTGCGCGCCGTCGTTCTCGCTGCAACACCCGCTCACGCTCACCGGCGACACCCTGTCCGTCGGCTACGAGGCCCTGGCGATCTATCGTTTGCTCGCCACCGGCGCGGCCGTCGTCGTCACCGACTACGTCGGCCTGGGCGCGACCGACCGGCTGCACACCTACGTCAACCGCCTCGACGGGGGACGCGCCCTGCTCGACGCGGCCCGCGCCGCCCGCGCCGTACCCGGAGCATCGGTCACCGCCCAGTCCCGCGTCGGTCTGTACGGATACAGCCAGGGCGGGGGCGCCAGCGCCGCGGCCGCCGAGCTCCACTCCACCTACGCGCCCGACGTGCCGCTCGCCGGCACCTACGTCGGCGCGCCGCCCGCCGACCTCACCGCGGTCATCGGCGGCATCGACGGCAGCGCGCTGGTGGGGGCGCTGGGGTGGTCGCTGAACGGCTTCGCCCAGTCCGACCCGGCGCTGCGGGACGTCATCGAGGCCGCCGTCAACGACACCGGCCGGGCGGCGCTGAAGGACACCTCGACCATGTGCGTCGGCGACGCGATCCTCCGGTACGCGTTCACCAGGAGCAGCAAGTGGATCACCGGCGGCCGCTCCCTCACCGCCGTCATCGCCGCCTCGCCCGAGGCCCAGGCCGTCCTCGACCGGCAGCGCATCGGCACGCTCAAGCCCACCGGCCCGGTACGTGTGGCAACAGGCATCCAGGACGACATCGTGCCCCACCGGCAGGCCCGTCAACTGGCTGTCGACTGGTGCCGCAAGGGCGGCAACGTGACCTACCAGGCGATCAGCCTGCCCAATCTCGGCGACAAGATCCTCACCAACCACCTGGTGCCGCTCATCACCGACCAGGGCGACGCGGTGGCCTGGATGAGCGACCGGCTCGCCGGGCGGACCGCCTACTCCAACTGCTGGACGATGCCCGTTCAGCCCTGACTCAGGACAGTTCGGCGACCCGGGCGGCCCAGTCGCCACCGACCGGTTCCAGCGTGACCGCCCGGGTGTCGTCGTCGCGGCGGTCGATGCGTACCCGCAGGTGCGCGTCGACCAGCTGCTCGACCATTCCCTCGCCCCACTCCACCACGGTGACCGCCTCGTCCACCGAGGCGTCCAGGTCGAGGTCGTCGATCTCCGCCCGCGGGTCGGCGGCCTCACCCAGGCGGTACGCGTCGGCGTGCACGAGCGTCACCCGGCCGCCCCGATCCGGGTCGGGGCGGTGCACCCGGGCGATGACGAAGGTGGGCGAGGTGATGTCGCCGCGTACGCCCAGGCCGGCGCCGATGCCCTGGGTCAGCGCGGTCTTGCCGGCCCCGAGCGGGCCACTGAGCAGCAGCAGGTCACCCGCGCGCAGCACCCCGGCCAGCCGACGCCCGAACTCGTGGGTGTCGTCGACCGTCTTCAGCTCCACGACCACTGTCATAGCGAATCCAGGAACCTCTCCAGCGCCGCGTTCACCTCGTCGGCGTGCTCCAGCATCACCACGTGCCCGCTGTCGTCGATCTTCACGAACTCGGCGTGCGGCAGCCGCCGGACGATCTCCTCGGAGTGTGTCACCGGCGTGATCATGTCCTTGTCCCCCACGATCACCAGCACCGGCGTGCCGGCCAGCGCGGCCAGCGCCGGGAACCGGGAGTGGGTGGCGATCGTCCGCAGGTAGCGGGTGACCGTGTCGGCCGAGGTGCGCGAGTTCATCATCTCGACGTACGACACCAGGGCCGGGCTCGGCGCCGAGGTGCCGAAGCCGTACTTGCGGGTGAGCAGCCAGGCCACGTTCGAGGTCGACCGGCGCGCCCGGTCGATCACCGTGCCGCCGTACCGGGTGGCGTTGCTCATCATGTAGAGCACCGGCGAGCCGACGCGGCCGAGCAGCGCGGGCGCCACCAGCTTCGTCTCCGCCGCCAGACCGCCCGAGGTCGCCATCAGCACGGTGCCGACCACGCGGTCACCGAACATCTCCGGGTACAGCTCGGCCAGCGCCATGATCGTCATGCCGCCCATCGAGTGCCCGACCAGCACCAGCGGGCCCTCCGGGGCCACCTCGTCGAGCACCCGGCGCAGCGTGTGGCCCAGCGCGGTCAGGTCGTACTCGCCGCTCTCCAGCCGGCCGGAACGGCCGTGCCCCGGCTGGTCGTACGCGACCACCCGGTAGTCGCCGCGCTCGGCGAGCCGCTTGCGCTGGAAGTGGAACGTGCCCATGTCCAGGCAGAACCCGTGCACCAGCACCACAGTCGGGTGCCCGGCGACCGGGCGGCTCGGCTCGACCACCTCCACGTGGATGTCGGTGCCGTCCGGCATCTCCAGCCGGTACGCCTGGTCGTAGCGCTGCTCGCCGAAGACCTCGCCGGCGTACCTGTCGGTGGGGTCGTTCTTGAGCCGGCGGACCAGCACCCGCTCGCTGACCACGCCCGCCGCGAGCCCGGCGGCGGCCACCCCGACGGCGGCGCCGACCAGCCCGGCGACCTTGCCGGCGGCGGTACGCGGACGCGGCAACCGGAGACTCATGCGCGCTCGCCGTCGTAGAACCGGGGCACGCGCACGCCGCCGAAACGGGTCACGATCTCGTAGTTGATGGTGCCGACCGCCTCGGCCCAGTCGTCGGCTGTGGGCCCGCCGTCCGCGCCGTCGCCGAACAGCGTCACCATGTCACCGGCGGCCACCTCGTCGTCGCCGCAGTCGACCACGAACTGGTCCATGCAGACCCGGCCGGAAATGTTCCGGCGCTTGCCGGCGAGGTGCACCGGGCCGGTGTTGGAGGCGTGCCGGGGCACACCGTCGGCGTAGCCGAGCGGCACCACCGCCAGGTTGGTCTCCTGCTCGGTGAGGTAGGTGTGCCCGTAGGAGACGCCGGTGCCGGCCGCGACCCGCTTGGTCAGCATCACCCGGGCGCGGGCGGTCATCGCCGGGCGCAGGCCGAACTGCTCGCCCGCGACCGGCGACAGACCGTAGACCGCGATGCCGGGCCGGACCAGGTCGAAGTGCGTGTCCGGCCGGGTCAGCGTGGCGGCCGAGTTGGCCAGGTGGCGGTACCGAGGGCGCAGACCGGCGCGCGTCACCATCTCCAGCCCCTCGTGGAAGACGGCGAGCTGGCGGTCGGTGGTGGGGTGGCCGGGCGAGTCCGCGTACACGAAGTGGCTCCACACGCCGACCACCTCGACCAGGCCGTCGGCCTGGGCCGCCGCGGCGGCCTCCAGCAGCGCCGGCCAGTCGGCGACGGTGGCGCCGCCCCGCGCCAACCCGGTGTCGATCTTGAGGTGCAGCCGGGCCGGGCGGTCCGCCCGGCGGCTCGCCTCGATCATCTCGTCGAGCTGGGTGAGGCTGGCGCAGCCGAGGTCGACGCCGACGGTGATCCCGTCGTGCAGCGGCAGCCCGGGTGTGAGCAGCCAGGCCAGCACCGGCGCGGTGATGCCGTCCTGGCGCAGCCGCAGCGCCTCGTCCAGCGTGCAGACGCCGAGCTGGTCCGCCCCCGCGTCGAGCGCCGCGCGGGCGGCGGGCACCATGCCGTGGCCGTAGCCGTCGCCCTTGACCACCGCCATCAGCTCGGCGCTGGTGCCGGCCTTGAGCCGGGTCACGTTCTCCCGGATCGCGTCCAGGTCGACGCGCACCTCCGACTGCCACATGTCCCCAGCCTACTTCCGTCAGTGATCATCAGCGCCCTGAGCCGTGCGGGCGGTGCCCGTCGCCACCCGGGCGTCGCCGCCCGGATCAGCCCAGCCGGGCCAGTACCGGACGCAACGCCGCCGCCACGTCGGGCGCGGTGACCGGACCGCCGCGCGCCGCCTCCCGGCCGGCCAGCCCGTGCAGGTACGCCGCCGCGGCGGCCGCCCGCTCCGGGGCCAGCCCGGCGGCGAGCAGCGAACCGAGCAACCCGGCCAGCACGTCACCGGTGCCGCCGGTGGCCAGCACCGGCGTGCCGGTCGGGTTCACGTACGCGCGGCCGTCGGGCGTGCCGATGATCGTGTGGTCACCCTTGAGCAGCACCACCGCGTTCATCCAGGCGGCCAGCCGCAGCGCGGCGGCGACCCGGTCCTCCCCCGGCATCTCGCCGCAGAGCCGGGCGTACTCCCGGTCGTGCGGCGTCACCACGATCGGCGCGTCCCGGCCGCGCAGCCGGTCGGCCAGCTTGCCGTCGACGAGCAGCGTCAGCGCGTCCGCGTCGAGCACCACCGGCACCGGCGCGGCAAGCACTGCGCGCAGCTCGGCGGCGGACTCCTCGCCCGTACCGAGGCCGGAGCCGCACACCCACGCCTGCACCCGGCCCGCGTCCGCGACCCGGCCGGTGGCGATCACCGACGGGTGCTGGTGCAGCACCTCGCCCTTGGCGCTCCCGGCGTAGCGGACCAGGCCGGTCGGGCCGGCGAGCGCCCCGGCGACCGAGAGCACCGCGGCGCCGGGGTAGGTGGCCGAGCCGGTGGCCACGCCGACCACGCCCCTGGTGTACTTCTCCGACGACGCGCCCAGCTCCGGCCACCAGCCGACCACGTCCGTCTGCTCGATCACCTGGAGCGCCGGGGTGCCGCGCAGCCACGGCGTCAGCCCGATGTCGACCAGCTCGACCTCGCCGGCCAGCTCGGCGGCCGGGCCGACGACCAGCGCCGGTTTGAGCGCGCCGAAGGCCACCGTCACGTCGGCGCGGACCGCTTGGGGCCGCCCGGCGTCGGTCAGCGGGACGTGGCCGGTGTCGACAGCGACGCCGCTCGGCACATCGACAGCGACCACGGTGGCGGGCCCACCGTCGCGCCCGCGCTGCCCGGTCAGGCTCGCGGCCAACTGCTCGGCGGTCTCCCGCAGCCCACCGGTGCCGCCGATGCCCACGATTCCGTCGAGCACCAGGTCGGCTCCGGCGGGCGGCCGGTCGACGACGCGCCCGCCTGCGGCACGCAGGGCCGCCAGCCCTTCCGCGTGCGCCCGCCCGGGGCTCAGCAGCAGCGCGGCCACCGCCGCGCCCCGGCGGGCCAGGTGCGCGCCCGCGAAGAGCGCGTCACCGCCGTTGTCGCCGGAGCCGATCAGCAGCAGCACCCGGGCGCCGTAGACCCCGCCCCGGTCACCGAGCAGCAAGGCGCAGCGCCGGGCCAGCCCGGCCGCGGCCCGCTGCATCAGCGCCCCGGGCGGAAGGGTGGCCATCAGGCCCGCCTCCGCCGCGCGAACGTCCGCGACGCGCCATACCGGTCTCATGCCACCCCGTCCCGTTCGTCGCGCCGGCTCAGCGCCCGCCCGCGGCTGTCCCGATCACGGCCTCACCCTACCGGCGGTACGAACCCGGGACCGGCTGACGGAAACGCCCTGTGGAAAACCCCGGCCGTTGTCCACAGGGGTCGGCGGCCGGGTCGCCGGGCGGCCTAGCGTCCCGGTGTCCGGGGCCGGTGGGTGGCGTCGGGCGACGTGGGGAGGTCACGTGGTGGAGAAACCGTTCGACGTCGACCCGGAGCTGCTGCGCGCGGTCGCACGGGAGCTGGCCGACGACGCGTACCGGCTGGCCACCGGGCCGGGGGCGGCGCCGGAGGCGCTGCTGGTGGCGGCGCCGGACGGCTGGCGCGCCGGGGCGGCGCTGGCCGACCTGGAGTCCGCGGTACGGCGCTGGTCCGGCGCGCTCGGCGCCCGGGTGGCCGACACCGCCGGGGCGTTGCGCCGCGGGGCGGACGGCTACGAGGCGGTGGACGAGCGCGCCGCGCGCCGCCTCAGCGGGGTGCTCCGGTGACCGGCGGCGCTCCCGGGCGGCCCGATCCGAGCTCCGGAGGGCCCGGCGAGGGCCCGGCGGACGTCGGGTACGCGCAGCTCTGGCGGGCCGATCCGGCTGCCTGGTCCACCGCGGGGGTGGCCTGGCGAGGGCTCGCCGGGCCGGTGCGCCGACGCGCCGACGCGCTGACCGCCCGGATCGGCACGCTCCGGCCCGGGTGGTCGGGCGCCGCCTCGGTCGCGGCCCAGCAGCGGATCGGGGACCTGCGCACCGACCTCACCGACGTGCTGCCCGCCCTGTTCGAGGTCGACCAGGTGCTGGCCGAGTTCGGCGCCCGGCTGGGCGCGGCGAAGGCCCGGCTCGGCGCGGAGGTGGCCCGCGCCGAGTCCGGCGGCCTGCTCGTCGACCGTGCCGGCGCGGTGCGGCCCGATCCGGCCCGCCCGGTGTCCCGGGCCGGTCCGGCGGTGGTGGACGCGCGGGCCGGGATCCGGGGCGCGCTGACACTCGCCGGCGCCGCCGACCGGGAGGCGGCTCGCCGCCTGGCGGAGCTGACCACCGCCACGGTGACCGGCTGGGTCAGCGTCCCGCCCGCGTGGCGGCCGGGCCCCGGCGCCGGGCCGGCCGAGGTGAGCCGCTGGTGGGCCGGGCTGAGCGCGGCCGAGCGGCGCTGGCTGGTCGGGCGGGAACCGGATCGGATCGGCCGCCTCGACGGCGTGCCGGCCGCCGCCCGGGACCAGGCCAACCGGCTGCTGCTCGGCGACCGGCGGGAGCAGTTGCTCGTCCGGCGGCTCGCGCTGCTGCGGCCGCTGCCGGCCGGACCGTTGGAGGCGTCCCGGCGGGTCCGGCTCGCCGGCGTCGAGGCGGCGCTGCGCGGGCTGAACCGGCTGAGCGAGCGGCTCGCCGCGCCCGGGCTGCCGCGGGCGTACCTGCTGGGGCTGGACCCGCGCGGCGACGGGCGCGCGGTGGTGGCGCTCGGCAACCCGGACCGGTCCGCCGCGGTGCTGACCTACGTCCCGGGCATGACCTCGGACCTCGCCGACGCGCCGGACGAGCTGGGCCGAGCCGCCCGGGTGCTGCAGCGGTGCGCGGCGCTGGGGCCGGGCGAGGAGGCGGCGGCGGTGCTCTGGCTGGACTACGACGCGCCCGACTTCCTCACCGAGGCGGCCGGCCCCCGGCAGGCCGAGGACGCCGGGCCGGCTCTGCACCGGTTCCAGGAAGGGCTACGCGCCGCACACGAGGGTTCGCCGGCCCGGCAGACGGTGCTCGGGCACAGCTACGGCTCACTGGTGGTCGGCGCCGCCGCCCGGGACCACGGGCTGAGCGCGGACGCGCTGGTATTCGTCGGCTCGCCCGGCGTCGGCGTCGACCACGCCACCGAGCTGCGGATGCGCGCCGGCGAGGTCTGGTCGTCGACCGCGCCGGACGACGTGATCCGGCTGGCGCGTCCGCCGGACGGGCTGGCCCACCGCGCCCTGCTCGCCGGCACGCCGCTCGGCCCGGCGCTGGCCGTGCTCGACCCGCACGCCGAGCGACTCTGGTTCGGCGCCGACCCGAGCGCGCCGGGTTTCGGCGGGCGGCGGTTCCCGAGCGCCCCGCACGGTCACACCGGCTACTGGGACCCGGACAACCCGGCGCTGGACGGGATGGCCCGGATCGTGCTGGGCCGATGAGCCGCCCGATGCCGTCCGGCGGCCGTCCGAAAGGATCCGGGAGCCGCCCGGGGCGGGCCGGAGACGGCGCGGTCCCTCCACCCGGTCGACGGGTGGAGGGACCGCTGGCGAAAAGCGGACTACTCGACGGTGACCGACTTGGCCAGGTTCCGGGGCTGGTCCACGTCGTGCCCGCGGGCGGCGGCGATCTCGGCGGCGAGCACCTGCAACGGCACGGTGGTCACCAGCGGCGCCAGCAGTGTCGGCGTACGCGGCACGTAGATCAGGTGGTCGGCGTAGCGGACCACCGCCTGGTCGCCCTCCTCCGCGATCACGATCGTGCGGGCGCCCCGGGCGCGTACCTCCTGGATGTTGGAGACGACCTTGTCGTGCAACATGCCCCGGCCGACCGGCGACGGCACGATGCAGATCACCGGGGTGCCCTGGTCGATCAGCGAGATCGGGCCGTGCTTCAGCTCACCGGCGGCGAAGCCCTCGGCGTGCATGTACGCCAGCTCCTTGAGCTTCAGCGCGCCCTCCAGCGCCACCGGGTAGCCCACGTGCCGGCCGATGAACAGCACCGTCGGCTCGGACTTCAGCTCGCGCCCCAGCTCGCGTACCGGCTCGATCCGGTCCAGCAGCTCCCGCAGCTTGCCCGGCATCTCCTGGAGCTGGGCGACCACCGCGCCCACCTCGTCGGCGAACTTGATGCCGCGCACCTGGGCCAGGTGCAGGCCGATCAGGTAGCAGGCGACGACCTGGGTGAGGAACGCCTTGGTGGAGGCGACGGCGATCTCCGGGCCGCCGTGGGTGTAGAGCACGGCGTCGGACTCGCGCGGGATGGTCGAGCCGTTGGTGTTGCAGATGGCCAGCACGCGGGCCTTCTGCTCCTTGGCGTGGCGCAGCGCCATCAGCGTGTCCATCGTCTCGCCGGACTGCGAGATCACCACGATCAGCGTGGACCGGTCCAGCACCGGGTCGCGGTAGCGGAACTCGCTGGCCAGCTCCACCTCGCAGGGGATGCGGGTCCAGTGCTCGATGGCGTACTTGGCGACCAGGCCGGCGTGGTAGGAGGTGCCGCAGGCGACGATGAAGATCTTGTCGACGTCGCGCAGGTCCTGCTCGCTGAGGCGGACCTCGTCGAGGGCGATCTCGCCGGTCTCGGTGAGCCGGCCCAGCAGCGTGTCGGCGATGGCCTGCGGCTGCTCCTCGATCTCCTTGAGCATGAACCAGTCGTAGCCGCCCTTCTCGGCGGCCGACGAGTCCCAGTCGATGTGGAAGTCGGTGCCGCTGGCCGGCTGACCGTGGAAGTCGGTGATGTCGATGCTGTCCGGGGTAATCAGGACGATCTGGTCCTGCCCCAGCTCGACCGCGTCCCGGGTGTGCTCGATGAACGCGGCGACGTCGCTGGCCAGGTAGTTCTCGCCGTCGCCCCGACCGACGACCAGCGGCGAGTTGCGCCGGGCGCCGACCACCGCGCCGGGGATGCCGGCGTCGACGGCGAGCAGCGTGAACGCGCCCTCCAGGCGCCCGCAGACCACGCGCATGGCGGCGGCGAGGAGCTGCGGGCTGTCGGTCTCGCCGGCCGCGCGCAGGTCGGCCAGCGCGCGGGCGATCAGGTGCGCGGCGCACTCGGTGTCGGTGTCGCTGGCGAACTCGACGCCCTCGTCCTCCAGCTCGGCGCGGAGCTTCGCGAAGTTCTCGATGATGCCGTTGTGGATGACCGCGACGCGGCCGTCCGGGGAGAGGTGCGGGTGGGCGTTGCGGTCGGTCGGGCCGCCGTGGGTGGCCCAGCGGGTGTGGCCGATGCCGGTGGTGCCGTCGCCGATGCCGATCGGGCTGGCGGCGCAGTCCTCGGGGTTGTCGGCCGCCCGCTCGGAGAGGACCTTCTCCAGGTTCGCGAGCTTGCCGGCCTTCTTCTCGGTCAGCAGCTCGTCCTCGCAGACCACGGCGACACCGGCCGAGTCGTAGCCGCGGTATTCGAGCCGCCGCAGTCCGTCAAGCACGATGCCGAGCGCCGGGCGGGCACCGGCGTAACCCACGATTCCACACATGGTCCGCAGCCTAACCGAGTTTCGCTCATCGCGCGTGCTCGGAAGGCCGGTTAACGATCACTGAAGTTGAGCGAACCGAACACCGGGGTTGCTATGTCGGACAACGCACCAGCCGGGCTCATCTGCCGTTTGCGTACCGGTTCGGGACGTGCCGCGCACCGGGCGGACCGGGTCCACGCGGGTGGCCGCCACGGCCTACATTGGGGCCGGGCTCCGCCCCCGGGCCCATCGTTCCGCGGGCGTCCGCGCCGTACCCCTGTGAGCTGAGCCGATGTCCGAGACGACCCCTACCCCCGAGCCGACCTCCGGACCGGTCGACCCGACCGCCGCGCCGGTGACCCCGCAGCCCTCCACCTGGACCCCGCCGGACCCGCTGGCCGCTCCGCAGCCGTGGACGCCACCCGAGCCCTGGTCGCCGTCGTCACCGTCGCCCTGGAGCGCCCCCGGCGCCGGTCACCCCGGTCAGGCGGGCGGCGCCGAGGGGCGGCCGGCGGGCGATCCGGGCCGGGCCGCTCCGGCCGACTCACCGGGCGCCGGCGACCAGGGACAGCCCGGGACGCCGGGCGGGCCCGCCAACCCGGACGCACCGCAGTGGCCGGCCCAGCCGGGAGCACCGGGCTGGCCGGCGCAGCCGGGCACCCCTGGCTCGTCCCCACCGCCGAGCGCCTACCAGCCCGGCACGTATCCGCCCGGGCCGTACCCGCCCACCGCGTACCCGCCGGGGCCCTACCCGCCGCCGTACGCGTACCCGGGGATGCCGCCGCGCCGCAGCGGCGGCGGTTGGGCGATCGGCGTGGTGGTCGGCATCGTCACCGTCCTGGCGCTGATCGTCTGCGGCTGCGTCGGGCTGGCCTTCCTCGGCAGCACCATGGACGACGGGACCGCAGCCGGCACCGGGTACGAGGAGCCGATCTACGGCGAGCCCGGCGACTGGACCGACGACCCGAGCGCGCCCCCGGCGAGGCCGGCGACCACCCCGTCCGGCGGCCCCGGCAAGTACACAGTGCTGTACGAGGTGACCGGCTCCGAGGGCGACGCGGAGGTGCAGTACTACGACGCGAACGGCGACTTCCACCAGCTCAACCTGGTGGACTCGTCCTGGCGGCTGAGGTTCACCACGAACAACCGTGAGCGGGTCCAGATCGTCACCATGCCCGGAAGCGCTGCTGGGTTGACCTGCCGGATAACCATCGACGGCAAGGTCGTCTCCCAGAAGTCGGGAAGGTGGGGCGTGACCTGCTTCGGCTGGTGAGCCCGTGGTGGCGGGCCGTAGGCTCGCAGCCGTGACGACGACCGATCCCCTGGTGGCCCGGATGCGGCCGTTCGGCACCACCGTCTTCGCCGAGATGTCCGCGCTGGCCGTGCGTACCGGGGCGGTCAACCTCGGGCAGGGCTTCCCGGACACCGACGGCCCGCCGGAGATGCTCGCCGCCGCCGCCGAGGCGCTGCGTACCGGCCACAACCAGTACCCGCCCGGCCCGGGCATCCCCGCGCTGCGCGTCGCCGTCGCCGAGCACCAGCGACGGTTCTGGGACCTGGAGTACGACCCGGACGGCGAGATCGTCGTGACGGCCGGCGCGACCGAGGCGATCGCGGCGAGCATCCTCGCGCTGTGCGAGCCGGGTGACGAGGTGATCTGCTTCGAGCCGTACTACGACTCGTACGCTGCCTCGATCGCGCTCGCCGGAGCGGTGCGCCGCCCGGTGACGCTGCGGCCCGGCGCCGACGGCAGGTACGCGTTCGATCCGGACGAGCTGCGCGCCTCGTCCGGGCCGCGTACCCGGCTGGTGCTGCTGAACTCGCCGCACAACCCGACCGGCAAGGTCTTCACCGCCGACGAGCTGACGACGGTCGCCGAGCTGTGCCGGGAACACGACGTGTACGCGGTCACCGACGAGGTGTACGAGCACCTGGTGTTCACCGACGCCGCCGCGCCGCACGTGCCGCTGGCCACGCTGCCCGGCATGCGGGAGCGGACGCTTCGCATCTCGTCGGCCGGCAAGACGTTCTCCTGCACCGGCTGGAAGGTCGGCTGGGTGAGCGGACCCGCGCCGCTGGTGGCGGCGGTGCTGCGGGTGAAGCAGTTCCTCACGTTCGTCAACGCCGGGCCGCTGCAACCGGCGGTGGCGGTGGCGCTCGGGTTGCCGGACGCCTACTTCACCGGGTTCCGGGACGACATGCAACGCCGCCGGGACCAGCTCGTCGCCGGGCTGGCCGACGCCGGGTTCGGCGTGCTCGCGCCGGAGGGCACCTACTTCGTCACCGCCGACGTCACGCCGCTCGGTGGCCGGGACGGGGTGGAGTTCTGCCGGGCGCTGCCGGAGCGCTGCGGCGTGGTGGCGGTGCCGACGCAGGTGTTCTACGACGACGTGGAGGCCGGCCGACGGCTGGTCCGGTTCGCGTTCTGCAAGCGGCCGGAGGTGCTGGCCGAGGCGGTGACCCGGCTGCGCGGTCTGCGCGGAAACTGAACCGCCCGCTGGAGGGAGATCCCCAGCGGGCGGGCGGCGCGGCTCAGGCGACCGGGCTGGCGGTGCGGACCTGTTCGGCGATGCGCTCGGCGACCTCGCGCGCGGTGTCCTCGGTGGCCGCCTCGACCATGACCCGCACCAGCGGTTCGGTGCCCGACGGGCGCAGCAGCACCCGGCCGGTCTCGCCCAGCTCCGCCTCGGCGCGCTCGACCTCGGCCCGGACGGCCGGTGCGGCGGCGCCGACGGTACGGTCGCCGACCGGCACGTTGATCAGCACCTGGGGCAGCTTGGTGACCACGGCGGCCAGCTCGGCCAGCGAGGTGCCGGTGGCGGGCATCCGCGCCATCAAGTGCAGGCCGGTCAGCACGCCGTCGCCGGTGGTCGCGTACGCGGGCAGCACGATGTGCCCGCTCTGCTCGCCACCGAGCGCCAGGCCGGAGGCGCGCAGCTCCTCCAGCACGTACCGGTCGCCGACCTTGGTCTCGACCAGCCGGATGCCGTGCTCGGACATGGCCAGCCGGAGACCGAGGTTGCTCATCACGGTGGCGACCAGCGTGTCCTGGGTCAGCTCGCCGGCGTCCCGCATGGCCAGCGCGAGGATCGCCATGACCTGGTCGCCGTCGACCTCGTCGCCGTCGGCGGTGACCGCGACGCAGCGGTCGGCGTCGCCGTCGTGGGCGATGCCCAGGTGCGCGCCGTGCTCGACCACTGCGGCGCGCAGCGCGTCGATGTGGTTGGAGCCGCACTCGTCGTTGATGTTGAGCCCGTCCGGCTCGGCGTGGATGGCGATGACCTCGGCGCCTGCCTCGCGGTAGGCGACCGGGGCGACGTCGGCCGCCGCGCCGTTGGCGCAGTCGACCACGACCTTGATCCCGTCGAGGCGGTGCGGCACGGTGCCGACCAGGTGCTGCACGTAGTGGTCGGCGCCGTCGAGCAGGTCGTGTACGCGGCCGACGCCGGCGCCGGTGGGGCGCTTCCAGGCGGTGGTGGCGTTCGCCTTCACCGCCTCCTCGATCCGCATCTCGATCTCGTCGGGCAGCTTGTGCCCGCCGGCGGCGAACAGCTTGATGCCGTTGTCCGGCATCGGGTTGTGCGAGGCGGAGAGCATCACGCCCAGGTCGGCCTTGGCCTCGGCGGTGAGGAACGCCACGGCCGGGGTGGGCAGCACGCCGACCCGGACCACGTTGGCGCCGGCGCTGGTGAGCCCGGCGACCACCGCCGCCTCCAGCATCTCGCCGCTGGCCCGGGTGTCCCGGCCGACCACCGCGAGCGGCGGATGGCTCTTGTCGGTCTCGGCCAGCGTGTGGGCCGCGGCCACCGCGACCGCAAGCGCCAACTCCGGGGTGAGATCCGCGTTCGCCCGCCCGCGTACGCCGTCCGTGCCGAACAACCGGCCCATACCCGCCAACCTCCGTGGAACTGCCGATGAGGAGAGAAACGCGGAACGGCCGGTCCGCCTCCCGGGAAGGGGAAGCGGACCGGCCGTCCGTCAGAAGTACAAGGCGCTTGTGGTGATCAGCGCTTCGAGTACTGAGGAGCCTTGCGGGCCTTCTTGAGGCCGTACTTCTTGCTCTCCTTGACCCGGGCGTCACGGGTCAGGAAGCCGGCCTTCTTCAGGGCCGGGCGGTCGTCGGGCTCGCTGACGATCAGCGCCCGGGCGATGGCGAGCCGCAGCGCGCCGGCCTGGCCGGTGGTGCCGCCGCCACGCAGGTTGGCGATCACGTCGAACGCCTCGGCCTTCTCGGCGGTGACCAGCGGGTCCTTGATGAGCTGCTGGTGCACCTTGCTCGGGAAGTAGGCCTCGAGGTCGCGGCCGTTGCAGGTGATCTTGCCGCTGCCCGGGACGATCCGGACCCGGACGATGGCTTCCTTGCGCCGACCCACGGTCTGGATCGGGCGGTCACCACGGGGCGCGCGCGCGACGGGCGCCGGCGCCTCGGTGGCCTCGGGGGCGACCTCGGTGGCGGTGATGTCGGTCATGCTGCTTCCTTCGCCCGCGCTCACTGCGCGATCTGCTTGATCTCGAACGGCACCGGCTGCTGCGCGGTGTGCGGGTGCTCGGCACCGGCGTAGACCTTCAGCTTCTTCAGAAGCTGACGGCCCAGCTTGTTGTGCGGGAGCATGCCCTTCACGGCCAGCTCGATGGCCCGCTCGGGCCGCTTGGTGAGCAGCTCGTCGTAGCCGACCCGCTTCAGACCACCCGGGTAACCGGAGTGGCGGTAAGCGACCTTGGTCTGGCGCTTGTTGCCGGTCAGCGCGACCTTGCCCGCGTTCACGATGACGACGAAGTCGCCCGTGTCGACGTGCGGCGCGAAAGTCGGCTTGTGCTTGCCACGCAGGAGCGTGGCGGCGTGGGTCGCCAGGCGGCCCAGCACGACATCAGAGGCGTCGATGACGTGCCACTGACGCTCGATCTCACCCGGCTTCGGGCTGTACGTACGCACAGGTCTACCTTGTCTCGTCGTCGGTCTGGGGTCGCGCGCCGAGGTGACCGGGAATACCCAGCCGGACCAGCGCGCACGAACGACCAAGCGTACCTGATGCGGCACGCCTAAGAATGTCGTACAACAGCAGGCAACGATACCCGGCCGCCCGGCGGCAGGTCAAAACGGGGTAGTACCCCGCGTGGCCTGCGCGTTCGCCATGGCGCAGCTCACACGCCGACCAGCGTACGCGGCCCGGGACGCAGGTAGACCACCCAGGTCACCAGGAAGCAGAGCGCGTACCAGGCGATGAATGCCAGGTAGGCGGCGTCAGCCGTGCCGGAGGTCAGGAACGACTGCCGGAACGCCACGTTCACCAGCACCCCGCCCGAGGCTCCGACCGCCCCGGCGATGCCGATCACCGCCCCGGACAGGCGCCGGGCCCGCCGCTGCGCCGCCTCCGGGTCGCCGGTCAGCTCGCTCTCCCCGACGGCCCGGGCCCGGAAGATCGCCGGGATCATCTTGTACGTCGAGCCGTTGCCGATGCCGGAGAAGACGAACAGCGCCAGGAAGCCGGCCAGGTAGAGCGGGAACGAGCGCTCCCGGGCCGCGTACAGCACCAGCCCGGCGCCGGCGGCCATGGCCACGAAGTTCCAGAACGTGACCCGGGCCCCGCCCAGCCGGTCGGCGAGCTGGCCGCCCACCGGCCGGATGAGCGACCCGATCAGCGGCCCGAGAAAGGTCAGCCAGGCGGCGTCGACGGGCGTCGGGAACCGCTCGTGGAACTGGAGTTGGAGCACCTGGCCGAAGGCGAACCCGAAGCCGATGAACGAGCCGAACGTGCCCACGTAGAGCAGCGCCATCACCCAGGTGTGCGGATCGCGGGCCGCCGCGCGCAGCGCGCCCGGCTCGTTGCGCGCCCCCGGAACGTTGTCCAGCCAGCGGGCCGCGGCCAGCGCGGCCAGCACGATCAGCGGCAGGTAGACCGCCGGCACCAGCCGGGGGTACGCGGCGCCGGCCGTCGCCAGCACCGCCAGCCCCACCAGTTGCACGGCAGGTACGCCCAGGTTGCCGCCACCGGCGTTGAGCCCCAGCGCCCGGCCCTTGAGCCGCTCCGGGAAGAACAGGTTGATGTTCGCCATCGAGGAGGCGAAGTTGCCGCCGCCGACGCCGGACAGGCAGGCCAGCACCATCAGCGTGGCGTACGACACCCCGGGCTCGATCAGCACCGCCATCGGCACCGCCGGCACGAGCAGCAGCAACGCGCTCACGATGGTCCAGTTCCGGCCGCCGAAGCGGGCCACCGCCAGCGTGTACGGCAGCCGCAGCACCGCCCCCAGCGCGGCCGGTACGGCGGTGAGCAGGAACTTCCCGGCCGGGTCGATGCCGTACTCGGGACCCAGGAACAACACGGTCACCGACCAGAGGCTCCACACGGAAAAGCCGACGTGCTCGGCGAAGATCGAGACGTACAGGTTGCGCCGGGCGACCCGGGCGCCCCCGGCGGCCCAGAACGCCGGGTCCTCCGGCCGCCATTCGGTGAGCCGTCCGGCGGCGCGGGCCGGCGGCCGGGTCGGTGCGGAAACGAGCGTGCTCACGGCGACTCCTCCTCGTCGATGACGAGGGGACGCTCTCAGCCGGTGGTTTCCCCGGCGTACCCCGCGCGCGTCGGCGCGGCAACGGAGATCGCACGTCCGCCGGAGGGCGCCGGTGAGGCGGTCACAGCTCCTGGAGGATCCGCAGGGCCCGGCCGACCCGCTGCATGGTCTCGGTGTCGGCCACGTCCACGCACTCGGCGAACCACTTCTTCATCGGTGCGGAGATCCGGTCGGGCATCACCACGTACGGGCCCATCGGCACGGCCAGCGGCGAGTCGCGCAGTAGCGACTCCTCGACCACCTCGGCCACGATCACGATGGGTACCGCAGTGGCGTTGTAGACGTCGGAGCTGATCACCAGACCGAACCGTTCCCGGGCGCCGGAGATGCGCCAGACCTCGCCCCTACGCAGCACGCGGACGCCCGCCGAACAGGGCGTCGTCGACGAGCGCGGCCTCCTGGGCGTCGGCCAGGGCGGCGGCTTCCAGGTCCAGGCCGGCACGGCCGACCGCGTCGGCGTGCGCGGTGAAGACCTCGCGCAGCGCCTTCTCCCGGGCGGCCTGGTCCATCCAGGCGGAGAGGGAGAGCCCTTCCCGCTTGGCGAACCGGCGCGCTTCCTCGATCGTCTCGTCGGAGAACGACAGTGTCACCTTGGCGGTCATGCCGGGAAGACTACCCAGCGGTATGACCAGCAGTCATCCTCGTTCCCGCCGATCGCGGAAACGGACAGTGATCAGGGACGCCGGCCGCCGAAGACTGCGAAACGCCATTCCTTGAAGAAGCAGTCCACGTCCACCAGACCCGCCTCGGTCAGCCACCGGCACTGGTCTGCCACCGTGGCCGGCCGGTCGTGCCGCATCCGCTGCCGGGCGCCGGCGATCTCCTCGGCGTCCGAGCCCAGCTCGGTGATCCGCGCCGTCCACACCTCGTCGTAGCGGCGGTCCAGCGCCGGCGTCGGCCCGGCCACCTGCTCGGCGTTGACGAACACGCCGCCCGGCGCCAGCGCGCCCGCGGCCCGCTTGTACAGCGCCCGTTTGCCCTCGTCGTCGAGGTGGTGGATGGCCAGCGCGGAGACCACCGCGTCGTACCGGCCGGCGGGCAGCGGGTCGGCCAGGTCGGCGTGCACAGTGCGGTGCGCCACGCCGCGTTCTGTCAGGTGTCCGGCGGCCACCGCGAGCATGCCGGGGGCGCCGTCCACGAGCGTCAGGCGGACGCCGGGCACGGCCGCGGTCAGCAGCAGGGACAGCAGGCCGGTGCCCGCGCCCAGGTCCAGCACCTCGGGGGTACGCCCGGCGGCGAGCGCGGCACGCAGCGGCGGCGCGGCCACCTCGACGGCGGTGCCGTAGAAGGCGTCGAAGCAGGGCACCAGGCGGCGTCGGGCCTGGTCGTAGCTGCCGGCCACCGCGTCGAACGCGTCCGCCACGCCCATCAGAGCCTCCCGTTATTTGAGACAACTTTCCCACATTGTAAACCCCGCCGGGGACGACGTCACCTACGTGCGGTGTGAAGCGCTCGTGACAGGACCGAAACAGAGCAGACCCGGACCGGAAACCGCCCGACGGCACGCTTTTCCGACATGACAGACGGTGCACGCACGGCGACGCGAACGGGTTCAGGCCCCGCGCAGGCCGCCACGCACTGCCCGTACTGCGCGCTGCAGTGCGGCATGGTGCTGCGCGCCACCGGCGACGGCGTCGAGGTCGGCGCCCGGGACTTCCCGACCAACCGGGGCGGGCTGTGCCAGAAGGGCTGGACCGCCGCCGACCTGCTCGACCACCCGGACCGGCTCACCACCCCGCTGCTGCGCGACCGGCCCGGCGGCGAGCTGCGCCCGGCGACCTGGGACGAGGCGCTCGACCGGATCGCCGCCGGGGTGCGGGACGTGCAGCAGCGCCACGGGCCGGACGCGGTAGCGGTCTTCGGCGGTGGCGGCCTCACCAACGAGAAGGCGTACGCGCTGGGCCGCTTCGCCCGGGTGACGCTGCGGACCCGGCACATCGACTACAACGGACGCTGGTGCATGTCCTCGGCCGCCGCGGCCGGCAACCGGGCGTTCGGGATCGACAGGGGGTTGCCGTTCCCGCTGGCGGACCTCGGCCGCGCGGCCGCGGCGCTGCTGGTCGGCGCGAACCCGGCCGAGACCATGCCGCCGCTGATGCGGCACGTCACCGACCTGCGGGAACGCGGCGGCCAGCTGATCGTGGTCGACCCGCGCGCCACCGCTACCGCCCGCCAGGCCGACCTGCACCTGCAACCGCTGCCCGGCACCGACCTCGCGGTGGCGAACGCGCTGCTGCACATCGCGCTCACCGAGGGCTGGCTGGACCGGGCGTACGTGGCGGAGCGGACCACCGGCTTCGACGAGGTCCGGCGGACGGTGGCCGGCTACTGGCCGGCGGAGGTGGAGCGGCTCTCCGGCGTGCCGGTGGCCGACCTGCACGCGACCGCCCGCGCGCTGGCCACAGTGGACCGGGCGATCATTCTCACCGCGCGGGGCGCCGAGCAACACGCCAAGGGCGTGGACACGGTCACCGCCCTCATCAACCTGGCGCTCGCCCTGGGCCTGCCCGGCCGCCCCGGTTCCGGCTACGGCTGCCTGACCGGGCAGGGCAACGGGCAGGGCGGCCGGGAACACGGGCAGAAGGCCGACCAGCTCCCCGGCTACCGGCGTATCGACGACCCGGCGGCCCGCGCGCACGTCGCCGGGGTGTGGGGCGTCGACCCGGACTCGCTGCCCGGGCCGGGGGTGCCGGCGTACCAGCTCCTGGACGCGCTGGGCACGCCGTCGGGCGCGCGGGCGCTGCTGGTGTTCGGCTCCAACCCGGTCGTGTCCGCGCCCCGCGCCGCGCGGGTCGAGTCCCGGCTGCGCGCCCTGGACCTGCTCGTGGTGGCGGACTTCGTCCGCTCCGAGACGGCCGAGCTGGCCGACGTGGTGCTGCCGGTCGCCCAGTGGGCCGAGGAGGACGGCACGATGACCAATCTGGAGGGCCGGGTGCTGCGCCGCCGGGCGCTGCGTGAGCCACCGGCCGGGGTCCGTACCGAGCTGGAGATCCTCGCCGCGCTCGCCGGGCGGCTGACCGACGGCGCGCCACTGCCGAGCGACCCGCGCGAGGTGTTCGCGGAGCTGGGCCGGGCCTCGGCCGGCGGGCCCGCCGACTACGCCGGGATCACCTGGGACCGGATCGACGCCGACACCGGCGTGTTCTGGCCCTGCCCGGACCGGGACGGCCCGGACACCCCCCGGCTGTTCGCCGACCGCTTCCCCACCCCGGACGGCCGGGCCCGGTTCCACGCCGTGACCCACCGGCCGGCCGCCGAGTCGGTGTGCGCCGACTATCCGCTGCACTTCACCACCGGCCGGGTGCTCGCGCAGTACCAGTCCGGCGCGCAGACCCGGCGGGTCGCCGCGTTGCGCCGGGCCGCGCCGGGCGGCTTCGTCGAGCTGCACCCGGACCTGGCGGCACGGCTCGGCGTGACCGAGGGAGCGCCGGTACGTGTGGTCTCCCGCCGGGGCGAGCTACGGGCTCCGGCCCGGCTCAGCACCGCGATCCGGCCGGACACCGTCTTCGCCCCGTTCCACTGGCCCGGCGCGCAACGCGCCAACTCGGTCACCAACGACGCGCTCGACCCGGTCTCCGGGATGCCCGAGTTCAAGATCTGCGCGGTCCGGGTGGAGCCGGCATGAACGAGCGCATCGTCGTCGTCGGCCACGGCATGGCCGGCGCCCGGCTCGCCGCCGAGCTGCACGCACGCGGCGGGGACCGGCGGATCACCGTGCTCGGGGCGGAGCCGCACCGCGCGTACAACCGGATCATGCTCTCCACGCTGCTCGCCGGACGCATCGGCGAGCCGGACGTGGAGCTGGTCGAAGCGGTGGGGCCGGGCGTCGAGGTGCACACCGGCGCGGCGGTCACCGTCGTGGACCGCGCCGCCGGCGAGGTGGTCACCGACGACGGCGAGCGACACGGGTACGACCACCTGGTGCTCGCCACCGGCAGCCGGGCCGTGGTGCCGCCGCTGCCGGGCCTCGCGCCGATGCCCGAGCGGGTCGTCCCGTTCCGCACGCTCGGCGACTGCCGGCGGATCCTCGCCGCCGCCGAGGGCGCGCGCCGCGTCGTCGTGCTCGGCGGCGGGCTGCTGGGCCTGGAGGCGGCCCGCGGGCTGGCCGCGCGGGGTCTCGACGTGACAGTGGTCCACCCGGTCGGGCACCTGATGGAACGTCAGCTCGACCCACCGGCCGGCGCGGTCCTCGCGGGCACGCTCGCCGGCCTGGGCGTCCGGTCCCGGCTCGGCGCGGCGGCCACGGCCGTCAACGCCGACGCCGACGGCGTCCGCCTGCACCTGGGCGACGCCGGGACGCTCGACGCCGACCTGCTGGTGCTCTGCTGCGGGGTACGCCCCGACACCGCGCTGGCCGCGGCGGCCGGACTCGCCGTCGAGCGGGGCGTGGTGGTGGACGACCGGATGCGGACCAGTGACCGGCGGATCTCCGCCATCGGCGACTGCGCGCAGCACGACGGCACGCTGACCGGGCTTGTCGCGCCGGCCTGGGCGCAGGCCCGGGTGGTGGCCGACGTGCTGACCGGCGCGGACCCGCTGGCCCGCTACCGGCCCCGCCCGGCGGTGACCCGGCTCAAGGCAGCCGGCATCGATCTGGCCGCGATGGGCGACGTGGCCGGAACCGGCGACGCGGGCGGGCCGGTCGAGGAGCTGACCTTCGCCGACCCGGCCCGGGGCACGTACGCCCGGCTGCGCATCCGGGACGAGCGGCTGACCGGCGCGATCCTGCTCGGCGACAACCCGGCGGTCGGCACTGTGGTGCAGCTGTTCGACAGGGGCGCGCCGGTGCCGGCGGACCGGCGTTCGCTGCTGCTCGGCCGCGCGTTCGGCGAGGCGCCGGCCGGGCCGGCCGCGTCCCCGGCGCTGATGCCGGACGCCGCGACCGTGTGCCGGTGCAACGACGTGAGCAAGGGCGCGCTGGTGGCGTGCTGGCGGGCGGGCGCCCGGACGGCGGCGGCGCTGTCCGCGTCGACCCGGGCCGGCACCGGCTGCGGCAGTTGCCGGGACGCGGTGGCCGGCGTCGCCGCCTGGCTCGCCGAGGCCGACCCGCAGGCGACCGACGCGGTACGCGAGACGGTGGAGGTGGCGTCATGAGTGAGCTGATTGTCGTCGGGAACGGCATGGTCGGGCAGCGCTTCGTCGAGGCGCTGCGGGCCCGGGACACCGACGGGCGGTGGCGGGTCACGGTGCTCGCCGAGGAACGGCGTCCGGCGTACGACCGGGTGCGGCTCTCGGCCGTCTTCGACGGGGTGGACGCCGACGAGCTGACGGTGCACACCCCCGACGCCGGAGTGGACCTGCGCCTGGGCGAACCGGCCACCGGCGTCGACCGGGCACGGCGGGTGGTGACCACGGCGGCCGGCGAGTACCCGTACGACGCGCTGGTGCTCGCCACCGGCTCGTACGCGTTCGTGCCGCCGGTCGACGGCACCGATCTGCCAGGCGTCTTCGTCTACCGGACGCTGGACGACCTGACCGCGATCCGGGAGCACGCCCGGGGCCGCCGCACCGGTGCGGTGATCGGTGGCGGGCTGCTCGGGCTGGAGGCGGCGAACGCGCTGCGGCTGCTCGGGCTCGCCACCAGCGTGGTCGAGTTCGCGCCCCGGCTGATGCCGGTGCAGGTGGACGAGGCGGGCGGCGCGATGCTCCGGCGGTACGTCGAGGAGCTGGGCGTCACGCCGTACCTCGGGGTGGCCACCACGGCGCTGCGTCCCGGGCCGGACGGCACTGTGGCCGCGCTCGACCTGGCCGACGGGCGCACGCTCGACGCGGAGCTGGTGGTGGTCGCCGCCGGGATCCGGCCGCGCGACGAGCTGGCCCGCGCGGCCGGGCTGCCGCTGGGCCCGCGCGGCGGCGTGCTGGTGGACGCGGCCTGCCGGACCGCCGACGAGCGGATCTGGGCGGTCGGCGAGTGCGCGGCGGTGGACGGCGTCTGCCACGGACTGGTCGCGCCCGGGTACGCCACCGCCGAGGTGGTGGCGGACCGGCTGCTCGGCGGCGCGGCGACGTTCCCCGGCGCGGACACCGCGACGAAACTCAAGCTGCTCGGCGTGGACGTGGCCTCGTTCGGTGACGCGCACGGCGTCACCCCGGGCTGCCTCGACGTGACGTACACCGACCCGGCCACCCGCTCGTACGCGAAGCTGGTCCTCTCCGACGACGCGCGGACACTGCTCGGCGGCGTGCTGGTCGGCGACGCGAGCGCGTATCCGGCGTTGCGGGCCAGTGTCGGCGGGCCGCTGCCCGCTCCCCCGCTGGCCCTGCTGGCGCCGGCCGGCGGCGCGGGCGCCGGTGCGGGCGCGTTGCCGGCCGGCGCGCAGGTCTGCTCCTGCAACGCGGTGACCCGGGCCGACCTGGACGCGGCCATCGCCGGCGGCGCGGCCGACGTGCCGGCGCTGAAGGCGTGCACCCGGGCCGGTACGAGCTGCGGCTCCTGCGTGCCGATGCTCAAGCAGCTGCTGGACGCCGCCGGGGTACGCCAGTCGACGGCGTTGTGCGAGCACTTCGACCACAGCCGGCAGGAGCTGTTCGACCTGATCCGGGTGCGGGGCATCCGCACGTTCTCCCGGCTCGTCGCCGAGCACGGGCGCGGGAGCGGCTGCGACATCTGCAAGCCGGTGGTGGCCTCCATCCTGGCCTCGCTCGGCACCGGTCACGTGCTCGACGGCGAGGCGGCGTCGCTGCAGGACACGAACGACCACTTCCTGGCCAACCTGCAACGCGACGGCAGCTACTCGGTGGTGCCCCGGATCCCCGGCGGGGAGATCACCCCGGAGAAGCTCATCGCGATCGGCGAGGTGGCCCGCGACTTCCAGCTCTACACGAAGATCACCGGCGGGCAGCGGATCGACCTGTTCGGCGCGCGGGTCGACCAGTTGCCGCAGATCTGGCGCCGGCTCGTCGACGCGGGCTTCGAGTCGGGCCACGCCTACGGCAAGGCGCTGCGTACCGTGAAGTCCTGCGTCGGCGACACCTGGTGCCGCTACGGCGTGCAGGACTCGGTCGGGCTCGCCGTCGCGCTGGAGCTGCGCTACCGGGGGCTGCGCGCGCCGCACAAGCTCAAGTCCGCCGTCTCCGGCTGCGCCCGCGAGTGCGCCGAGGCCCGCAGCAAGGACTTCGGCGTCATCGCCACCGAGGGCGGCTGGAACCTGTACGTCGGCGGCAACGGCGGCTTCCGGCCCCGGCACGCCGACCTGTTCGCCACCGACCTGAGCACCGCCGAGCTGGTCACGCTGATCGACAGGTTCCTCATGTACTACATCCGCACCGCCGACCGGTTGCAGCGCACCGCCGCCTGGATCGAGGCGATGGACGGCGGCCTGGACCACCTCCGGTCGGTGCTCGTGGACGACTCGCTCGGCCTCTGCGCCGACCTGGACGCGGCGATGGCCCGGCACGTCACGAGCTACTCCGACGAGTGGCGCGACGTGCTGGAGGACCCGGACCGGCTGCGCCGCTTCACCTCGTTCGTCAACGCGCCCGGCGTGCCCGACCCGTCCATCTCGTTCACCCGGGAGCGGGGCCAGCCGGTGCCGGCGCGGGACGCCGGGCACCGCCGCCAACCCGTCGCGCTCGGACTGCCGGAGGTACGCCGATGAGCCCCGTCGTCACGCTGGACTGGACGCCGGTCTGCCCGCTGGACCGGCTCGACCTCGACCGGGGCGTGGCCGCGCTCGTCGACGGCGTGCAGGTGGCGGTGTTCCGCACCGCGCACGGCCTGTACGCGGTGGACAACCTCGACCCGGTCGGCGGCGCGTACGTCATGTCCCGCGGTCTCGTGGGCAGCCGGGGCGGCGTGCCGACGCTCGCCTCGCCGCTGCACAAGCAGGTCTACGACCTCACCACCGGGCGGTGCCTGGACCTGCCCGGCGTGACGTTGACGCGGCACCGGGTGCGCTGCCGGGACGGCCAGGTCGAGGTGCGGTTACGGCAGGAGCAGTGATGCGCGACGAGCTGGCCGGTTTCACCATCGGGGTCACCGCGGACCGGCGGCGCGACGAACTGGCCGCGCTGCTCCAGCGGCGCGGGGCGCGGGTGGTGCTCGCCCCGGCGCTGCGGATCGTCCCGCTCGCCGACGACACCGACCTGCGTGAGGCCACCCGGGCCTGCCTGGAACATCCGCCGGACGTGCTGATGGCCAACACCGGCATCGGCATGCGGGGCTGGCTGGAGGCGGCCGAGGGCTGGGGGCTGGCCGAGCCGCTGCGCGCCACGCTCGCCCGCGCGTACGTGGTGTCCCGGGGCCCGAAGGCGACCGGGGCGATCCGCGCCGCCGGACTGCGCGAGCACTGGTCGCCGGGCTCGGAGAGCTGCGACGAGGTGGTGGAGCACCTGGTCGCGCGCGGCGTGGCCGGCCACGTGGTGGCGATGCAACTGCACGGTGAGCGGCAACCCGAGTGCACCGACGCGCTGGTGGCGGCCGGGGCCACGGTGATCGAGGTGCCGGTCTACCGATGGGCGCCGCCGGCCGATCCGGCGCCGCTGCACCGGCTCATCGACCTGGTCGCCGGGCGGCTCGTCGACGCGGTCACGTTCACCTCGGCTCCGGCGGCCGAGGCCCTGCTGCGGGCGGCCGGGGACCGTACCGAGACGGTGCTGGAGGCGCTGCGCGGCGACGTGCTGGCCGGGTGCGTGGGCACCGTCACCGCCGAGCCGCTGGTCCGGCGTGGGGTGCCGGTGAGCGCGCCGAGCCGGGCCCGGTTGGGCGCGCTGGTCCGCACCATCGTCGAGGAGCTGCCCCGGCGCACGGTCTCGGTGAAGGCGGCCGGGCACGTGCTGACGCTGCGCGGCCACGCCGCGGTGGTGGACGGGGAACTGCGCCAGCTCGCGCCGGCCCCGATGGCCGTGCTGCGGGCGCTCGCCGCGTCACCCGGCAAGGTGCTCTCCCGCACCGCGCTGCTGCGTACGCTGCCGCGCGGCGCCGACGAGCACGCCGTGGAGATGGCCGTCGCCCGGCTGCGGGTCGGCCTGAAGGCGCCCCGCGTGGTGCAGACGGTCGTCAAGCGGGGGTACCGCCTGCGGGTCGACTGACCCGCAGGCGGTCAGCCCACCGAGGCCGGGTAGCCGTGCTCGGCCTGGAGGCGGAGCATCGCGTGCTCGACCACTGTCACCAGCACCTGCTTGACCGAGTCGCGCCGACGGGCGTCGCACAGGACCATCGGCACGTCCGGGGAGATGGCGAGCGCCTCCCGGATCTCCTCCATCTCGTAGTGCGGCGCGTCGTCGAAGCGGTTCAACGCCACGACGTACGGCAGCTTGCGGTTCTCGAAGTAGTCCAGCGGCGCGAACGCGTCGGTGATCCGCCGGGTGTCCACGAGCACCGCCGCGCCCACCGCGCCCCGGATGATCTCGTCCCACATGAACCAGAAACGGGTCTGGCCCGGGGTGCCGAACAGGTAGAGGATCAGGTCCTCGGCCATGGTGATACGGCCGAAGTCCATGGCGACCGTGGTGGTCTCCTTGCCCGGCACCTTCGACGGGTCGTCGATGCCCACGCCGGCGGCGGTCATCAGCGCCTCGGTGGTCAGCGGCTGGATCTCGGAGATCGCACCGACCAGCGTGGTCTTGCCCACGCCGAAGCCGCCCGCGACCACGATCTTCGCGGAGATGATCTCCCGGCCGCGGTTCACCCCGTCGGGGTCATAGTTCGCGAAGTCCACTTAGCACCCTTCCAAGCAGGTTCATCCGCGCCGCGAAACCCGTCGCGGGAGCGGCAGTGTGTAGCGTCAGCAGGCCCTCGGCCACCATGTCGGCGACCAGCACCCGGGTGACGCCCAGCGGCATCCGGGTGTAAGCGGCGATTTCCGCCAGCGACTGTGCCCGGCCTTCACAGACCGAGGAGATGCGGTACTTGTCGTGCCCGGCGAACCGCGCCTCGGCCGACTGCGTGGGCGTGCTGGACAGCACCGCCTCGAGCGCGATGTTCTGCAACGGCTCGGTGCGGCCCCGGGTGACCGCGTACGGTCGCACCAGCGCGCCACGCGGATCACGTCGCGGTTCCATCTCGCGATCACCTCCCCTCGTACGGAGCGCAGCGGCTCCGGCTCATCTCGGCGGCCCGGTCAGGACCGGACGGCGTCCCTCGGCAGCGGGACCAGCGCCTGACCGACCCGTTCCACGAGCAACGCCATCTCGTAGCCGACCTGGCCCACGTCGCAGCTGCGCGCCGCGAGCACGGCCATCGACGAGCCGTCGCTGATGGACATCAGGAACAGGTAGCCGCTGTCCATCTCGATCACGGTCTGCAGCACCCCGCCGGCGCTGAACATGCGCGCCGCGCCCTCGGTCAGGCTCACCACGCCGGAGGTGATCGCGGCAAGCTGGTCGGCCCGGTCCCCCGGCAGATCCCGGGAGGAGGCGAGCAGCAGCCCGTCCGCGGAGACCGCCACCACGTGGGCGATGCCCGCCACGCTGTCGGCGAAGTTGGTGAGAAGCCAACCCATGTCCTGCATGGCCGCCGGCCTGTTCATCGGTTCGTCTCCTTGGTCGAGGTGCTGTTCAGGTCGGCGCCGGCCGTACGGCCCCGCTGGACGCCACGGTGGTAGGCGGAGAGCAGCCCCCGGACCTCGTCCGGCGTGCGCCGGCTGCGGTCCCGGCCGCTCTTCGGCTCTATCCCACCAGGCACGAGCTGGGCCTGCGGCACCCGCTTGGGCAGGCCGGAACGGGTGGTGCCGCCGGTGGTGGGCTCCGCGGCCCGGCTGGCCCGCGTCCAGCCCTCGTCGGCCGCCGTACGCCAGGCGCTCGGGTCGATGGCGGGTGCGGGCTCGGCGGCGGGTGGCGGCGCCGGGGCGGCCGGTGGCGGTGCCGCGGCAGCCGTGGGCGGCGACGCGACGGCGGGCGACGACGGGGCGGCGTCCGCGGGTGACGCGGACGGCACGGCCGGTGCGTGGTACGCGGCCGGCGTGCTCAGCCCCGACGCCTGGGCGCCCGGGGTACGGGTGGGCAGGGGCGGGCGAGCCGACGCCGCGGGCGGCGGCACGGCCGGCTGGGCCGGCGCGGGCGGCTCGTCGAAGGTGGGCCGAGTGAAGATCGTGGTCTCGTCCTCTCCGTGCGAGCGGAACCAGACCGCCTCCATCTCCCGGAATATCGGGGCCTCGGCCCGCTGCTCGGGACGGGCCACCACGGGCGTCGCCGGGGTGGTCTCCACCGCCGGCGCCGCGGCGAGCGGCTGGTAGGCCGGAGGTGCGACCGGCTGGGCGGCCTCGACGCCCGGCGACCGCTTGGGCAGCGGGTCCAGCGCCGGGTACGCCACCGTCGGCCCGCCGGCCGACCAGCCCGCCCCGGAGACCGGGGCCGGCGTTGCCGGAGGCGCCGGGACCGCCGGCAACGTGCCGGTCGCCCCGCCCAGTTGTACGGCGGGAGTGGTGTCCCGCGCCTCGGCGGGCGCCTGCCACCTGGCGGGCGGGGCGGTGGTCGCCCCGCGCCACCCGTCGGCGAGCGTCGCGGTGGCGGCGCCCCGGCCGGCGCCGGCAAGCGCGTCGGCGACGCCGACCTGGCTCAGCGGCGACTGCTCGACGGCCAGCGGCTGGCGCGGCCGGGTCAGCGGGGCCTGACCACGGTTGGCCGGCAGCACCACTGTCGAGTTCGGCAGCGTGACCTGGGCGACGGTGCCGCCCTCGACGTTGCGGCGCAGCTCGACCCGGATGCCGTACCGGGAGGCGAGCCGGCTCACCACGGCCAGACCCATCAGCCGGAACGCTGCCACGTCGACGGTCGGCGGCGCGGCCAGACGCCGGTTGAGCGAGTCGAGCTGTTCGTCGCTGAGGCCGAGCCCCCGGTCCTCGATCTGGATCAGCACGTAGTCGCGGATCCGGCGGCCGTCGGCCACCACCGAGGTGTTCGGCGGCGAGAAGCGGGTGGCGTTGTCGAGCAGTTCCGCGACCAGCCGGACGACGTCGTTGACGGCGTGGGCGGCCACCGAGATGTCGGTGTCGACGGTGCCGAACTCGATCCGGTTGTAGAGCTCCACCTCGGACTGCGCAGCACGCAGCACGTCGACCAGGAGCGCGTCGTCGCGACGCGGCACCGCCGAGTCGGCGCCGGCGAGCACCAGCAGGTTCTCGTCGTTGCGGCGCATCCGGGTGGCCAGGTGGTCCAGCTCGAACAGCTGCGCCAGACGCTTCGGGTCCTCCTCGGACCGCTCGATCGCGTCCAGCTCGCCGATCATGCGGTCGACCAGGCTCTGCGAGCGGCGGGCCAGGTTGAGGAACATCGCCGAGACGCTCGTGCGCAGCGCGGCCTGCTCGGCCGCCACCCGCACCGCCTCCCGGTGGACCACGTTGAAGGCGACGGCCACCTGGCCGACCTCGTCGCGGTTGGTCAGCTTGATCGGGTCCCGGACCTGCTGGACGATCTCGTCCACGCCGCCGTCACCGATGGCGTTGACGTTCTGCAGCCGGCTCACCGCGTCCGGCAGGTCGTGGTTCGCCACCGCGAGCGCGCCCTCACGCAGCCGGCGCAGCGAGTCGTTCAGCGACCGGGCGAGCACCACGGCGAGCGTCACCGCGACGGCCAGCGTGATCAGCACCAGCAGGCCCTCCACGACCGCCTGCTGGATCACGTCGGCGCGTACCTCGTCGGCGTCGGCGAGCAGGTCGTCCAGGAGCTGGATCTCCGCCCACCGCATCAGCTCGTCGACCGCGCCGATGGCGTCGGACGCCTCCTGCCGGGTGACGAGCGCGGGACGCCCGACCGAGCGGGACAGGTCGGCGGCGACCCGGTCGGCGAGCTGGACGGCGTCACCGGAGACGGTGCGGTCCACCAGGGCCCGCTGGGCCGGCGTCGCGGACCGGGAGAAGGTGAGCAGCGCCTCCTGCTGACTGGTCAGGGTGGCCACGAAGGAGGAGAACTGCTCCTCGTCGATCCGGCCGGCGCCGAGCGCGGTGAAGGCGACCGCCTGTTCCTCGGCCACCGCGGACTTGGCGTGGGCGAACGCGGCCACTGCGCGGCGGGCGTCGGCCAGGCTCTCCGCGCCCGGCTGCTGTGCCAGGGCGTCGCTGTACGCGACCAGGTCGTCCAGGACGATGCCGTAGCGCAGGCTGGCCTCGGCCACCGGCATCTGCGACCGGTCCAGCACCTCCTGGCGCACGCCGTTCAACGTGGACAGGTGGGCGTCGATGACCTTGAGCTGGTTGCTGACCGCGCCCGGCACGTCACCGAGCCGGCGCCGCTCCTCCTGGTACGCCGCGATGCGCTCGTCGGTCTGGCGCACCCGCAGGTTGTACGCGTCCGGCTTCTCGTCCGGCTTGGCCAGGAAGAACGCCGCGGCCATCCGCTCCTTGTGGAGGTCCTGGGTGAGTGCCGAGATGTCCACCGACACGGCCGTCAGCGACCGGACCCGGTCCGCCTCGTACGCGCCCTGTCCCACCGAGACGAGTCGGATAGTTGCCAGTGCGATGACAGCCGCGACCGGAACGACCAGGATGAGGGCGAGTTTCGAGCGGATCCGCGCGTCGCGCAGCCTCGGCAGGCGCCGTCGCCGGTTCCGCTGTTCGGCGTTGGGGCTCCCGGGCAGGGTCGTAGGTCCGGTGCTCACGACATCGCCTCCGTCGTTTCTTCCACGCGCGACCCACTGACCCGTGCCTGGTGCAGCGGCCAGCGCCACGCGCGGCACGGCCGCGATTTCATCAGACGAGATCGTGTTTGGGAAGCCGCAGGGAGGCAGGAAACGGTCGGGGTCGGCGCAACCCGTGATCCGATCACCTAATACCTTCTTTTCTCCAACCCCCTGATCAGGGGATGTCACTCCAGAGTGGTCACACGCTTCTGTGCAGTAATTGTCAGTTAATGTTCCGTGTCCCCAGCATGTGGGATGGCTGTCCCGAAACAGCACTCGAGATCCCGGCTTGACCACAGGCCCCGGCATTGGCAAGGTTTTGCAGGCTTCGCGCACACCGTACGGCACACCAATCCCGTTCCTCCACTGAGGACGGACTAGCGGCGGTGATCGGGCGTCGGCCCGCGCCGCACCTGGAGGACTGAGTTGAGCCCCATCCGCTCCGCGAGCATCGCGGCGCTCGCATCGGCCGTGCTGGCCACCACGCTCACCGGCTGCGGGATCGGCGGGGAACCGCAGGACACCAGCCCCATCGTCATCGCCGCCGACCTGGAACTCTCCGGCGCGTCCGCGCCGGTCGGCAAGGTGTACCAGCGGGCGCTGGAACTGAAGGTCGAGCAGTTGAACTCGTCCGGTGCGCTGGGCGGCCGGAAGATCGATCTGCGGGTCAAGGACAACCGCTCCGACGCTGCGGAGTCCTTGCGGAACATCAATGATTTCAGCGGCGACTCACGGGTGAGCGCCGTCATCATGGGCGGCTGCAACGAATGCGCGGTGGGCGCGGCCCGCACCATCGGCGAGAAGCGCATTCCGACGATCGCACTGGCCTCCTCGAGCGCGGTCACCGAACCGGTGGGCGAACGGCGATATGTCTTCAGGCTCGCCCCGAACGCCGCCGACAGCGCCGCCGCGCTCGCCACCGAACTGGACCGGCGCGACATCCGCAAGGTCGCGCTGCTGCACAGCGCCGACGGTTACGGCCAGGAAGGGCTCACCGCGCTGCGCCGGGAACTGGAAAAGACCACGGTGCGGCTGGTCGGCAACGAATCGGTGCGGCTCACCGACACCGAGGTCGGCACGCAGGTCAACGAATTGATCGCCGCCAAGCCGCAGGCCCTGATCCTCTGGACCACGCCGGAGCAGGCGACGCTGGCCGCGACCACGGCCCGGCAGAGCAAGTTCCGCGGGTCGCTGTTCTTCGACGCCGCGGCCGCCGGCGACCTCTTCCTGGGCCCGTCGGCCCGCTCCACCGAAGAGGCCACGCTGATCTTCACGCAGACCATGGTGATCGACGACGTGATCGCCACCACACCGGCCAAGGCGGCGCGCCGGCAGTGGTTCCAGGAGTACACCGCCCGCTTCGGCGGCTACAACGGCTTCTCCTCGTTCGCGGCCGACGCGGTCCAGCTGATCGTCGACGCCGAGCAGCGCGCCGGTGGCGAACCGGGCACTGTCGACCGGGACGCGCTGCGCGACGTGCTGGAGACCTCGCAGCTGGACGGGCTGTCCGGGCCGATCCGGATGACGCCGGACAACCACTCCGGGTTGATGCCGCAGGCGTTGACGACGCTGGTGGCTCGTGGTGGGCGTTGGCGGCTCGCCGGTTAGTCACTGTTGGGGCGTGGCCCCACCGCAACCGGCTCCGGGCGGTCAGGCTTGATCCCTGCGCCGGTTGCGGTGGGGCCACGCCTGTCGTGGTCGGCCGCCATCCGTGGGTTGAGGTTTCCTTCTGGGTTCTCGGCCGACGTCGGGTTACCTGGTTGTGGTCAGCGGGCTGAGGTGGTGGCCTTCACCCAGGGCAGGGCCAGGCGCTCGACGAGGCTGAGGGCGGCGTAGAGCGCGATGCTCATCAGGGCCACCAGCACGATCGCCGCCCAGGCGGTGGCGGTGTCGCCGACGCCGTTGTACTGCAGGATCTGGTAGCCCAGACCGGGACGGTCCGAGTAGAACTCGCCGATCACCGCGCCGATCGCGGCCAGCGGCATGGCCACCTTGAGCCCGACGAAGATCTGCGGCAGCGCGGACGGGAAGCGCACCTTGCGGAACGACTGCCACCACGAGGCGTTCAGCGACCGGCTCAGCTCCGCCAGGTCCGCCGGCGTGGTGGTCAGGCCGGTGGCGGTGGAGAGCACGATCGGGAAGAAGCAGAGCAGGAACACCATGGTCAGAATGGGTTTCTGACCCCAGCCGACGGCCACCACCAGCAGCGGCCCGAACGCGATCTTCGGGACCGCGTTCACGGCCACCAGCAACGGCGCGAACATCCGCTCGACCCGGCGGGACGCGGCCAGCGCCATCCCGATCAGCACCCCGGCGGCCGACGAGAGCAGGAAGCCGAGCACCGTCATCCAGGTGGTGATGCCCAACGCGGGCAGCAGCACGTCGGTGGCGTTCGCGAGGGACTCCCCCACCGCCTGCGGCGGCGGCAGCGCGGCCGGGTGCACCAGGTTCAGCCCCGAGGTGACCAGCCACCAGCCGGCCACCGCGATCACCAGGCCGAGCGCCGGCAGCCCGACCGCAGCCGGACGTACGGCGAACCCGCGCCGGACCGCCGGGCGCGGCTGCGGCGCCTCCGGCCGGGCCTCGGTCAACTGTGTCAACGTGTCCTCCTCTCTGCGCCGGTCGGTGCGACCGGCACGGGAAGGGGGTGCGCCCCGCCGGGTGTCCGGCGGGTCGCACCCCCGTTGGCCCGAGCGGACCGGTCAGGCCTTCGGCGCGAGGTCGAAGTCGATGATCTGGTCCGGGGTGAGGTCCTGCTTGAGCGCGCCCGCGCCCTTCAGCAGGGCGATGCTCTTGGCCACCCGGCCGCTGTCCAGCGTGCCGATCGCGGTGCCGGAGTTGCTCGACCGGACGTACGCGGCCATCAGCTGAAGCTCGGCGGAGGCCGCGGCCGGGACGGCGGCCGGCACGTTCTTCTTCAGGATCTCGGCGGCCTCGTCCGGGTGCGCCAGCGAGTACTCCAGGCCCTTGAGCAGCGCGGCGGTGAACTTCTTCACCATCTCCGGCTTCTCCTTGGCGAGCTTCGTGGAGGTGATCAGCGCGTTGCCGTAGAGGTCCTGCATCACGTTGCTGTACGGCAGGATGACCGGCTTCTTCTTGGTCACCGTCTCCACCGTCGGCTGGCCGACGACGAACTGGCCGATGCCGTCCACCGAGCCGGAGCCGAGCATCGGCATCAGGCTCTGCGCCTCACCGTTGACCCAGGTCACCTTGCTGCCGTCGATGCCGGCGAGCCGCGCGTACGTGGGGAAGAGGTTGCGCACGACGGAGGAGGGGGTGTCCGCGAGCTTCTTGCCCTCGAGGTCCTTCGGGGTGGCGATGTTCTTGCCCTCGACCGTGACGATCGCGGCCATGGTGCGCTGCTGGATCGCGGCCACCGCCACGAAGTCCTTCGCCAGGCCGTTGCCGAGCTGGAGGATGCCACCGGTCAGGTCGATCGGGCCGAACTGGGCCTGCCCGCCGGTGATGGTCTGGATGACGGAGCCGGTGCCCTGGCCGGGCTTGATGTCGACGTCGAAACCGGCCTCCTTGAAGAAGCCCTTGTCCTTCGCCACCCAGGCGTAGGAGTCACGGCCGAAGTTGCCGAACGAGGTGAGGTACGTCACCTTTTCCAGCGCGCCGCCGTTTCCGCCGCCGCTCTCGGACTTGTCCGAGTCGCTGCTGCAGCCGCCCACGAGGGCGAGGGCGGTAGCCAGAGCCGCGGCGGCGACCGTACGGGTCAGCCTTCTCATCAGTGCACCATGTCCTTTCCGACCAGGACTTTCTCGCCGGTCGGGTCGTGGGTCCGACGGGGCCGGCAGGAGGGTTGGGCCGACTGGACCGTCGTGAGGGGACTCTTCGCGCGCAACAGCGTACGAGAAGGCGGATGGCGCGCTCCCTCCGTCCCGGTTGCGGAACGGAAACGAAGTTGCGTGACGGAAAGCGGACTGACGTCCACCCCGGACAGTGCTATAAGCACCGTCCGCTACGCTAGCCCGGCTCGCATTCGGACGACGTGGAAGGGAGCCGGCGGAAGATGATCCGACTGTCCGGGGTGTCCCGCACCTTCGACGGCCGATCCGGGCAGGTGGAGGCGCTGCGCGGCATCGACCTCGACGTCGCCGAAGGCGAGTTCGTCGCCGTACTCGGCCGGTCCGGCTGTGGCAAGTCCACGCTCCTGCGCATGATCGCCGGCCTGCTCCCGGTCAGCGGCGGCGAGATCACCGTGGCCGGTACGCCGATCACGAAGCCCCGCCGCGACGTGGCCATGCTGTTCCAGCGGCCGGCCCTGCTGCCCTGGCGCACGGTGCTGGACAACGTGCTGCTGCCGGTGGAGATCTTCGGCTGGCGCCGGGCCGAGCACCGCGACCGCGCCCGCCAGCTGCTGGAGATGGCCGGGCTGGGCGGCTTCGAGAAGCGGCTCCCGCACGAGCTGTCCGGTGGCATGCAGCAGCGCGTCTCGCTCTGCCGGTCGCTCATCGGCTCACCCCGGGTGATGCTCATGGACGAGCCGTTCTCCGCGCTCGACGCGCTCACCCGCGAGGAACTTTCCGGCGAACTCCAGCGGGTGCACATGGAGACGAAGGCCACGATCGTCTTCGTCACCCACTCGATCGACGAGGCGGTGCTGCTCGCCGACCGGGTCGTCGTGCTCAGCCCGCGCCCCGGCCGGATCCGCGAGGTGGTCGAGGTGAACGTCCCCCGGCCCCGCACGCTCGGCCGGCACGAACACCTGGCCGACGTCGCGCGGATCAGCGCCGAGCTGCACGAACTGCTGATGGAGCGGGACGCCCCCGGCGTACCCGTGGGAGGACGGTGACCATGCGGGTCTCGGTCTTCACCGAACCCCACCGCGGAGCGGACTACGACGACCAGCTCCGGTTCGCCCGGCTGGTCGAGGAGACCGGCTTCGAGGGCTTCTTCCGGGCCGACCACTACCGGGCGATGGGGGACGAGCCGGCGCTGCCCGGCCCCACCGACGCCTGGCTGACGCTCGCCGCACTGGCCCGGGAGACCTCCCGGATCCGGCTCGGCACGCTCGTCACGTCCGCCACGTTCCGGCTCCCCGGGCCGCTCGCCGTCATGGTCGCCCAGGTCGACCGGATGAGCGGCGGCCGGGTCGAGCTGGGCATCGGCGCCGGCTGGTATGAGCGTGAGCACACCGCGTTCGGCATCCCGTTCCCGCCGGTCAGCGAACGCTTCGACCGGCTCGCCGAGCAGCTGGAGATCGTCACCGGGCTGTGGCGCACCCCGGCCGACGAGACGTACAGCTTCACCGGCGAGCACTACCGCCTGGTCGACGCGCCGACGCTGCCCAAACCGGTGCAGCAGCCCGGCCCGCCGGTGATCGTCGGCGGCCGGGGACCGAAGCGCACGCCCGAGCTGGCCGCCCGCTACGCCGACGAGTTCAACATGCCGTTCAAGAGCGTGGCCGAGACCGCCTCCGCGTACGACCGGGTCCGGGAGGCGTGCGACCGCACCGGCCGGGACGCCTCCGGCCGGGCCCCGCTGACGCTCTCCGCCGGCATCGTCGTGGCGATCGGACGCACCGACGCCGAGGCGCAGCGCCGGGCCGCCCCGCTGCACGTCACGAGCGCGCTGCCGCCGGAGGACCCGGTGGTCGGCTCCCCCGCCCAGCTCGTGGACCGGATCGGCGAGTTCGCCGCGATCGGGGCCACCCGGGTGCACCTGCGCCTGATCGACTTCGACGACCTCGACCACGTGGAGCTCATCGCCGCCGAGGTGCTCCCCCAACTGGACGGACCGCGATGACCGAACTCTCCGCCGACCTCGAACTCGGCCCGGTGGGCCAGGAGATCGTGTACGAGAACGACCGCGTACGGGTCTGGCACATCCGGCTGGAGCCGGGTGAGCGGCAGCCGCTGCACCGCCACGACCACCCGTACCTGGTGGTGGCGGTCCAGGGCGCGAAGAACGTGGTGCAGACGATCGACGGCACCACCATCGACGCCGACGAGCCGACCGGCGGCGTCGTCTACCGGGATCCGGGCGCGGTGCACATGCTGACCAACGTCGGCGACACCACCTACCTCGCCCGCCTGGTCGAGCTGAAGTAGCCACGCCGGCAGGTTCGCCGCGCCGCGCGGCGGCAAGGTGGCGATCGGGGGCACCGGGCCGTAACGTGCCGGACATGGCCTTTCGGACGTGGGGCAGGCTGCTGCTCACGGCGCTCGGAGTGAGCGTACTGGCCGGGGCCGGCCAGTTGGGCATCGCGTACGGCTTCGGAGTCGTCCGCCTCGACGGCGCGTTCGTCGACGCCTCGGTGAACAGGTGGCCCGCCCAGCTCGTCTGGGTGGGCTGGTTCGCCGTGGTCGCCACGGTCGCCGGAGCCGTCCTCACCGAGCGCTTCGCCCGCCGCGACGACCTCCCCGGCGGCACCACCGAACTGCTCTCCATCGCCGGCGTCAGCGCGCTGGGCGCGACGGTGGTCGCCCCGCTGTGCATGCAACCGGCCCGCGCGGCCGAGCTGGCCGGATCCGTCGACCCGGTCTGGGCCGCCGGTGTCTGCGCCGCGCTCGGCGCGGTGGTCGGCGCGGGCGCGGCGATCGCCGTACTGCTGAAGCCGCCATTCGGCTGGGGTGTGGCGATCACCGCCGGGATCGTCTGGCTGCTGGCGCTGCTGTCCGTCGCGCCCACCATCGTCTCGGACCGCCCGCTGGCATCCGTCCGGCTCGGCGTCCTCGAACCGTCCTGGCTGGACCCGGCGGCCGCGCAGCGCCTGTCCATGCTGCTGCTGCCCACGCTGGCCCTGCTCGCCGGTGGCGCGGTCGGCGTGCTGGCCCGCCGCGCCGGATGGCCGCCGCTGGTCGGTGGCGCGGCCGGCGCGGCCGGTCCGGTGCTCGTCGCGTTCGCCTACCTGACTGCCGGCCCGGGCGCGGCGACCGACAGGTACCAGATCGCGCCCTACTACGGCGCGCTGATCGCTGTCGTCGCCGGTGCGCTCGGCTCGACCGCCACCACGATGCTGCCCCGGCCGGTCACCGCCGACGGCGATCCCGATGCAATCGAGGCCACCGACATCCTCGCGCCGCTGCCGCACTCGGCCGCTCCGGGCGTACCGGCCGCGCCGCCCGTGCCTCCGGTGACGAGCGGCGCCGCCGCGCCCGCGCACTGGAACTGGCCGGAGCCCGGCGGCTCGGCCACGGCGACGGCTCCGGCCGGTACCGATCTTCCCGCCGCCGGCCGGCCGGCCCTCGCGGATCTGCCCGCCGCCGATCTGCCGACCGCTGCGGAACGGCCGGCGGGTGAGCGCCCGGCCGTCGCCGACACGAGCCACGGCCAGCCCATGCCGGGTCTGCTGCCCCCGGGGCGCCGGACCTCGGCCATCGACGTCCTCGCCGCGGGCCGCCCCGACCCGGTCGCGGGTCCGGGCACGGGTCCGGGCACGGCCCACGCGGACAGCACCGGCGAGGCGGCCACCACGGACCGTCCGGCCGCTCCCGACCCGGCCGCCGGTTCCGAAGCCACCGATGGAGCGTCCGGGCAGGCCACCGGCATTCCGGCCGACAGCGAGACCGCCACCGCCACCGGCACCGGCACCGGCACCGGCACCGGCACCGGCACGGACGATGCCGCACCGGCGCCGGAAGCGGCGGCGACCACGCCACGGGTGACCCGGCCGCGCCGCACCCGCGCGGGCCGGTCCAGCGGGACTACCGACGGGCCGGTGTCATCCGCCGACGGCACAGCACCCCGCCCCGGAGACGTCACCACTCCCAGCGCCGGCGCGGGCACCACCGCGAAGGACGCATCACCGGCCACCGCCGACAGCCACGTTCCCGGCCCGCGTACGGACAGCGGCGCCCTCGCCGGGCCGGTCACGGCCGACGCGGGCAGTGACACCCCCGCCGCGCCACCGGCCGAAGCCCCCGGAGACACCGGCGCGGCCGGCCGCGCCGCACGCCCCCGGCGTACCCGCACTCCGAAGGCGCCGCGCGCCACCGGTCCGGCCTCCCCCGGCCCGGCCGAGACCGCGCCGACGACACCGGGCGGCCGAACCGAAGCTGCGCCGAGCGGGGGAGCCGACGCCGAGCCGACCCCCCAGGCCACGAACCCGGACCGGGACGACACGAGCACCGACTCGAACGTGGTGGCGCCGACCGGGCGTACCGGACGCAGCTTCTTCTTCGACGACCAGGCGCCCGCCCCGTCGACCCGGCCGCGGTTCGCGATGTTCGAGGACGTGACCGGGCAGCCCGGCGAGGTGCGCCCGGCCTGGCCGATCACCCCGGCGGGCCGGCCGGACCGCGCGACCGCCGAACCGGACGCGCCGGACCGGGACGCCGCGGACGCGGTCGCCCCGGGCGAGCCGGCGCCGCGTCCCCGGCACCGTGGTCTGCCCGAGCCGGGTGCGAGCACCGGTTGGGACGCGCTCGCCACGAACGCCCGCCCGGCGGGGCCGCTCGCCCGGCCGGAGGCGGGGATGCCGCTCGCCCGGCCCGAGGCGGCGACTGCCGTGGCGGGCGAGGCGGGTGCCGCGCTGCCGGAGGCCACGGAGACGGAGGCGGACTCCCGGCGCGGGCGGCACTCCGGACCGGACGACGCCGACGCGCCCGCCGGGAAGTCGAAGGCCCGGCGCGGCCTGTTCCGGCGCAACCGGGCCAAGGATGAGCCGGAGCCGGCCGAGCGTACGGCCGAACCGACCACCGCGGCCGACGACGAGTACGTGGACTGGGTCGCCGGTCTCGCCTCGGACGACAACGCCGACGACGCCCGCTCGCTGCGTACCGGGCGGCACCACCGCGACTGAACGAGCACCGGGGCGGGCCGGGACACCAGGCCCGCCCCGGCTCCGGTCACGCCAGTGGCAGGTAGACCCGTGACCCGCCGGCGACGAACTCCTCCGACTTGTCGCGCATGCCCCGCGCGGCGTACTCCTTCAACTCCTGCGTGATCTTCATGGAGCAGAACTTCGGGCCGCACATCGAGCAGAAGTGCGCGGTCTTGGCGGGCTCGGCGGGCAGCGTCGCGTCGTGGTACGCCCGTGCGGTCTCCGGGTCGAGCGCCAGGTTGAACTGGTCTTCCCAGCGGAACTCGAACCGGGCCTTGGAGAGCGCGTCGTCCCACGCCTGCGCGCCGGGGTGCCCCTTGGCCAGGTCGGCCGCGTGCGCGGCGATCTTGTACGCGATCACGCCCGCCTTCACGTCGTCGCGGTCGGGCAGCCCGAGGTGCTCCTTCGGGGTGACGTAGCAGAGCATGGCGGTGCCGAACATGCCGATCATCGCCGCGCCGATCGCCGAGGTGATGTGGTCGTACGCGGGCGCGACGTCGGTGGTCAGCGGCCCGAGCGTGTAGAACGGCGCCTCGTGGCACCACTCCTGCTGGAGGTCCACGTTCTCCTTGATCTTGTGCATCGGCACGTGCCCGGGGCCCTCGATCATCACCTGGACGTCGTACTCCCAGGCGATCTTCGTCAGTTCGCCGAGCGTGCGCAGCTCGGCGAACTGCGCCTCGTCGTTGGCGTCCGCGATGGAACCGGGGCGCAGGCCGTCACCGAGGGAGAACGTCACGTCGTACTTCGCGAGCAGCGAACACAGCTCCCGGAAGTTGGTGTAGAGGAAGTTCTCCTCGTGGTGCGCCAGGCACCAGGCCGCCATGATCGAGCCACCCCGGGACACGATGCCCGTCACCCGGTCCACCGCCAGCGGCACGTACGGCAGCAGCACCCCGGCGTGCACGGTCATGTAGTCGACGCCCTGCTCCGCCTGCTCGATGACGGTCTCGCGGAACACCTCCCAGCTCAGCTTCACCGGGTCACCGCCGACCTTCTCCAGCGCCTGGTAGATCGGCACCGTGCCGATCGGCACCGGCGCGTTCCGCACGATCGCCTCGCGCGTCTCGTGAATACGCTTGCCGGTGGACAGGTCCATCACGGTGTCCGCGCCCCACCGCGTGGCCCAGGTCAGCTTCTCCACCTCCTCGGCCACCGACGAGGTGACAGCCGAGGTGCCGATGTTCGCGTTGACCTTCACCAGGAACGCCTTGCCGATGATCGCCGGCTCGCACTCCGGGTGGTTCACGTTCAGCGGCAGCACGGCCCGACCGGCCGCGATCTCGTCCCGCACGAACTCCGGCGACACCGACTCCCGGATCGCCACGAACTCCATCTCCGGCGTGACGATCCCGGCCCGCGCGTACGCGAGCTGAGTCGGACGGGTTCCGGCCAGCGGCGTACCGGCGCCGCGTACCGGGGCGACGTCGCCGCGCTCGGCGATCCACGGCCCGCGCAGCGCGGGCAGCCCCACCTCCGGGTCGGAGCCGGGACCGGAGGTGTCGTAGAGCCGTACCGGTGGGTTGTCCCCGGTCAGCGGCACCTCGGCGAACGGCACCCGGATGTCCGGGCGCGACCCTTCCACGTACACCTTGCGACGTGCCTGCATGACAGCCTCCCTGTCGCTCATGCGGACCAGCCGAAGTGGTCCAGCGGGCCGCGTCCCGCGCCCAGCTCCCAGGTCCGCGCGCCGGTCAGCGCGCGTGTGACGTACTCCTTGGCGGCCGCCACCGCGACCGGCACCGCGTCACCCGCGGCGAGCCGGACCGCGACGGCGGCCGAGAACGAACAGCCGGTGCCGTGGTTGTGCCGGGTGTCCACCCGGGGCGCGCGCAGCAGCCGAGTGGTTCCGCCGCCCGACAGGACGTCCACCGACTCGCCGTCGGCGTCCACGTCACCGCCGGTCACCACCACGAACGCCGGTCCGCGCGCCGCCAGCGCCTCGGCCGCCGCCACCATTTCCTCGACCGTGCCCACCGGGGCTCCGGTGAGGGCCGCGGCCTCCGCGCAGTTCGGCGTCGCCACTTCCGCGTACGGCAGGAGCCGCTCGACCGCCTCCACCACGCCGAGCCGGTGCCCACTGGTGGCAACCAGTACCGGGTCGACGACCAGGTGTGGCAGCCGCCCGGCCCGGGCCGCCTCGGCTACCGCGTCGGCGACCGCCGGGGTACCGAGCATGCCGCTCTTCACGGCCCGCACGTCGAAGTCGCCGAGCACGCTGTCCATCTGGTCGCGCACCGTCTGCGGGGGCAGCGGCAGGACGGCGTCCACGCCCCTGGTGCTCTGCGCGGTGACAGCGGTGAGCACGCTCGTGCCGTACGCGCCGAGCGCGGCGAACGTCTTGAGGTCGGCCTGGATGCCGGCGCCTGCTCCGGAGTCGGATCCGGCGATGCTGAGAACTGTTTTCGGCGTCACTGGTCTTCTCCGGTGGTTTGACGGCTGCGGCCGACAGTGGTTGCGGTTCGGGGCTGCGGCCGACCGTGCCCACTCCGGGCGGTCAGGCTTGATCCCTCCGTGGGCACGGTCGGCCGCAGCCCTGTCGCGTGCGGGCTTGCGTCGGATCGCGCGGGGTGGGTGCGCGCCAAGTGGGTGGCCGCCTCCTGGAAGGCTCTGCCCAGCGTGGTGGCGGTTTCTCTCGGGTCGTCCGCGCGCATGATCGCGCCCAGCACGGCTACTCCGGCGGCGCCCGCCTCGACGCATGCGTGGACCTGGTCCGGGTTCTCGATGCCGCCCAGCGCGAGGACGGGCACGGGGCTGACCGCGATCAGCTCGCTCAATCCGCCCGGTCCCAACACAGGGCCGTAGCCGGGTTTTGTCTTTGTCTCGTAGAGCGGGGACAGGGTGGCGTAGTGCTCGGTGGTGAGGCGGGCCAGCTCGGCGGTGTCGTGGCAGGAGCGGCCGACCAGGCCGACGGCGGGCGGCGGGTACGGGCCGGCAGCCGGTAGGTGCACCGCGTCCCCGTCGAGCGGGTCGGGTCCGGCGACGACGAGCGTGCCGCCCGCGTCGGCGAGGATCGCGCGCAGGTCGACGGCGAGCGCGAGGCGTTCGGCGCGCGGCAGGTCCTTTTCCCGCAGCACCACCCACCGCACTCCCCCACCCACGGCAGCCGCCACCACGTCGACGAGCGCCCCCCGGGCCACCCGCCGATCGGTCAGCAGCACGACCCCGCTCGGCCCGCCCTGGATCTTGGTACGCGGCCGCCCCTCGGGGGGCGCCTCCGTACCAAGATCCGCTACGCGTGAGGTGGTCACAGGTCGGGCCGTCCCTCGTCGGGGGTGGACGGCAGGGCGTGGAAGCGGCGGGTGATGCGGCCCGCGCCGTACGCCAGGCGGCCGGCCTCGACCGCGTAGCGCATCGCCGTGGCCATCGCGACCGGGTCGGCGGCCCGGGTCACGGCGCTGGCGAGCAGCACCGCGTCACAACCCAGCTCCATGGCGAGGGCGGCGTCGGAGGCGGTGCCGATGCCCGCGTCGAGCACCACCGGCACGTCGACCGCCGCCCGGATCAGCCGGATGTGGTGCGGGTTGCCGATGCCCAGCCCGGAGCCGATCGGCGACCCGGCCGGCATCACCGCCGCGCATCCCACGTCGGCCAGCCGCCGCGCGAGCACCGGATCGTCCGACGTGTACGGCAGCACGGTGAACCCGTCCGCGACCAGCTCCTCGGCGGCGCGCAGCAGCTCCACCCCGTCGGGCAGGAGCGTGCGCTCGTCGCCGATCACCTCAAGCTTCACCCAGTCGGTGTCGAACGCCTCCCGGGCCAGGTGCGCCGTCTTCACCGCCTCCACCGCGGTACGGCAGCCGGCGGTGTTCGGCAGCAGCCGTACGCCGCACCGCTCCACCAGGTCGAGCAGGCCACCCGACCCGCCGGGCGTGGTGTCGACCCGGCGCAGCGCCAGCGTCACCAGCTCGGTGCCGGCCGCGCGGATCGCCGCCTCCAGCACGTGCAGGTTCGCCGCGCCACCGGTGCCGAGGATGAGCCGGGAGCCGAACCCGACCCCACCGATCTCAAGCGTGGACATCCTGCTCACCCGCCCTGGGTGGCGCTGAGCACCTCGACCCGGTCGCCGACCTGCAGGACGCTCGCCGACCAGCCGCCGCGCGGCACCACCTCGCCGTTCACCGCCACGGCGAGCCCGCGCTCCCGGTCGGTGACGGTGCGGACCACCTCGGCGACGGTGACGCCCTCGGGCAGCGTCCGGCCGGTGCCGTTGACGATCAGTTCCACGTGCGCTCCTTCCCGAAGCGGTCCGGGGTGAAGGGGGCGAGCGCGGGATCCGGCTCGCCGGTGACGATCAGCTCGGTGACCAGGTCGGCGGTGACCGGGGCGAGCACGATGCCGTGCCGGTGATGTCCGGTCGCGGCGAGCACACCCGGCTGCCCGGGCAGCGGCCCGATGATCGGCGCGTTGTCCGGCGTACCGGGGCGCAGCCCGGCGACTGCCTCCACCAGCTCGTACTCGACGAGTTCCGGCACCAGCTCCGTGGCGGCGCGCAGCAGTGTCAGCACGCCACCGGCGGTGACAGCGGTGTCCGCGCGCTCCTCGACCGTCGCCCCGACCACGACCTCGCCGCTGTCCCGGGGCACCAGGTAGACCGGCTCGCTGTCCGCGTACCCCCGGATCACGTGCCGGAAGCCCGGCGGACCGCCACCCGGCGCGCGCAGCCGCAGCACCTGGCCCTTCACCGGGCGGACCGGCAGGCCGGTCAGCGCCGCCGCGCCGCAGCCGGCCGCGACCACAGTGACCCGCGCGTCCACCTCGGACAGCGCGCCGACGCGCGCCGGGCGCAGCTCCACGCCGGCGCGCTCGGCGGCCGTGCGCAGCGCGACGACCAGCCGCCGCGGGTCGACCTGGTGGTCGCCGGGCGCGACAGCGCCGCCGCGCACGCGCGGCGCCAACGCCGGCTCGCGGTCGCGCAGCTCCGAGGGACGCAGCGGCGTGATCGGCAGTTCCAGGCCCTGCTGGTACGACCACAGCCGCCTCGCCTCGGCCAGGTCGTCGGCGGTGAGCCCGACGACGAGCGTGCCCTCGGTGCGGTAGCCGATGTCGACGCCGCTCGCCCCGGCCAGCTCGGTCGCGAAACCGGGCCAGCGGGCGGCGGACTCGACGAGCAGCGCGGTGAGTTCGTGCTCACCGAAGTACGCCTCGGCGACCGGCGACAGCATCCCGGCGGCCACCGACGACGCGCCCGACCCGGGCCGGTCGTCGTGCACCACCACGCGCAGTCCACGTTGCGCGCACCGCCACGCGATCGCCCACCCGACAGGCC
>NZ_MAGP01000108.1 GCF_002926165.1 Micromonospora chalcea | reverse complement strand
ACGGGCCGGAATGGGGGAGGATGGCGGGGTGAGTGACGAGGTGGACGAGCGGGTGACTCCTCCGCTGGTGGACGAGGCGGTGAAGAAGGCCGCCGTCTGCTGGGTGAGCAGTGGCGGCGGCCCGGCGTACGCGCTGTGGTGCCTCCCGCTGGACGGCACGCTGCTGGTGGTCACCGGCCCCGGTGAGCAGGCCGCCCCCGGGCTGGCCGACAGCGAGACCGCCGAGGTCACGTTGCGCGGCGACCACGGCGGACGGATCGTCACCTGGTCGGCGCGGGTGACCCGGCTGCGACCCGGCACCGAGGAGTGGGACACCGCCGCGCCGCTGGTCGCGGCGAAGCGGCTCAACGCCTCAGGGGCTGCCGCCGAGCTGGTGGAGCGATGGGTGGCGCAGGGATGCGCGCTCAACCGGCTCGCGCCCGTCGGCGCCGTCGTGACCGGCACCGATCTGCCGGACGGCTCGCTGAGTGAGCAGCCCCGGCCCGCCCCCGTGGTGCGGGCCGTCCGCAAGCCGTTCCGCCTGCACCGCGTCCGCCGCCGCTGACCGCGAACCGCCGGGCCGCGTTCGACGCGCCCGGTCAGGCGACGGGGACCGGGTCGAGCAGGTCGAGCACGTCCGTCAGCGAGGTCAGCGACGGCCCGTCGAAGCCGTGGTCGGCGTTGAGGACCACATGGCCGGCCAGATCCGGCGCGGCCAGCCGGACCGCGCTCAGCCCGGCCCGTTCCGCGCCGGTCAGTTCCTGGCTGTCGCCGTCGCCGACGTAGAGGCAGTCGGCCGGCGCCTGGCCGAGCCGGTAACACGCGGCGAGGTAGAGCTCCGGGTCCGGTTTGCAGCGCCCGAGGCGTACCGAGAAGATCTGGGCGTCGAGCAGCGGCGCGACCGGGAGCTGCGGCAGGAACGCCGGCAGCTCGTGCGTGCAGTCGCTGACCAGCCCGGTGCCGACGCCCCGGCCACGCAGCGCGGCCAGCACCGGGACCGCCTCGGCGCGCAGCCGGGTGTCGGCGCGTACGGCAAGGTGCCGGGAGGCGACGGCGGCGCGTACCGCCGCGTCGGACGGGTGGACGCCGAGCCGGGCGCACACCCGGCGCATGGTGGACTCGGCGTTCCCGAAGGAGCCGCTGGCCCGTTCGTAGAAGCTGCTGTCCAGCACCTCCATCAGGGCCTCGGGGGAGCAGCCGAGCAGTTCGGCGGTGGCGATGTGGGCGGCTCCACGCCGCGCGCCGTGGGTCAGGGTGCCGAAGAAATCGAACAGCACGGCCTGGAATCTGGGCATGAGGGAACGCCTCCGGACGTCGAGGGGGGGGAGATCGCCGGGACGCATGATCGTAACGGAGTGCTGACTTTCCGTGTCGGTCGGGTGTTCGTGTGAGGATTACCGCTCGTGCCGACCGTTCCGCATCGCCCGCCGCTCGACGTGTTGACGGTGGGCGCGCTCGCCCTGGCTGTCGCCTCGGTGTCGTCCTCGGCACCGCTCGTGGCGTTCGCCGCCGCCTCGGCGCTCGCTGTCGCGTTCTGGCGTACCGCGTTGTCGGCTGCGGTCCTCGGGCCGGTGGCGCTGACCCGTCGACGGGCCGAGCTGCGCGCCCTGACGGTCGGGCCGGGCCGGCGTGAGGGCCTCTACTGCGTACTCGCCGGGATCGCGCTGGCTGCCCACTTCGCCACCTGGATGCCGAGCGCGCAGCTCACCTCGGTCGCGGCCGCCACCGCGCTCGGCGCGACGCAGCCGGTCTGGCAGGGCCTGATCGCCCGCTGGCAGGGGCGGCGGCTGCCGGCGGCGGTGTGGGCCGGCATCGCGGTGGCCGTGCTCGGCGCGGCGCTCGCCACCGGCGCGGACTTCGGCGTCTCGGGCCGGGCGTTCGCCGGTGACCTGCTCGCGGTGGTCGGCGGCCTGTTCGCGGCCGTCTACACCGCCTTCGGTGAGCGGGCCCGGGCCAGCATCAGCACCACCACCTACACCACCGTCTGCTACGGCGTGTGCGCGCTGGTCCTGCTGGTGGTGTGCCTGGTCGGAGGGGTACGCCTGCACGGCTTCGAGGGCACGACCTGGCTGGCGATCCTCGGCCTCGTGGCCGGCGCCCAACTGCTCGGCCACTCGATGTTCAACTACGCCCTGCACCGGGTCTCCGCGACCACTGTGAGCGTGCTGATCCTGCTGGAGGCACCCGGCGCGGCACTGATCGGCTGGGTGTGGCTGGGCCAGCTGCCCCGGCCGCTGGCCCTGCCCGGCCTGGCGTTGCTGCTGGCCGGCGTGGCGGTGGTGGTGCTCGGCGGGGCGCGGGCCGGTCGCCGTGCCACGCCGGTCGCGGCGCCCGCCGACCCGGACCCGCTGGGCGACGCGGAGCGGGCGCTGCGACCCGGCGACGCGCCCGACTGAGCCGGTCGGGGCGAAGTCGCGCCGTTCCGGCCCCTGGACGGTCCCGTTTGCACGAAAGTGCTCAGGGTGGGGGCGGAGCGGGACGACGCGGCACAGGCGGGCACGGTCGTCACGCCCTCGGCCGAGTTCCCGCCGCTCGGCGACGAGGAACGGGCGGCCCTCGGCCGGATCGGCGAGCGGTGGCGCGGCCCGCGCCGCGCCGACGACCTGCCGGTCGACCCGACGCTGGGCCGGCACGACCACCATCCGGCGCCCACCCGCTTCGGCCGGCTGGCGCCGATCGACATGTTCACCGTGGCGCAGCCGGGGGAACTGGTCGCCACCGGCGCGGCGGACCTGCCCGGCAACCGGGCCGGCCGGTCGGTCGCCCGGGTCCGCCGGACCCTGATCGGTCCGCCGTTGTCCAGCGCGTCGGTGCTCTACGAGCGGATGCGCAAGCTGGTCGCGCTGCCGGTGCTCTCCTCGGATCTGCTCAGCTCCGTCGCGTACGGGCCGGAGGCGATGCTCGCGGTGCTGGTGCTGGCCGGGAGCGCCGCGCTCGGGCTGGCCCTGCCGCTGGCCGCCGTGCTGGTGGTGCTGATGGTCGCGGTCGGCCTGTCCTACCGGCAGACCATCCCGGCCTATCCGCACGGCGCCGGCTCGTACATCGTCGCGGGGGACAACCTCGGGCGTACGCCGGGACTCGCCGCCGCGGCCGGGCTGATGCTCGACTACGTGCTGACCGTGTCGGTGTCGATCGCGGCCGGGGTGCACGCGGTCACCTCGGCGCTGCCCGGCCTCGGCCGGTGGACCGTGCCGCTCGGGGTGCTGGTGATCGCCGTGCTGCTCGCCGGCAACCTGCGCGGCGTACGCACCGCCGGGAACATCTTCGTGCTGCCCACGTACGCGTTCGTGGTGGTGCTGCTCGTGGTGCTGGCGGTCGGGTACGCGAAGGCCGCCTCGCGGGGTTTCGCGCCGCTGCCGCCGCCCTCGGCGCCCGCGGCCGAGGGGCTGGGCCTGCTGCTGGTGCTGCGGGCGTTCTCCTCCGGGGCGGTGTCGATGACCGGCATCGAGGCGGTCTCGAACGCGGTGCCCGCGTTCCGCCCGACCGAGTGGCGCAACGCCCGCACCACGCTGGGCTGGATGGTCGCCATGCTGGTGACGCTGTTCGCCGGCCTGATCGGGCTGATCCACCTGGACGGCCTGGCGCCCCGCGCGGACGAGACGCTGCTGTCCCAGCTCGGCCGGGTCACGTTCCCCAGCGGTCCCGGGTACGCGATCCTGCAGGCCACGACCGCGCTGATCCTGCTGCTCGCGGCGAACACGGCGTTCAACGACTTTCCCCGGCTGCTGTTCTTCATGGCCCGGGACGGGCACGCGCCGCGCCGGTTCCTGCACATGGGCGACCGGCTGGCGTTCAGCAACGGGCTGGTGGCGCTGGCGCTGACCGCGGCGGTGGTGTTCGTCGCGTTCGGCGGGCACACCGAGCGGCTGATCCCGCTCTACGCGGTGGGCGTCTTCCTCGCCTTCACGCTGTCCCAGACCGGCATGGTGGTGCACTGGCGACGCCGCCGGGGGCCGGGCTGGCGTCGCCGGCTAGCGGTCAACGCGGTCGGCGCGACGCTGTCCGGCCTGGTGCTGCTGACCGCGGCGGTAGCCAAGTTCGCCGAGGGCGCCTGGGTGGTGGTGCTCGCGGTGCCACTGCTGGTGTTGCTGTTCCGCCGGATCCACGGGCACTACGACCGGCTGCACCGCGCGCTGGCGCTGCACTCGCCGCCGTCCGCGCCGCCCGCCGAGTGCGACGAGCTGCCCCAGCAGGTACGCCACCTGGTGGTGGTGCCGGTGGCCCGGCTGAACCGGGCGTCGCTGCGCGCGCTGGCGTACGCGACCTCGCTCGGGCGGCCGACGCTCGCCGTGCACCTCGCTCCGGCGCAGGACGAGGCGGACCGGTTCCGGGACCAGTGGCGGGCCTGGGGCGACCACCTGAAGCTGGAGACGATCGTGTCGCCGGGCCGGTCGGTGATCGGCCCGCTGGCGCACTACCTGGAGGCGCTGCACGCCGCGAGCCCGGACCTGACGCTCACCGTGATCGTGCCGGAGGTGGTGCTGCGCCGACGTCGGTACCGGCTGCTGCACAGCCGCGCCGAGCAGCGGCTGCGGACCGCGTTGCGGGCGCTGCCCGGCGTGGTGGTGACGAGCGTCCCGGTGCACGTGTCGCGGTGACGCTCAGAGGTATCCGGCGAAGTGGTCGGCGACCAGCGCTGCGACCGCCTCGGCGTCCCGGTCGAGGTCCACCTCGATCACGCGTACCCCGAGCGCCCGGGCAGCGGCGACCGCGTCGGCGGCGACCAACTCGTCGCGCGCGATCCGATGACGCCACGCCCGCTCCGGGTCGCTCACACCGGGATGCCGGGCCGTCGCCCGCGGCAGCCGTTCCACCTGGTACGCGCGGAACTCCGGCGTCGGCACCAGCACCACCATCTGCCCTGTCGACTCGACGATCGGGGCAACCAGTTCGGGCCGCAGCCCCCAGCCCTCGGCGACCACCCGGCGACCGCTCACCAGCGCGCTCAGGTCGTCGAGCACCCACTCGAAGCGGCGCGGAAATCCGGCGAGGGTCTCGGCTGCCATCCGCTCCGGGTTCGTCGTCACCCAGGTCGCCTCCGCGTCCGGGCCGTCCGGCGGCTCACCCCGTCGGATCCGGTCGGCGATCCGCCGGTCGTCGTGCCCTCGCGCGTCGTGGCGGTCGTAGAGGTACGCGGTCAGCCCGTACCGCAGTGCCAACGTGACCGCGAGTGTCGTCTTGCCGGCCCACTGCGCGCCGCCGATCCAGAGTGCGCGGCGGGCGGTGGCCAGAGGATCGAAGTCCATGCCCCGACACTGCGCCTCGCCAGCCCCAAGATCAAGTCTTGTTCTCGGCGTCCCCGCGTGATGAAGTGAGTGAGAAGGCGCAGCTCAGACGTCGCGTACCTCAAGCACGCGGGTGGCGGGCGCGGCATCGCCCAGCTCGGCGCGCAGCGCGACGCGGTCCGGGTCGACCAGGAACGCGTCCAGCCCGGCGCGGGCGGCGAACCGGATCACGTGCACCTCGGTCTCCCCGTCGCCGGTACGCAGCCGCCGTTGCAACTCGCCGCCGTGCCGGCCGAGCAGCGCCAGCACCGCGTCCTCGTACCGCCGCCCGGCGTCCGCGTCGGCGCTCAGGTCGACCAGCGCGACCAGCAGGACCTCGTTTCCCGTCGTCATGGCGTCGAGTGTCCCAGCGGACCGGCGGTCGTGGTGACCCGCTCAGGCGTCGACGCCGACGGCCTTCGCGCTGGCCGTCCAGAGCCGCGCGGCCAGCGCCGGGTCGGCCGCCTTGGGCCGGGGCCGGTGCGGCTTGCGGTCGGCGTAGTAGCCGCCGTTCGTCAGCCGGGACGGATCCTGGCAAGCGAGCCAGACCAGCGTCTCGGCACCCTTCTCCGGGCTGCGGAACGGCAGCAGCCGCATGCCGAGCGCCACGATCCGGCTCTCGTTGCCGAAGCGGGTCCGCACCACGCCCGGGTGGAACACGTGCGCGGGCACCTCCGGCCAGCGCCGGGGCGCCTCGGCGGTGAACAGGATGTTCGCCTGCTTGCTGGTGCCGTACGCGCGGAACGGCCGGTACGAGCGCAGCGCGGAGTTGAGGTCGTCGGGGTCGAGCACGCCGCTGCGGTGCGCGTCCGAGCCGGTGACCACCATCCGCCCGATCCGGTCTCGCAGCAGGTTGCTGAGCAGGAACGGGGCGAGGTGGTTGGCCTGCATGCTCAGCTCGAAACCGTCGACCGTGGTGATCGGCTCCAGCACGATCGCGCCGGCGTTGTTGGCGAGCACGTCGATCCGGTCGTACCGCTCGCGCAGGCGTTCGGCGAGCCCGCGTACGTCGTCGAGCACCGCGAAGTCGGCGCGGAACAGCTCCGGCTGCTCGCCGCAGCACTCGCGGACCCGCTCGCCCGCGGCGCGCAGCCGGGCCGGGTCCCGGCCGACCAGCACCACCTGGTCACCGCGGCGCGCCAGCTCCTCCGCGGCGGCCAGGCCGATGCCGGAGCTCGCCCCGGTCAGCACCACGATCCGACGCTCAGTGAGATCTTCCACAGGTCCATTCACCCCGGTCACGGCACGAGGTTACCGTGGCGTCACCACGCCCTTTGGGATCGTTAAGTTCTCGAAATCCACCGCTGCGACGGCGCCTGCGCCGGACGCTGGAAGGAGCGCACCCATGACCGCTGTCGGTCGTCCCCGCCGATCCTGCCTGGCGGTGCCCGGCTCCAGCGTCAAGATGCTCGGCAAGGCCCAGGGCCTTCCCGCCGACCAGGTCTTCCTGGACCTGGAGGACGCGGTCGCCCCGCTGGCCAAGCCGGACGCGCGCAAGAACATCGTGGCGACGCTGAACGAGGGCGACTGGGCGGGCAAGACCCGCGTGGTCCGGGTGAACGACCTGACCACGCCGTGGACCTACCGGGACGTCATCGAGGTGGTCGAGGGCGCCGGGGCGAACCTGGACTGCATCATGCTGCCGAAGGTGCAGAACGCCGAGCAGGTGCACTGGCTGGACCTGCTGCTCACCCAGATCGAGAAGACGCTCGGCCTGGAGGTGGGGCGGATCGGCATCGAGGCGCAGATCGAGAACGCGGCCGGGCTGGTGAACGTGGACGCCATCGCGGGCGCCTCGCCCCGGGTCGAGACGATCATCTTCGGCCCGGCCGACTTCATGGCCTCGATCAACATGAAGTCGCTGGTGGTCGGCGCGCTGATCCCGGACTACCCGGGCGACCCGTACCACTACATCCTGATGCGCATCCTGATGGCCGCGCGGATGCACGACAAGCAGGCCATCGACGGCCCGTTCCTGCAGATCCGCGACGTGGACGCGTTCCGCGAGGTGGCGAAGCGCTCGGCGGCGCTGGGCTTCGACGGCAAGTGGGTGCTGCACCCCGGCCAGATCGACGCGGCGAACGAGGTCTACTCGCCGGCGCAGGCCGACTACGACCACGCCGAGCTGATCCTCGACGCCTACGACTACTACACCTCGGAGGCGGGCGGGAAGCTCGGCGCGGTGATGCTCGGCGACGAGATGATCGACGAGGCGTCCCGCAAGATGGCCCTGGTGATCGCCGCCAAGGGCCGCGCCGCCGGCATGTCCCGTACGTCCTCGTTCACGCCGCCCTCGGCCTGATCGCGCGTCGGGCCGCCCCCGCGCCCGGGGGCGGCCCGGTGGCGTCAGTAGCTGCTGCTGGCGCTGGACGCGCCGATCGCGATCACGATCATCACGATGTAGAAGATGATGCCGGCGACCAGCAGAGCGGTCAGGATCCAGCCCACGATGATGGCCGCCGTGGCCATGCCCTCGCCCTGCTCACCGGTCTCCCGGATCTGCTTGCGCGCGACGTGGCCCATGATGGCGCCGATCGGCGCGGTGATGCACGAGGCGAAGCCGACGAGCGACAGGACCAGCGCCACGATGGCCATCGTGTTGGTGCGGGCCGGCGGCATCGCGTAGCCGGGATAGGCCCCCGGCGGCGGGTAGGTGCCCGGGGGCGGGTAGCCGGGCATCGCGGCGGCGTACGGGTCGCCGCCGGGTGGGGCGTACGGGGACTTCGCGCCCGCGTACGGGTCGGCGACCGGCGCGTAGGGATCGGCGACCGGCGCGTACGGGTCGGCCTGGCCCGGCTGGTTCGGGATCGCGGGCATGATCGGGTCGGCCGGCGGCGCCGAGTGCGGCCCGGCCGCCGAGGGGTCCTGCCAACCACCGGGCGGTGGGGGATAGCTCATCTGATCATCTCCAGGTACGTGGTCGGCTCAGGGTAGCCACCGGCTCGCGACACGGAGCACCCTCTTTCCGGGCGCGCGTTGCCCGGCGGGTCGGTACCGGGCAGGATCCTCGGCATGGCACTTGACGCGCGTGGGGGTCGGTCGCGACGGGACATGAGCCGGCCGGGGTCGGTGCGGCGCCCGCGTGGCGGCGAGCCGGTCGGCGCCGCCGACTCCGAACGGTCGGCGCCGCTGCCGGAACCGGCCACCATGCGGCTGGACGGCCGGGTCGCGCTGGTCACCGGCGCGGGCAGCGCCGACGGCATCGGGTACGCGACCGCGCGCCGGCTGTCCGACCTGGGCGCCCGGGTGGCGATCGTCTCCACCACCCGGCGCATCCACGAGCGCGCGGGCGAGCTGGGCGTCACCGGCTTCGTCGCCGACCTCACCGACGAGTCGGAGGTGGGCGCGCTCGCCGACGCGGTGGCCGAGCAGCTCGGCGACGTCGAGGTGCTGGTGAACAACGCGGGCCTGGCCAGCCGGGCCAGCCCGGAGGTGCTGCGGCCGGTGGCCCAGCTGACGTACGACGAGTGGCGCGGCGAGATCGACAGGAACCTGACCACCGCGTTCCTGTGCAGCCGGGCGTTCATCGGTGGCATGGCCGAGCGGGGCTGGGGCCGGATCGTCAACCTGGCCGCCACCGCCGGGCCGGTCAACGCGCTGCCCACCGAGGCGGCCTACGCGGCGGCCAAGGCCGGCGTGGTCGGGCTGACCCGGGCGCTGGCGATGGAGATGATCGCCGACGGGGTGACTGTGAACGCGGTGGCGCCGGGCATCATCCACACCGCGGCGTCCACCATGGCCGAGATCAAGCAGGGCCTGGGTACGCCGGTCGGGCGTCCCGGCACGCCGGACGAGGTGGCCGCCGCGATCGCGTTCCTCTGCTCGCCGGCCGCGTCGTACATCACCGGGCAGATGCTCGTGGTCGACGGTGGCAACAGCGTCCGGGAGGCGCAGTTCCGCTGAGCCTCAGTAGGTGCCGTTGTCGGAGTTGGCCCAGATCGCCAGCCCGATCCAGCCGCAGCAGGCCACCAGGCCGATCGCGGTGAAGATGTAGCTGAGGATCAGTCCCCAGGTGGCGAGCTGGTCGCCGTCCTCGCCGGTCTGCCGGATCTGCCGCTTCGCCAGGTGGCCGCAGACGATGCCGGCGGGCGCGAAGACGAACGCGAAGACCAGTGACAGGATGGCGAGCACGTTCGTGCCGCCGGGGCGTGGCCCCGGCCCGGGTGGGCCGTACTGGCCGTAGGGCGGCTGCGGGGCGTACGGGGGCTGCTGGCCCCACTGCGGATGCTGCTGGCCGTACTGCGGCTGCCCGTACGGCTGGCCGTGCGGCGGCGGCTCGTACGGTGAGGGTGGCTGCTCGTCAGTCACGCGCGCCCCTTTTCCCCAGGTGAACGGGCCCTCTCTCTTGCGGACGCTACCCGTAGCGGTGAACCTTTTCACAGCGGTTGTAGGGACTGGTCACCTTGGCTGCGCCGGTCCCGGGGCCGATACTGACCGAGCGTTCAGTTACCCCTGAGTAATGCGCCGACGACCCCGGAGGCTGAGATGGCCCGACTCGCCCAGACGCCCGGACTGACCGACGTGCAGCGGTCGATCCTGGAAACTGTCCGGGAGTTCGCCGACAAAGAGATCATTCCGCACGCGCAGCGGCTGGAGCACGCCGACGAGTACCCGAGCGACATCCTCGACGGCATGCGCGAGATGGGGCTGTTCGGCCTCACCATCGACGAGGAGTACGGCGGGCTGGGCGAGTCCCTGCTGACCTACGCGCTCGTGGTCGAGGAGCTGTCCCGGGGCTGGATGTCGATCTCCGGCATCGTCAACACGCACTTCATCGTGGCGTACCTGATCTCGCAGCACGGCTCCGCCGACCAGAAGGCCCGGCTGCTGCCCCGGATGGCCACCGGCGAGGTGCGCGGCGCGTTCTCGATGTCCGAGCCCGAGTGCGGCTCGGACGTCTCGGCGATCAAATCGAAGGCCGTCCGCGACGGCGACAACTACGTCCTCAACGGCCAGAAGATGTGGCTGACCAACGGCGCGTACTCGTCGGTGGTGGCCACCCTGGTCAAGACCGACACCGGGGCCGACTCGGTCTACGGCAACATGAGCACCTTCCTGCTGGAGAAGGAGCCCGGCTTCGGTGAGACCGCGCCCGGCCTCACCATCCCCGGCAAGATCGACAAGATGGGCTACAAGGGCGTCGAGACCACCGAGATGGTGCTCGACGGCGTCACCGTGCCCGCCTCCGCCGTGCTCGGCGGCGAGGAGAAGGTCGGCCGCGGCTTCTACCAGATGATGGACGGCATCGAGGTCGGCCGGGTCAACGTCGCGGCCCGCGCCTGCGGCATCTCGATCCGGGCGTTCGAGCTGGCCGTCGCGTACGCCCAGCAGCGCCACACCTTCGGCCAGCCGCTCGCCCGGCACCAGGCCGTCGCGTTCAAGCTCGCCGAGATGGGTACGAAGATCGAGGCCGCGCACGCGCTCATGGTCAACGCGGCCCGGCTCAAGGACGCCGGCCAGCGCAACGACGTCGAGGCCGGCATGGCCAAGCTGCTCGCCTCCGAGTACTGCGCCGAGGTGGTCCAGGAGGCGTTCCGGATCCACGGCGGCTACGGCTACTCCAAGGAGTACGAGATCGAGCGCCTGATGCGCGAGGCGCCGTTCCTGCTGATCGGCGAGGGCACCTCGGAGATCCAGAAGACGATCATCTCGCGCGGCCTGCTCAAGCAGTACAAGCAGTAGGTCGGGGCGTCAGGCGCGCCGGGTCAGTCCGGCGGCGGCCCGCTCCACGATGAGGCACCTGTCCTCGACGTAGTCGAGGCCCGCCTCCTCGGCGATCCGGCGCGCCTCGTCCGAGAAGATGCCGAGCTGCAACCACACCGCCGGGGCGCCGATCGCCACCGCCTGCCGGACCACGTCGACGGCGTCCCGCGTCGGGCGGAACACGTCGACCAGGTCGACCGGGTGCGGGATGTCGGCCAGCGTCGGGTACGCCTTCTCGCCGAACAGCTCGTCCACAGTCGGGTTGACCGGGATGATCCGCCAGCCGTGCCGCTGCATCTCCAGCGGTACGCGGTGCGCGGCCTTGCCCGGATCGCGGGAGGCGCCCACGACGGCGATCACGGCGGAGTCGGCGAGGATCTGCTGAGCGGAACGCATTCCCCGAGCGTAGCCCCGCCGGCGCTGGTGCCCCGGTCGCTAGAGCAGGGAGAGCTGTTCGGCGGCAGGCGCGGGCGGCGGGGTCTCGGGCAGCCGCCTGTTGTCGCCGGTCTCGCCCCGGTGCAGCCCGTGCCGGCGTGCCGCCATCCGCACCCGCGCGGTCACCTCCCGCTGGTACGCCTGCGGGGCGTACGAGCCGGCCTGGTAGAGCCGCCGGTAGCGGGGCACCAGGTGGGGGAACTCCCGGGCCAGCCAGCGGGCGTACCACTCCCGCGCGCCGGGCCGCAGGTGCAGCGGCAACGGCGTCACACTTGCCGCGCCGGAGGCGGCGACGGCAGCGACGGTGGCGTCGATCGACTCCTCGTCGTCGCTGAGGCCGGGCAGGATCGGCGCCATCAGCACACCCACCTCGAAGCCGGCGTCGGCGAGCTGACGGACCGCGTCGAGGCGGCGGCGGGGGCTCGGCGTACCAGGCTCGGCCGCCCGCCAGAGCGCCTCGTCGACGAACCCCACCGAGTACGACACCCCGACCCGGGTCACCTCGGCGGCCTGGCGCAGCAGCGGCAGGTCACGCAGCAGCAGCGTGCCCTTGGTCAGGATGGAGAACGGGTTCGCGAAGTCACGCAGCGCCTCGATGATCGGCGGCATCAGGCGATAGCGGCCCTCGGCCCGCTGGTAACAGTCCACGTTGGTGCCCATGGCGACGTGCGCGCCGCGCCAGCGCGGGGCGGCCAGCTCGCGGCGGACCAGCTCGCCCGCGTTGACCTTGACGATCACCTTGCGGTCGAAGTCGGCGCCCGCGTCCAGGTCGAGGTAGGTGTGCGTGTTGCGGGCGAAGCAGTTGTGGCTGACCACGCCGTTGGCGATGAAGTCGCCGGTGCCGGTGGTGATGTCCCACAGCGGCAGCTCCAGGCCGAGATCCTCGACCGCAGTCACCTGGAGGTGCGCCGCGCACTTGAGCGCCATGCCCTCGATCGAGCGCCGGGCGGTGACGGCCGGATCGGTGAGGTGGAAGAAGCGCAGCCGCTCGGGCAGCCCGCCGGTCAGCCGGAGCTGACGCGCCGCGCCCGGCACGCCCGGCACGTCGAGCGCCCACCGGAAGCCGAAACGCTCCAGCGCGCCGGACGTGCGGGCCTGGCTCCCGTCGTCCGCGACGCTGATCCGGAACACGCCCCGGTGGCAGGTGCCGGTGGCGTCGAACATGCCGGCCAGGTAGCCCAGCGACCAGTCGTCTGTCGTCTCGCCCGGCGGGCGCAGCAGGCCGGTGACGACCTCGGCCGGGCCGGACGTGCGTACCACCGTGGTCGTCGGCCGGCGGCCGACCCGGGTGACTGTGGCCCGCTCGACGGTGACCCCCGCGTCGGCCAGGTAGCGTTCGGCCCGCTCCAGCGCCTCCGCCTCGGCGGTGGCCAGCCGGAACCGGGCACCGGCCCGGTCGTCGTCGCGGAGCAGGGCGTGCAGGTAACCCCGGCGGTAGTCGGCCGAGCGCTTCGGCGCCACCGCGAACCGGCCGGTGCCCAGCAGGCGGTTGCGGGTGGTCAGGTGGGGACGGCGGCCGCCGCCCCGCATGCTCCCGGTGACGTGTTTCCAGCCGCGTTCGGTCAGGAACCGGTGGTCGCCGCTGGCGACGAGCGTGGTGCCGTCGGCCAGGGTGACCCGGTAGGCGCGCTTCACAGTGGACCACTTGTCGAGCACCGTGGTGACGACGTAGTGGCGGTAGGCGCCGCGCCGCCGGGTGCCGTAGATCCGGTCGCCGGGCTCCAGCTCGCTGATCGCCCTGGTGCGCCCGTCGGCCATCAGGATCGGCGTGTCCCCGCCCAGGCAGTAGACGCAGGCGTGTGAGCAGCCCCGGTAGGGGTTGATCGTCCACTCGAACGGCACACGCGACTGGCCGGGCACCCGGTTGATGATCGACTTGGCGCGGACCTCGTAGAACGTCATGCCGGCGAAGCCCGGGGTGTCGAAGGTGCGGGCGACGGCGCCGGGCAGCGCCAGCGGCAGGGGTGGAGCCGCCGGCGCCGCCCGATCGGGAGTCCCCTCGTCCGGGGGAGCGGAGAGTTTGTCCCAGCGCATGGAGCTCATTCGAACATGTGTACGAACAAAGCGCAAGTGACGCTGCGGACACCGCGCGCCGCCGTGCCCCGGGGCGGGGCAGGATGGGGGCATGGAGACGTCGACCTTCGTCTACGACGGCGACTGCGCCTTCTGCACCCGGTGCGCGCAGTTCATCGAGCGTCGGATCCCGACCGGCGCCCGGGTGGTCCCGTGGCAGTTCGCCGACCTGGCGGCGCTGGGCCTGACGGAGGCCGAGTGCGAGGAGGCGGTCCAGTGGGTGGGCGCCGACGGCTCCCGCGCCGCCGGGCCGGACGCCATCGCCCGGCTGCTCGGCGACAGCGGCCCGCTCTGGCGGTTCGCCGGGGCCGGACTGCGCCTTCCCCCGGTACGCGCGGCGGCCTGGCCCGCGTACCGCTGGGTGGCCCGCAACCGGCACCGGCTGCCGGGCGGCACGGCCGCGTGCGCGCTGCCGCAGGAGGCCCGGGAACGGCTGTACGGCCCGACCGGACGCCCGGGCCCGACCGCCTGACCGGCCGGGTGGCCGTGGTCAGGCGGGCGCGGTCGAGGACGGGTCGGGGGCCGGTGCCGGCGAGAGGGGCGCCGTCGCGGGCGCCGTCGGCGGGCGCGGCGGCGGACGGCCGAGCAGGCGCCGGACGAACACCACCGGACGGACCTTCTCCAGCGCCAGGAAGCTGGTCATCGCCACGAGGTGCGGCGCGAACGAGATGGTGATCGTCGCGATGGTCACCAGGTGGAACGAGTAGAAGAAGCCGACGGTCATCGTCCGCCACCGCGCCGGCAGCACGAACACCAGCGGGCTGAGCAGCTCGAACGCCAGGATGCCGAACTGCGCCACGATCAGCAGGTGCGGCACCTGCGCGATCAGGTCGGCGAGGTCGGTGCCGCGCCGGATGATCGCGCGGGCCAGCACCGAACCGTTCGCCCAGTCCAGGCCGCCGAAGCGGAACTTGGCCCAGGCGGCGAGGAAGTACGTGCAGATGACCGAGATCTGGGTGACCCGCAGCGCCCAGCCGCCCGCCTCGGTACGGGTCGGGTCGCCGTGCCGGGCGCGGCCGGCGGTGGGCAGCACGGCCAGCGCCACGAGGAGCGCGAAGCGGTCGTGGTCGACCTTGCCGTAGCTCATCGCCACGATCATCCACTCGAAGTACAGCGCGAAGACCGTCCAGCCGAGCAGCCGGTGCGCCCGGCCGGTGGCGGCGAGCAGCGCGGTGACCAGCAGCGCCCAGAACACCACGCCGACCAGGGCGGGGGTGGGGGTGGGCAGCGGGAGCAGCCGGCCGATGAGCAGCGGCTGGTAGAGGTCGCCGGGTACGTCGACCCGGGTGCGTACCCAGGGTGTGAACACCACCAGGTCGGCGGCGACGAAGAGGTAGACCAGGGTGCGGAACGCGGCGATCCGGCCGCGCGGGACCGCCTCGGTCAGCCAGGCGGTCATCCGCCGGTCTCCCAGCGCACGGCCGTCTCGTCGGTCCACCTGCCGGTCGGGCGGCCGCCCTGGATGTCGAACCAGCGGACCACGATGCGCACCTCGACCAGGTCGGGGGCGTCGGGGTGGCGTTCGGCGTACGCGTCGGCGACGGTCCGCAGCAGGCTCGGGTCGGCGGCGTAGCGGTTCTGCTGGCCCTCGATCTCGGCGCGGCGGATGCCGGTGGCGTCCTGGCCGAGCGGGACCACCGCGCCGGTGCGGTCCACGCCCTCGACCCGGGTGTCCGGGGCGGGCGCGTTCGGCGGGTCGGAGGTGGAGTACATCCGGAACGGCCCGAACGGGAAGTCGTCGTCGGTGCCGCGCACGGTGCCCAGGAGCAGCAGCGCCAGGCCGAGCAGGGTGGCGCCCACTCGGACCGCGCGCCCGCGGGCGGTCAAGGTCTCCATCGCATGGTGACGATACGGGAGTGAAGCGGCCGAAAGTGTCCCTCAGTCGGCCATTCCTCACTGTCCGTCCCGGCGGTGCGGCGGGCGTGGAAACGCCGCCGGCCGGCCCCTGGCGGGGTCGTCCGGCGGCGTCGGGTACGTCAGTGGTTGTGCTCGGCCAGCTTCTTGCGGACGTCGTCCATGTCCAGCGCCTGGACCTGCTCGATCAGGTTCTCCAGCGCGGACTCCGGCAGCGCGCCCGGCTGGGCGAACACGATCACGCCGTCACGGATCGCCATGATCGTCGGGATGGAGCTGATGTTGAACTTCGCCGCCAGCTCCTGCTGCGCCTCGGTGTCGACCTTGCCGAAGGCGATGTCCGGGTGCTTCTCCGAGGACCGCTCGTAGACCGGGGCGAAGCGCTTGCACGGGCCGCACCAGTCCGCCCAGAAGTCGAGCAGGACGATCCCGTCCTGGCCGGTCACCTCGTCAAAGTTGGCCGTGGTCAGCTCAACCGTTGCCATTGCTCTCTCCGATCACCGCGGATTGTCGTACGCCCGGTGGAACCAGGGTCAGTCCGTCCGAATTCCCGGCACGGTGGGGGCGAAACGCACAGCGCCCGGACGGTGACCCTGGGCACATCGAACTCTATCTGTGCGGGCCGCTCGTGCGGAACGCAAATGCATGCCGCACTTGCGTGACGGGACGTGATGGGAGCGTTTCCAAGGAGATCACGCACAGTTCTGGCTACGAATCAGTAACTTCGGGCTTGACGAGCATCTATCCAGCCTGCGGAGATCGCTTACCGACAGTGCGTCGGTGACTTTCCGTAGTGTTACGAAAAGGTAAATGTGACCTCCGTCTCTGTTGATGTGGTGCGCCGTACGGCAGAATTCTTCGCATCAGAGCGTGGGCGGCGGGTGCCGGGGAGGGCCCCGCCGCTCATTGCGTCCGGACCTCGGTGGCCCCCGGTGTGACATTTCCGCCGCGCGAGCGCCCCGCACCTCGCCTTAACAAGCGATAAGGCATGCTGTGCCGAACTCCATCGCCGCCTGTCGAAGGGGACAAGGATGCAGTTCGGCCGCTACTACGAGGAGTTCGAGGTCGGCGCGGTCTACCGGCACTGGCCGGGCAAGACGGTCACCGAGTACGACGACCACCTCTTCTGCCTGCTCACCATGAACCACCACCCGCTGCACATGGACGCGCACTACGCCGAGTCCGCCTCGCAGTTCAAGCGCAACGTGGTGGTCGGCAACTACATCTACTCGCTGCTGCTCGGCATGTCCGTGCCGGACGTCAGCGGCAAGGCGATCGCCAACCTGGAGATCGAGTCGCTGCGGCACGTCGCGCCGACGTTCCACGGCGACACCATCTACGGCGAGACGACGGTCCTGGACAAGCGGGAGTCGGCCTCCAAGCCCGACCGGGGCGTGGTCGCCGTCGAGACCCGCGGCTACAACCAGGACGGCACGCTGGTCTGCGTGTTCCGCCGCAAGGTCATGGTCCCCAAGAAGGAGTACGCGGCCGCCGCCGTCCCGGACGGCGTCGACCCGGAGCGTCCCAGCTTCCCCGAGCCGCGCTGACCCGCGTCCGTCCGGCTCACCGGGCCTCGTTCTCCGTTCGGCGGGGACGGGGCCCGGATCTCGTCCGGAGGCATATGCTCGGGCTGGAGGTGCCCATGAGCCACTCCGAAGCCGCAGAGCCGCCTTCCGCCGGTCGCCGCGCCGCGCCGCTCACCACCGCCGCGTACTCCGCGACGGAGTGGGACCTGCTCACCGACCTGCCCGGCCGCGTGCTGGTCGCCGCCGCGGCGCCCGGGCCCGGGCGTCCGCCGCGCGGTGTCGCCGCCGGCCTCGCCGGTCTGGACGCGGTGGCCGCCGGACGCGCCTTCGACAGCGATCTCGTCCGCGCCGTGGTGGCCGCCATCTACGCCCGCCACGACGGCGCAACCGAGCGGGACGAGCGCCTGACCGACCTGGTCGACCTGCTGGCCGCCGCCCGGGCCGCGGTACGGGTGCTGCGCCGCCGCGCCGATCCGGCCGACTCGGCGGCGTACCGGCAGTGGGTGGAGTCGGTCGCCGCCCGCGTGTGCCGCGCCGGGCAGACCACGCCGAGTCCCGCCGACCGGCGTTTCCTCGACCGGCTGGGCGGCGCGCTCGACCTGCGCTGACTGCGCGGCTGGCCGGGCCGTACCCTCGGCAACCGTGACCGACGACCAGCTCGACGTGGGTGTGGGGCCGTGGCCCGGTGACCCGCCGGACGACCCGCGCTACGACCCGGAGCTGCTCGTCGCCGGTGACCGGCGCAACGTGGTGGACCGGTACCGCTATTGGCGGCGCGAGGCGGTCGTGGCCGATCTGGACCGGCGGCGGCACGAGTTCCACGTGGCGATCGAGAACTGGCAGCACGACTTCAACATCGGGACCGTGGTCCGCAACGCCAACGCCTTCCTCGCCGCCGAGGTGCACATCGTCGGGCGGCGGCGGTGGAACCGCCGGGGCGCCATGGTGACCGACCGCTACCAGCACGTCCGGCACCATCCGACGATCGAGGAGTTCGTCGCCTGGGCGCGGGACGAGAGCCTGCCGGTGGTCGGGATCGACAACCTGCCCGGCTCACGGCCGATGGAGACCGCCGTGCTGCCGCGCCGCTGCGTGCTCCTCTTCGGTCAGGAGGGACCCGGCCTGTCCCCGGTGGCGCGGTCGGCCTGCGACGCGCTCTTCTCGATCGCCCAGTACGGCTCGACCCGGTCCATCAACGCGGGCGTGGCCAGCGGCATCGCCATGCACGCCTGGATCCGGTCGTACGCCGGGCCGCCGCCGGACTGACGCCGCGGTTCCACCACCGGACGGAAATCCCACGCCGGTCGGCCCGCCCCGCTTGACGCCCCGCCGTGCGGGGGCGACGGTGAGGGTGTGACTGTCGCGGTGAGTTGTCCGAGATGCGCCGGGCCGGTACGCGAGCCGGACCTGATGCACGCCGAGCACCGGTGCCTGCGCTGCGGCCCGGTCGCGCCGCTGCACGTGCCCGAGCGCATCAACGACGAGATCATGGCCAGCGTGGTCGAGCGGATGGCGGCCGACCCTGACCCGACCGGCCGGCTCCGGATGCCGCTGTGGTGCCCGTGGCCGCTCCCACCGGGTTGGACGCTCACCGGCGTGGCCTGGGCGGGCGACGAACGCGCTGGAGTCCGGGCCACGCTGGTCGCCTGCGCCGGACCGGCCCCGCTGGACGGTGGACCGGCCGACCTGATCTTCGTCGCCGAGGAACCCGGCATCGGTCTCGGTTCCCGCTTCGCGGGACTGCCCGGCCCCGATCCCGGTCCCCAGGTGGAGGAGGCGTTGACCGATCCCGGCCCTGGTCATCCCGAGCGGCTGCCGCACGCGAAGATCCGCGTGGGCGGCCATCCGACTCCACTGTGGCTCGTACGCTCCGAAACGGATCGAAGCGCGTACGCCGGCGAGGCTCGGGGAATGTGGCTCCATGCGATAGCCTGGCCGGCGAGTGCGGGTCACCTCCTCGCGGAAGAAGTCGTGCTGCACGACCTCACCGAGTGGACACCGCCCGAACTCGTGTACGGCGCACCGTCTCCGTACCTGCACGGACGGGCCTGACCGCCCGCACCGGTGAGTCGGAGAGCGGACGCAGATATTCACGGTAAGACACCATGCTGATACTCTGGGTGCCGCTGCGGTAAACGGACCCGGCGCCGCGCGAGAGGATGGCCCGCTATGGTCAAGAAGGTCCTCACCTGGGCCGGCATCGCATTCTTGATCTTCTTCGTTGCGTACCGGCCCAACTCCGCCGCCGACGTCTTCAAGTCTCTCGGCGGCGGCATCATGGACATCGCGCAGGGCTTCGGCGACTTCTTCACCAACCTCGTCGCCTAGCCGCCCATGGGAAGCCCCTCCGGTCCACCCTTCGACCCGGACGACCCCGACCGGGCACGCCGGGAGCGCGACACCGAGCCGATCCCCCGGATCGACCCGGACGAGCCGACGGGCACCTACGGCCCCGGCCCGTACGCGGACGCGGACGACGCCGGCTACGGCAGCGCGTACACCGGTGAGGGGCGGTCCGGCCGGGCCTGGGCACGGGATCCGGACGGCTTCCCGGACCAGCCGATCTCCGAGGAGGAGCTGGCCGGGCTGCGGTCCGACGCCACCGGCATGGCACCCCGCCGGGTGCTGCCGTTGGAGGACGAGCCCAGCTCGCTCGTGGCGCGTTACCTCTTCCCCACCGAGCGCTACCGGGGCGAGTGGAAGCGGCACTGGATCCACCTCACCACCCCGATCATCGTCGGCGTGGCGGCCACGTTCGTGCTCGGCTACCTCTCCGGCTTCCTCGCCGGGCGGGACGTCGGCGCGCTGACCACCGTCGCCGTGCTGCTCTGGTTCGGCGTGATGGGCTGGGTCGCCTGGAAGGTCGCCGACTGGTGGTACGACCGGTTCATCCTCACCAACAAGCGGGTGATGGTGGTCAACGGGATCATCACCCGCCAGGTCGCGATGATGCCGCTCACCCGGGTCACCGACATGAAGTACGAGCAGAGCCCGACCGGCCGCGCGCTCAACTACGGCACGTTCGTGCTGGAGTCCGCCGGCCAGGAACAGGCACTCCGGGTGATCAAGAACTTGCCCAACCCGAACGAGCTCTACCTGCGCGTGGTCGAGGAGATGTACGAGCCGCAGGCGGTCGAGGCACGGCTGGGCAAGGAGGCCGACGAGGCGAAGGCCGACGACGGAGCTTGAAAGTTTTCGTCCGAACATCGGATGAACTGCACACCTTCCGCCATCGACCTGACCGACCGGGCCGTGGCATCCTGCCAGGCAGGACGGGGGGAGATGAGCGTGGTGAGCAGAGATCCGCTGGAGGAGGAGTTCCGCGAATTCGTCGCGGCCCGGTCCGGCGCGCTGCTGCGCACCGCCTACCTGCTCGCCGGTGACTGGGCCACCGCCGAGGACCTGCTCCAGACCGCGCTCACGAAGACCTACCTGGCCTGGAAGCGGCTCGGCGGGATCGAGGCCATCGAGCCGTACGCCCGCCGGGTCCTGGTCAACACGTCCACCAGCTGGTGGCGGCGCCGCTGGCACGGCGAGCGCCCCACCGAGGTGCTGCCGGAGCACGCCGGCGTCGACGAGATCGAGCAGCAACTCGACCGGGACGCGCTCTGGCGGCACCTGCAGGCGCTGCCCGCCCGGCAGCGGGCCGTACTGGTGCTGCGCTTCTACGAGGACATGTCCGAGGCGCAGACCGCCGCGCTGCTGGAGATCTCCCCGGGCACCGTCAAGAGCCAGACCTCCCGGGCGCTCAACACGCTGCGTCGCCGCCTGGGCTCCGAGGCGGCCCTGAGCCTGCCCGAGCCCGCGTCTCCGCCGCCCGCCCCGGCCGGCCGGCCGGGGCCGCCCGCGCGCGGAAACGAGCAGTCCGTGCCCCGGACCCCGGCGCCGCGACCCGCAGCCCGGGTGCCGCAGCCGGTACCGCCACCGGCGGCCCCGGTCCGCCCCGCCGTTCCGATCCCGGCGGAGAGCCGATGACCGGCATCCGGCACGACTGTGACAACCGGACCGGTGGCCCGGAGCGTCCATTGGCCGTGAGCGACGACGAGCTGGAACGGGCGCTGCGGGAGACGCTGTCCCGCCGCGTCGCCACGTCCCGGCCGCTACCAGTCGACCCGGCCGGAGAGGTGCTGCGCCGGGCGCGCCGCACCGGCCGGCGGCGTACGCTCACCGGCCTGGCCCTGGCCGGCGTCGCCACCGTGTTCGTCACCACCGGCGTGGCCCAGTTCAGCGCCTCCGGCGGCGACGGCGGCACCCCCACAGTCGTGCTCGGCGACCCGCCCGGGCTCACCCCGTCCCCGCTGGCCTCGGGGCCCCCGATCACCCGCTTCGGGCCGGTCCGCGCCGAACTCGACCTGCTCGTCGGCGACCGGCTGGACACCAGCGGCGGCGAACGGCGGCAGCTGACCGGGGTCAGCGGCGTCGAACGGGCGCAGCGCGTCCACGACCGCGAGGGCTGGCTGATGACCTCGGCCGCCACCGCCGCCGGTCGTACCCTCTGGTGGGTTCCGGCCAACGGCACCGCGCCGCAGGTCATGCTCGCCGCCGCGGAGGCGGTCGCGATCTCCCCGGACGGGCGGCAGGTCGCCTGGCGGGACGGCCCCGAGGTGATCGCCGCCGGGGTGGTCGCCGGGCAGCTCATCGCGCCGGTCCGGACCCCCGCGCCCGACGGCGCCGTGCCGGTCGGGTTCGCCGGCGACGCCGTGCTGATCCAGCAGCCCGGCGAGGGCGGGGTGAGCGTCTGGGAACGCGCGCTCGGTGGGCAGCCGGCGCCCGCGAACCCGGACGTGCGCGCCGTCTACGGCACCCGGCCCGACGGCCGCCTGGTCGGCCTGATCACCGCCGACCGGCCCGGGCAGCACTGCCTGGCCCTGCTCGACCCGGCCCGCGACCTCGCGCCGGTGCGTACCGGATGCGGGGTGAAGCTGGCCGCCGACGGACTCGGCGGGGTGTCCGCCGACGGCCGGTGGCTGCTCGCGAACGGCAACGCCCGCTCCGCCCTGCTGGTCGACCTGGCCGACCCGGGCGCGGCGCCGGCCGCGCACCCGGCCGGCCCGGTGCTGGCCGGCGACGTGGCCTGGACCCACGCGGGCGTGGCGCTGCACGTGGACGCGACCGGCGGGCTGGTCCGGGTCAAGCCGGAGCGGGTGCTGGCCGGGGACCGGCCCACGGCGTCGCCTGTCGAAGGGCTGGCGCCGGGGGACCGGCCGGTGGTGGTGGCCGACGTCCCCACCGCTCCGGAAGGCGCGTAGCGTCGGGCGGGTGAGCGATCCGGCCCGCATCGACCTGCACACCCACTCCACCGCCAGCGACGGCACGCTGACCCCGCCCGAGCTGGTCCGGGCCGCCGCCGACGCCGGGCTCGACGTGGTGGCGCTCACCGACCACGACACCACCGCCGGCTGGGCGCCGGCTGTCGCCGCGCTGCCGCCCGGCCTCACCCTGATCCGCGGCGCGGAGATCTCCTGCCGCTGGTTCGGCGTCGAGCCGGCGATCCCGCTGCACCTGCTCGCGTACCTCTTCGACCCGGCCGAGCCGGAACTGGCCGCGGAGCTGGCCCGGGTCCGGCAGGCCCGCGAGGAACGCGGCGAGCGGATCGTGCGGCTGCTCCAGGCCGACGGCATCCAGGTGAGCTGGACGGAGATCCTGGCCGGCGCGGACGGCGGCACCGTGGGCCGCCCGCACATCGCGCAGGCGCTGATCCGGGCCGGACTGGTCGCCACCACGAGCGAGGCGTTCGGGCCGGACTGGCTCGGCGAGCGGTACCGGCTGCCCAAGGACGACATCGAGGTGTTCCGCGCGGTGGCGCTGGTGCGGGCGGCCGGCGGCGTGCCCGTCTTCGCCCACCCGAGAGCCAGCCGGCGCGGCCGGATCGTGCCGGACGAGCTGATCGCGGACCTGGCCGTGGCCGGCCTGGCCGGCCTGGAGGCCGACCACGAGGACCACGACGCGGCCGAGCGGGAGCACGTCCGCCGACTCGCCGCCGAGCTCGGGCTGCTGGTCACCGGCTCGTCCGACTTCCACGGCACGCACAAGACCGTCCGGCTCGGCGCGCACACCACCGGACCCGAGGCGTACGAGCGGATCGTCGCGCTGGCCCGCGGGGTGACCCCTGTCGCTTCGAGCTGAAGCGCTCCGGCGGCACGGCTACCGTGTCCGCGTGGATCTCAAGCTCTTCGGCGAGGTCTTCGTGACCCTGCTGGTGATCGTCGACCCGCCCGGAATGATGCCCATCTTCCTCGCGCTCACCGGGCCGTTGACGGCGCGCGACCGGAACCGGGCCGCCTGGCAGGCCGTGGCGCTGGCGCTCGGGGTCATCGTGATCTTCGCGGTGGCGGGGCAGACGATCCTGGCGTACCTGCACGTCGACCTGCCCGCGCTCCAGGCCGCGGGCGGCCTGCTGCTGATCCTGGTCGCGCTGGAACTGCTGACCGGCAAGTCGGACGACCCGAGCCAGCAGGTCACCTCCAACATCGCGCTGGTGCCGCTCGGCACCCCGCTGCTGGCCGGGCCGGGCGCCATCGTGGCCACCATGCTCTTCGTCCAGCAGGCCGGCGGCGCCGTCGACTACCTGGCCATCGGGCTGGCCATCGTCGCCGTGATGGTCACCGTCTGGGTGGTGCTGCGCTTCTCCGGCGGGATCGTCAAGGTGCTGCGCCCCGGCGGCATCGAGGTGCTGACCCGCATCGCCGGCCTGCTGCTGGCCGCCATCGCCGTGCAGCTCATCGCCGACGCGATCGCCGCATTCGTGACCCAGTACCTCAACAACGCCTGAGCGCTTCGTCCGCTGTCGTACCGGGGTGGCAGGATCTCAGGGGTGCGACGACAGTCAGCAGCCAGTGGCTCCCGGGCTCCCCGACCGCGCGCCGAGCAGTCCGAGCAGCTCGGCTTCGAGGGCATGCCGGAGCGCCTGTTCGTCTGCACACCGAGCAAACTCGGCGCGTACGCGGACTGTCCCCGCCGCTACCGCTACGCCTACGTGGACCGGCCCGCGCCGCCCAAGGGCCCGCCGTGGGCGCACAACTCGCTCGGCGCGAGCGTCCACACCGCGCTGAAGAACTGGTACGCGCTGGCCCCCGACCGCCGCCGCCCCGAGGTGCTCGGCACGCTGCTCAAGGGCACCTGGGTCCGCGAGGGCTACCGCGACGACGAGCAGGAACGCGACGCCTTCCGGCGGGCGCTGACCTGGCTGGAGAGCTACGTGGCGGGCCTCGACCCGGCCGACGAGCCGGTCGGCGTGGAACGGGTCGTCGCGGTGAAGACCGCGGTGCTCGCGTTCAACGGCCGCACCGACCGGATCGACTCGCGTCCCGGCCCGGACGGGCGGCCCGAGCTGGTCATCGTCGACTACAAGACCGGTCGCACCGGCCTCGACACCGACGACGCGCGCGGCTCGCAGGCGCTCGCGCTCTACGCGTACGCGGCCGAGCGGGTGTTCCGCAAGCCGTGCCGCCGGGTCGAGCTGCACCACCTGCCCACCGGCACCGTCGTCGCGCACGAGCACACGCCGGAGTCCCTGCACCGGCAGCTCACCCGCGCCGAGGACACCGCCCGCGACATCATGGCCGCCGAACGCGCGGTGGCCGACGGCACCGACCCCGACGCGGCGTTCCCCACCGAGCCGGGGCCGCGGTGCGGCTGGTGCGACTACCGGCGCACCTGCCCGACCGGCGCGCAGACCCCCGGCAAGGAGCCCTGGTCCGCCGTCGAGCGATTCGCCGACCAGGACTGAGCGCGCGTCGCCGTCAGGCCGCGGCCAGGCGCGCGGCGCGTTCCTTCGCGGCCTGCTGCAACGGGCCCTCGCGGTAGCGCCGGGGCACCGCGGCCAGCGCCAGCCGCAGCGCCCGCGCGCTCAGGTCCGCCGACAGCGCGGTGGTGGGCAGGCCCAGCCCGCCGTAGAGCCGCAACGCCCACGGCGGCAGCATCCCCAGCGCGGTGGCGGCGATACCGAGGTACGCCCAGCGCGGCGGCCCCAGGTTCAGACCGACCCGCGCCGGCAGGCTGACCTTCCACGGGATCGGCGGCGCGGTCAGGAACAGCGCCGTCTCGGCCGCCTCCCGGGTCATCCGCAACTGCGGGCGTACGTCCCGGTAGTAGTCGGCCACCTCGGCGGCGGTGCCCGGCACGTCGTCCGGGTCCAGCCCCACCAGGGCCGCCGACCGGCGCTGCTCGGTGTAGTAGCCGTCCACCTCGTCGTCGGTGAGCGCCAGACCGGCACGCCGGGCGGTGCTCACGAACGACTCGATCTCGGTGACGTGCACCCAGCGCAGCAGCTCCGGCTCGTCGACGCGGAACTCCTCGCCGGTGAACGGGTCGGTGGCGCGCATCCGGGCGTGCCGCGCACGCACCCGCCGCCCGGCCGCCTGCGCCTCGGCCGTGGTGCCGTAGATCGTCGTCCCCACGTACGTCGCCGTGCGGACCAGCCGGCCCCAGGCGTCCGAGCGGTAGTTGCTGTTCTGCGCGACGCCCGCCATCGCACGCGGATGCAGCGCCTGGAGGTAGAGCGAGCGCAGGCCGGCGACGATCAGGATCGGTTCCTCGTGCACCTTCCACGTGACCGAATCCGGACCGAACAGGCCGAGGTCGTCAGTGTCCACCGATCAAGAGTGCCACGGCGTTCGCCGGTCACCCCCGGGTCGGTGTCCTCGGTGCGGCGCCCTCGGTGCTCGCTCAGTCGTCGGCGGAGCGGCGCGACTGGCAGGCCGGGCAGAGACCCCAGAAGGTCACCTCGGCCTCGTCCAGCTCGAAGCCGTGCGCCACGTTCGGGTCGAGGCACGGCGCGCTGCCCACCGCGCAGTCGACGTCGGCGATCTCGCCGCAGCCCCGGCACACCACGTGGTGGTGGTTGTCGCCGACCCGCGCCTCGTACCGCGCGGGGCTGCCGGCCGGCTCGATCCGGCGGGACAGCCCGGCTCGGGACAGCGCGCCGAGCACGTCGTAGACGGCCTGGGTGGACACGGAGTCGATCCGCTGACGGACCCGGCGGGTGATCTCGTCGACCTCCAGGTGCCCACCGGCGGAGAGCACGTCCAGCACGGCGAGACGCGGTCGCGTGACCCGTAGGCCCCTCGACCGGAGCAGTTCCTCACCCGTGGACATGAATCCATGACAGCACGCAGGTGACAGGCCGACAAGCGAGCGTGCTCGCGGGTGGCCGGGGCCACAGGTGAACCGGCGGGGCCGCGTCTGCGTGTGTGGGGTTACACAGCCTCGCGACGTACGCTGTGCGCGCCTAACCACCCACTCGCCGGAGGTGTCGGTGTTCAGGGAATTCAACGGTCTGCCGCTGCACGTGCTCGTCATTCACGCGGTGGTGGTGCTCGTGCCGCTGCTGGCGCTGTTCGCCATCGCGTACGGATTGCTGCCGCGCTGGCGGCACCGGCTGGACTGGGCGGTCGCCGCGCTGGCCGTGATCACCCCGGCGGTCGCCTGGGTCGCGACCGAGTCCGGCGAGGAGCTGGAGGGGATCCTGCGCGCGAAGGGCTACCCGCCGGACCGGCTCCAGCAGATCAGTGAGCACGCCGAGTACGGCGACACCCTGTTCTGGTTCTCGCTCGGTCTCGGCGCCGCGGCGCTGCTGCTGGTGCTGTCGGCGAGCAGGTTCGCCCGCGCCCGGAACCTGCCCCGCTGGCTGCCGATCGTGCTCACCGTCGCGGTGGCGGTGCTGGCGGGCTTCGCGCTCGTGTACGTCTACCTGACCGGTGACAGCGGCGCCAAGATGGTGTGGGACGGCATCGTCTGAGCGTTGCCGCTCAGAACAGCAGCCGCGAGCAGAGCAGGCAGGTGAGCAGCACCAGCACCACGGCGACGACTGCCCCGACGCCGTAGGTGAGCCGCTGCGCGCGCTGCTCCGCCTGATCCATCGCGGCCATGTCCTGCGGCGGAAGCCGGCGGGGCGGCGCCGGCTGGACGTGCACCGGTGGCCGCCAGCCGGGCGGCGGAGGCGTGCTCGGCGGCGGTCCGGCGTAGCCACCGGCAGCCGGGTCACCGGCGGACCGGCCCGGCCAGGGCCCGCCGGCCACCGTCCAGCCGCCGGTCGACTCCGGCTTGGCCCACGGGCTCTCGGTGGCCGCCTCGCGCGACCACGGGCTGTTCGGCCCGGACGCCCCGGAGGTGTCGGCGGCGGTGACTCCCGTTCCAGCGGCGCCGACCCCGGTCGGCTGGCTCCCGGCTTCGCCGGGTCCGGGCGCGTCCCACCCGGCGTGGTCGGCCGGGCGGCCCACGGGTCCGGAATCGGCGGGGTCGCCCACAGGCCCTGGGTCGGCCTGGCCGGAGCCCGACCCGCCCGGGCGGGACGCCCCGGCGTCGTTCTCCTCGCCCGTGGCCTGTTGCTCCGGGCGTCGCCAGGTCTCGTCGTCGGGGCTGCCACCGCTCGGCGTCGTCACGCCGTCCGACGCTACCAACGCCCCGGCCGGTCGGCCGCCCGACACCGACACCTCGGCGCGTACCTCTTGGCGGCGGGGCTCCGACCCGCTGCCGGGCCCGACGAGATCGAGTGGCCGTTCAGGGTTGCCCCCGGTCTTTGTCTGGCTGTTCGGGATCACAGTGCAGTCCGCGCCGGGCTGTTCCCGATCGCAGCCCTGGCGGCGCCGGACGTCGCGGGGTCGAGGTGGCCGCCGTTCCGGCGGTATCGTTGCTGCTCGTGACCGACCCCGGCATCCGGGCACCGCGCGGCGACGACGACCGCGTGGTCGACCTCAGCGAAGACTTCGTGGTGCTGCCCGAACAGACCACCGACGACACCGACCGCGGCTGGGGCGAGCGCCCCGGCGGCAACGACGACTGGCTGCTCGCCGAGCGCCCGCCGCACTGGGACTGACCGCGGCTCCGCGTCACCCGCGTACGACCACGGCGAAGCGGCTGCCCTCCGGCAACCCGACCGCCCGGCGCGCCTGCTCGGGCGGCAGCGCCAGGTAGAGCGCGGAGGACCCGTCGACCGCCCCGGCGGCGCCGACCACGTCGAGCACCAGCGCACGCGGCGCCAGCAGCGTGGGGTCAGCCGACCCGCCGGCGGGCACCACCATCAGATCGACCCGGGCACCTGGACGCAGCACCGCGAGGGCGGCCGGCTCGGCCAGCCGGATCGGCACACCGACCGCACCGGCCGGCAACGCGCGTGGCCCGTCGGGCGGCGGACCGGCCGGCGTCGTCGAGGCGGCCGGGGGAGCCCCGGGTTGGCAGGACGGAGGTGTCTGGAGCACCGCCGCGGCCAGTCCCAGCAGCACCGCGACGAGTGCCACCCGCAGGAGCGTCCGGCGCTGCGGCAACCCGCGCCAGCGGACCGGACGTAACGTCGCCTCGCCATCCGCCACCGCTGCCTCCCACCGTCGGCCAACCATCCGACCCGCAGGCTAGGGCCGAGCCATCGTCGCCCGCGGCCCCACCGCTTGCCCCTGTGGATAACCCGCCGTCCTGTGCACAACCGCTGCCCGGGCGGGGTCCGGCGCCACCACTTCGGGGAGGTGGTCACATCCGGAGTGGCCGGGGCCGCCAGTTCGGGGAAGTGGCGCTATCCGGGCGAGCTGATGCAGCAACCTCGCCGAGGTGGTGAGCAGCGCGCGAGTGGTCGGGAGCGGGCGCTCCATCGTGCGGGGCGGCCATACGCAACGTGGCCGCCCCCGAACGGGACGGCCACGAGCGCGAAAGCGTTGGTCAGGAGGAACTGGACGCCGCCGGCGCCTTGCTCGCCGTCGACCCGGAACCCGAACCAGAGCCGGAACCCGAACCAGGGCCGGAACCGGACGACCCCGATGAGGAGGACGAGGACGAACCAGACGACGTCGAACCGGACGACGAGGACGACTCGGACTTGGCCGGCTTGTTCGCGGCGCTGCTCCCGTTGTCGGACCCGGACGTACGGGAGTCCGTGCGGTAGAAGCCGGAGCCCTTGAACACGATGCCCACCGAGTTGAAGAGCTTTCGCAGCCGCCCCTCACACGCCGGGCACTCGGTCAGCGGGTCGTCCGAGAAGGACTGCACCGCCTCGAGCTGGTGGCCGCACGCGGTGCAGGCGTACTGGTACGTGGGCACGTTCTCCTCCGGATCTTGGCACGGCCTGTTGGCACTCGTGGTATTCGAGTGCCAATGGTGCGTCATGACCCCCGGGTTCGTCCAGCGGAAGCGCCCGGGCCCACACCCGGGACGGCCACCAACCCGTCCGCCGGAGTGATCACACAGTGCACCGGGCGGTCGTGCGGCTGGGCGGGGACCGCCTCGACCAGCTCGCCGTCGTGCAGGAGAGCCACCGTCGGCACGGTGGCGGGCACCCGGGCGAGCGCCCGGTCGTACGAGCCGCCGCCGCGGCCCAGCCGGATGCCCCGGCGGTCCACCGCTACCGCCGGCACCACTACGAGTCCCGCCGCGGCCACTGCGGCGCGGCCCCGGGTCGACGCGGTCGGCTCGCGCATGCCCCGGCCGGCGGCGCGCAGCGACTCCCGCCCGGTGTAGGGGGCCCAGTCCAGGTCCTGGTCGTCGCAGAGCACCGGCAGCAGCAGCTCGGCGTCGGGCGGCAGCGCGGCCCGCAGCACCTCGGGCAGGTCGTCCCCGCCGGGCTCGGAGGCGACCGGCACGTACGCGCTCATCCTGGCCGGTCGCAGCCGGCGTACCAGGGTCACCAGCTCGGCCTGGACGGCGGCCGCCGCGACCGCGCGCTCGGGCGCGGACAGCGACCGGCGGGCGGCGAGCAGCGCGACGCGCATCTTCTGCTTCGCATCGTGCGCTTCATCCGAAAATTCCGGCACGCAACACTCCTGACGCAACGCTTGCCTAATGGTCGCTCTGTGTCAGCATCGCACCAAGGGGCGCGGAACTTCCGGGGGGAAGCTTGACGCTACGCGGGCGGTTGACGGCAGCCTTCCTCGCGGTGGTGCTCGGCCCCGTCCTGCTCGGCGCGCTCTTCGTCGGGGCGACGTTGAGCGCCGTCGACCGGAGCCGCGCCACCGAGCGACTGGGTCTGGCCGCGGCCGGTGTGCGTACCTCGATCGACGCGCTCTGCCAGCAACTGCGCGCGGCGGCCGACGCGGCCGCGCTGGTGGCCGACCCGGTCGCCCGGCCGCGTGCGGCCGACCAGGTGGTCGGCCGGGGGCTCGCCGCCGGCGTGCTGATCGCCGACGCCGCCGGCCGCACCAGCTACGCCACGGCGGGCGGTCCTCCCGGGCGCTGGCAGGACTGCGCCGGCGCCCCCGCCACCCCGATCGGCGCGCTCTCCGCCCAGGTGCGGCTGCGCGACCCGGCCGGCGCCGACCTCGGCGCGGTCGCCGCCGCGCAGCCCGTCGACCGGGCCTTCGTGGCGCGGCTCGCCGCCGTCACCGGCGTCGCGGTCACCCTCCTCGACGCCCCCGGGCAGATCACCCACACGACCGAAGAGCAGGGGGTACGCGCAGCGGTGCTGGCCGCCGCCGGCAAGGCGCGCGGGAACGGCGTGGCCGGGACGGGCGACGGCCGGTACGTGCGCCGGGTGGGCCCGATGCCCGGTCAACCGCTGCCGCTGGTGCTCTCGATTCCCGGCGAGCGCCCACCCGGCCTGTACGGCGCGCTGATCGCGGCGGTGGCGCTGGCCGCCCTGCTGGCTGTGCTGACCGCGTGGCGGCTAGCCCGGGTGACCACCCGGCCGCTGGGCGAGCTGGCCGGGGCGGTGGTCCGGGTGGCGCAGGGCGACCTGAGCGCCCGGGTCCCGGTGCGCAGCCGGGACGAGATCGGGCGGCTGGCCAGCGCGTTCAACCGGATGGCCCGGGAGACCGGCAGTTACGTGGCGGCGCTGACCAGCAGCCGGGACCAGCTGCGCAACCACCTCGCCGTGCTCGGCGACACGCTCGCCAGCACGCACGACCTGCAACGCATCCTGCGGGTGATCCTGGACAGCGCGATCGCCGCCACCGGCGCCCGGGCCGGCGCGGTGCTGCTCGTCGACGCCGAGGGCGTGCTCGTCGGCCGGTGCGTCGAAGGGCTGACCGGACGCTGGCCCACGAGCGACCCGGCCGACCCGGCGACGCTGCGGGTCGCGGTCGGCGCCGGGGTGCTCGGCGCGGTCGCCGCCACCGGTGAGCCGCTGCGCGGCAGGTGGACCCCACCCGACGCCCCGACCGGGGAGCCGTCCTGCGAGACGTACGTGGCGGTGCCGTTCGCCACGCCCGGCGGCGCCGAGTCGCGCGGCCCGGACCGTCCCGGCCACCCGCCCGCCGACGGCGACCCGCCCGGCTCGGCCTGCGCCGCGCTCGGCGTGCTCGTGCTCTACGACCGGCTCGGCGGTCCCGAGTTCCACGACGACGACGTGGTGACGCTGCGGACGTTCGCCGGGCACGCGGCGGTCGCGGTGGAGAACGTCCGGGTGCACGAGGAGGCGCAGCGGCTCTCCCTCACCGACCCGCTGACCGGGTTGTGGAACTACCGCTACCTGCGCGAGTCGATCCGCCGGGAGGTGGAGCGGGCGAACCGGTTCGGCCGGATGCTCAGCGTGCTCGCGCTCGACCTCGACCGGTTCAAGCGCGTCAACGACACCTGGGGGCACGCCGCCGGGGACGCCGTGCTGGTCGAGTTCGCGCGCCGGGTACGCGGCGTGATCCGCGAGGTGGACCTCGCGTTCCGGCAGGGCGGCGAGGAGTTCGTGGTGCTGCTGCCGGAGACCGACGCGCGGGGCGCCACGATCGTCGCCGAGCGGCTCGGCGCGGTCGTACGGGACCAGCCGGTGACTGTCGAGGGAAGCACCGACGAACCGGTGCACGTGCCGGTGACCGTCTCCATCGGCATCGCCGTCTACCCGGACCACGCCGTCGACGGCCAGCAGGTGCTCGACGCCGCCGACGACGCGCTGTACGCGGCGAAGGCCGCCGGACGCGACGGCTACCGGCTGGACCCCGCGCCCGATCCGGTTCCCACCCAGGAGATCCCGGTGGTGGCCGTGACCGTCAGCCCGCCGGACGGGCTGCCCCAGGCGGGCACGGCGGACGCGCCGGGCACCGTCCAGGGCGGCGCGTCTTCCGGTCCTCACCCGCCGCGGCAGAGCCGTGGCCGATAGTCTCGCGACATGTCGGAGCACTCAGCGAACCCCTCAGCGACCCGCGGTCGCTCCCGCGCGGTCAAGGCCGTGATCCCGGCCGCCGGCCTGGCCACCCGGTTCCTGCCGGCCACCAAGGCGGTTCCCAAGGAACTGCTGCCGGTCGTCGACCGGCCGGTGCTGCAGTACATCGTCGAGGAGGCCGCGCAGGCCGGCATCGACGACATCCTGCTGATCACCGGTCGCGGCAAGACCTCGATGGTCGACCACTTCGACCGCCGGCCCGACCTGGAGGAACGGCTCGCCAAGAAGCCCGAGCTGCTGGCCGAGGTCAAGCGCACCGAGGAACTCGCAGCGATCTACACGGTCCGCCAGCCGGAGCAGCTCGGCCTCGGCCACGCCGTCGGGTACGCCGAGTCGCACGTCGGCGACGCGCCCTTCGCGGTGCTGCTCGGCGACGAGTTCGTCAAGCCGTCCGAGCCGCTGCTGCCGGCCATGCTGGAGCTCCAGGCCCGCACCGGTGGCGTGGTGCTCGCCTTCTTCGAGGTCGACCCGGCCGAGACCAGCCGCTACGGCATCGCGTCGGTCGAGCCCGCCGAGTCGGAATACGGCGACATCGCCGAGGTCGTCAAGGTCACCGGCATGGTGGAGAAGCCCAGTCCGGAGGAAGCGCCCAGCAACCTGGCGGTCCTCGGGCGATACGTGCTCCCGGGGAAGATCTTCGACGCGATCCGGCGTACCGACCCGGGCAGCGGAGGCGAGATCCAGCTGACCGACGCGATGGAGCTGCTGCGTACCGAGGGGGTGCCGGTGCACGCCATCGTCTACCGGGGCACCCGCTACGACACCGGCATGCCGCTGGGCTACCTGCAGACCGTGGTGCAGATCGCGGCCGAGCGGGAGGACCTGGGCGCCGAGTTCCGCAAGTGGCTGGCCGAGTTCGTCAACAACGGCGACGAGACGGTCACGGCGGCGGTCCTCAACGGCATGCGTGACGCGTCCGGCGGTGCCGATACATGACCGCGACGGCCGACGCCGAGGCGGCCGCGAACGAGTTGACGCCGCTCGCCGACTACCTGGGCAGTGTGCTGCGCAGGTTACGCGCGCTGCCTCCACTCGACCTCGACCTGACCCAGGCGTACGGCAACGTGCTCGCCGAGGACGTGGTCGCCCCGCACTCGTACCCCGCCTTCGACCAGGCGGCGGTGGACGGGTACGCCGCGCGCTGGGAGGACATCTCCGGTGGGAGTCGGGGGCCGGGCTACGTCCCGGCCCCCTCCGGTATGCCCGGCGGCCGCAGCATCCGGCTCAACGTCGTCGGTGACCTGGGCGCGGCGAGCTGGCGGCCGGTTCGGCTCACCCCCGGATCGTGCTTCTCGGTCGCGGCGGGCGCGCCGCTGCCGATCGGCGCCGACGTGGTCGTCCCGGTGGAGTGGACCGACCAGGGCATGGCCGCCGTCGAGATCTTCCGCGCCCCCAAACGGGGGTACGGGCTGCGCCGCGCCGGGGAGGAACTGGTCGCCGGCACACTGCTCGCCCGCGCCGGCGCGTACGTCTCACCGGCGCTGGTGGCGGTGTTCGCCGCCACCGGCATCGGGCACGTCGTGGTGCGGCCCAGTCCGCGCGTGGTCATCGTGGCCACCGGCGACGAACTGGTCGACGTGGGCCGGGGCAGCCAGCCCGGGCAGGTGGTGGACACCAACTCGCACGCGCTCACCGCTGCGGCGGCCGAGGCGGGCGGGCTCGCGTACCGGGTGGGGATCTGCGACGACGACCCGGAGGCGCTGCGCGGCCTGCTGGACGACCAGACGCTGCGGGCCGACCTGATCATCACCACCGCCGTGACCGGCACCGGCCCGGGCGACATGGTCCGCCGCATCCTGTCCCGCCGCGAGGGCGGCCGGGCCGGACCGGTCACCTTCACAGAGGTGGCCCTCTATCCGGGAACGGCTCTCGGGTTCGGTACGGTCGGCGCCGAGGAGGTGCCGGTGGTGTGTCTTCCCGGTGAGCCCGGCGCGGCGCTGATCGGCTTCGAGGTGCTGGCCCGCCCGGCGATCCAGCTGCTGGCCGGCGCCGAGCCGGTGTTCCGGCCGAGCGTCCGCGCGCACCTGCTGGAGACGGTCTCGTCCCCGGTGGGGCTGCGCGAGTTCCGGCCCGCGCACGTGGCCGAGCGGCGTGGCGGCGGGTACACGGTGCAGCCGCTCGCCGGTGGCCCGTACACGCTGTCCGGCCTGTCCGACGCGAACGGCCTGCTGGTGCTGGGCGAGCGGGTCACCACCGCCGCCGCGGGGTCCACCGTCGACGTGCTCCTGCTGGACCGGCGCCGGTGAGCGCGAGGAGTGAGCTTGCGAGCCCCGCAGTCGCGAGCGAAAGGCCGGCTCGGTGAGCGCGAGGAGTGAGCTTGCGAGCCCTGCAGTCGCGAGCGAAAGGCAAGCTCGGTGAGGTTCTGGCGGGCTCCGGGGTGGCCGGCGGTGCTCGTGGACGGCCCGGTGGTGCTGCGGCCGTACCGGCGCTCGGACGCCGGCGCCTGGTCGGAGATCCGGCGCGCGAACCGCGAGTGGCTGGCGCCGTGGGAGTCGCACGTACCCGGCGGCTGGTACGAGACCAACTCGCCGGCGGCGTTCCGGCTGGTCCACGCGGACCAGCGCAAGTCCGCGCGCAGCGGTGAGGGCATGCCGTTCGCGGTGTGCCTGCGGGAGGACGGCCGCGAGCGGCTGGTCGGCCACGTCAACATCGGCAGCATCGTGCGGCGGGCGTTCTGTTCCGGGTACGTGGGCTACTGGGTGGACTCCCGGGTGGCCGGCCGGGGCGTGATCCCGACCGCTGTCGCGCTCGCCGTGGACCACGCCTTCGGACCCGGTGGCCTGCACCGGATCGAGGTGAACATCCGGCCGGAGAACATGCCGTCCCGCCGGGTCGTGGAGAAGCTCGGCTTCCGCGAGGAGGCCTATCACGTGCGCTACATGCACATCGACGGCGCGTGGCGCGACCACATCGGATACGCGATGACCGGCGAGGAAGTCGTCGCCGAGGGCGGCTTGCTGGCGCGGTGGCACCGCGTACGTGACAACCGCCGCTGACGCGCCCGCACGGCGCGGCGCACTGTGAACTGGGTCGACGGCCCGTAACCTCAAGTAACTGCAAGCTGCGGCAAGCGCTGCCCGCCCGCATGAAGTGCGCCGTAAACGACGGCCGACGGAACAAGTTGCGGCGGGCGGCGCTCGCCGGAGAACTTTGGTGACGGGAGGGGTGAGGGTGCCCACGTCGGTGCTCCTCGCCGTCCTCGCCGCCGCCGGTCTGCTCGCCCTCGCTCCGGCGCTGGTCCGCCGGTACGACGCCACCGAGCGGCTGGTGGCGGAGCGGGCGCAGTCGACGGCGCGGGTGCTCCAGCGCCAGCGTCGACGGCGCACCGTGCCCGGGCGACGGCCGCTGCACCCGCCGCGCTCCCTCGTTGTGACCCTCAGTGAAGACTCCGACACGGGTAGTCTCGCCCGCCCGGTCTCCGCGCCACCGCTGCGCCGCCGTTCCGGCCGGCTCCGGCCCGTCTCCGCCGTCCCGGCCCAGTCCCGCCGACGGAACTCGCCCCGGCGGCGGCACACCCCGGCGATCTACCGCCGGCGCCGGGTGCTCGCCGCGCTGCTGCTGCTCAACCTGGTGGAGCTGGGCGGCGTGGTACTTGTCGGACCCGGGTTCTGGATCAGCGTCTCGGTCACCGGCACGCTGCTCGTGGCGTACGTCGTACACCTGCGGCAGCGTGCCCTCGCCGAACGTCGGCGGCGGCGCGCGGACGCCCGGGAGGCGGCCTGGCTGGCCGCCCGCCAGGCCGAGGTGCGCCGCGAGCAGGCCCGGCGCGCGGCGGCCCGGCGGGAGGCGCAGCGCCGGCTGGCCGCCCAGCGCGAGGCGGTCCGGCGTACGGCGATGGGGCTGGACCGTCCCGCGGACCTGCCGCCCGCAGCGAGCGGCGGCTCGGTGTCCTACCGGCGGGCGGGTGGCCTGCGCGGACGCCCCTACCAGTCCGGCCGAGGCGCCTGACGCCCTCGCCCGGCGCGGCCTTCGTCGCCCGCGGCGGGCGATCTTGGAAGAAATGGGTCGCTCTGGGAGCCGCTTTCTTCCAAGATCTACGTGGGCGGTGGGGCGGTTCGCGTCGTGGGGGCGCTACCTGTTAGCCTTGTCGCCGGCCCACCCGGTGAAAGCTGGGTGGGACCGACGCCGGTTCGCCGGCGGAGGGGCTGTGGCGCAGACCGGTAGCGCACCTCGTTCGCATCGAGGGGGTCAGGGGTTCAAATCCCCTCAGCTCCACCCAGTTCAAAGGCCGTTTCCCGTGATGGGAGACGGCCTTTTTCGAACCCGCTCGCGTCAGTCGAACAGCTGGTCGAGCGCTTTCTGTTCGAGGTCACGCCAGCGCTGGACGTCCTTGAGCGCCTTCGCGATCTCCTTCTCGTCGAGGTGGTGGGCGCCCTCCTCACGGATGCACGCGACGCTGAACGGCCTGCCGACCGACGGCGAGGTCTGCTCCAGCGCCTCCAGCACCCGTACCACGCCCACCACGCCGTACTCGACGGTGCGCGTAGTCATCCGGAAGTGGGACAGCAGCGCGCCGGCCTGCTGGGCCATCGGCGCGCCGGAGCCGATGGCGTGGAAGCCCACGTCCTCGTAGCGGCCGATGAGCCCGTTCGGGTTGATCTCCACGATCCACGGCCCGCCCTGGCTGAAGCCGGCCGCGAGCAGGTACGCCGACACCCCGCCGCCGGAGCCCTCGCCGGGCACGTCCGGGATGTAGTTCTCGTAGTGCTTCTTGAAGACGGGCAGGACGCGCTCCTGCAGCTCGCCGCCGATGTCCGGCGCTTCGAGGATGGCGGTGGCCGAGTCCTGGAGGAGGGGGCGCAGGTCGTTCAGCACTCCTCGCGCGCCGCTGCCGCCCCAGGCGGCGCAGTCGCCGAGCGGGTGCAGCTTCTGCGCGGGGAAGCTCAGACCGCGGTCGCTCTCGGTGATCTGGGAGTCCGCGCCGATCACCACCCCGTCGCTGCAGACAACGGCGAGTACGACGGTCATGGGGTCCTCCTGTGCAGGGGTGCGGGGTTGGGGCGCGAGGTACCCGGCATCCCGCCTGCCTACACCCGGCAGGGACGTCCGTGTGGCGGCTGACACCGGTCACAAGCCGGCGGTGCCCAGAATCAGACTGGGCGGTCCCGGTGAAGGCGCCACCCGGCAAACCCAGCGCCCGACAGCAGGGCGGTGGCGGCCACGAGGTTGAATACCGCGACCCGCTGCGCGCCGTGGTTCTCGGCGTCCTCCACCCCCGGCGCGAGGTCGTCGGGGTTGTAGCGGATGCGTACTCGATCGCCCTCGTCGAGCTCGGGGCTGCAGCTCGTGCACTCCGCGCTCAGGGGTTCGCCGCTACGAGGTGTGAACTCCACGGTGACCTTGCTGGCGCGTCCATGACGGTCGACGTCGACGACTGTGGCGTCTGTGGTGAGGCCGCGGTTCGCGAGGCCAATCGCGGTCGTGCCGTTATAGAAGGCGGCGCAGCACATGAAGGCGGAAGAAGCGGTGAGGATGATCAACGCGCCAATCAGCTTGCGTTGTCGCGGGTGAAGTTGTTCCCAACTTTCGTCCACGTCGCGATGCTAAGCACCGACGTCAACGGTGATGCGCTACGACGACGGCTCGTGGAAGTAGACGGTGGCCGCGGTGAGGAAGAACGTGACCGCGTACGTGAACCGGCCTGCCTCGACCGCCTCGTCGAACTGCTCCTCGAACGCGCGGGCCTCGGCAGGGTCGAGTACGCCGCGCTGAGCCGCCGTACCGGCCCAGCTGCGCAGGCCGAGAACGTTGTCGGCGGCGTTCGGGTTCCGAACCAGCAGCGTCCGGGGCTCGACGGTGACCTCGGCCAGGCCGAGCGTGGCGAGAATGCCGGCGTGCTGGTGAGCCAGGGTGCCGTTGCGGAGCATGACGTCGGCCCGGAATCTCAGCACGCGCCGGGCCAGATCCTGGTCGGCGATGTCGAGTACCTGCGTGTCGTAGTCGGGGTCGGCGAGAACTATCCGGCCACCCGGGCGGACGACCCTGGCGAGTTCCCTGATCGCGGCGCGGGGATCGGCGAGGTGCTGCACGGTGCGGTCGGCCCAGGCGCCGTCGATCGAGTCGTCGAGGAACGGCAGCCGGTGGGCGTCGGCGACGGCGCACCGGGTCAAGCCACGGGCTCGCATGGCCAGAGCCATGGTCAGGGAGCGATCCACCGTCAGCACGGTGACGTCGTGATCGTCCCTCAGGCGGACCGCGCTCGCCCCGGTGCCCGCACCGACGTCGAGGTAGCGCCGGCCGGACGACGGGCGGAGCAACTCGCGTACCCGCTGCTGGTATGCCTGGTAGAAGGGCTCGCCGGTCAGGCGGTCGAGCACGCCCACCCACGATTTCGGGTCCGGCTGCCGGTCGACATCGGTGAATCCGTGCACGGACTGGAGCCTATTGCGCCGCTGTCGGTTGATCCCGCAGCGCCGACGCGCGTCAGCGGGGCCGCTTGTCCTCGACGTGGACGACGGTCAGCTCATGGCCGTCTCGATCTCGCTTGCTGCGCCCGTACAGACCGACAGCCAGGTCGCTGTCGTCCGAGACCTCGTCCGGGCCGACGTAGGTCAACACGTCGTTGTGATGGCCGTAGACCGCCCAGCCGGGGCCGGGATCGAGCGTGACGGTACCGAAGTCCGCAGACGGCGAGCCGACGTGGACGGGGCCGTACTCGCGCAGGATCTCGACGGCCTGTGCGGCGAGGTCGACGCCCGGCGCGGGGTCCGGCAGGACGACGCACGTGCCGTGCGCGAACACGACCCAGGACTTGCCGTCTCCCAGGATGATGCGACGCCAGGTGTCGGCCAGGTTGTCGTCGGACATGAAGCTGATCATTGCCGAGTCCGTGCGCCGTCGCTACCCGCGAACTGTCCCGCCGCCGAACCACCTGGTCAGCGCACCCTCCAGCGTCCGCTGGCCGTCGCCCACCCAGACCACGTGCCCGTCCGGCCGCAGCAGCGCCGCGGGCACGTCCAGCTCGTCGCCGGTGCCGGCGACGAGCCCGACCCGGTCGGCCCAGCCGTCCACCGACAGCTTTCCGGTCCCGTCGAGCAACAACCCCCTGCCGGTACGCATCAGCTCGTACAGGCGTCCCTGCGGCAGCGGTACGTCGCGCAGCCGCCGCCCGAGCAGAGGATGACCCTCGCCGACGTCGTACCTGACGCTGATCGCGGTGACCTTCTCGACCAGGTAGCGGTTGACCTCGTCGAAGTCCATGAGCTGCGTCAGCACCTGCCGTACCGCCTGCGGTCCGGGCTCGTTCGTGGTCAGCAGCATCTGCGCGCGCGTGTTCGTCAGCACGTCGGCGGCCACCGGGCGCCGCTCGGTCTCGTAGGTGTCGAGCAGGCCGTCCGGCGCCCAGCCGTTCACCGTCGCCGCCAGCTTCCAGCCCAGGTTGAACGCGTCCTGGATGCCGAGGTTGAGCCCCTGCCCGCCGAGCGGCGGGTGGACGTGCGCGGCGTCACCGGCCAGGAAGACCCGCCCGACCCGGTAGTGCTCGGCCAGGCGGGTCGCGTCGCCGAAGCGGGACAGCCAGCGGGGCGAGTGCACGCCGAAGTCGGTGCCCGCGTACGCGGTCAGTTGCCGTTTGAAGTCGTCGAGCGCCGGCGGCGCCGAGGTCACGTCGGCCGCCGGCACGACCACCCGGAACACGCCCGGCGTGCCCGACGGCCCGAGCCCGAACCGCTTCTCGGTGCGGCGTACCTCGGTCATGATCGTGGTGATCTCGTCCGGGGAGGCGGTCACCTCCATCTCGCCCAGCAGCGTGTCGACTGTCGACGGCTCGCCGGGGAATCCGACGCCGAGCAGCTTCCGGACGGTGCTGCGTCCGCCGTCGCAGCCGACCACGAACCGCGCGCGCAGCGGCGGCACGCTCGCGTCGTCGAGGTGGACCGTCACGCCGTCGTCGTCCTGCTCCAGCCCGGTCACCGCACTGCCGCGCCGGATCTCGGCCCCGACCTCGGCCGCGTGGTCGGCGAGCAGCCGGTCGGTGAGCGTCTGCGGGATGCCGAGCACGTACGGGTGGGCGGTGTCCAGGTCGGCGGGCGCGGGCTTGTCGATGCCGGCGAAGAACCCCCGGACCGGGTGCTTGCCGCCGTGTTCGAGGAACCGCTCCAGCAGCCCGCGCTGGTCCATCACCTCGATGCTGCGGACGTGCAGCCCGAGCGAGCGCACGTACGGCGGCGGTTCGGGGTCCCGCTCCAGCACGAGCACGCCGACGCCCTGGAGGCGCAACTCGCTCGCCAGCATCATGCCGGTCGGCCCGCCGCCGACCACGATCACGTCGAACACAGCTTCCCCCGTGCCGATTGTCAGGCGACCGTCCCCTCGGGCGGCACGAACCGACCATAGCCGTTGTGCCGGTCAGCCTCGGCGGAACGTCCGGCGGTAGGTGTCCGGCGGCACGCCCACCGTGCGGTGGAAGTGCCGGCGCAGCGTCGTCGCCGTACCCATGCCTGACGCCTCCGCGACGGCGTCGATGCTGTCGTCGGTGTTCTCCAGCAGTTCCTGCGCCCGCCGGATGCGCTGGGTGGCCAGCCACTGCGACGGTGTGGCGCCGGTCGCGGCGGTGAAGTGCCGGACCAGGTTGCGGGTGCTCATGTTCGCCTGGCGGGCCAGGTCGGCGACGGTGAGCGGGCGGTCCAGCCGCGCCATCGCCCATGGGAGCAGCGCGGCGAGCGGGTGGTCCTCGCGGGCCGGGACCGGGGTGGTGACGTACTGGGCCTGGCCGCCGGCGCGGTGCGGCGGCACGACCAGGCGGCGGGCGACCGCGTTGGCGACTGTGGAGCCGTGGTCGCGGCGGATCAGGTGCAGGCAGAGGTCGATGGCGGCGGCCTTGCCGGCGGAGGCGAGCACGGTGCCGTTGTCGACGTAGAGCACGTCCGGGTCGACCAGCACGCGGGGGTAGCGGGCGGCGAGCGCCTCGGTGTGGGCCCAGTGGGTGGTGGCGCGCAGCCCGTCGAGGATGCCGGCGGCGGCGAACACGAACGCGCCGGTGCAGAACGAGACCATCCGGGCGCCCGCGGCGTGGGCGGCGCGGACCGCTTCGACCAGGTCGGACGGCGGGTCGGCGTCGGTGTCCTCGATCGCCGGGACGATCACCGTGTCGGCGCGGGCCAGGTGGTCCAGCCCGTGGTCGGGCGTGACCGCGAACCGGCCGACGCCGATCGGGCCGGGGCCGCAGACCACCAGGTCGTACCAGGGGTCGGCCAGCCCGGTCGGGTCACGGACGAAGATCTCGCAGGCCGCGGCCAGCTCGAAGTGCAGCATCCCGTCGGTGGCGGCGAGCGCGATGGTGGCCATGTCCGAAACTGTACGGGCATTGGCGTTTGCGACACTGGCCCCGCCCCGGCCAGCCCGGCGAGGATCACTTCAGTCGATCTTCTGAGGGGGCGTCATGCGGGTGGCGGTGTTCGGGGCGTACGGGCACACCGGGCGGTTCGTGGCGGCGGAGCTGCGCGAGCGGGGGTACGAGCCGCTGCCGCTCGGGCGCGACGCCGGGAAGCTGGCGGCCGCGTTCCCGGAGGGGGAGCACCGGGTGGCGTCGGTGGACGATCCGGCCTCGCTGGACCAGGCGCTGGCCGGGGCGGCGGCGGTGGTCAACTGCGCCGGGCAGTTCGCCTCGACCGCGGGCCCGCTGATCGAGGCCGCGCTACGCGCCGGGATTCCCTACGTCGACGTGGCGGCCGAGATCGAGGCGAACCGGGACACGTTCGCGCACCACGCCGAGCGTGCCGAGGCGGCCGGTGTCGCTGTGGTGCCCGCGATGGCGTTCTTCGGCGGACTCGGTGACCTGCTGGTCACCGCCGCGATGCGGGACTGGACGGCGGCCGACGAGGCGCACGTCGCGTACGGGCTGAGCAGCTGGCACCCGACGGCCGGGACGGTCGCCTCCGGCGTCGTGTCGCGCGAGCGCCGCGACGGCCGGCGGGTCCGCTTCACCGACGGGCGACTGGTGTACGCCGACGGCGACCTGCCCCGGCTGGACTGGGAGTTCCCGGCGCCGCTGGGCGTGCGGCCGGTGCTCGGCGAGTTCACCATGGCCGACGTGGTGACCGTGCCGAGTCACCTGGACATCCCGGAGGTGTGCACGTACATGACCGCCGACGCGGCCCGCGACCTGGCGGCGGGGGACGCTCCGGCCGCTGTGGACGAGCGTGGCCGGTCCGCGCAGACGTTCACCGTCGACGTGGTCGTGCGTGCCGGTGACGTCCGGCGGCGGGTGGTCGCCCACGGGCGGGACATCTACGCGATCAGCGCGCCGCTCGCGGTCGAGGCGGTGCACCGTTTGCTCACAGGGCGTACCCGGGTCAAGGGTGTCGCCTCGGCCGGCCGGATCTTCGACGCGCCGGACTTCCTGCGCGCGCTGTCGGACCACCTCACCGTGCGGTCGCTCGCGGCGTGACGGACGGAGACGGCCGGCCCCCCGGATCGGGTGGGCCGGCCGTTTCGCGGGTGGTCAGCAGCTGGTGTAGCCGCGGCCGCCCTTGCCCCAGCTGCAGCTGTCGACCAGGCTGCCGGAGGGGTTGCGCAGGTAGGCGGTGTCGCCGTCGTTGTTCCAGACGTACGCGGCGCTGCCCCAGTAGCGGTGGGTGCCCTTGTTGGTGCCCTTGCCGGTGTGGATGACGATGCTGTTCCCGGCGGCCACCTTGAAGTCGCCGGTGAACGAGTAGACGTGGCCGGCCTTGTCGCGCACGTAGTAGCCCTTGAGGTTCTGGACCGTCTTGCGTTTGTTGGTCAGCTGGACGTACTCGGCGTTCAGGCTCGCGTTCGAGCGGGTGTCCTTGCCGGGGGAGTCGTAGTACACCTTGGTGATCATGAAAGGCGGCGTGGCGGCCTGGGCCGGAGCGGCGGCGGCGAACGTGCCGGCGAGGGCGATGGTGATCGCCGACGCGATGCCGAGAAGCCTTTTGCGCACGATGTCCCCTTGAGGTCAGAGCGGTGTTGGCGGGCGAGAGCGTAGCGAGGATTCCCGGCCGAAATTGTTCCCACGAGGCGTGTCCGGCGGGTTTCGGACCGGCTGGCGGGTCCGGTGTGGCCGGTCGTCGAACCGGCCCGGTCGGTGGGGTGAGGCCGGGACGTCGGAACGGTTACGCATCCACATACGCCGATTGACAATGTTTGGAATCCAAACTTATTCTCGCGCTGGGCGGGTGCGCGCCCCGCCCTCCCCGTCCACGCGCCCACCCCACCACGAAGGAACCACCATGTTCCGCTCTTTCCGTACCGCCCGATTGCGGGTCGGCCTGGTCGCGGCGACCGCCGCCACACTCGTGGCCGGCACCGCACTGCTGGCGACGAACGCCCAGGCGGCGGCCGGCTGCCGCGTCACCTACACCACCGCCAGCCAGTGGCCCGGCGGCTTCACCGCGAACGTCGACGTGACGAACCTGGGTGACCCGGTCAACGGCTGGAACCTGCGCTGGACGTTCCCGTCCGGCCAGCGGGTCACCCAGGCGTGGAGCGCCACGGTCACCTCCTCCGGCGCCGAGGTCACCGCCACGAACGTCGGCTACAACGGCGCGATCGCCACGAACGGCACCGTCTCGTTCGGCTTCAACGGCTCCTGGACCGGCGCCAACACCGCGCCCACCGCGTTCACGCTCAACGGCGTGGCCTGCACCGGCGGCGTCGGCGGAACCACCCCGCCGCCGAACAACACGCCCCCGCCGACCACCCCGCCGCCCACCACCCCGCCGCCCACGACCCCGCCGCCCGCCGGCAACGCGATGGCCGCCGTCGCCGCCATGCAACCCGGCTGGAACCTCGGCAACTCCTTCGACGCGGTCGGCGCCGACGAGACCGCCTGGGGCAACCCGCGGGTCACCGAGGCGCTGCTGGACAACGTCCGCGCGCAGGGCTTCAACAGCATCCGCATCCCGGTGACCTGGAGCAACCACCACGGCGCCGCGCCGAACTACACGATCGACTCCGCCTGGCTCAACCGCGTACGCGAGGTGGTCGGCTGGGCGCTCGCCGACGGCTTCTACGTGGTGCTCAACATCCACCACGACTCGTGGCAGTGGATCAACACGATGCCCACCGACCGCACAGGCGTGCTGAACCGCTACAACGCGCTCTGGACCCAGATCGCCGCCGCGTTCAAGGACTCCTCGCCGAAGCTGACCTTCGAGAGCGTCAACGAGCCGCAGTTCACCGGCAGCTCCGGCGACGCGCAGAACGCCACGCTGCTCAACGAGCTGAACACGTCGTTCCACCGCATCGTCCGCCAGTCCGGCGGGAACAACGCCACCCGGTTGCTCGTCCTGCCGACCCTGCACACCTCCGCCGAGCAGGCCCGGGTGGACGAGCTGGTCAGCACGTTCAACACGCTCAACGACCCGAACCTGATCGCCACCGTGCACTTCTACGGGTACTGGCCGTTCAGCGTGAACGTCGCCGGCGGAACCAAGTTCGACGCGACGGTCCAGCAGGACCTGACCGACCAGTTCGACCGCGTCTACAACGCCTTCGTCACCCGCAACATCCCGGTGATCATCGGCGAGTACGGGCTGCTCGGCTTCGACCGGCACACCGGCACCATCGAGCAGGGCGAGAAGCTGAAGTTCTTCGAGTTCCTCGGCCACTACGCGCGCAGCCGCAAGCTGACCACCCAGCTCTGGGACAACGGCCAGCACTTCGACCGCACGTCGTTCGTGTGGAAGGACCCCGAGCTGTTCGCGCAGATCAAGTCGAGCTGGACCACCCGCTCCGGCACCGCGTCCAGCGACCAGGTGTACGTGCCGCGCACCGGCACGATCACCGCCAAGAGCCTGACGCTCAACCTGAACGGCACCACGTTCCAGGGGCTGCGCCAGGGCGCCACCGACCTGGTCAACGGCACCGACTACACGGTCTCCGGCAGCACGCTGACGCTCACCGCGTCGGCGCTCACCCGGCTGGTCGGCTCCCGCGCGTACGGCGTGAACGCCAACCTCCAGGCACGCTTCTCCGCGGGCGTGCCGTGGCGGATCAGCATCATCACGTACGACCCGCCGGTGCTGTCGAACGCCACCGGCACCACCGCGGCGTTCACGCTCCCGGCGCAGTTCCGCGGCGACCAGCTCGCCACCATGGAGGCGAAGTACGCCGACGGCAGCAACGCCGGCCCGCACAACTGGACCTCGTACAAGGAGTTCGACGTGACGTTCGCGCCGGACTACACCGGCAACACGATCGCGCTGAAGCCGGAGTTCTTCGCCGAGGTCAACGACGGTCAGCGGGTCACCCTGACGTTCCACTTCTGGAGCGGCACGAAGCTGACCTACTACGTGACGAAGTCCGGCAGCACCGTCACCGGCACGGTGAGCTGACGGCGACGGCACGGCTCGCGGCGGTGGGCGTCGACACCGCCGCGAGCCGGTCCGGCGGAGTTCCCCGCCGGACCGATGAGTTCCCGGGCCGGCGACGGTCGACAGAGGCATGAACACGCTTACTCTGCAGACGCCCGAGGTCGACCTCGTCTACGACATTCGCACGCCGAGCGCCGCCGACGCCGGACACCGCCCGCTGTTCATGATCGGCCAGCCCATGTGCGCCGACGGCTTCGCCACGCTGGCCTCGTACTTCCCGGACCGGACCGTCGTCACGTACGACCCGCGCGGGCTCGGGCGCAGCGTCCGCAAGGACGGCCGCGGCGACGACGTGCCCGAGGTCCAGGCCCGGGACGTACGCGACATCATCGACGCCCTCGGCACGGGACCCGTGGACATGTTCGCCAGCAGCGGCGGCGCGGTGACCGCGCTCGCCCTGGTGGCCGCGTACCCGGACGCGGTGGCCACGCTCGTGGCGCACGAGCCGCCGCTGGTGCAGGTGCTTCCCGACGCCGAGGCCGCCCGGCGGGCCATGGCCGCCTGCCAGGAGGCGTACCAGAAGAGCGGCTGGGGCGCGGGTATGGCGGCGTTCATCGCCATGACGTCGTGGCGGGGCGAGTTCACCGACGAGTACTTCGCCCAGCCGCTGCCCGACCCCGCCGCGTTCGGCATGCCGACCGAGGACGACGGCAGCCGGGACGACCCGCTGCTCTCCGACCGCGCCGCGGCGGTCACCCGCTTCCGGCCGGACGTGGACGCGCTGCGCGCGGCGCGTACCCCGGTCGTCGTCGCGGTGGGCGAGGAGTCGGCGGACACCTTCACCGGACGCACGTCGGTGGCCGCGGCCGAGCTGCTCGGCGGCAAGGCCGCGGTCTTCCCCAGCCACCACGGCGGATTCCTGGGTGAGGAGATGGGCCACGCCGGGCAGCCGGAGGCGTTCGCGCGCCGGCTGCGGGAGATCCTCGACGGCGCCGCCTGACCGGACTCAGGCGCGGCGCACGTCGGTGACCATGACCGGGTAGGGGCCGGCCGGCATGTCGGCCCCCGCCTGGTCGGCCGGCACCACGTTCTCCATCCGCAGCCGCAGGGTGGCCGGGTCGGCGGTGTCCACCGTGATCCGCCACTGCCATCCGTCGCCGTACCCGGCGCTCAGCTCGACCGCCGCCGCGCCGCCCGCCGTGCCGGTCAGTGTCATCGCCGTCGGCTGCTGGTGCCACGAGTCGCCCCACCACGCGACGAGCGAGCCGGGCTGCTCGCCAACAGCGATCACCAGCAGGCCGTCCTGCGGCCCGTCGTCCGGATGGGCCCACGAGTACGAGACGGTGGTCAGGTGGCCACCGGCGGCGGTCGCGACGGTGGCGGTGGCCGGCGACTCGGCGAGCGGATCGGCGGGCATCAGACGGAAACCGCTGGTGCCGGCCCAGGACCCGGTGACGTCAGTGAGAACCATCGCCCCAGGATAGGAACCACCCCCGACACCGCCCGCCGATGCGGATCACGCGGCGCGCCACCGGGCCCGGTCCTCGCCGGCCTTGCGCGTGCACCGCATCAGCGTGCCCTTGGCGGTACGGCCGGTCGCGCCGACCGGCGAGCAGAAGGCACCAGGATGGACGGCGCCCTGGACGGTGCCGGTGGACGGCTTGGTGGTCCGGGGCGCGCTCGTGGTCCGCTTCGGCGTCGGCTTGGGCGTGGTCCGCTTCGGCTTCGGCCGGGGCGCCGGACGCGCGGTCGCGGTCTGCGGCGACGGCTCGGCGGCCCGCGTCGTCGGCGGAGCGGACGGCGAGTCGGTCGGCGCGGCGACGGTCGAGGGCGAGCCGGACGAGTGGGCGGCAGGGGGCGGATCGGCGCTGCGCGCGGTCGCGGTCGAGGCGGCGCTGATCGACGCGGGCTTCTCGTCCGTCGCGCCGCCGACGGCGGCGATCCCGCCGCCGCAGCAGCACAGCACCAGCACGCCGCCGGACACGAGCACGGCTTTCGTGCCGCCGGAAAGCCGGCGCCACCAGGACTGATTCGGTATCGGCCATGATCTCTGCGGTGATGGCTTGGTCACGCAACTCAGTCTGCTTGCGTCATCAATTATTGCGATTGGTCAACTGGCGCGTTTCGCATCGACGCTCGGCGACCCGTGCCGCCGATCCGTCGAGAGACACAAGCCGATCATCGTGGATGACCGGACGCCGAGAGATCTTGGAAGATTTCGGCCCCTATGGCAGCCGTTTGCTTCCAAGATCTGGCTAGGCGGTGAAGTTGTCGTCGGCGTCGCGGGCGTCCTCCTGGATGTGCTCGCCGGGGCGCTTGCCGCGGATCTCGTCCAGTTCCCGCACCCGGTCGGCCTCGGCGTGTTCGTCCTGGTTCAGGTCACCCAGACGGGCCCGGGCCGGACCGGCCAGGTTCTCCAGGTCGTTGTTCGCCCGTTCGACGCTCATGCCGCCTCCCCGGATCGTCGCGTGGCGGCCCTCGCCGCCTGCCACGTCGCGTCCCCGCTGACCCGCACGGCAAACCGCCGCCACCGGATCGGCGTCAGCCCGCATCCGGCCGGCGGTCATGCGGTCGGCAGGGCCGGGATCATGTCCTCGGCGTGCCGCAGCGTGTCGGCCAGCCGGACGCGCGACTCGTCGTCCAGTGGGACCGACCGGGCCTGCCGTACCCGTTCCCGGGCGGCCTCCGGCTCCCCGAGTTGCAGCGCCATCTCGGCCCGGTAGACCAGCGCCTCCACCAGGACGGCGGGTTCGTCGGCCGCGTCGGGCCGGGCCAGCGCGCCGTCGAGAATGCGCGCGGCCTGAGCGGGACTACCGCGCGAGTCGCCCTGCACCACGGCGTTGCCGAGCGTACGGGCGAGCCCGCCCCGGTCGTCGTCGGCGTCGGGCGTCGAGGCCCGGGCCACGAACCGGATCCAGTTGCCGCCCGGATCGACGATGCTGAACCCGGAATGCCCGTCCTGGTTGCGGCGGGGCCGGGGCCGGGTCATCCGGGGTACGCCGGCGACCAGCACCTTGCCGTACGTGGCGCGCATGCCGTCGGCGAAGGTGCGGTGCAGGACGGTCAGGTCGTCGACCACCACCAGGCAGGAGCCGTACGAGTCGGCGGGGTCGAACCCGGGCATCCCGAAGAAGTGCAGGTTGAGGTCCTCCCGGCGCAGGGCCAGGTACGGGTTGGGGCGCTCCTGCCGGTGCGTCACCTCGAAGCCGAGCGCCTGGTAGAAGGGCGCCACGTCGTCAAGTGAGCGGCAGGGCAGCAGCGGGATGGTCGTCTCGTTCGCCATGCTCCGAGCCTGGCCACCGGGAGCGCCCACGCGCACATGGAAAGGCCCGAACGGCCGACGGGCATTGTCCGAACGGGCACCGGGGCCGGTCCGAGACGGACCGGCCCCGGTGCGGGGTCAGGCGCGGGTCAGGGCTTCCAGGACCCGGCGGTACGGAAGCGGTGCTTGTACTCGACGACGCCGTTCTGGTCCTTGACGTCGAAGATGAGCTGACCGCTGCGCTTGGAGCCGGCGGGCAGGTTGTTGCCCGAGGTCATCAGCTTGCCGCACCCCGAGAAGGCGCCACCGATGCCGTTCTCCTCGGTGCCGTCCTCGGCCACCCAGGAGAAGTAGAACGGGTTGATCGAACCGGTGCCCTTGGTGATCTCGGCGGTCACGTCGGCGATCAGGAACATGCCCTTCTTCGGGCCGGGCATGATCTCGTTGCAGGCGGAGTTCCGGGTCCGGAAGTTGCCGACGGTGATCTCGATGGTGCCGTCGGTGTCGTTGACGATCAGCTTGTCGCCGGCCGGCATGTTGAAGGTCTTGTCGTCGGTGGTGCCCGGCTGCGGCGTGCCGGTGGGGCCGCCGGTCGGGGTCTGCTCGTCCGGGACGCCGTAGGTGACGCCCGGCGTGGGCAGCGAGTCAACCGCCTCCTGGGCCTTGTTCACGCCGCTGTAGACGGCGAAGATGCCGCCACCGCAGCAGAGCAGCAGCAGGAGCGCCGCGACGATGCCGATCGTGATCCAGACGTTCTTGTTCGACTTCTTGGCCGGCGGTCCGAACGGCGCTCCCGGCTGATACGGCGCGCCTGCGGGCGGGTACGGCTGCCCACCGCCCGGCGGCGGGTAGCCCCCCGGCGGCTGATACGCCGCGCCCGGCTGCTGGTACTCACTGCCCGGGGGCGGGTACGCGGCGCCCGGCTGCTGGTACTCACCGCCCGGGGGCTGATACGCCGCGCCCGGCTGCTGGTACTCACCGCCCGGGGGCTGATACGCCGCGCCCGGGGGCTGGTACTCACTGCCGGGCGGCGGGTACGGCGCGCCCGAGGTCGGCGGCGCCGGCGGGAACGCCTGGGTGGGAGCGGGCGGCGGGTACTGCTCACCCGGCCCCGGCTGCGGCGGGTACGGCGCCCCGGAGGCCGGCGGATACGGCGCTCCCGACACCGACGGCTGCGGCGGCCCCGACACCGGCGGCTGCGGCGTGCCCGGAGGCGGCGGGTAGGGCGCGCCCGAGATCGGGGCCGTCGGCGCGTCCGGGGCGGGCGGCGGCTCGTAGGGGTCGCTCGGCGGCATCGGCGCGGTGGGGAACGCCTGCGTCGGCGGTTCCGGCGGCTGCTGGTTCGGGTCCGGTGACCCGGACGGAGGCTGAGGGTGGCTCACCGTACTCCTTGGGGCGCCTTCGGGATTTCAGTCGGAACGACGGTACAAGCCGGGGTCAACCCGGCCGACGGGGCGTCATCGATGTGGCAGGACGGCGGCGGTGCGGACCAGATCGTCGTCCACCGCGAACCGTCCGGTCACGCGCGACGGCGGGTCGGCCACCGGGGCGGCGGCGAGCCGGGCCGGCTCGATCTCGGCGTGGAACGTGCCCGCCTGCGGGTCGAGCGTGACGCGCGCGTCGGCGAAGCCCAGCCAGGTCCCGACGAGCGGGTGCCAGACCTTGTAGACGGTCTCCTTGGCGCTGAACAACACGGTCGGCCAGGGCATCCCGGCCGGCAGCCGGGCCAGGTCCGCCTCCTCGTCGGGGCGGCACACCTTCCGCCGTACCCCGGGGGAGAGCGGGCGGTGCCGCTCGGCCTCGATGCCGACGGCGCGCACGTCGGCGGCGCGGGCGGCGGCGGCCGCGCAGTAGTCCCGGGTGTGGGTGATCGCGCCGACGACGCCGGGCGGCCAGACCGGGGCCCGGTCCGCGCCGGCCGGCACCGGCGTGCCGGTCAGGCCGAGCGTGGCGAGTGCCCGGCGGGCGCAGACCGGGCCGGCGGTGAAGTCGCGGCGGCGGTGGAGCACCGCGCGCTCGCCCAGGGCGGCTCGTTCGGCCGGGAGCAGCTCGCCGGACCAGTCGGCCGGGCCGGCCACCGACACGGCGACCACGGCCGGCAGCAGATCACGCACGTGCGACGGATGACGGAGGCACGCGGTGAACGTACCGTAACGCTGGGGCGTGCGGTGGCGCTGAAGGTGTGTTGCGGGGAGGCAACCGGCCCATCACGACCACGATTCCGAACAGGGAAGGAGCGGCGGATGACGCGTGGCGCGGAGGCACCGGGGAGGCGGGACGGCGAGCACGTGCCGGTGACCCCCGACTGGACCTGCGGCTCGTGCGGTGACGAATGGCCCTGCGCCACGAAACGTCACCACCTGCTGAGCGAGTACCAGGTGGATCGGGCGTCGTTGAGCGTCTATCTCGGCTCCTGCCTGGCCGCGGCCACGCAGGATCTGCGCTCCGTGCCGGTCACCGCGCTCCAGGACCGGTTCATCGGCTGGGTGCCGCGCGGCTCGAGGACGATCTGAGCTCCCGGTGGCCGTCGTGTCGGGTTCACGACGGCCACCGGGAGTGGTCCTTCAGCCGCGGCGGGGCCGCCGGGTGAGCGCGAAGCCCACCACGCCGGCCACGGCGGCGAGCACGCCGCCCACGCCGGTCCACACCCAGCGCGAGCCCGCGTCGGGGAGCCAGCCGGTCAGGTCGGTCTCCTCCTCGGCCACCGGCTCGGGGGTCGGCTCGGCGGCCAGCACCGTGCCGGCCCTGGTGTTCGGCACCAGCGGCGCGGCCAGCTCGCCGTCGTCGCCGGACGCGCCGCCCTCGTCGGTGGCGCCGACGAGCATCTCCACCTCGACCGGCAGGCCGAGGTCGGGCTCGGGCAGGTCGGTGACGGAGAGCCGGACGTAGTAGGTGCCGGGCAGCGGGTCGCCCGACCACGGCTCGGCCCACGGGCGTACCCGGCGCAGCGTGCAGCCGAGCGCCACGCTCGTGGCCGCCGCGTCCGCTGTCGGCGTCTGCGCGCCGGCCGTGCACGCCTGCCGGCGGCGCAGCCCGTCGAAGACGTCGACGGTCCAGGTGGACGCGCCGGTGCGTCGCTTCGGGAACGTGACGGTGGCGGTGATCTCGTGCACCTGCCCGGCGTCGGCCCGGAACGACCAGTACAGGTGGTCGCCGGTCGACGCGCCCACCTGCACCGGCTGCCCGGCGGTGACGGTGGTGGCGGTGAGGAACGAGGTGCCGGCCTTGGTCACAGTGGTCGCGCCCGGTGACGGACTGGGCGCGGCCAGGGCCGCCGCCGGGGTGAGCGCGAGACCGACGGCGGTGGTCGCCGCCGCGGCGCGGATCAGCGTACGCATGCTCAGTTCACCCTCCACGTGTGCACCCACCAGCGGGTGAGCAGTCCGGCGACCAGCCCGGTGAGCAGTCCGGCCAGCGTGAGCAGGAGCAGCAGCACCCAGCCGCGGCCGAGGTCCGGCCCGTCCGGGGCGGGGGAGGCGGCGACCACGTCGACCGTGAGCTCCACCGGCATACCCGGCTGGGTCTGCGTGCCGGGCTTGGCCGCGAAGGAGTTGCTGACCACCAGGCAGACGGTTCGCACGGCCTGCTCCGCGCCGGGGCTCGGCTCCGGGCTCGGGCCGTCGTCGTCCTCCTCCTCGGCGGCCGACCAGCGCAGTCCGGCGGAGACCACGTCGGTGCGCCCGCTTCCGGCGTCGACGCCGCGGACCAGTTCCCGCCCGTCCGGCGCGGTGGCGCGCAGCAGCACGCCGTAGTCCGGGTTGACCGGCCGGTCCAGCGCGACGCTCACCGAGGCGCGCAGCTCCTGGCCGGGCCGCACCGGCACCCGGTACCAGCGGTGCTCGGAGAACGCCTCCCGGTCGCTGTAGACGCCGGGGGCGAGCAGCGGCGCGCCCTGGCACGCCGCGCCGCCGCCGACCACCGCCGGGGTGGCCGTGTACGTGTCCCGGGCCCGGTCGACGAGCTGCTTGATCCGGCCGGTCAGCTCGTCGGCGCTCTGCGCCGCCGTGTAGGTGCCGCCGGTCGCGCCGGCGATGCAGAGCAACTGCTTGCGTACCTTCTCGTCCGGGGCGAGACCGAGCGTGTCCACGACGAGCCGGGTGCCCTGGGCGGCCAGCTCGCGCGCCACCTCGCACGGGTCGGGCGGGGCGCAGGTGTCCTCGCCGTCGGTGATCAGCACGATCCGGCGGGCGGTGCTGCCGGTGCCCAGGTCCTGCGCGGCGGAGCGCAACGCCAGCCCGACCGGTGTGAAACCGGTCGGGCGCAGCCCGGCGACGGCGGCCTTGGCCTGGGTACGGTCCACCGGGCCGACCGGCACGATCTGCTGGGTGTCCAGGCAGCCCTGCTTCTTGTCCTTGCCCTGGTAGGTGGCGCCGAGCACCCGGATGCCGAGCTGTGTCTCGTCCGGCAGGGCGTCGACCACCTCGTTGAACGCCTGCTGCGCGACGGAGATCCGGCTGCGCCCGTCGATGTCCCGGGCCCGCATCGAGCCACTGACGTCGAGGACCAGCTCCACCTTGGGTGGCTCGGCGACGGGCTCGGAGGTCTCGTCGTCGGCCCCGGCGGGGCTCGGTCCGATCAGCGCGGCGGCCGTCAGCAGTCCGAAGAGGACAATCGTCGATCGTCTCTTGTTGATCACCGGGCGAAGTGTAGTGAGATCCACTTTGGAAGATCATCCGGGTCCGGCGTCCCTCCGCTCCTGCCTGGCGCCGGAGATCGAACCCGTTATGTTCCCGCAGGATGACCCACTGTTAGATGCCGGAGGTGAACCTTTCGGCAGTGGCGTGCCCGTCGCAAATCTGACCGGCCCGCACCCGTTGTGCCCGTGCCGGAGTGTGGTTAAGCTCTGTCTTGCGCGCCCCAATCGCCCGCTTCCCCCGTGGCAGGCGATCGGGGCGCGCTTCTTTGTGCCGGCGCCCGCGCCTCTAGATCCAGCGGCCGTCCAGCCACATCCGCGCCGACCACTCCGCGTACGGCAGCACCCGGCCCACGAAGATCGGGTAGAAGTACGCGAAACAGAGCGCCACCAGCAACACGTAGGCGCCCGCGATGATCCCGCCCACCATCCGCCGATCCCGTAGCTGCTGCGGATCGGGTGGCGCGGCCGTAGCGGTCGTCGCGGTTACCGGCGCCGGAGTGGTGATCGCGCCGAGCACATAGACCACCGCCAGCACCAGGAACGGCACCGCGGGCGCGGCGTAGAAGGAGAACATCGTCCGGCCGTCGAGCGCGAACCAGAACCACGGCAGCAGGCCGGCGGCGGCGCTGAGCAGGATCGCGCCCGCCCGCCAGTCCCGCCGGGCCAGGCCGAGCCAGGCGGTCGCGGCGATCGCCGGCAGGAACGACCACCACAGCAGCGGCGTGCCCAGCAGCAGCACCTCCGACGCGCAACTCGGCGCGCCACAACTGCCGTCCCCGGACCAGTGGAACGCCACCGGGCGGCCGAGCAGCAGCCACTGCCACGGCCAGGACTGGTACTTGTGCGGGTCGTCGAGCTGGGTGTGGAAGCCGTACGAGGCCTTGTGGTATTCCCACAGGTTGTTCAGCGCCCCGATGAACGGGGTGTCGCTCAGCTCCGGGTTGTTCGGGTAGCGCTCGGCCAGGCGGTAGTAGCCCTCGTCGCTGAGCAGCCAGCCCGACCAGGTCGCGACGTAGGTGACCACCATCAGCACGCCGGCCGCGAGCAGCCAGGGCAGCTCGTCCAGCACCGCGTCACGCCACGGACGGCGAACCCCTGCCGAACGGCGGACGCCCACCTCCCAGAACAGCACCAGCAGCGCGAACGCCGGCACGAAGTAGATCGCGCTCCACTTGACCGAGCAGGCACAGCCGAGCAGCACCCCGGCCGCCAGCCGCCACCACGGCCAGTTCCGCCAACCGGACGGAGGCCGCCCGGCCCGCCCCGGCCGGGTCGGGTCGAGCCCGGCCTCCAGGGCCCGCGTCCAGCGCCGCCGCCGGGCGTCCCGGTCGAGCACCAGCGCGCCGAACGCGGCCAGCACGAACAGCAGCAGGAAGATGTCGAGGATGGCCGTGCGGGACAGCACCAGGTGGAACCCGTCGAGCGCGAGCAGCAGGCCCGCCGCGCAGCCCAGCACCGTGGACCGGAACATCCGCCGGCCGATGCGGACCAGCAGCAGCACCGACAGTGTGCCGGCCACCGCCGCGCCGAACCGCCAGCCGAACTCCGGCGACGTCGTGATCAGGTGGCCCGGCACCGAGACGCCGCTGTCCGCGTCCTGGTAGCCGAAGGCCCACTCGCCGATCCCGATCATCCACTTGCCCAGCGGTGGATGCACCACGTACGAGGGGCCGTTGTCCTTGTAGTTCCACTCGACGCCGCGGTCGATCAGCCCGTACGCGTCCTTGGCGTAGTAGGTCTCGTCGAAGACCTTGCCGGGCGGGAAACTGAGCCCCACGAAACGCAGGATCGCCGCGATCGCCACCACCACGGCTGTGGCCAGCCACGCCTGCCCCCGACCGATACGGTCGTCGACGGTGGCGAGCCGGCGCCGCACGGCGGCGGGCAGCCCGCCCCCGCTGCCGTCGCCGCGCTCGGCGGTGGAAGGGTCCGGGTTCGCGCTCTGTGCTGTCGACGCACTCGTCACCCGGCGATCGTAGGCTGCGAGGGTGCCCGGTGGCGTCCATCGTCTCCGAAATTGGTACGACCATCGATGAGGGAGCACGCGCCGTGGGGGAAATGTCCGAGGTCGGACGGCTGGTGTTGCTCGGCGCGCCGCTGGGCAACCCGGCCGACGCGTCCGCCCGGTTCCGGGAGGTGCTGGCCGTCGCCGACGTGGTCGCCGCCGAGGACACCCGGCGGCTCACCCGGCTCGCCCGCGACCTCGACGTGACGGTGCCCGGCCGGATCGTCTCCTACTTCGAGGGCAACGAGGAGCGGCGCACCCCGGAGCTGGCCGAGGTGCTCGTCGCCGGCTACACGGTCGCGCTGGTCACCGACGGAGGCATGCCGAGCGTCTCCGACCCCGGATACCGGCTGGTCCGGGCCGCCCTGGACGCGGGCGTGCCGGTCACCGCCGCGCCCGGGCCGAGCGCCGTCACCACCGCGCTGGCGCTGTCCGGGCTGCCCTGCGACAGGTTCTGCTTCGAGGGCTTCCTGCCCCGTACCCCCGGCGCCCGCCGCTCCCGCCTGCGGGCGCTCGCCGCCGAGGACCGCACGCTGGTGTTCTTCGAGGCGCCGCACCGCATCGCCGGCGCGCTGGCCGACCTGGCCGAGGCGTTCGGCGCCGACCGGCCCGCCGCGCTCTGCCGCGAGCTGACCAAGACGTACGAGGAGGTGGTCCGCCGTCCGCTCGGCGAGCTGGCCGAGTGGGCCGCCGACGGCGATCCCCGGGGTGAGATCACGCTCGTCGTGGCGGGCGCGCCGGCCACGCCTGCGGTCCGGCCCGACGACGACACGCTGCGCGCCGCGGTGGCCGAGCGCGAGGCGGCCGGGCTGTCCCGGCGCGACGCGATCACCGAGGTCGCCACCGCGTACGGGCTGCGACGGCGCGAGGTGTACGCGGTGGTGCACAGCTGAAAGGAAGGGCCCCTTCTTAACGCCTGCGGTAGAGGAAGGGCCCCCTTTTAACACCTCACCTCACCAGGCGGCGGCCAGGAACCCGACGGTGATCAGCGCCGGCCCGGCCAGCGCCAGGCCGACCGCCCAGCGCCGCTGCCGCTCGTCCGCGAGCCGGGTCGCGCCGGTCCACCTGGCGATCCCGGCGGCGCACCCGGCCACCAGCGCCAGCCCGAGCAGCCAGCGCAGGTGCTGTCCGGGGCCGGTGTCCGTGTAGGCGGTCGACCCGTCCGGCCCGGTCATCCGGGCCGGCAGCAGGGTGCCGGTGGCGGTCCGCCCGGCCGGTACGCCACTGACCCGTACGCCGTGGGCCTGGAACCGGTCGCCGTCGGCCAGGAAGATCCCCCGGCAACGTTGGGTGAGCCCGCCGCCCGCGCACTCGGTGATCATCACGGTGCCGCCTGTCGAATGCCCCGCGGCCAGCCAGAACGGCCCCGCGCTCACCCAGGCGAAGAACGCGGCGAGCAGGCTCAACGCCAGCAGCACGGCGAGGCCGACGGGCGGGGTCGGCGGGAGGACCGGGCGGGCCGGCGCCCGCCGGCCCGGTGGCCGGGCGGGGAGCGGGTGCGGCTCGTCGCGCAGCGGCGTGCCGTCCCAGTGCACCTCCTCGATCGGCGCCCAGCCGCCCGCCTGCGCGGCCCTGCGCTGCCAGCGGGGCTGCCGCACCGGCACCCGGCTCGGCACCGCGTCCACCGGCGCGCCGGTGGTCGGCTCCACCTCGACCGGCGGGTCCGCCGGGTCGAGCCGGGGCTGCGGCGCGACGGGCGCGCCCGCCGGGGCGGGTCGCGACCGCCGGGTGGTGGCCGCCGACGGCTCCGGCGCCGCTGGTCTGTTGGTCACGATGTTCATTTCACACCGGTACGCCCGGCTTGCGGTGAAGCTCACGCCGCGTGTCGGCGACAAATCGGACGTACGGCCGGCGCCTGCCGCCCATTGGTTCGCGGCCCGCCCACCGCAATCACTAGGCTTGCTGCTCATGAGTCACGTTCTCGCCGCGGTCGCCTGGCCCTACGCCAACGGCCCGCGCCACATCGGCCACGTATCCGGATTCGGCGTTCCCTCCGACGTCTTCGCCCGGTACATGCGGATGGCCGGCCACGACGTGCTCATGGTCTCCGGCACCGACGAACACGGCACCCCGATCCAGGTGCAGGCCGACGCCGAGGGAGTCACCCCGCGCGAACTGGCCGACCGCTACAACCGGGTGATCGCCGAGGACCTGCGGGCGCTGGGCCTGTCGTACGACCTGTTCACCCGCACCACCACGCGCAACCACTACGCGGTGGTGCAGGAGCTGTTCACCGGCCTGTACCGCAACGGCTACATCGTCCCGAAGGTCACCACCGGCGCGATCTCCCCGTCCACCGGCCGGACGCTGCCCGACCGCTACATCGAGGGCACCTGCCCGATCTGCGGCTACGACAGCGCGCGCGGCGACCAGTGCGACAACTGCGGCAACCAGCTCGACCCGATCGACCTGATCGACCCCAAGTCGAAGATCAACGGGGAGACGCCGGAGTTCGTCGAGACCGAGCACTTCTTCCTCGACCTGCCCGCCCTGGCCGACGCGCTGCGGCAGTGGCTGGACAACCGCGAGGGCTGGCGCCCGAACGTGCTGCGGTTCTCCCGCAACCTGCTCGACGACCTCCAGCCCCGGGCCATCACCCGCGACCTGGAGTGGGGCGTGCCGATCCCGCTGGACGACTGGCGGGACCGGCCGGACAAGCGGATCTACGTCTGGTTCGACGCGGTCATCGGCTACCTGTCCGCGTCCATCGAGTGGGCCCGCCGCACCGGCGACCCGGAGGCGTGGCGCAAGTGGTGGTCGGCGGACGGGGAAGGGAAGGACGCCCGCTCCTACTACTTCATGGGCAAGGACAACATCGTCTTCCACTCGGTGATCTGGCCGGCGCTGCTCGGCGGCTATTCCGGTGAGGGGGCCCGCGACGGCGAGCCGGGCGAGCTGGGCCGGCTCAACCTGCCCACCGAGGTCGTCTCCAGCGAATACCTCACCATGGAGGGCCGGAAGTTCTCCTCCTCCCGCAAGGTGGTCATCTACGTCCGGGACTTCCTGGAGCGCTACGACGCCGACGCGCTGCGCTACTTCATCGCGGTGGCCGGCCCGGAGAGCAACGACACCGACTTCACCTGGGCCGAGTTCCTGCGCCGCAACAACGACGAACTGGTCGCCGGCTGGGGCAACCTGGTCAACCGGTCGGTGTCGATGGCGGCGAAGAACTTCGGCGCCGTCCCGCCGGTCGACCCGGCCGGGCTCACCGAGGCCGACCAGGCGCTGCTGGACACCGCGAAGGCGGGCTTCGCCACCGTCGGCGACCTGATCGCCCGGCACCGGCAGAAGCAGGCCATCGGCGAGGCGATGAAGGTCGTCGCCGAGGCCAACAAGTACCTCTCCGAGCAGGCGCCCTGGAAGCTCAAGGGCGAGGACGACAAGCCCCGGATGGGCACCATCCTGCACGTCGCCCTCCAGGTGGTCAGCGACGCCAACACGCTGCTCACCCCGTTCCTGCCGCACTCCGCCCAGAAGATCCACGAGCTGCTCGGCGGCACCGGCACGCACGCCCCGATGCCGGTGATCGAGGAGGTCGACGACCTCGACGGCGGGCCGTCGTACCCGGTGCTGACCGGTGACTACACGGTCGGGGCGCGCTGGGAGTCCGTACCCCTGGAAGTGGGCCGGCCGCTCGCGGCGCCGAAGCCGGTGTTCCGCAAGCTCGACCCGTCCATCGTCGAGGAGGAGCTGGCCCGCCTGGCCGGCTGAGCACACGCGCGAACCGCGGCCCCGGGGATTCCCCCGGGGCCGCGGTCGTCCGCCGGGTCAGGCGGTCGCCATGCTCGGCTTGCCGATGAACTCCATGATGGCCTTGTTGACCTCGGTGGGATGGGTCCACGGCGTGCCGTGCGGCGCACCCTTCAGCGTGACCAGCTTGGCGTCGGACAGCATGTTCACCAGCCGCTGGCCCGTCACCGGGAACGGCAGCACGTTGTCCTTGTCGCCCTGGATGATCAGCACCGGCACGTCGATGTTCGGTAGGTCACCGCGGAAGTCGGTCTGCCAGGCGTCCACCGAGTCGTGGGTGCCCTTGGCCGACGCCTGCGCGCCGATCTGCCAGTGCGCGTGGTACGCCTCGTCGCTGACCAGCTTCCCCCGGTTCTCACTGGCGTTGAAGAACGCGTCGCAGAACTGGGTCAGGTAGGCGAACCGGTCCTGGATGATCGCCTTCTGGAACCCCTCGAACATGCTCTTGTCGACGCCCTCCGGGTCGTCGGGCGTCTTCAGCAGGTACGGTGCCAACGGGGCCAGCAGGACCGCCCGGTCCACCCGGTCCGACCCGTACGCGCCCAGGTAGCGGGTCACCTCACCGGTGCCCATCGAGTGCCCGACCAGGATCGCGTTGCGCAGGTCCAGCTCGGTCATCAACACGTCCAGGTCGGCGGCGAACGTGTCGTAGTCGTAGCCCATGGCCGGCTGCGCGGAGTTGCCGAACCCACGCCGGTCGTACGTGATCACCCGGTACCCGGCGTTCAGCAGCGGACCGCTCATCTTCTCCCAGGTCGCCCCGTTGAACGGGAAACCGTGGATCAGCACGATCGGCTGACCGGAACCGTGATCCTCGTAGTACAGGTCGATGGGTGCGGAGTTCTCCGTACCGACGGTGACGAAAGGCATGTCGGGATTCCCCCTCAGCGCGGGCTTCTCGGACCCCAACGGCTTCCCGACCTGCCCCCGTCTATTCGTGCCGGGCCGGATAGGGCAGGTCCACCACCCGGTCGTCGGTCAGCTCGCCGCCGGGCGCCCAGACCTCGTACACGCCGCGTTCCAGACACTGAGCGCCGGTCGCGGCCACCGCGTCCGGATCCGGGCGGCGCAGCCGCAACCGCAGCCAGCCACCCTCCTCCCGCAGCACCAGGCACGGCGTCCCGCGCCAGGTCGCCGTGCGCAGCCGCCGGGCCGCCGTGTCCACCGGGTAGCGGGCCGCCCGGGTCATCGCCAGCACCCGGAACCCGCCCGGCTGGTCGGCCACCGCCTCGTACTCCGAACCCGCGTACGTGCCGACGAGCCGGGTCGAGCGCGGCGCCTCGCCGGTCGGCACGTACTCCTGATCGGCGGCCAGGCCGGGCACCGCGGCGAGCAGCTGCCGCCACTGCGGACCCGCCAGGCGCAGCCAGCCCCGCTGCTCCGCCTGGTAGGTGTAGAGCACCACCTCCACCCCCTCGGCCGGGTAGGCCAGCAGTGTGGCGTTCGCCGGCATCGGCAGGTCGGCGAACTCCCGGGTGACGAACTCCGGCACGAGCTGCGCGCTGCTCGGCACGAACCCGGTGCCCAGCACCGGCGGCCCGAGCCGGTCCCGGGGCGGCAACGCCATGAGCCCCCGGTGCGCCTCGCCCACCGGCACGTCGTAGTCGGCCGGGTCGGCGGCCCGCCAGCGCAGCGCGTACGCCACGTCACCGCCCTCGGAGTCGCCCCGCAGCACCGCCATCCCGGCCGGTGTCCGCAGGTGCGCCACGTCGTGCTCCCGGTAGCAGAAGCCGTGCGGCAGCCACCCCCGCACGTAGCCGGCGAGCTGCCGGGCGGAGAGCACCTTCACCATCCGGGTGCCCGGCCGGATCACCGCCGAGGCCCGCACCGCGGCCAGCGTCGGGTCACCCGCCGCCCCCGGCTGCTGGCTGAGCCGGTGTACGTACGCCCAACCCCGGTCCCGGTGCACCGGCATCAGCAGCGGCGCGTCCGTCTCGTCGGCCGTCCCGGGGCCCCCGTGCACCGCGTCCACCTCGGTCGCGTGCACGAACCGGCGCCACGGATAGCCGCCCCCGGGCCGGGGACACCACTCGAAGCCGGGCGCCTCGTCGGCGCTGAACAGCTCGTACGCCGCGCCCCGGGCGATCTCCTCGGCCGGGTGCACCCGGCCGGCGTACGTCACGCGCAACCCGGCCCGGTCGGAGGCGGGCCCACCGGCATGGTCGGTGACTGTCACTCCGGGACGCTAAGCCCGCCAGATGTGGGGCGTGTGAACGGCCGGTGGCGGTCCGGGAACGCCGGCCCGCGCCGGTGTGTGATGCTGGCCGCGATGACCGAGCAGACCGAGACCCGCAAGCAGCGCGCCGCCCGCCGGGCCGGGGAGTTCCCGCCCGCACCCGAGCCGCTGCCCGTACCCGTGCCGGACAGCCACACCCACCTCGACATCACCGTCGGCGAGTTCGGCACACCGCCGGGCGGCGCCTCCGGCGACGACCCGGTGGCCGCCGCGATCGCCGTCGCCGCCCGGGCCGGCGTGGACCGGCTGGTCCAGGTCGGCGTGGACGTCGACTCGTCCCGGTGGGGCGCCGACGTCGCCGACCGGTACGCAGCGGTGCTCGCCACCGTCGCGCTGCACCCGAACGAGGCGCCCCGGCTGGCCGACCTGGACGAGGCGCAGCGCGAGATCGAGACGCTCGCCGGCCGGGACCGGGTCCGGGGCGTCGGCGAGACCGGGATGGACTTCTTCCGTACCGGCGAGGAGGGGCGGGCCGCGCAGGAGGAGAGCTTCCGGGCACACATCGCCATCGCGAAGCGGCACGGCAAGGCGCTGGTCATCCACGACCGCGACGCGCACGCCGACGTGCTGCGCGTCGTCGACGACGAGGGCGCCCCGGACACCGTGGTCATGCACTGCTTCTCCGGCGACGCCGACTTCGCCCGCGAGTGCGTCCGGCGCGGCTTCCTGCTCAGCTTCGCCGGCACCGTCACGTTCGGCAGCGCCGCCGCGCTGCGCGAGGCCGCCGCCGTCACCCCGCCCGAGCAGATGCTGGTGGAGACCGACGCGCCGTACCTGACCCCGATGCCGCACCGGGGACGGCCCAACGCCTCGTACCTGATCCCGCTGACCGTCCGCTTCCTCGCCGAGACCACCGGCGCCGACCTGGACACCCTCTGCGCCGCCATCTCCACCAACGGTGAGCGCGCGTTCGGCCCGTGGCGTTAAGAAGGGCCCCTCCATATCGCGAGGCGTTAAGAAGGGGCCCTTCCTTCCCCTCGGGCGGGGGCGCTTACGCTACGGGGCGTGACCGGACTCCTCGGCCCGGCGGAGATCCGGGAACTCGCCGCGCGCCTCGGCGTCACGCCGACCAAGAAACTCGGCCAGAACTTCGTGCACGACCCGAACACGGTGCGCCGCATCGTCACCACCGCCGGACTCACCCCCGACGACGTGGCGCTGGAGGTCGGCCCCGGGCTCGGCTCGCTCACGCTCGCCCTGCTCCCGGTCGCCGCGCACGTGCACGCCGTGGAACTCGACCCGGCGCTCGCCGCCGCGCTGCCGGAGACCGCCGCCCGCTTCGCCGGCGAGGCCGCCGGGCGGCTCACCGTCCACCCGGCCGACGCGCTGCGGGTCACCGCCGCCGACCTGGCCGACCCGGCGCCGACCGCGCTGGTGGCGAACCTGCCCTACAACGTCGCCGTGCCGGTCGTACTGCACCTGCTCGCCGAGCTGCCCACACTGCGGCACGGCCTGGTGATGGTGCAGAAGGAGGTCGCCGACCGGCTCGTCGCCGGTCCCGGCTCCAAGGTGTACGGCATCCCGTCGGTCAAACTCGCCTGGTACGCCCGCTCCCGGGCCGCCGGCAAGGTCCCGCCGAACGTGTTCTGGCCGGTGCCGAACGTCGACTCCGGCCTGGTCGCCTTCACCCGGCGCGAACCGCCCCGGCCGGACGTACCCCGGAAGGCCGTCTTCGCCGTCGTCGACGCCGCGTTCGCCCAGCGCCGCAAGACGCTGCGCGCCGCCCTGGCCGGCTGGGCCGGCGGCGCGGACCGGGCCGCCGCCGCGCTCGCCGCGGCCGGTGTCGACCCGGGCGCACGCGGCGAATCGCTCACCGTGGAGCAGTTCGCCGCCATCGCCGCGTCGGCCCCCGACGGCTCCGCCGCCGAGCAGTAGGCTGGCGCCGTTGCCCGACCCCGCCGAGGAGCTGACCGTGCAGAAGCCGTTCGACATCCGCCCGCGTCCAGGGGAGCTCACCCGGTGACCGAGGCATGGCGACCGGAGGACGAGGACGGGCAGCGACGCGGGGCCAGCGGCCCGGTCAAGGTGCGGGTGCCCGCCAAGGTCAACCTGCATCTCGGGGTGGGACCGCTGCGGCGTGACGGCTACCACGAGCTGAACACCGTCTACCACGCGATCTCCATCTACGACGAGCTGACCGCGCGGCGCGGCGACACGCTCACCCTCACCATGGAGGGCGAGGGCGCAGGCGAGCTGGCCCTGGACGACACCAACCTGGCGCTGCGCGCCGCGCACGCGCTCGCCGGCTACGCGGGCGTCGCCCCGCACGCCCGGCTGCACCTGCGCAAGCAGATCCCGCTCGCCGGCGGGCTGGCCGGCGGCAGCGCCGATGCCGCCGCCGCGCTGGTCGCCTGCGACACGCTCTGGGGCACCGGGCTGTCCCGCGACGAGTTGGCCGGCATCGCCGCCGACCTCGGCTCCGACGTGCCGTTCCTCATCCACGGCGGCACCGCGCTCGGCACCGGCCGCGGCGAGGCGGTCAGCCCGGTGCTGGCCCGCCCCACCTCCTGGCACTGGGTGGTGGCGATCCACGACGGCGGCCTGTCCACCCCGGCCGCCTACCGGGAACTGGACCGGCTGCGCGACGCCGGGGCCGCCGGCACCCCGCTGGGCAGCACCGACGCGCTGCTCGCCGCGCTGCGCCAACGCGACCCGCGGGTCCTCGCCGCCACGCTCGGCAACGACCTCCAGGACGCCGCGCTGACCATGCGCCCGTCGCTGGCCGAGACGCTCAAGGCCGGCGAGGCCGCCGGCGCGCTCGCCGGCATCGTCTCCGGCTCCGGCCCCACCTGCGTCTTCCTCGCCGCCGGCGAGGCCGACGCGGGGCGGATCGCCGCCGAACTGACCGCCGCCGGGGTGTGCCGGGAGTTCCGCGTCGCGCACGGACCGGTCGCCGGCGCCCGCGTGGTCTGACGCCCCGTACCCTTGACTCAGGCGTCCCGGGCCCCGGGACGCCTGAGTCGTGAAAGGTGGGGAATGGCCAACATCGTCAACCTGGACCGGGTGTCCAAGGGGTACGGCGCCGCCGGGCCGCTGCTCACCGACGTCTCGCTCGGCCTCGACGACGCCGACCGGGTCGGCGTGGTCGGCCTCAACGGCGCCGGCAAGTCGACGCTGCTGCGGCTGCTCACCCGCACCGAGGAACCCGACGACGGCCGCGTCACCCACCGCCGTGACCTGCGCGTCGCCTGGCTGCCGCAGCGCCTGGACCTGGCCCCCGACCTCACCGTGCGGGACGTGGTGCTCGGCACCGCCTGGCTCGGCGAGAGCATGGGCGCCGAGCACGAGTGGGCCGGCGACGCGGGCGTGCGCGCCATCCTCGACGGCCTCGGCATGCCCCACCTCGGCCTGGACACGCCGGTCGGCCCGATGTCCGGCGGGGAACGCCGCCGGGTCGCGCTCGCCGCGCTGCTGGTCCGCGACGCCGACCTGCTCGTCCTCGACGAGCCCACCAACCACCTCGACGTCGGTGGCGTCGACTGGCTGGCCCGCCACCTCGTCACCCGCAAGGGCGCGCTCGTCGTGGTCACCCACGACCGCTGGTTCCTCGACGCCGTCTGCACCACCACCTGGGAGGTCGCCGACCAGACCGTCCGGGCGTACGAGGGCGGCTTCGCCGCGTGGACGCTCGCCCGCGTCGAGCGGCAGCGCGTGGCCGCCGCCACCGAGGCGCGCCGGCAGAACCTGCTCCGCAAGGAGATCGCCTGGCTGCGCCGCGGCGCGCCGGCGCGCACCTCGAAGCCCAAGTTCCGCATCGACGCGGCGAACGCGCTCATCGCCGACGTCCCGGAACCCCGCGACACAATGTCGCTGCAACGGCTCGCCACCGCCCGGCTCGGCAAGCAGGTGTACGACCTCGAACACGTGCGGCTGCACGCCGGCCCGAAGGAGATCCTGCACGACACCACCTGGCAGGTCGGGCCCGGCGACCGGGTGGCCATCCTCGGCCGCAACGGCGCCGGCAAGACCACCCTGCTGCGGATGCTCGCCGGGGTGACCGGCCCCGACGGCGGGCGCTTCGCCGCCGGGCAGACCGTCCGGCCGGCGTTCCTGTCCCAGGAACTCGCCGAACTCCCCGGCCACCTGCGCGTGCTGGAAGCCGTCGAGGAGGTGGCCCGGCGCGTGCAGTTCGGCGACCGGGAGATCAGCGCCTCCCAGCTCGCCGAGATCTTCGGCTTCGACGACCGGCGGCTCTGGACCCCGGTGAGCGACCTGTCCGGCGGCGAGCGCCGCCGCCTGCAGATGCTGCGGCTGCTCGCCGGGGAACCCAACGTGCTCCTGCTGGACGAGCCCACGAACGACCTGGACACCGACACGCTCGCCGCGCTGGAGGACCTGCTCGACTCGTGGCCCGGCACGATCGTGGTGGCCAGCCACGACCGCTACCTGATCGAGCGGGTCACCGACGTCGCGTACGGCATGTTCGGCGACGGCCGGCTGGTGCACCTGCCCGGCGGCGTCGACGAGTACCTGGCGCGCGCCGCCGCGGCCGGCGGCCCGGCGCCCGCCGACCTCACCCCGGCCACCGCGGCGCCGGCCCGCGAGGGCATGTCCGCCGCCGAGGTACGCACCGCGAAGAAGGAACTCAACCGGCTGGAACGGCAGATCGCCAAGCTGGAACAGAAGGAGGCGGCCCTGCACGAGCAGCTCGCCGCGAACGCCACCGACTACGCCCGGGTCGCCGAGCTGGACGCACAGCTCAAGGAGGTACGGGCCGAGCGGGACCGCACCGAGGAGACCTGGCTGACCCTGGCCGAGGAGCTGCCGGGCGGCTGACCTGCCGCCGGGGTGGGGGGTGTGCGGCGTCACTGACCGGCGTACGGGACAATCACCGGTGGAACCCTCGTCCGAACGGTCTTTTGGAGACGCAGAGATGGCCCACACCCCCGTCAACCACCCCGCGCGGCCGATCTACCGGGCGATCGGCGGGATCGTTGGTCTGTACTTCGTCGTCTTCGGCGGCCTCGGCGTCATCGCCAGCGCCGGTGGCGACTTCTTCGGCCAGGACGACACCAAGGTTCTCGGCCAGGGCACCAACATGGCGTTCTCGCTGGTGTCGGTGCTCGTCGGCGTGGTGATCCTGGTCGGCACCGCGATCGGCCGCAACCTCGACGTGGCGATCAACCAGTGGCTGGCCTACACCCTGATGGTGATCGGCCTGGGCTCGCTGGCGTTCCTGCAGACCGACGTCAACATCTTCAACTTCTCGATCATGACCGACGTCGTGGTCCTGACCCTGGCGCTGGTGCTCCTGATGGCCGGCATGTACAGCAAGGTCGGCTCCGACGAGGAGCACGAGGCGTGGCAGAAGGCCCGCCTGGTGCTCTGACCCCTCCTCCCACGAAGGCCCGGCGCGGCGCGCCGGGCCTTCGGTGTTTTCCGGACGTGAACGGACAACCCAGGCGACAATTGCCCCGAATCAGTCCCACGGCTGGAGGGCACCATGGCGCACTTCCCGGTGAACCACCCCGCGCGGCCCCTCTACCGGGTGCTGTCCGGGCTCATCGGCCTCTACATCCTGGTCTTCGGCGTCTACGGCGTCTTCCTGACCTGGGGCGAGGGACTGTTCGGCCGGGGCAGCAACTGGGCGCTGGGCCTGCGCACCAACCTGGCCTTCTCGCTGGTCTCGGTCGTCTTCGGCGCGGTCCTGCTGGTCGGCGCGTCCCGCCGCAACAACCTCGGCCACTACATGAACCTCACCGCCGGGGTGGTCTTCCTGGTCACCGGCATCCTGATGATGTCGGTGCTGCAGACCTCGGCGAACTTCCTCAACTTCTCGATGTCGACGGTCATCGTCTCGCTGCTGTTCGGGCTGGTCCTGCTCGCCACCGGCCTGTACGACAAGGTCGGCACCGCCGAGCACGCCGAGGAGGAACGGCAGCGCCGCTACCACCCGATCGGCGAGCGCTGACGCGGCTGTTGCGCTGACGCGGCGTCAGCCCCGGGGGATCGGCCCGGGCTTCGACTCCAGGTGCGACAACCCGTTCCAGGCCAGGTTCACCAGGTGCGCCGCCACCGTCTCCTTGCGCGGCTTGCGCACCTCCAGCCACCAGCGCCCGGTCAACGCCACCATGCCCACGAGAGCCTGGGAGTAGAGCTCGGCGAGCTTCGGGTCGTACCCCCGGATGGAGAACTCGCCCGCCAGGATGTGCTCCACCTGGTGCGCCACGTCGTTCATCACGCTGCTGAAATTGCCGGTCGCCGACATCAGCGGCGACTCCCGGACCAGCACCCGGAACCCGCTGGTCTCCTCCTCGATGTAGGTCAGCAGCGTCAACGCGGCCTGCTCCAGCAGCTCCCGCGGATTGCCCGCGGTCAGCGCAGTGGTGATCCGGTCCAGCAGGGCCCGGACCTCCCGGTCCACCACCACCGCGTAGAGCCCTTCCTTGCCGCCGAAGTGCTCGTAGACCACCGGCTTGGACACCTTGGCGCGCGCCGCCACCTCTTCGATCGAGGTCGCGTCGAAGCCGCGCTCGGCGAAGATCTGCCGGGCGATCGAGATCAACTGCTCGCGCCGCTGCGTCGCGGACATCCGCACCCGGGACGGCTTCGCCGCCGGCGCGGGCCGCCGCCGGGCGCGGTCACTGCCGGGAACGTCGGTCACCCGCCCCATCCTGCCAGGCGAGGCGTACGCGGTCCGACCGGACGCCTGGTTGTCGTACGTACGTTCTAAGTTCTGTCCATGGTCGACCCACTCGCCGCCGAGGCGCGCCGCCTGCGCGTCGAGGAGCAGCTCTCCGTCGCCGACATCCGGGCCCGCCTCGGCATCGGCCGCGATCGGGTGTACGCGCTGCTGCGCGGCATCCCGCCGCCGGAGTGGACCCGCCGGCCCCGTGCGCGCGACGACGCCCGCGCTGAGGCGCTGCGGCTGCGGGCGGCCGGCCGATCCGTCAACCAGATCGCGGAGCAGCTCGGCGTGGCGAAGTCGACCGCGTACCAGTGGGTGCGGCACCTGCCGTTGAACCCGGACGACGCGACGGCCGAGCGGCGACGTGCCCATTCACGAGCGATGACGGAGGCGCGCTGGAGCGCGTACCGGGAGTCGCGGGACGCCGCGCAGGCCGCGGAACACGCCAGGTCCGCCGGGGTGGTCGGCGGGCTCGGTGAGCGGGATCTGCTGATGCTGGGCGCCGCGATCTACTGGTGCGAGGGCGCCAAGTCGAAGCCCTGGCGGCCCCAGGGCCGGTTGGAGTTCGTCAACAGCGATCCCGGGCTGCTCGCCCTCTTCCTCGCGTTCCTGGCCTGCTGCGGCATCGAACGCGACGGGCCGGCCTATCGGCTCCTGATCCACGAGTCCGCCGATGTCGCGGCGGCGGAACGCTGGTGGGTGGAACGGCTGGCTCTTCCGCCGGAGCGGTTCGGTCGGGCGACCCTCAAACGGCACAATCCGGCGACGGTGCGGCGGAACAACGGCGCGGACTACCGCGGCTGCCTGGTGATCACCGTTCCGCGCAGCCGGTGGCTCTACTGGCGCATCGAGGGCGTGATGACCGGAGTCGGGCGCGCGGTGGAACAGGGGCGAGATGAGTGATCAACCGGATGCCACCGGTGGCCGTGGTCGGGGTGCGGCGCTGAAGGGCGTCGCAATTCGGCTGCGCGAGGAGGGCTGCACCGTCGACGAGATCGCGGGCCGGCTCGGCGTCGCCAAGTCGACCGCCTACCGCTGGGTGAGGCACATACCGCTCGACGTCTCCTCGGGCGCCGCGGCGCAACGCCGTCGTGCGGCCGGGGCGCGGCGGGCGCTCAGCTGGGCGAAGAAGCGGACGCTGCGCGAGGCGGACGAGTGCGAGGCGCAGAGACGGGCGGCCGAGTGGGTCGGGGTGCTCGCGCCGCGGGAACTGCTACTCGTCGGTGCGGTGCTCTACATGTGCGAGGGCACGAAGAGCAAACCGGGCAACCCCCGATACGACCTGACGTTCACCAACAGCGACATCCGCCTGGTGGAACTGTTCGTCCGCTTCGTCGAGACGACAGGGCGAAGCCGCCAGGAGCTGAGGTATCGCGTGGCCATCCACGAGAACGCGGACGCCGAGGCGGCCGGCCGATGGTGGGCGGCCGAGCTGGGCGTGGACTTCGGTTGCTTCCAGCGGCCGACGCTGAAGAGACACAGTCCCCGGACCACGCGGACCAATGTCGGGGCGGAGTATCGGGGATGTCTCGTCGTGAGAGTGCCTCGGTCGCGCGACCTGTACCTGTGGATGACCGGCGCGGTGGAGGGCATGGTCGCGGCGTCTGCCCCCGATCCGAGACCTCCCGAGGCGGACGACACCCGCTAAGCTGTCTGCGTCCCTTCGGCCGTGGTGTAACTGGCAACACCCAAGATTTTGGTTCTTGTGTTTCAGGTTCGAATCCTGGCGGCCGAGCAATTTCCAGGTATAGGCGTCCTTCTTGGGGTACGCGGCAACCTGCCCGCTGGTCTGGTTAGCATGACCGCGAGACTGTCGCCGTCCCGACGGGAGAGCCACGTCGTGTCCCAGCCCCACCTCCGCACCGTTGTCGTGCTCGCCGCCGGTGAGGGCAAGCGGATGAAGTCGTCCCTGCCCAAGGTGCTGCACCCACTGCTCGGCCGTACCCTGCTCGGTCACGTCCTCGCCGCGGCCGGGCCGCTGCGCGCGGACCGCACCGTGGTGGTGGTCGGCCACGGCGCCGACCAGGTCCGGGCGCACCTGACCGACGTGGCCCCGGCGGCGACGCCGGTGCTCCAGGAGCGCCAGCTCGGTACCGGGCACGCCGTCCGCATCGCGCTGGACGCGGTGCCGGACGCGACCGGCACCGTCGTGGTGATCAACGGGGATGTGCCGCTGCTGCGGCCGGAGACGGTCCAGGCGCTGGTCGAGGCGCACGAGGACGCCGCCGCGGCGGCGACGGTGCTGGCGGCCGAGGTGCCGGACCCGACCGGCCTGGGCCGGATCGTGCGGGACGTGCAGGGGCGGCTGGAGCAGATCGTGGAGGAGCGGGACGCCTCGCCCCAGCAGCGCGCGCTGCGGGAGATCAACGCGGGCATCTACGCGTTCGACGTGGCCCGGCTGCGGGAGGCGCTGGGCAAGCTCTCCACCGACAACGACCAGGGCGAGGAGTACCTGACCGACGTCTTCGCGCTGCTGCGCGACGCCGGGGAGCCGGTGGCGGTGCACTGCGCCGCCGACCACGTGGAGACGCTCGGCTGCAACGACCGGGTGGAGCTGTCCGCGCTGCGGCGGCTGCTGCGGGACCGGGTGAACGAGGGCTGGATGCGTACCGGGGTCAGCATCCTCGACCCGCACACGACGTGGATCGACGTGACGGTGACCGTGGAACGGGATGCGGTGATCGACCAGAACACGCAGCTCCAGGGCGCCACGGTGGTCGGCGCGGGCGCGCTCGTCGGCCCGGACACCACGCTCGTGGACACGGTGGTGGGCGCGGGCGCGAGCGTGGTGCGCTCCCACGCGCTCGGCGCCGAGGTGGGGCCGGAGGCCAGCGTGGGGCCGTACGCGTACCTGCGGCCGGAGTCGCGGCTGGGCCGCAAGGCGAAGGTCGGCACGTTCGTGGAGACCAAGAAGACGTCGATCGGTGAGGGCTCGAAGGTGCCGCACCTGTCGTACGTGGGGGACGCGACGATCGGCGACCACAGCAACATCGGCGCGGCCACCGTCTTCGTCAACTACGACGGGGTACGCAAGCACCACACCACCATCGGCAGCCACGCGCGTACCGGAGCGGACAACATGTTCGTGGCGCCGGTGCGGGTCGGCGACGGCGCGTACACGGCTGCGGGTTCGGTGATCACCGGGGACGTGCCGCCGGGCGCGATGGCGGTGGCGCGGGGCCAGCAGCGCAACGTGGAGGGCTGGGTGCTGCGCAAGCGGGCCGGCACGGAGGCCGCGGAGGCGGCGCGGCGGGCCGGTGAGGATGCGCCGGAGTCGGGCGCAGCCGCAAGGGAAGGTGACTGACTCCACGGGGATCGGCGGGCCGTGGGTGGATCGCTGAACCGGGGGCATACTGCAACCGAACACTCCCCGGCCTCACCGCCGCCGGGCACCACCGACATACGGGAGCAGACGGGCCCATGGGCAGCATCGTCGCCGAAAACCGCAAGAGCCTGATGCTCTTCTCCGGGAGGGGTTTTCCGGAGCTGGCCAAGGAGATCGGTGAGGTGCTCGGCGTCGCGCCGACGCCGGCCGACGCGTACGACTTCGCCAACGGCGAGATCTTCGTCCGGTACAAGGACTCGGTTCGTGGTTCGGACGCCTTCGTGGTGCAGTCCGTGACGCACGGCGTGAACACCTGGGTCATGGAGACCCTGATCATGGTCGACGCGCTGAAGCGCGGTTCGGCCAAGCGGATCACCGTGGTGCTGCCGTTCTACCCGTACGCGCGGCAGGACAAGAAGCACCGCGGCCGGGAGCCGATCTCGGCGCGGCTGATCGCCGACCTGCTCAAGACGGCGGGCGCGAACCGCATCCTGACCGTCGACCTGCACACCGCGCAGATCCAGGGCTTCTTCGACGGCCCGGTGGACCACCTGTTCGCCATGGACGTGCTGGCGGAGTACGTGGAGCACAAGTACGCGGGCCGCCCGATGACGGTGGTGGCGCCGGACTCGGGCCGGGTACGTGTGGCGGAGCGCTGGACCGACCGGCTGGGCGGCTGCCCGCTGGCGTTCATCCACAAGACCCGCGATCCGCTCAAGCCGAACCAGGTCGTGGCGAACCGGGTGGTCGGTGAGGTCGAGGGCCGGGTGTGCCTGATCGTGGACGACATGATCGACACCGGTGGCACGATCACCAAGGCGGCGGACATCCTCAAGGAGCAGGGCGCGGCGGAGATCGTGGTCGCCTCGACCCACGCGCTGCTGTCCGACCCGGCGACGGAGCGGCTGAAGAACAGCCCGATCAGCGAGGTCGTGGTGACGAACACGCTGCCGCTGCCGTCGGAGAAGCAGTTGGACAAGCTGACCGTACTGTCGATCGCCCCGCTGCTGGCGCGGGCGATCCGGGAGGTCTTCGACGACGGTTCGGTGACCACCCTGTTCGGTGGCCTGAGCTGAGGAGTGCCGGTCCGGTCGCCGGTGTTCCGGCGGCCGGGCCGATGCCCTGCGGAACCGGCGGCGCGGTGATATGGGGGACTGCCGGAGAGCCGGGAATTCCCTCGGGTAGACTGGTGCGGTTGCCACGGCGAGGGTGCCCGGCGGGCTGCTGACAAGCACCGCACGGAGGCGCCGTCATCGACGCGGTGCTCCGGGCGGTCGTTCATGACCCTAGCCCCAGCGAGCCCCTCGCCCCAGCACCGCCAGACGACAAGCCGCCGCAGCGAAGCATCAGGAGTTTCCCCGTGTCCGAGGTAAAGATCAGCGCCGAGCCCCGTACCGAGTTCGGCAAGGGTGGTGCCCGTCGTACCCGCCGGGCCGGCAAGGTGCCCGCCGTGCTGTACGGCCACGGCGAGAAGCCCAAGCACATCGCGCTTCCGGCGCGGGAGTTCGCCGCCGCGATCCGTAAGGGCGGCGCGAACCAGCTCTTCGCGATCGAGGTCAGCGACGGCACCCAGGTGCTGGCGCTGCCGAAGGCGATCCAGCGTGACCCGATCAAGGACACCTTCGAGCACGTGGACCTGCTGCTGGTCCGCCGGGGCGAGAAGGTCACCGTCGAGGTCCCGGTCCAGCTGACCGGTGAGGCCGCCAAGGACACGCTGATCGTGCACGACCACGACACGCTGTCGGTGACCGCCGACGCGACCAAGGTGCCGGACCACCTGGAGGCGTCGATCGAGGGCGCCGAGCCGGGCACCACGATCACCGCCGCCGACGTCGAGCTGCCGGCCGGCGTCGAGCTGGCCACCGACGAGGAGACCGCTGTCGCCTCGGTGACCGCCGCTCCGACCGCCGAGCAGCTCGAGGCCACCCTCCCCGAGGTCGAGGAGGCCACCGAGGAGGCCGAGGCCGAGGTCGGCGAGGAGACCGCCGAGGGTGCCGAGGGCGCTCCGGCCGCCGAGGGCGAGGAGGCCCCGGCCGAGGCGAAGACCGAGGCCTGACCGGTCCGCAAGGCTGTGCGACAGGCGTCCCCGGTTCCCGGGGGCGCCTGTCGGCGTATCGGGACGGCTGGTCGGGGAAGCGAGCGGGAAGGGGCGTCGGGTGACGGACGAGGCGGGGCCGTGGCTGGTGGTCGGCCTGGGCAACCCCGGCCGGGAGTACGCGAACAACCGGCACAACGTCGGGTTCATGGTGGCCGACCTGCTGGCGGCCCGGGTGGGCGCGAAGTTCGGGCGGCACAAGCGCGCGATGGCCGAGGCCGCGGAGGGGCGGCTGGGGTTCGGCGGGCCGAAGCTGGTGCTGCTCAAGCCGTTGACGTACATGAACCTCTCCGGCGGCCCGGTGGCCGGGTTGGCGCAGTTCCACAAGATCCCGCCGGCGCACGTGATCGCGGTGCACGACGAGCTGGACATCCCGTACGGGCAGGTGCGGGTGAAGTGCGGCGGCGGCGAGGGCGGCCACAACGGTCTGCGTTCGATGTCGAAGTCGCTCGGCACGAAGGACTACGTGCGGGTGCGGTTCGGCATCGGCCGGCCGCCGGGGCGGCAGGACCCGGCTGACTACGTACTCTCGGATTTCTCCCCGTCGGAGCGCAAGGAGCTGGAGTTCCTGGTGGACCGCGCGGCGGACGTGGTGGAGTCGGTGGTTCTCAAGGGCGTGGAGCCGACGCAGAACCTGTACCACGGGGGCTGAGCAGTGGCCGGGGACCGAAGGGCGGGCGACGGGAGCATCATGGGCAGTCCTCCGATGATCGACGGCGGCTTCGCCCGGTGGCTGGCGTCGCGGGCCGGTCAGGCGCTGACGGCGTTGCGGACGGAGATGGGGTTCGCCGACGCGGGCGCGCTCCGGTCGGCCGGGGACAAGGTCTCGCACGACCTGATCCGCACCGAGCTGGCGAAGTGGCGGCCGGCGGACGCGGTGCTGTCGGAGGAGGACGAGGGTTCGCGGCTGGCCTGGACGGCGGAGGTGACGGACGCGGCGTTGTCGCGCCTGAACGCGGACCGGGTCTGGATCATCGATCCGCTGGACGGCACCCGGGAGTACGCGGAGGAAGGGCGCTCGGACTGGGCGGTGCACGTGGCGCTCTGGTCGCGTCACGCGTCGACGCCGCACGGTCTGGTGGCGGGCGCGGTGGGCCTGCCGGCCCAGCACCGGGTGCTCGGCACGGACCATCCGCCGGCGTATCCGCCGATGACAGTGGAGGCGGCCGTGGGTGGCGGCCGGCGGGTCATCCGGTTGGCGGCCAGTCGTAGCCGTCCGCCGGTTTTCCTGACCGATCTGGCAGAGGACGTCGGCGCTCATCTGGTCCCGATGGGCTCGGCGGGCGCGAAGATCGCCGCCGTGGTCACCGGCGAGGTCGACGCGTACATCCACGCGGGCGGTCAGTACGAGTGGGATTCGGCCGCTCCGGTCGCTGTGGCGACGGCCACCGGTCTGCATGCTTCCCGGATCGACGGTTCTGCGCTGAAATACAACGGGGCCGACCCGCGTCTACCGGATCTGCTGGTCTGCCGCAAGGATCTCGCGAGTCGGTTGCTTGCAGCGTTGCAGCGGCATTCCGGGTAACCTGAGCGTTCTTCTTCACGAGTCCGACCTGAAAGGTCTGGAATCCGATGTACGGATCCGTGCGAATCGAGTTCGTGTCATGACGTCCCCCGCCGCGTACCAGGTGTCGCACCTCGACGCCCTTGAGGCGGAGAGCATCTTCGTGATGCGCGAGGTGGTCGCCGAGATGGAGCGGCCGGTGCTGCTCTTCTCCGGCGGCAAGGACTCGATCGTGATGCTCCGGTTGGCCCAGAAGGCGTTCGCGCCGGCCAACATCCCCTTCCCGGTGATGCACGTGGACACCGGGCACAACTTCCCCGAGGTGCTCGACTACCGCGACCAGCGGGTGGCCGAGCTGGGCCTGCAGTTGATCGTGGCGAGCGTGCCGGAGGCGCTGAACAAGGGCCTGGTCCGCGAGTCCGCCGACGGCATGCGCAACCGGATCCAGACGCCGGTGCTGCTGGAGGCGGTGGAGAAGCACCGCTTCGACGCGCTGTTCGGCGGCGCCCGGCGCGACGAGGAGAAGGCGCGGGCCAAGGAGCGGGTGTTCAGCTTCCGCGACGAGTTCGGCCAGTGGGACCCGAAGAACCAGCGTCCGGAGCTGTGGGCGCTGTACAACGGCCGGCACCACCCGGGCGAGTCGATCCGGGTGTTCCCGCTGTCGAACTGGACCGAGCTGGACGTGTGGCACTACATCGCGCGGGAGCGGATTCCGCTGCCGTCGATCTACTACGCGCACGAGCGCGAGGTGATCGAGCGCGACGGCATGCTCTACGCGGTGAACGAGTTCTTCCGGGCCCGCGCCGGTGAGCAGCCGTTCAAGGCCCAGGTGCGGTACCGGACCGTGGGTGACGCCTCCTGCACCGCGGCGGTCCGGTCGGACGCCGACACGGTGGAGAAGGTGATCGAGGAGGTGGCCGCCACGCGGATCACCGAGCGCGGCGCGACCCGTGGTGACGACCGGGTCAGCGAGGCCGCCATGGAGGACCGCAAGCGAGAGGGCTACTTCTGATGAGCGTCGAGACCCTGGCGCCGGCCGAGAGCGACACCGCGCGGCCGATGGACCTGCTGCGGTTCGCCACCGCGGGCAGCGTCGACGACGGCAAGTCGACGCTCATCGGCCGTCTGCTCTACGACACCAAGTCGCTGTTCACCGACCAGCTCGCCGCCGTCGAGGCGGTCAGCGCGGCGCGTGGCGACGAGTACACCAACCTGGCGCTCCTCACCGACGGCCTGCGCGCCGAGCGGGAGCAGGGCATCACCATCGACGTGGCGTACCGCTACTTCGCCACGCCGCGGCGCAAGTTCATCATCGCCGACACCCCCGGGCACATCCAGTACACCCGGAACATGGTCACCGGCGCCTCGACCGCCGACCTGGCGCTGATCCTGGTGGACGCGCGTAAGGGCCTGGTGGAGCAGTCCCGCCGGCACGCGTTCCTCTGCTCGCTGCTGCGGGTGCCGCACCTGGTTCTCTGTGTCAACAAGATGGACCTGGTCGACTGGTCGCAGGAGGTCTACGAGCGGATCGCCGACGAGTTCACCGCGTTCGCGGCGAAGCTCGACGTGCCGGACCTGACGGTGGTGCCGGTCTCCGCGCTCAAGGGCGACAACATCGTCACCCGCTCGGAGAACATGCCCTGGTACGAGGGTCCGTCGCTGCTGCACCACCTGGAGCGGGTGCACATCGCCTCCGACCGCAACCTGGTCGACGTGCGGTTCCCGGTGCAGTACGTGATCCGGCCGCAGTCCACCACCGTCACCGACTACCGGGGCTACGCCGGGCAGGTGGCCTCCGGTGTGCTCAAGCCGGGCGACGAGATCATGGTGCTGCCGTCCGGCTTCACCAGCCGGATCGCGGCGGTGGAGACCGCCGACGGCCCGGTGGACGAGGCGTTCCCGCCGATGTCGGTGACGGTCCGGCTGACCGACGAGCTGGACATCTCCCGCGGCGACATGATCTGCCGGCCGAACAACGCCCCGATGGCCGTGCAGGACATCGAGGCGATGGTCTGCTGGATGGACGAGACCCGCCCGTTGCAGGTCGGCGGCAGGTACGCGATCAAGCACACCACCCGCTCGGCGCGGGCGATCGTGCGCGGCCTGCACTACCGGCTGGACATCAACTCGCTGCACCGGGACGAGACGGTGGGCGAGTTGAAGCTCAACGAGATCGGCCGGGTCCGGCTGCGCACCACGGTGCCGCTGCTGGCCGACGAGTACCGCCGCAACCGCACCACCGGCGGCTTCGTGATCATCGACGAGGCCACGAACCGTACGGTCGGCGCCGGCATGATCGTCGAGGCCGGCTGACCCCCTGCTTCGTAAGGAAGGGCCCCTTGTTAACAGCGCGCTGTTAACAAGGGGCCCTTCCTCTACCGCAGGCGTTAATAAGGGGCCCTTCCTTACACCCTCAGCCCAGGCGGGTGACGCCGTCGGCCGGGAGGACCGTGAGCGTGCCGGGGGCGGTGAAGCCGCGCTTCGCGTACGCCTCGGTGACGGCGGCGGCCCCCGGGTCGGCGGCCTCGGCGTCGATCAGGGCGAGCACGCAGCCGCCGAAACCGCCGCCGGTCATCCGCGCGCCGTACGCCCCGGCGGACAGCGCCGCCTCGACCGCGGTGTCGATCTCCGGCACGGTGATCTCGAAGTCGTCGCGCATGGAGGCGTGCGAGGCGGTCAGCAGCGGACCGGTGTCGCGGACCCGGCCGGCGCGCAGCAGCGCGACGGTGTCGAGCACCCGCTGGTTCTCGGTGACGACGTGCCGGACCCGGCGGCGGGTCTCGTCGTCGTCGAGGCGGGCCAGCGCGGCGTCGAGGTCGGCCACGTCGACGTCGCGCAGCGCGGTCACCCCGAGCGTCGCGGCGGCCCGCTCGCAACTGCGGCGCCGGGCGGCGTACTCGCCGTCCGCGTGCCGGTGCGGCGCCCGGCTGTCGATCACCAGCACGGCCAGCCCGGCGGCGTCCAGGTCGAACGGGATCTGCTCGACCTCCTCGGTGCGGCAGTCGAGGAACAGGGCGTGCCCGGCCCGGCCGCGGATCACGGCGGACTGGTCCATGATCCCGGTGGGCGCGCCGACGTAGTCGTTCTCGGCCCGCTGGGCCAGCCGGGGCCACGCCTGCGCGGGCAGGTCGAGGCCGCCGAGGTCGACCAGCGCGGCCAGCACCGCCGACTCGATCGCCGCCGACGAGGAGAGCCCGGAGCCGACCGGCACGTCGGAGGCGACGGCGAGCCGCGCGCCCGGCACGTCGTGGCCGGCGGCGCGCAGCGCCCACACCACCCCGGCCACGTAGGCGGCCCAGCCGTCGACGCCGCCGGGTTCGTCGGCCTCCGCCGTGCCGAACTCGACCGGCTCGTCGTCCAGCTCCGACCAGACCGTCCAGCGTCCGTCCGGGGCGGGCGCGGCGGCGACCACGGTACGCAGTGGCAGCGCGAAGGGCAGCACGAAGCCGTCGTTGTAGTCGGTGTGCTCGCCGATCAGGTTGACCCGTCCGGGTGCCGCCCAGCGGCCGGCCGGCTCGGTGCCGTACCGCTGCCGGAAGCCGGCGGCGGCGCGGTCGGCAACGGTCATGAGGGCTGCCCCGCGACGTGGGCCCGGTAGAACGCCCAGGCGTCGCCGACCATGTCGTGCAGGGTGGGCTTGGCCGGCGTCCAGCCCAGCTCGTCGCGGGCCAGCGCGGAGGACGCGACCAGCTCGGCCGGGTCGCCCTCGCGGCGGGGGGCCACCTCGACCGGCACCGGGTGGCCGGTGACCTCGCGGACCACGTCGACCACCTGCCGGTTGGTGAAGCCGTTGCCGTTGCCCAGGTTGTAGATGCGGTGCCGGCCCGGGGTGGCGGCGTCGAGCGCGAGCAGGTGGGCGCGGGCCAGGTCCTCCACGTGGATGTAGTCGCGTACGCAGGTGCCGTCGACAGTGGGGTAGTCGTCGCCGAAGAGCTGGAGCTTCTCCCGCCGCCCGGCGGCCACGTCGAGCGCGATCGGGATGAGGTGCGTCTCCGGGTCGTGCCGTTCGCCGATGGCCAGCCCGTCGCGCAGGTACGCCCCGGCGACGTTGAAGTAGCGCAGCGAGACGGCGGCCAGGTCGTGCGCGATCGCCTCGGAGGTGAGCGCCATGTCGACGGCCAGCTTGGTCGCGCCGTAGGTGCTGGTGGGGGCCTTGACGGCCGTTTCCGGGATGGGTAGTTCGGTGGGGTTGCCGTAGACGGCGGCGGTGGAGGAGAAGACCATCCGGGGCACCCGGGCGGCGCGGACCGCGTCGATGAGCGCGATCGAGCCGACGGTGTTGGTGTGCCAGTACAGCTCGGGCCGGATCATCGACTCGCCGGCGGCGATGAGGGCCGCGAAGTGCAGCACGCCGTCGTACCCGGCGTCGGGGGTGAGCACCCGGGCGGCCTCGTGCACCGGCAGGTCGACGTGGGTCGCCTCGGGGGCGAGGGCTTCCCGGTGACCGGTGCGCAGGTCGTCCAGCACGGTCACCTGGTGGCCGTGGTCGAGCAGCATCCGGGTCACCACGCTGCCGATGTAGCCGGCGCCGCCGGTGACGAGCAGTTTCACGTCGGTCGTCCTCCTACCTGGGCCGCGTCCCGCGGCCTTCCCGCGATCACCCTACGGCCGGGGGCGGTGTCGCGGCTGTCGAGTTGAGCCCGCCTCCATTCCATCACAATCCTTCATGACTGAACAGATCCGAACATCGGCCCGAGCTTACGGTGGCCGCTGTCTACCATCCTTCTCATGCGGGAGGGTGGTGGTCCCGGGCCCCGGCGGCGTCCGCCGGGGCGGCTCCGACGCGAACCCGGCCCGCTGGCCCGCACCGTGGCCCGCCTCGTGGTGCGGGCCGCCGACTGCGCCACCCGCCTGGTGACCGACCTGCTCGGCGCCAGCCCGGTCGCCGGCCGGGAGCGGATCAGCGAGGCCGAGCTGCGGGACCTGGTCGCGGCGAACACGCTGCTCGACGCCGTCGAGCGCCGGATCATCGACGAGGTGCTGCTGGCCGGCGCCCGGCTCGTCCGCGAGGTCATGGTGCCCCGCACCGAGGTGGTCTTCCTCAGCGCGGCGCTGCCGCTGGCCCAGGCGCGGCGACTGGTCCGGGACGACCCGCACACGCGCTACCCGGTGGTCGACGGCACCCACGACGACGTGGTCGGCATGGTGCACCTGCGGGACGTGCTGCTGCGCCCGGAACCCGACCGGCCGCTGGTGGTCGGCGAGCTGACCCGCGAGGTGAAACGCCTGCCGGACAGCAAGCGCGTGCTCGCGGCGCTGACCGAGATGCGCCGGGAGGGCCACCACCTGGCCGTGGTCATCGACGAGTACGGCGGCACCGCCGGCATCGTCACCTGCGAGGACCTGGTCGAGGAACTGGTCGGGGAGATCCGCGACGAGGAGCACAGCCCGCCCGAACCGGAATCCACCGGGCTGCCCGCCGTCGTGGACGGCCGGCTCAACCTGACCGACTTCGCCGAACGTACCGGGGTGCCGCTGCCCGCCGGCCCGTACGAGACGGTGGGCGGGTTCGTGATGGCCGCGCTGGGCCGGCTGCCGGTGGCCGGGGACGAGGTGCCGGTGGCGCTCGACCCGGACGGCGGATCGGTCCCCGCCGATCCGGCCGGCTGGCTGCTGCGGGTGCTGGCGCTCGACGGCCGGCGGGTGTCCCGCCTGGCGGTCTCCGCCGTGCGGCTGCCCGAGCCCCGGCGTGAGGTGAACGGTCCGCTTCCGCCCGTACCCGCCCGATCCACCGGCCCGTCATGACGGACGCCGGGGCTTGCTGACAGAATTGCCGCCATGTCCGACGTACCCGCCCGCCCGCGCGTCTTCTCCGGCATCCAGCCGACGGCCGACTCGTTCCACCTCGGCAACTACCTGGGCGCGCTGCGGCACTGGGTGGCGTTGCAGGACAGCCACGACGCCTACTACTGCGTGGTCGACCTGCACGCGATCACCGCCGGGCACGACCCCAAGGTGCTCAAGCACCGCAGCCGGGTGGCCGCCGCGCAGCTGTTCGCGCTCGGCCTCGACCCGGAGCGCAGCACGCTGTTCGTCCAGTCGCAGGTGCCCGAGCACCCGCAGCTGGCCTGGGTGCTCGGCTGCATCACCGGGTTCGGCGAGGCCGGCCGGATGACCCAGTTCAAGGACAAGTCGCAGAAGCAGGGCAGCGAGCGGGCCAGCGTCGGCCTGTTCACGTACCCGATCCTGCAGGCCGCCGACATCCTGCTCTACCAGGCGAACGCGGTGCCGGTGGGCGAGGACCAGCGGCAGCACCTGGAGCTGTCCCGCGACCTGGCGCAGCGGTTCAACTCGCTGTTCGGGCGCACCTTCACGGTGCCCGCGCCGCACATCGTGAAGGACACCGCGAAGATCACCGACCTGCAGGACCCGACGGCGAAGATGTCGAAGTCGTCCTCCTCCCCGGCCGGCATCATCGACCTGCTGGAGGACCCGGCCCGCTCGGCCAAGAAGATCCGCTCGGCGGTCACCGACACCGGCCGCGAGATCGTCTTCGACGCCGAGGGCAAGCCGGGCATCAGCAACCTGCTCACCATCTACTCGGCGCTGTCCGGCCGGTCCATCGACGACCTGGTGGCCGCGTACGACGGCAAGGGCTACGGCGACCTCAAGAAGGACCTGGCCGAGGTGGTGCGCGAGTTCGTCACCCCGATCCAGGAACGCACGAACGGCTACCTGAACGACCCGGCCCAACTGGACAAGCTGCTCGCGCGGGGCGCGGAGAAGGCCCGCGTGGTGGCCGACGCGACGCTGCGTGCGGCGTACGAGCGGGTCGGTTTCTTCCCGCCGGTGCGGTTCGAGTAGCGGCCCGGGCGGGACGGGTGACGCAGCCGGAGGCCGGAGGGGTGGCGCGCGACGTGGCGGGCAATGACGCGGCGCCGGGCGGCGCGGACACGATCCAGATCGGGATCGCCGTCGACATCCCCGAGCCGTGGGGCGGGATGCTCACCCGCCGCCGGGTCGAGGCCGGCGACCCGGCGGCCGTCCCCGCGCACGTCACCCTGCTCGGGCCCACCGAGATTCCGGTACGCGCGCTGCCCGCCGTCGAGGAGCACCTGGACCGGGTCGCCGCCGCGCACCTGCCGTTCACGCTGCACCTGCGCGGCACCGGCACGTTCCGCCCGGTCACCCAGGTGGTCTTCGTGGCGGTGGCGGCCGGGATCAGCGAGTGCGAACTGCTGGCCGCCGCCATCAACTCCGCTCCCGAGCTGCGCCGCGAGCTGCGTTTCCCGTACCACCCGCACGTCACAGTGGCGCAGGACGTGCCACCCGAGGTGCTCGACAAGGCGTACGAGGATCTGGCCGACTTCTCCGCGCTGTTCCAGGTGGAGGCGTTCACGCTGTTCTCGCACAGCGGGGCTACCCGGTGGCAGCCCCGGCGCGACTTCCGGCTCGGCGGGGCGAGCTGAACATTCGACCGGCCGGGGCTCCTCCGCCACGGGCGGAGATCAGCGAGGATGACGGGGTGAACGTCTTCGGCCGGATCGAGGCGGCGGTCGGGCGCCGCATCGACGCGGCCCGGGGCCGGTCGTCGGTCTTCGACCACGTGTGGCGGGCCGGGACGCTCTACGCCGACCTGCTCGCCGGGCGGCTCGCCGCCGCCATCGCGTACTACGGCTTCTTCGCCGTGTTCGCGCTCGCGCTCGTCGCGTACTGGGTCTTCGGCGCGGTGCTGCGCGACAACGAGGAGGTCAGCCGCGCGGCCGCCCACTTCCTCGAAGAGAACCTGCCCTTTCTCGACCCGGCGCAGATCGCCGAGAGCAGCAACACCGTCGGCGTGGTCGGCCTGGTCATCCTGGTGTTCACCGGCATCGGCTGGGTGGAGGCGATCCGCTCCTCGCAGCGGCTGATGTACGGCTTCAACCAGCAGCCCGGCAACCTGGTGATGCGGCGGCTGGTCGACCTGGGCGTGCTGGTCGCGGTCTTCGTGCTGCTGTTCGTCTCGGTCGCCGCCGTGGACGCGCTGGAGTCGCTGCTGCGTTTCCTGCTGCGCAGCACCGGCTCGGTGGGCCTGACCACGGTCAGCGCGGTGCTGAGCGTGCTCGTCAACGCCGTGCTGGCCGCCGCGCTGCTGCTCGCAGTGCCCCGGCTGCGGATGAGCCGGCGCCGGCTGCGCCCGGCGGTGCTCGCCGTCGCGATCGGCATCACCCTGCTCAACACGGTGGGGCGCTACTACGTGGTACGCACCGAGCGGAACCCGGCGTACACGGTGGTCGCCACCGCCGTGGGCCTGCTGCTCTACCTCTACCTGCTCAACCAGTTGGTGCTCTTCGGCGCGGCGCTCGCCGCCACCAGCCCGTACGGCCGGGTGGTGGACCTGGCCGAGGGCGGCGCCCGGGAGGTGGACGTGGAGGCGGACGTGCTCGACGAGGAAACCGAACCGGGAACGCCGGGAGGGGCGGGATGAGCGCGCGGATCCGGATCGACGCCGCGTCGGCGGTGCCGCCGTACGAGCAGGTGCGCGCGCAGTTCGCGGCGCGGATCGGCGACGGGCGGCTGCCGGTGGGGACCCGGCTGCCCGCGGTCCGGCAGCTCGCGGCGGACCTGGGGCTGGCGGTGAACACGGTGGCGCGGGCCTACCGGGAGCTGGAGGCCGCCGGGCTGGTCCAGACGCGCGGCCGGCACGGCACGGTGGTCGCGCCGGGGCGGGACGACGCCGTCGACCGGTTGCAGCAGGCCGCCGCCGGGTACGCCGCCGAGGCGCGCCGCCTGGGCGTCCCGTCGGAGCGGGCGGTCGCCCTGGTCCGCGCGGCGCTGGACGCCGGCACGCGTGGCTGAGCGTGGTCCCCTGAGCGGGGAGAGTCGAGCCGATGCGTTCCCCGGGCGGATCCCGTCCGACGATGATGGGCCGGTGGGCGCACTCGTGACACTCGACCTGCCGGACGACTCGCCGATGCTCGGCCTGCCGTGGATCATCACGTTCGGCCCGCTCGGCGCGGACGACGAGTGGGAGCCGGTGGTATGCGGCCCGTACGAGCGGGCGCACGCGCTGGCGCTGGCCGAGGCGGTGGTGGCCGAGGAGCAGTTGATGGCGGTGGTGGAGCCGCTGCTGCCCGCGCTCACGCCGGAGGAGATCCGGGGTGAGATCGCCGCCGCGCAGATCGCCGCCGAGGACGAGGCGGCCGAGATCGACCAGGCTGACCTGTACGGCGACTTCGAGGACGTCATCGACGAGGAGCTGGAACGGGCCGCCGAGCGCGAGCCGGAGCCCGAGCCGGCGAAGGCGCCCGACCGGGAGGAGATCCGGGCCGGG
>NZ_MAGP01000107.1 GCF_002926165.1 Micromonospora chalcea | reverse complement strand
GGGGGGTGGGGTGCCGTCGCCGAAGGGGCGGCCGCCCAGTTCCTCCCGGCCGTGCGGGGTGAGCCAGTTGCTCAGGTCGGGGCCGAGCGGCACGATCCCGGTCGGGTTGATGTCCCGGTGGACCTCGTAGTAGTGCCGCTTGATGTGGTCGAAGTCGATGGTGTCGCCGAACCCGGGCGTGGTGAACAGGTCCCGCGCGTACGCCCACAGCACCGGCATCTCGCTGAGCTTCTGCCGGTTGCACTTGAAGTGCCCGTGGTAGACCGGGTCGAAGCGGACGAGCGTGGTGAACAGCCGTACGTCCGCCTCGGTGATCGTGTCGCCGACCAGGTACCGCTGCCCGGCCAGCCGTTCGCTCAGCCAGTCCAGCCGGTCGAACAGCCGGTGGTACGCCTTGTCGTACGCCTCCTGGCTGCCGGCGAAGCCGCACCGGTAGACGCCGTTGTTGACGTCCGCGAAGACGACCGCGTTCACCTCGTCGATCTCGGCGCGCAGCGGCTCCGGGTAGAGGTCCGGCGCGCCGGGACGGTGGTACGCCGTCCACTCCGTCGTGAGGTCCAGGCTCATCTGGGCGTAGTCGTTCGTCACGACCTGCCCGCTGGGCACGTCGACGAGCGCCGGGACGGTGATGCCGCGCTCGTAGCCGGGGAAGCGGGCGAAGTAGGCGTCGGCGAGCCGCTCGATGCCGAGCACCGGGTCCTTGCCGTCCGGGTCCAGGTCGAACGTCCAGCTCCGCTTGTCGTGGGTCGGCCCGGCCACTGCCATCGAGATGGCGTCCTCCAGCCCGAGCAGGCGCCGGACGATGATCAGCCGGTTGGCCCAGGGGCAGGCCCGGCTGACCGCCAGCCGGTAGCGCCCCGGTTCCACCGGCCAGCCGTCCCGCCCGTCGGCGGTGATCCGGGTGGCGATGTAGCGCTGGTCGCGGGTGAACTCGCCACCCGGCTCCACGTACTTGCCGCCGGTCCGGTCCAGGACCTCGTCGTCGCTGCCGCCCACGCTCTACCTCCGAGTTCGCTTTTCGCTCCCATCATGGTCGCTCGGGCGGCTCCCGGCAGGTCGAGCGCGTCACAAAGAGGCATAGGCTGCCCGCCGTGACCGATGTGGAGACGGCGGCCCGGCGTTTCGTCGCCGACGTGTGGAACGCCGGGCGCGAGGAGAGCGCGTACGAGCTGGTGGCGGCGGAGTGCCCGGGCCTGGGCGGCACCGGCCCGGCGGCGATGCTGGCGTGGCACCGGGACCGGCGGGCGTCGTTCCCCGACCTGCGCTACAAGATCGTCGACGTGGTGGCGGCCGGTACGCGGGTGGCGGTCCGCTGGCGGGCTGCCGGCACCCAGGCGGGCCAGTTCGGTCCGGTGCCGCCGACCGGCCGGGTGGTCAGCTATTCGGGCGCGACGTTCCTGCGCTTCGACGACGACGGGCGGATCGTGGACGTGTGGAGCGTCAACGAGCTGTTCCAGGTGCTCCAGCAGCTCGGCGTGGAGATGCTGCCCCCACTCACACCCGGCGAGGCGTGATCCGGCTGCACGCCCGGGCCAAAGCGCCGGGTGGTGGTCGCGCGCGCCCGGGTCACAGGGCAGGATGGGCGGCATGAGCGAGCACGGTGGAGTGCCCGGCGGCGGTCTGGTGAAGGGCCTGGCGGTCACGTTGAAGACGATGACCCGCCGCTCGACCACCCAGCAGTACCCGGATGTGGCGCCCGAGCTGCCGCCGCGCTCCCGTGGCGTGATCGCGCTGCTGGAGGAGAACTGCACGGTCTGCATGCTCTGCGCGCGCGAGTGCCCGGACTGGTGCATCTACATCGACTCGCACAAGGAGGAGGTGGCGGTGCCCGGCGCCGCCCGCCCCCGCCAGCGCAACGTGCTCGACAAGTTCGACATCGACTTCTCGCTCTGCATGTACTGCGGCATCTGCGTCGAGGTCTGCCCGTTCGACGCGCTCTACTGGTCGCCCGAGTTCGAGTACGCCGAGTACGACATCAAGGACCTGCTGCACGACAAGGACCACCTGGGCGAGTGGATGGCCACCGTCCCGCCGCCGCCGGCGCACGACCCGCTCGGCGACCCCTCCAAGGAGGAGACCACCGCCGCCCGGAAGGCGGCGGGTCCGTCGGCCCGTCCGGCTCCTTCCCGGGTACGCCCCGACGCCGCCACCGATCCGGGCGGAGGCACTGCCTCATGACCGGTGCGGACGTGCTGCTGCTGGCGCTGGGCGCGGTGGCGGTGGGCGCGGGCGCGCTGGTGGTCGCGACCCGCCACCTGGTCCGGGCCGGGTTGTGGCTGGTGGTGTGCCTGGGCGCGCTCGCCGGTGACTACCTGGTGCTGACCGCTGAGCTGGTGGCCTGGGTGCAGGTGCTCATCTACGTCGGCGCGGTGGTGGTGCTGCTGTTGTTCGCGGTGATGCTGACCCGCGCGCCGATCGGCCCGTCGGACGACCTGGACCGGCCGGGCTGGGCCGCCGCGCTGGTCGGCGGCGGTAGCGGCCTCGGCCTGGCGGTGCTGCTGATCGACGCGTTCCGCTGGTCCCGGGTGGACCTGCCGGCCGCCGGCACCGCCGAGCGCCTCGGCGAGCAGGTGTTCCGTTCCTGGGTGCTGCCGTTCGAGGTGCTGTCGGTGCTGCTGCTGGCCGCGCTGGTCGGCGCGATCGTGCTCTCCCGCCCCGACATCGGCCGCCGGTCCGCCGACGAGGGCGGGCGCCAGTGAGGCCGGTCATCCCGTACGTCACCGCCGCGCTGCTGTTCGGCCTCGGCGTGTACGGCGTACTGCGCCGCCGCAACGCCGTCCTGGTGCTGATGGCGGTGGAGCTGATGCTCAACGCGGTGAACCTGGTGCTGGTCACCGCCGACACCACTGTGAAGGCCGCGCTGCCGCACTCCGGTCAGGTGTTCGCGCTGTTCGTGATCGTGCTCGCCGCCGCCGAGATCGGTGTCGGGCTGGCCATCGTGCTCCAGCTCTACCGGCTGCGCGCCAGCGTCACAGTCGACGACGTGCCGCTGGCCGAGCCGGCACCCGCGGTGACCCCGGCCGAGCGCCCGGAAGGAGCGGTCCGGTGAGCACGCCGACGCTGTGGCTCGCGGCGGTGCTGCCGGCCGCCGCGCTGGTCGCCGGGCTGCTCGGTCTGCTGCTGCCGCCCGCCCCGAGCCACGACCGGGCGTCGGCCCGGCGGACGGCTGTCGCACTGGGCGTGGCCGGGGCGGCGGTGTCGCTGCTGGCCGCGCTGGCACTGCTGGTCCGCGTGGACGCCCCGGTCGAGGCGTCCACGACCTGGATCGACCTGGGCGGACTGCGGGTCACGCTCGGCCTGCGGCTGGACGGCGTGGCAGTGCTCGTCGCGACGGCCGTGGCGGCTGTCGCGCTGGCCGTGCAGGTCTACTCGATCGGCTACCTGCGCCGGGGCCCGCACGACGACGTGGACGTCGACCACCGCTACCCGCCGTACGCGGCGCAGTTGAGCCTCTTCACCGCCGCCATGCTCACCGTGGTGGTGTCCGGCGACCTGATCATGCTGCTGGCCGGCTGGGAGGTGATGGGCGTCTGCTCGTACCTGCTCATCGCCCACGACCGGCGGCTGCCCGAGGCGCCCGGCGCGGCGGTGAAGGCGTTCCTTGTCACCCGCGTGGGTGACGTCGGTTTCCTGCTCGGCATCGCGCTGCTCGGCGTGGGCGCGGGCAGCTTCCGGATCGCCGACGTGCTGGCGCACGACTACGGCACCGGCACGCTCACCGCCGCCTGCCTGCTGCTGCTCGCCGGGGTGGCGGGCAAGAGCGCCCAGTTCCCGCTGCACACCTGGCTGCCGGACGCGATGGCCGGTCCGACGCCGGTGTCCGCGCTGATCCACGCCGCGACGATGGTCGCCGCCGGGGTGTACGCGGTGGCCCGCCTGTTCCCGCTGTTCGAGCGCGCCCCGGCCGCGCTCGCCGTGCTGGGCGTGATGGCCGCGATCACGATGCTGCTCGGCGCGTTCGCCGCCACCGCGCAGGACGACATCAAGCGCGTGCTCGCCTGGTCGACCGTGTCGCAGATCGGCTACATGACCGGCGCGCTGGCGGTCGGCGCACCGGCTGCCGCGCTGTTCCACCTGCTCACCCACGCCGCGTTCAAGGCGCTGCTGTTCCTCGCCGCCGGTGCGGTGATCCACGCCGTCGGCACCACGCTGATGTCCCGGATGGGCGGCCTGCGTACCGCCATGCCGGTGACGTTCTGGTGCACTGTGGTCGGCCTGGGCGCGCTCGCCGGCGTACCCTCGCTCTCGGGTTTCTGGAGCAAGGACGGCGTGCTCGCCGCCGCCGAGGCGGCCGCGCTCGACGGCGCCGGGCCGAGCGCGGCCTGGGTCGGCTGGCTGGTCTGGCTGGCCGGGCTGGTCGGCGTGGCGGTGACCGCCTGGTACGCGACCCGGCTGCTGCTGCGCACGTTCCTCGGCACGACCCGCACGCCGCTGCTGCGCCCGCACGACCCGCCCGCGCTGCTGCGCTGGCCGGTGCTGCTGCTCACGGTCCCGGCCGCGCTGCTCGGCCTGGCCGCGTTCGCGCCGTGGTTCGCCGACCGGCTGCGCGTGCCGGGCGACGACACCGGCGAGGCGGTCGAACTGGTGCACCTCGCGCCGAACCTGGTCCTGCCGTTCCTGCTGCTGCTCGTCGGCGCGGGCGTCGCCTGGGCGGGCTGGCGCCGCGACCCGGCCGCCGATCCGGCCCGCTTCCTGGGTCCGCTGCGGCCGGTCTTCGTCCGGGCGTTCCGGCTCGACGACGTCCAGCACACCCTGGTCGTACGCCCGGTGGGCGCGCTCGCGCGGGTCGTGCGTACCGGTGACGAACTGGGCGTGGACGGGCTGGTCGAGGGCAGCGGCCGGACGGCGGTCGAGGTGGGCGGTGGCCTGGCCGCGCTGCACCGGGCGGCGCTGCCGCGGGCGGCGGCCGGGGTGCTGGCGGGCGCGCTGCTGATCGGCCTCGCGGTCGCCCTGATCGGAGTCACGTCATGACGTTCGGGCAGGTCCTGCTGGTCGCCGTGGTGGCGGTCCCGGCGCTCGGCGCGCTGGCCACCGCGGTCGTGCCCGGTGACCGGGCCGGCCGGGTGGTCGGCACCGTCGCCGCCGCGTTGACGCTGCTGGCGACGCTGCCGCTGGTCGGCGGTGACCACGGCTGGTTCGGGTACGGGCCCCGCCCGGCGGTGCAGCCCTGGCACCAGGTCGACCTGCCGTGGGTGCCCGGGCTCGACCTGCGCTTCCACCTGGGCGTGGACGGTATCTCCTGGCCGCTGGTGGTGCTGACCGCGCTGCTCACGCTGCTGTGCTGCGCGTACACGCTGTGGCGGGTGCCGACCGGCGGCGGCAGCGGGCGGGCGCTGGTGGCGTTGCTGCTGGTGGTCGAGGTCGGCATCCTCGGCACGTTCCTCGCGCTCGACCTGGTGTTGTTCTTCCTGTTCTTCGAGGTCGTCCTGCTGCCGATGTACGCGGTGATCGCCGGCTGGGGCGGCGCGGACCGGCGGCGCGCGGCCCGCAAGTTCGCGCTCTACACGCTGTTCGGCTCGGTGCTGCTGCTGGTCGGCGTCTACGTGGTGGTGGCCGCCGCGGGCACCGCCGACCTGGTCGCGCTCACCGGCGGCGCCGGGCTGTCCCGGGGCACCCAGCTCGCCGCGTTCACGCTGCTGGCGCTCGCGTTCGCGGTGAAGAGCCCGCTCTGGCCGCTGCACTCGTGGCTGCCCGACGCGCACACCCAGGCGCCGACGGTCGGCAGCGTGATCCTCGCCGGGGTGCTGCTCAAGATGGGCACGTACGGCATGATCCGGGTCGCCGTGGGGGTGGCTCCGGAGGGCGCCCGCTGGGCCGCGCCGGTGCTCGGCGTGCTCGCCGTCGCCGCCATTCTGATCGGTGGCCTGGTCTGCCTGGCCCAGGACGACCTGAAGCGGCTGATCGCGTACTCCAGCGTCGGCCACATGGGCTTCGTGCTGCTCGGGATCGCCACGCTCACCGCCACCGGGCTCCAGGCCGCGCTGATCGGCAACATCGCCCACGGCGTCATCACCGCCCTGCTGTTCTTCCTGGCCGGCGCGGTCAAGGACCGCGCGCACACCGGCTCGCTGGCCGACCTGTCCGGGCTGCGGGAGACCGCGCCCCGGCTGGCCGGGCTGCTCGGCTTCGCGGCTGTCGCCTCGCTGGGGCTGCCCGGCCTGGCCGGGTTCTGGGGCGAGGCGTTCGCCGTGGTCGCCGCCGTGCGGCGGGGCGGCCCGCTCTGGCTGACGCTCGCCGTGCTGGCCGCGCTGGGCGGGGCGCTCACCGCCGCGTACTTCTTGCGGCTGCTGCGCCGGGTTTCGCACGGGCGGCCCAGCCCGGCGGTGGCGGGGCTCGCACCCGGGCTGGCCGGTGCGGAACTGACCGCCTGGGCGCCGCTGGTGCTGCTCGCGCTCGCGGTCGGCCTGGCCCCGGCGCTCGTGCTGTCGTACGCCTCCGGTCCGGTGGAGGCGCTGCTGGGGGTCGTCCCATGAGCCTGGTGCAGAGCGTCGACAACGTGGCGATGCTGCCCGCGTACCTGGCCGCCGGCACCGCAGTGCTGGTGCTGCTGGGCGACCTGCTGGTGGCGCGGCCCGCCGTCACGGTCGCGGTGGCGGCGCTCGGCGCGGCCGGTACGGCTGCCGGCGCGACGCTCGTCGGCACGGCCGGGACCCGGCGCACGTTCTGCGTCGGCGACGACTGCTCCTGGGTGTGGGGCGGGCGAGCGGCGCTTGTCGGGGCCGTGATCGCCCTGCTCACGCTCGGCGTGCTGGCGCTGTCCGGCCCGCTGCTGCGCGCCGGGCGCACCCCGGTAGGGGAATACTGCTTCCTGCTCGCCTGCGCGATGACCGGCGGCGTGGTGCTCGGCGCCGCCGGTGACCTGATCACGCTGATCGTGGCGCTGGAGACGCTGACGCTCCCGCTGTACGTGCTGGTCGGCCTGCGCCGGGGCAGCCTCGCCGGCGCCGAAGCGGCGGTGACGTTCTTCGTGGTCAGCGTGGTCGCCACCACTGTGACGCTGCTCGGCGCGGCGCTGCTCTACGCGGTCGCCGGCACGCTGCACCTGGACCGGCTCGGCGCCACGCTGGCCGACCGCGCCGACCTGACCGACCTGCCGCTGACCGGCGTCGCGGCGGCGCTCGTGGTGGCCGGGCTGGCGTTCAAGGTCGCCGCCGTGCCGTTCCACGCCTGGGCCCCCGCCACGTACGACGGCGCGCCGCTGCCGGTGGCCGCGTACCTGTCGACCGCCTCCAAGCTCGGTGGCGTGGTGGCGCTGCTGGCGGTGGTGCAGCGCGCGCTGCCGGGAGACATGACCGGCCCGGTGCTGGCGGCGCTGGCGGTGCTGACCATGACCGTCGGCAACCTGGTGGCGCTGCGTCAGCGGCGTACCGTGCGGTTGCTCGCCTGGTCGTCGGTGGCCCAGGCGGGGTACATTCTCGCCCCGCTGGGCGCGCTGGCGCTGGCCGCGGGCCGCACCGGCGACGCGCGCACGGCCGCGTACGCGGCAGCCGTCGCGTACGCGATCTTCTTCGTGCTGCTGGAGCTTGCCGCGTTCGCGGCGGTGGTGGCGTTGCGCCCGGCGGACGGCGACGGCGGCACGCTGGCCGACCTGCGCGGCGCGGCGCGGCGGCACCCGTGGGTGGGCGGCGCGTTCGCGCTGGCGCTGATCGGGCTGGCCGGCCTGCCGCCGGGCCTGGCCGGGCTGTTCGCCAAGGTGACAGTGGTACGCGCGCTGCTGGCCGGGCACGCGGGGTGGCTGGCGCTGGTGGTGGCGTTGAACGCGGTGATCGGCCTGGCCTACTACCTGCGGGTCACCGCGTCCCTCTACGCGACGCCCACGGGCGCGGCGGCGGTCCGGCCGGCGCGGACCGTGGCGCTGGCGCTCGGCGTGGCCACCGTGGCGGCGGTGGTGATCGGTTTCGCACCGCAGCTGGTGCTGGACGTGGCGGCGCGCTGACCGGTTCGTGCCCTGGTGGGCGACCGCTTCAGCGTGTGCACAGCAACATCCAGCCAACTTTCAGCCATGAGCCGGATGGTTGACGGGTACCGGTGCGTTGAACCGGTCAGCGGGCCTCCCGCAAGGGCCCGCGCACCGAAGGAGAGATCGTGCATCACAACCGTCTCAAGACCGCAGCGCTGCTCGGCCTGTTGACCTCGCTGATCCTCGCGATCGGCTACTGGTTCGGCGGTAGCGGCGGTCTCGTCATCGCCGTCGTCGTCTCGTTGCTGATGAACGGCGTCACCTACTTCTTCTCCGACAAGCTCGCACTGCGCTCGATGAAGGCGCAACCGGTCAGCGAGGCACAGTTCCCCGAGCTCTACCAGATGGTGCGGGAGCTGTCGACGCTCGCCGGCAAGCCGATGCCCCGGCTGTACGTGAGCCCGACCTCGCAGCCCAACGCGTTCGCCACCGGCCGTAACCCGGAGAACGCGGCGGTCTGCGTGACCCAGGGAATCGTGGAGATCCTGGACTACCGGGAGCTGCGTGGCGTGATCGGCCACGAGCTGTCGCACGTCTACAACCGGGACATCCTGATCTCCAGCGTGGCGGCCGGCCTGGCCGGCATCATCACCATGCTGGCGAACCTCGCCTGGTTCATCCCGCTGGGCTCGTCCGACGACGAGGACGGCCCGAACCCGGCCGTGCTGCTGCTCACGCTGATCCTCGGCCCGATCGCCGCCACGGTGATCCAGCTCGCGATCAGCCGGAGCCGGGAGTTCCAGGCCGACCAGTCCGGCGCTGAGCTGAGCCGCGACCCGCTGGCCCTGGCCAGTGCCCTCCGCAAGATCCACATGGGTACGCAGGCGCGCCCGCTCGCGCCGCAGGGCCAGCTCGCCAGCACCGCGCACCTGATGATCGACAACCCGTTCAAGCGGGGCGGCGGCATCGCCGCGATGTTCGCCACCCACCCGCCGATGGAGCAGCGGGTGGCCCGCCTGGAGCAGATGGCCCGCAACTCCGGGCCGGTGCAGTTCCAGCGCTGACCCGCCGTACGCCCGCACCGCGCCCGCGTCCCCAGGACGCGGGCGCGGTGGTGTGTCCCGGCACAATGCGTTTCCCCCGATCAGGCCGCGCCGTTAGGGTCGAAACGTCTCCCACCCATTACTCCCTCGGAGGTCGACCGTGGCCGCACTGCGCCAGTACCAGGGCGTCTGGCGGATCCCCGGCGCGCCGATGCTGCTGATCCTCGGCATCATCGGACGGCTCGGGATCGGCATGACCCCGCTGGCGCTGCTGCTCGTCGTCGAGCAGGTCACCGGCCGCTACTCCCTGGCCGCCGTCGCCGGCGGCATCTACGCGCTCTCCGGCGCCGCGCTCAGCCCGGTCGCCGGACGCATCGCCGACCGGGTCGGCCCCACCCCCGTCCTGCTGGCCACCGCGCTGGCCCACCCGCTCGCCCTGATCGGGCTGCTCGTCGCCACCCGCTCCGGCACCGGCAACCTCCCGCTGATCTACCTGGCGGCGGGCCTGGCCGGCGCCACGTACCCGCCGCTCACCGCCGCGATCCGGGGCGCCTGGAACGACCTCACCGCCCCCGCCACCGGCCGGGCGCACCTGCGCAACACCGCGCTCGCCGCCGAGACCACCCTCTTCGAGGTCGTCTTCGTGATCGGCCCGCTGCTGGTGGCCGGGTTCGTGCTGTTCGCCGACGCCTCCGCCGCGCTCGTCGGCGCCGCCGTGGTCACCCTGGTCGGCACCGGCGCCGTCGCGTTCGGCCGGGTCATGCGCGGCTGGCGCCCGCACCCGCGCGAGCACCACGCCCGGGGCCTCGGCCCGCTGCGGATCGGCGGCTTCCCCGCGCTGCTGCTCTGCGTGGCCAGCCTCGGCATCGCCTTCGGCGCCTCCGGCGTCATCGTCCCGGCCTTCGCCGGGAACTCCGGCGCCGACGACCCGGAAAGCCTGGCCGGCGTGCTGCTCGCCGTCTGGGGCATCGGCAGCGCCATCGGTGGTTTCTGGTTCGGCGTACGCAAGCCCGCCGCCAACATGACCCGCCAGTTCGCCTGGCTGCTCGGCACCGTCGCGGCCAGCTTCGCCGTCTTCGCGGTGATGCCCGGCCCGGCCGCGCTCGGCGTCGCGCTGGTGCTCGGCGGCGCGGCCATCGCCCCCGCGCTCACTCTGGAGAACACACTGGTCGGGCGGATCGCCCCGGCCGGCATGCTGAACGAGGCGTACACCTGGGTGGTGACCATGTCGGTCGCGGCGAGCGCCGCCGGCGGCTCGATCGCCGGCCTGATCATCGACCACGCCGGCGGCGTGTCCTGGGCGTTCGTCTTCGCCGGGGTGGCGGTCGCCGCCGGGGCCGCGGTCGCCGCGCTGCCCGCCGGGCCGATCGCCCGGGCCGAGGCCACAGCGGTACGCGCCGAGCAGTCACTGGCCGCCTGACCGGTGGCGTCCGGGTGCGCCGGCCGGCGGCCCGGTCCCCTCCCGGCGCCTCCCCACCCGGGGCGCCCGGCCACGAGCAGGCCCAGGACGAGGATCGCCACCGCGCACGTCAGCAGGGTGGGCCGCGCCCCGAGCAACGCGGTCGCCGGACCGCCGAGCATGGTGCCCAGCGGCACCGACAGCACCAGGAGAGCCCCGTTCGCCGCCAGTACGCGAGGCAGGTCGGCGGCCCCGGCCCGGCGCTGGAACAACACCGTCACGGTCGGCTGGTAGGGGGCCCAGACCAGCCCGGCGAGCGCGAACGCGGACAGTGACAGCACCACCGGTGCGCCCAGGCCGAGCGGCAGCAGCGCGGTGCCGAACAACGCCACGATGCCGGCGAGCGTGGTCCGCGGCGGCCAGCCGCGCAGGTGCCCGGTGAGCAGCCCGCCGAGCAGCGAGCCGACGCCGAACGCGGTGTAGTAGGCCGCGAGCGTTCCGGCGGAGGCGTGCAGGTCGTCGGTGACGTGCACCGGCATGGCCACGTAGAACGGGCCGAAGAGGAAGAAGAACGCGAAGGACAGCGACAGCAGACCGAGCAGCGACCGGTCCCGCGCGATGATCCGGAATCCGGAGGCCGGCCGTTCTGCGCGGTTGCCCGTGCCCGCGTTGCTCGCGTGGCGGTCTGTGCCCGCGCTGCCTGTGTGGCGGGCTGTTCCCGCGTGGCGGGTGGTCGGGACGACAAGGCGGTAGCTGACGGCCAGCACGGCGAAGCTGACCGCGTCGATCGCGATCACCCACACCGGGCCCACCCCGGCGATGAGCAGACCGGCCAGCGGCGGCCCCACGATCGTCGCCGCCTGGCCGAGGGTCCCGAGCAGCGCGTTCGCGGCCAGGTGGTGCCGCTGCGGCAGCAGCTCGGCCACGAGCGTGAACCGACCGGCCGACCCCCACGGGTGCAACAGCGAGGACACCGCCAGCAGGGCGACGTAGAGACCGGCGTCCAGCACCCCGACGAGGTGTGCGGCCGGGATCGCGCCCAGCGCGGCCGCCCGTACCGTGGCGTCCCAGCCCGCGAGCTGAGCCCCGCTCCGCCCACCCAGCCAGCGACCGAGCAGCACCGCACCGGCCGCGCCCGGCAGCGTGTACGCCGCCACCGCCAACGCGGTCCAGGTGCCGCGCTGCCCCTCCGGGGCGAGTTGCAGCGCCAGCCACGTCACCGCGACCAGGGCCAGCCCGTCACCGAGCGCGGACGTGGCGAGGCCCGGCAGCAGCCGGCGCAGCATGGGATGGCCGAGCACCGGACGGTAGGGGAGGAGCAGCGCGGAGGTCATGGCTACCACCCGACCCCACGCCCGCCCTCCGGAACAACGAAGTTGCCTGTGGGCAGAAGCCGGCCGGAAACGACGGAACCTTTCCGCCCCGCCGTGAGTGGAACAAGCTGAGCAGGGAGGTGAGGGTGTCCGACGACGACGTGATCGCGGATGTCTATGCCGGGTGTTTCCGGCGGCTGGTCGTTCAGCTCTACGCGGTGACCGGTGACCTGAGCGAGGCGCAGGAGGCGGTACAGGAGGCGTTCACCCGGGCGCTCGCCGCGCCCCGCCGGTTCGCCGGCCTCGACAACCCGGAGGCGTGGCTGCGCCGGGTGGCGGTCAATGTCGCCCGCAGCCGGCATCGGCGTCGGCGGGTGCTCGACGGGCTGCTGCGACGGACGTGGTCGCCGCCGGTGGTCGCCGACAGCGCGCCGGAGCATCTGGCGCTGCTGGCCGCGCTGCGGCGCCTGCCGGACGGGCAGAGGCACGCGCTGGCCCTGCACTACCTCGTGGACCTGCCGGTCGAGGAGGTGGCGCGAACCCTGGGCGTCTCCGTCGGCACAGTCAAGTCCCGGCTGTCCCGGGGGCGTCAGGCGCTCGCCCTGCTGCTCTCCCCAGCCGACACCGTCGATGCCGTAGCCAGTCGTAGGAGGGCCGATGTCCGATCGTGAGTTCAGCGGGTTCGACGTGGACACCATCACCGACGCCGTCCGTCAGCCACCGCTCGACGATCTCCGGGCCGCCGTCGACTCGCGTCGTCGGCACCGCAGAAGCGGGATGGCGTTGGCCGCTGTGGCGGTCCTCGTGGTGGCCATCGGGGCCACCGCGCTCGTCCGCGCACCCCGCCAAACCGACCCGGTGCCACCGGCTGGGCCGTCGCCCACCCCGACCGTAACCACCGCCGCCGGCACACCCGAAGACTGGGCCCGGATCGACGCGGCCGTCATCCCGGCGCTGCTTCGACAGGCGCCCGAGCTGAGCGGCCCGGCCCCGCACGACCTGCTCAGCAACTGGAACAAGCAAGGCGGGACGGAGGGAGAGACGACTCTCACCGGCTACTGGGGTCAGGGCACCCTCGGCGCCGGGAACGGCAACGCTCACCTGTCGGTCCAGCTCACGCGAAACGCCGGTCCCTCCCTCGCGTCGATGATCACCACTGCCTGCCCCTCCCGCACGGCGAGCGGCACCTGTGTGCAGCAGGTGGGCCCCGCGGGCGAGAAGATCAAAGTACGAACCTCGCTCCGGGAGCACCGGCTTCCGGCGGAGCGCGGCGCCGAGGTCGTGCGGTACGAGACGCTTAGCGTGGACCTGCTCCGGCCCGACGGGTCCGCAGCGTCCCTCCGCCTCACCGCGAGGAACGGATCTCTGCCACTGACACCGGACCAGGCAATCGGCGTGGTGCTCGATCCGCACCTGGTCCTCGGCCCCGCGACGTCCGCCACGCCTGGTGTCGAGGCGACGGACTAGGAGATATCCCTTCGCGGGTGCGACCGGCCGGCCGGTCGCACCCGCCTTCGGTATGACGGAGGCCCGCCGACGGCTCACGGTCCATGGTGGTTGCGGTAGGCCGCCGTGGGTCTTCGAGGAGCCTGCAACACGTTCCGATCATGCGTCCGGCCGAAGGGGGTCGTGTCCCATCAGCGGTCCTTGCCCGCGAGGGGTCGGAGCGCGCGCCGGGTCGAGGAGAGGCCGACCAGGGCCAGACCGAGACCGTGACCAGGCCGTCGGAGGCCGATCATGAGCAGACGACGACCACTGGTGCCGACATCCGCGCGGATGGCAAGGCCAGGCCGGCCCGATGACCAGGCTGGCCAGAGTCTCTTACCGGTAGTTGGTGAACTGAAGAGCCAGACCGAAGTCCTCGCCCTTGAGCAGCGTGATGACGGCCTGGAGGTCGTCCTTCTTCTTGCCGGTGACGCGGAGCTGGTCGCCCTGGATCTGCGCCTGCACGCCCTTCGGGCCCTCGTCGCGGATCTTCTTGCTGATCGCCTTGGCCTTGTCCGAGTCGATGCCCTGCACCACCTTGGCATCGATCTTGAAGATCTTGCCCGACTGCTTGGGCTCGCCGGCATCGAGCGACTTCAGCGAGATGTTCCGCTTGATCAGCTTCTCCTTGAAGACCTCCAGCGCGGCCCGTACGCGCTCCTCGGTCTCCGCCTGGATGCTGATCGCCTCCTCGCCCGACCAGGAGATCTCGGCACCCGTGCCCCGGAAGTCGAACCGCGTCGAGAGCTCCTTCTCCGACTGGCGGAGAGCGTTGTCGACCTCCTGCCGGTCGACCTTGCTCACGATGTCGAACGAGGGGTTCGCTGCCATGCTCATGCTCCTGCTGTCCGGCGGTCTGTCCTGGTCCGTCCCGCGCTGACCAGCGTGGGACCTCCTGACGGTACCCGGTTGCGGCAGTGCCGGGGGCAACCGCTATCCTTGCTTCCGCCGCCGCGTTGCGACGCGGTGGTGTGCCCTGGCGGGTTGCCCGAGCGGCCAATGGGAGCGGACTGTAAATCCGTCGCGAAAGCTTCAGAGGTTCGAATCCTCTACCCGCCACCAGGTGCAGATGCGGCCCCTGACCAGCAGAGATGCTGATCGGGGGCCGTCGTCGTTCGTCCGGCCAAGTCCGGCTGAGTCCAGCCGTTGGCGACTGGTTGTGGGCAGATGGTGGGCAGGTCGATCTTGCCCGCTGAGGGCTCTTCTGGGGCTGCGAACGCTGGGGTTGGTGGCTGGGTCCGGTCTGGCGGAGTCCGTGCGTGTAGCGATTGGCTGAGGGGTCCGCGGTGGGGTGTCGCCGGCTGCGGGAGACGGACCGGGGGCAAGCCAGTCCCGAGGTTGGACTGGCGCGGCAGTCGGAAGCCCTGCCCCTCGACGAGGTCGACCGGTCCGGCTTCCGTACCGCCTGGCCGTGATCGCGCCGCTGGTCTGATCAGCAGACTCGGGGCGGCGGTCCGGCGGTAGTCGGTGGCATTCCGCCCCGGCGCCGGAGGCGGCCGGGGCGGCTTGCCGCCGGCCGGCTCACCGCCCAGCGCCGCGCGGAGCGCGGCGCCTTGATCCAGAACAGAGGAAATCGGCAGCAATGTGAGGCACACCTAGGACCTGAGAGACGGGAGCGGAGACATCTCGCTTACAAGCTCTGTGCGGATCGTCCGGCATCGTCTGTTCGCGTTCGCGACCTCGGGCGACTGTCCGCACGCATCCGTCGACGGGCGTCCTCGTCCACGCCGGTTGCTGTCGCCGTTGCTGTCGACAGCGCCACCCCGATCCAAACTGGCGTTCCAAGTTCGTGAGCTCCGGAGGCGATGCGGGGCGGACTGGTCCCGGGCGACACGGCGAGATGCACGACGCTACTCGCGTCTCAGTATCTGGAATGAAGTCGGAAGCTCGCTCGGGAATTTCTACACAGCAAGATCATCCGGTACGTACGTACCGTTACATACAGAGATTCAACTTGCAGGTAAATGTTACGGACGGTAACTGCGGTGCGTCGAGCGGCGGATTGTATCCGGCCGGTCCGACAATCACGTGGCACCCAAGATGTAGGAACCGAGGGGCTCCCAACCCACTAGATGTGGTGGTCCAGTTTGTCCGTGACGCCAGTCACATCGATGTGCACCCAAACAGGATTGACGAACCGTGACGTGACGTTCTGCTACGCTCTCCACACGCGAAAACCCCGGTGCCGGATGCGTCGGGGTGACGCCTCCGCCGGGGTTCCGCAGAGATTGGTCGTCTCAAGCCGAACCTAGCGCAGAGAACGCTGCCCTGAAAGGGGAAGTGGCGATTCTCTCGGGCGGTGGGCGTCAGCGTGCGCGGACGACAACGGTCGCCCGCGTGCCCTGCGACCCCTGAGGAGGGGATGCCCACGATGGCACGCTTCAGCCAGCACTTCCGCGTGGAGATGACGGATCAGGACGACTGGTTCGACACCTACCTGCCCAGCGACACGAGCCTCTGCGTCGACCCGTTCCTGATCTGGCCGGACCCCGAGGCCCGGTGGTTCGAGGCTCACAACCAGACGATGGACTTCCTGGCCACCGCCTTCCGCTTGGTCCGCGAGTCCGGGGGCAACGAGAACTCGGTGGCCTGGAAGCAGGCCAAGTCCTTCCTCCTGTTCCCCGAGCCAGCCGAGTTCTGCCTCGGCGTCGCCGACGGCAGCTCCGAGGGCGCCGGCGCTGGGCACATCTTGCAGCAGGGGATGCTCGACGGCATCAAGACCGCTCTCGGTCTCGGCTTCGACAACGTCCCTCACATGGAGATGCTCGCCCTCTTTCAGGGCGGGATGGGCCTCGACCGCATCAGCGACGCGGTCTGCAACATCCTCAAGAGCTCCTTCATCTCCTACACCCAGGAGGTCTGCCGTCGCCACAACATCCCGATGGAGACGGTCCGGGTCAACAACGCCGAGTGGAGCGACGAGTTCGCCCGGTGGTACGCGAAGGAGGTCGATCTGCCCATCAATCCCTTCGCGCGCACCCGACGTCCCGTGCTCCTGGTCCCCAAGCGCTTCCTCCGCGACATCCCCGTCGTCACCCCCGACGGCTTCTGGAAGTACGCCTGGGCTAACCACGCCGAGCAGCTCCGCGGCGACCTGAACTACCACATCGCCCGGAACGTCGGCCGCCGCGAGAAGGCGAAGCTCGCCCGGCAGAACCCCGAGGTCGTCCTCTCGTACCTCAAGGTCCTGGAGCACGAGGAGCACTCGGCCTACCCGGTCGATGATGACCCCAAGTTGCGAACCCAGTGGTGGGAGCTCGGGGCGAAGATCGCCCACCGCTCGCCCCTGTCGCGGGTGCCTCAGGCTCGGGATGAGTTCCCGGACTTCGTCAAGGACGTGATCGAGTCGTTCCGCCACGGGGTCGAGCATCAGGACGAGTGGCAGATCTTCTGGCACCAGGGGGTCGCCCTGGCGGAGAAGAAGGTCCAGGCGCTATTCCGCAGCTGTGCGAAGCACTACTGCAAGGCCAACGACATCAGTCTGACAGGCGAGGCCAACGCCGGCCGCGGCCCGGTCGACTTCCACTTCGCGCAGGGCTGGGTCGCCCGGGCACTCGTCGAGATGAAGCTGATGTCGAACTCCAAGTTCTGGGACGGCATCCTCGCGCAGACCCCCCAATACGCGATCTCCGAGGAGGTCCAGGTCGCCTTCTTCGTCGCGATCGCCTACACCGACGACGAGATGGCTGAGAGCCACATCAACAAGATCCACAAGGCCGCCCGCATCGCCAGCGATCGGCACAATATCGACGTGCGCCCTGTCGTGATCGATGCTCGGAAGAAGGACTCCGCTTCCAAGATCAAGCCGCCGCAGGACATGCGGGACGAGCTGCACGGACCTTCAGGCGAGGCCGAGGGAGAGGCCGCTTAGTACCGTCAGGAACGTTCATCGGATAGGCATTCGGCCAGGACGGCGACCGAGCCGTCCTGGCCGAGTTAGACAACACCGAACTTCGGAGGAAGTTTGCCTAGCAATTTGGAGATCATTGGAAGCATCGCAGCGCCGATGGTTTCCGCCCTTGGGCCCCTCATCGCATCGAAGATGCAAGATCGAAGAGAAGCTCGGGTCCGAGCATCAATCACTAGTAACCTGGAACTTGCCAAAACCCTTCGGGATTCGGGGGTCGGCTCAGAGGAAGCCGACTGGCTCAGACTTCATGTCCGATCCCAGGTGGTCGCTTTGATCGAACGAGAACAGAAGGTTTTGCAGCAGAGGCGGGAGTGGAGCCAACTCTTCTATATGTTCCTAGTCGGCTTGCCTGCCGCCCCCGTTCTCTATTGGCTGTGGCGCCCTGAACACTGGTGGTCCTGGACGGCGTTCGTCAGTGTTTCCACCTATGCTTTCGTCGTGCTGGTGGGCGGCACCGGCTCGGCTCTCTGGCCGTCTAAGAAGGAGTCCAAGGCAGAGGCCGAAGATTCCATGCCCAGCGCTGCGCAAGGATCCGAGCTGGAGATGGCGGCCAAGTGACCGCTGGCATGGACGAAAAGATCTCATCCGTGTTAGGCGGAACCATCGGATGGTTTTGGCCATGGTATAAGCAGCCCAAAGGGATCGATACTGAACCAGAACGGGGATATGTCCGGCTTATAAAGCCGGACACGATTGAACTATCAGCCCTAGATGAGGATGCATTTCGCGACGAGGGACATGAGCGCATAGCGCGACCCCGCCTAATTACCGGGGCGACCGAACGCGGCGGTCTGCTCATGCTTGACGTTAAGGGCGCCGGCCAGAAACTTAGGATGGGTGGGGCCGCCGCCTCGGTGCGGCACTATCGAGCACGCACGATAATAGCCGACGTGCCAATTGAAGAGGTGCAGAGTGAGTGTCTCAGATCTGTCTCCGCGCACTTCTACGGTATGTCGCAATGGTTTGGAATCTCAAATGTAAGGGAATCTGTAGGCCACAACGACCAAGGAAGAATTGCGTCATTCACGGTTCGTGTTGAAGCGCAGGCGGAGCAGTCTATCGCTCTTTCGGGAGGGCGGGAACTTGCACTTTCGGCCCACTGGAGTACGCAGGGGGACCGAGACCGCAGGACGATCAACGCTCCTGTGGAGTTGACGTGCCGTAGCAAGCGCCCCCAATCTTTGTGGGCGCTCCGCCAGTCGCTACTTAGAGTGCAGGATCTAGTATCTTTCTGCTTCGAGGGCTTCATCCAAGCAGAGGGCGGCCTAGCTATCCCCGATCTTCGATCGAAGTCGCCAGATGAGCTACGGCTTTGGGATGCATGGCTTATGGTGACCCCTGCCGGTGTCGCGCCAGCGGAGAGGCGAGAGTTCCCCCTCTTGACACTGCAAGATCTCGGCGGAGTGCCAGCTCTTCGCCGCTGGCTGGTGTTGTGCGGAAAGCACCTCCGGGCGGTTCGCCCAATGATTGAGCCTTACAGGCAGGGCAAAGCCTCCCCGCCTCTTCGGATCCTAGAGGTCGCTGCCGCTATGGAGTATTGGGTTGCTGCCCACAGACGCAGTGCGAAGTGGACAAGGGAGAAGTGCTGCAGGAAGGGTAGTCAAGGATGCGGTTGGGTCTGGCCGATCGTGCGCCATGTTGGGCCTAGCTTCGAGGAATGGGTGGGCGATAGCCGCGAGTGGTCGCACCTGTTCTGGGGCACCTACAACAAGTTGAAGCACGAGCCCGAATATGTTTTCGATGAGGGCGACCTGGCCGTGTTGGCGGAGAGTGCGTCGATGTTGTTGTCGGTTGCGCTGCTATGCCGGGTAGCGGGCAACAAAGGGCCAGCACGGCTGTTGTTCGCCGACACAAGCCACACCTGGAACCTGCAACGGCGAGTGCAGCTTCTGCTTGGCCATTAGGCTCGCGGAGTTGAGCTTCAGTGAAGTGGGGATCGTGTCGGGCCGGCGGACAATCGCGTGGCTTGCGTTAGCGATGGGGAGCGGCTTGGTCGCTCAGTTCCTGTCGCTCCGTGCTCTAGCCTGCCGCGGATGGCGTTGATCGTGTGGTGCCCGTAGGGTCGGCGCCCTTGTCGCCGGTTGGCTCTGAAACACCATCATCCGGCTGATCATTACCTCGTACATCAGGGTCGTCCGAGGATGCAGTGGTCGCAACGACCGAAAGATAACTCTTCCCTTGCCCTGGCTTAACAGCCCAACCTGTGGGCCAATTGCGACTAACGTCATTGGCCTTTTTGGCGATGGCTCCCTCGAAGCTAACTCCGTTAGGTGTAGCTGCGTCGGAAACTGGCTTCCCCGTAAACTTCGCGCGGGTGAAGTCAACGCACCGCAAGAAGGTCGCACGCTCGAAGCTGGTTTCCAAGCCGCCGAATGTCGTGGTGCCGTCGGCGAAGATTATCCCATCGTTGAATTCTAAATCTCCCCGAAACTCGGCCAATTTGAAGTTTGCGGCGTCATCAAAGCGAGATGCTTCGAAGTGGCAGCCACTTTCGAAGGTAACCTCGGAGAAGTCGGCTTCGCCCGCGAACGTCGTACCGCCGAAGTAGGCATGCCCTTGTACTTGCGCCCCACTGAAGGAGGCATCCCCCGAGAACTCAACATCTTCAAGCGTCAGGTCACCCCGGAAAGTGCATCCGTTAAACTCGACGCCGCCAATTCCGTAGGGCCCGCGCGTGCCCCAAGGCTGGCCCTTGAATGTGACGCGCGCTAAGAAGCATCCGTCCTCGAAGGTGGCACCGTGGAAAACCGCACGCCTAAGTTCTGAGTCTTCTAGCGCGAATGCCCTTAGGTGGGCGCCGCTGAGATTTATGTCTATACCCTGCCAGAATGACGCGTTAGTCTTCAAGTCCGAGTCGCGCCGCTTAAGGTGCTTGAAGAGGATTCCTTGGGCGGCTGAGCGGACATGTAGCTCCTCTTGGAATCCTCTGGCTTCTTCTGTCGGCCCGTTCGAGTCGCCGTCTTCGCCTTGCCTTAATTCTTGGGCGGAGGCTGATGGGCCGGGTGCCGGCAGAGGCATCCGCAGATAAGCACAAATTACGTCGACGACTGTCTGCCTGTGCTCCGGATTCCCTTGAGCCACTCGTTCCAGTGCGTATAGGCCCGCGAGCCGAACTGCAGCCTTATCATGGCCGAGCTGGTCAGCGGCTTTGGTATATAGGTCTGTAACACGCTGCTCCCGAGCATCGTATTCGAGATGCGACTGCGCGCGTTCACTTAGCCACTGCCGCCGGAAACCAAGGACTAACGCGATCAGGCCTGCGGCTCCAGCACCTACGGTCAGCGATGTCTTCACTGCATCAAATCGGAGCTTCGCTTGGTCCGCCATGCTGGGTGAGCTATTCGCAAAAAATGAGAGCGTTGCGAAGGACAGCCATGCCGCTACGATGACGGCGAGTAGTCCGGCTAATAGCCACCACCACGAGATGACTTGCATGGGTCTAAGCTCGTCTCGGTTGCCGCCACTGCTTCTCAGGAAGCCGCAGCCGACTGCGATCACCGCTGCTGCAGCAAGTAGGAGCAGCCCAGACAGGGGTACGTAGGGGGCAATTTCCCTATCGCGGATAGCAAGAACGGAGGTGGCTGCCCAGATTCCAACTACGCCAAGAAGCAGCGCGGCAACGAAACCGGCCTTTTGTTTCCTGGCTTGCATGCAGCCAAAGATAGGGCATTGGGTCCGACTCCGCCTACCTGCGGTGGGGAACCCGCTCCCAGCCGCCATCCCGTATGCCATCGACCCGCCCGTCTGGGGAGCGGGCCGCCGCCCGGCCCGCCACGTCAAGCGGACTTGACACAGGTTCGGACGCTGGCGGGTCGGGCGGTGGTCTGCTCGGCTTGCCCGGGTCGATGCCAGGCGGGATGGCCTACCGCAACCACCCTCGGACCGTGACCAGCCGACGGAGCCCTGGCCATCCCGGAGCCGGAGCTCCCTCGCCGGAGGCGCACTAACCGCAACCCCGCGACCGCCGCCAGCTCGCCCACGCGGCCGGCGTCCGCTCCCTACGCCCGCGCGGACTCCTGGCCGCGCGCCCCGGCCGGCTGCCGGCCCACGCACTTACCGGTCAACGGCCTGTCGTTCTGCAGCGGCCCACCGGGCTCCCCGCCCTCCGCGCCAGCCGCCGGGCATCCGGCGCGACGGCCGCAGAGCGACAGCGGCAGCGGCCGGCGCGCCCAGGGGGCGGCGCGTGCGGCCCGCCAAGGGCCGCCTTGAAGAGGTATTGAAAGTGCGCAAAGAATCTACTGTCTTGCTCTACTGCCTTGCCCCAGGTAGCCGATAGATCCTGACGACCGCGCCGACGGCTCCATTTGTCAGAGTGACGTTTTGTTGTTCGACCAGGGCTGCACCTACCTCGACAGCGAAGAGCGCTGCAAGCTCCGGATCTGCCGCCACCTGGCGCTCTCGTGTCTCAATCTTGGGTTCTTCGCCTGGTCCGTCGGGGCGATATGGGTTGGCGTATGTGCCGCGGCCGTGTTCGGTCGCGACCAAGCCCTCATCCCGCAAGACGGCGATGGCTTGGCGGATTGTTCCGCGACTTGCCCGGAACTCAGTGGTAAGCGCGCTCTCCGCCGGCAAGAGGCTCCCCGACGGGATGGCCCTGCTCTCGATGCGCCGTCTCAGTTCGTCAGCGATGACGCGGTAGCGGGGCTGTCCGTAGTGCGGGGTGGGCACGGGTACACCGTACCTGGCACTTGTCTTACCAAGTGCCAACCAAGTGACCCGTTTCGACGTATGGACAACACGTCCAGTTGTAGGTACGTTTCCCGGTGTGCGGCCAGGGTGACGGTTCGTATCAGGGGTGGTGCCGCGCTGGCCCTGGTCGCACCTGACGCGCGGCGTCCTGTCGGACCGGTTGCGGTAGCCGCGCGTACAAGTTGGCTCGGCGATACCCGACCCTATGTCGGACGGTGCGCCGTGCCTTCATCCGGGCCGGTGGCTGGCTGCATTCCTCCGTGGCTCGCCACCGGCCCCGCCTACCTGTGGAGGTGCGATGTCCGGCTCTCATCGTCGGCGCGGTTGGTTCTCGTCCTGGTGGTCCTGGAAGCGTCCGCCGGCTGCGGCCACCGACAGCAACGTCTCGCCGATGCGGCGCCCGCCAACCAATACCGTACCGACGTACTGGTGGGGTGCGGGGCCGACCCGGGAGTTGCCCACGCTGCGGTACGCGCCATTGATGACGCTGGCGCAGTCCTACCGGGCCAATGGTGGGCGGTGGCCGCGATGAGGCGGACGAACAATCCGAACCGGATCACGAGTCACCCGGGCTGGTGCGCGCCGGATCGCTGCGGCCACTTGGTGCCGCCGTTGATGGCGCACATGGCCCGGCGTCACCGAGGATCGATGTTCCGGATCGGTGACGTCCGGTCGAGCGGAGCCGTCGTCACCTACCTCATCGGTGCTGACGCCACGGCGCCGTTGGTCGCTGTGCACTCGTGGTGCCGGACAGGGAACGGCTGGGCAGAGATGTCGCTGCCCCAGGTGGCCGAACTGGTCAAGCATCTGCGCGATCTGTTGAAGCAGGCCGGCGGCGACCAGGGAGCCAACGATGAGTGAGGGCCTGCCCATGACCGAGAGTGCCCCGCCGTCGGTCACATGCCCGGGATGGTGCCGGGGCTGCGGACCGAACGACCCGATGCACCGCGGCTTCATCGCCACCATCGGCCGGGAGCGAACCGGCTGGGTCAGCCTTCAGCTCCTCATCGACCGGTTCGCGCGTCGGGACCTGGCCGTCAAGCTCGACGCGACCCGCTACGGCGCGACGCAAACCGTGCTCCTCTCGGCGCCGCAGCTCGACCGACTGATCGACGAGCTGACACGCGCCCGTGACGTGATGCGAGCACCGATCAGTCAGCGCCAGCGGACGGGGGAGACGCGATGAACTCCGGCAGCCGTCGGGGCCTCGCCGTTCCCCGTACTCCTGGCCATCGTCGTGGGCAGCTACCGCGAGCAGCGGTAACGGTCCCTCCGGTTCCCCAACGGCCGATGGGCGGGACCACCTGGCAGACGTTGGAACGTCTAGGGGGTACGGTGGCCGGTGTGCATGGCCGGGACTGGCGCCCTCGCTACCTGCAACTCGCGGAGGAGTTGCGGGTAAAGATTATGTCCGGAGAGATGGCGCCGGGCACCCTGATGCCGAGCGAAACCGAGCTGGCCGAGTCGTCCGGCCTCTCCCGCACCAGCGTCCGCAACGCCATCCGGCAGCTCCGGGAATGGGGTCTGGTCCGGGCCGAGCAGGGGCGCGGTACCTACGTCCGGGCACCGCGCCAGCGGGTACGCCGTCGCAACAGCGAGCGGTACCAGTGGGAGAAGGACCGGGTCCTGCTCGACGAGGACGAGCGGCTGAAGACCGGCGCCACCGAGCACGATACCGGCCTGACCGTCGATGACCTGAAGTTCCACGCCGAGTACTCCCGGGTGGAGGCGGATGCGGAGATGGCGGCGGCCTTGCAGGTCGAGCCGGGCACGCCGCTGCTGCGCCGGGTCTACTGGACTTCCTCCCGACGCGAGAGCGCGCCGCTGACCGTGTCGTACTCCTACCTGCCGTACGAACTGGTTGCCGCGAACCCGGACCTGCTCGACGAGAGCAAGGAACCATGGCCCGGCGGCACACAGCACCAGCTCTACACGCTCGGCATCGAGCTGGACCGGATCGACGACGAGATCCGTGCGCGTCCGCCGTCCCCGGATGAGGCCGAACTGCTGGACATCGACCCGGGCGTCTCCGTGCTCACCGTGCGGAAGACCTCGGTCGACACCACAGGGCGGGTCGTCGAGGTTGCCGACGTGGTGATGCCGGGTGACCGGACGGAGCTTGTCTACTCCCACAAGCTCCAGCGGTGGAAGACTTGACGCAGCTCGTCTCGGTCATCACTCCGGTCCACGCGCCCAGCATCGAGCATCTTGCTGGCGCCTACGAGTCGTTGGCCAAGCAGGAAATGCCGGCCGGGTGGGACTGGCAATGGCTCGTCCAAGAGGACGGGCAGACCGGCGCCCTGGTTGAAGTGCTGCCCGACGATCCCCGGATCAGTCTCGGCACCGGCCGTCCCGGTGGGCCTGGCGTCGCCCGTACCCTCGCCCTTTCCCGGGTCTCCGGTGACCTCATCAAGGTCCTGGACGCTGACGACCAGTTGACACTCGGCGCGCTCGCCCGAGACATCGCCGCGTTCGACGCGCACCCGCACATCGGCTGGACCACCTCGCGGGTACTCGACCTGCTGCCCGACGGATCGACCGCCGGATGGGACAAGGACCCAGACGGCGGAGTCGTCGACCGCGGTGAGGTCCTGTCGTTCTGGCAAGCCAACGACTACCGCGCATCAGTGCACCCGGCGACTCTGTGCCTACGGCGGGATCTCGTCTTCGCCCTGGGCGGCTGGATGGCGCTCCCCGCCTCCGAGGACACGGGCCTGCTGCTCGCTGCCAGCGCCGTCAGCGCCGGGTACTTCACCCGGGAGTACGGCCTGCTCTACCGCAAATGGCCCGGTCAGGTGACCAGCCAGGCCGCGCATCGCGAACCGGCCGAGTATCAGGCTCGAATGAGGATCATCGAGGCCAGAGCCAACGCCCTGGCCTCGATGCTGCCGAACGGTCTCCCGCTCACTCCTCTGGCGTAGCCTCGTGCCCCGGCATGCCGTGGGTGCGCCGCCGCTCCTTCATTTCCGCTTCGTAGATGTGCCGCCGGCCGCCGGCTAGCTTCTCCCGTGCGTCCCGCTCGATCTCTTGGAACGCCGCGTAGTAGCCGTCGTCGAACTCCTCCACGATCTGGAACGTCCAACGGCCGGGTAGCAGGTTGCGGCCTAACAGCTCATGCTCGACCCGGTTGGCCATCTCGTCGTGCCCCACCTCGCGGAGTAGCTTCACCACCCGGTCGAGAGTGAGATCCGCCCCGCCGACGAGCTGGTGTGCGGAATACAGGTGCCCTCGGACCCGATGGATGGTCTCAAGTGCCTTGCTCAGCTCGCCCAACGCTTCAACGGTCTTGTCATCGAGGGCAGCGGTCCTTGAATGGTCCTGGCCGAGGGCGCTACTTCGCTGTTCATGTGCCATGTAGGCCGGTTGCCCGCGAAGTGGGCACCTTATTCGCTGAGGCTTCGCCCCGAGGATCAAAGGGCTTCCAGTGTCCATCCGCTGAGCCCAACCACCACCAAGATCACCACGATTACCTGCACCGAGACCTGCGCTGGCACCTTCAGCGTGAAGTGAAGTTCAGCCACCTTCGATTCCAATCTGAGTCCTATGTCTGCCGGCTAGAACCCGGCGGGTGCCGACCTGTCCGGCACTCGATCAAATGCTAGCGAGCCGAACAAGAAATGCAAGAGCCAATTTATGAATTCGCTATAGGCACTTTGCCGATTGGCATTGTCTCAATTGGCAAAATGCCTAGTGGCATTTTGCCGGCAGGCACGGTGTCGATGCTTGCATCGCGGAAGGCGGGCATTGGCTGGATGGCGGGCGAGCGTGCTGGGCGCTGGCGCCGGGCTGGGCCTGGCGTGCTAATGCGGTTTATTGGTGCAAAACCTCACCATCCTTTGTGGCGCGACGAGGTCACTCGTTGACTTGTCTGCCAAGTGCCGTCTACCTTGGAGTCTCAACTTGGCAGACATGCCAACAACCTGGAGGTTGAGCGATGGCTCTGCGTGGCGGTACGAGGTTCGCCGTGCGTTGCGAGGACGTGTTCCCGGCGGGATGCGCCCTGGTCCCCGAGTCCCTGGGTGAGGTCGAGGACTACGACGAGAAGACCGGCCGGCGTAGCCCGGCGAAGGACAAGCTGACCGGCCAGCGGGTGTGGCAGGTCCGCGTGATGGACCTGGACCCGGAGCTCGGCAAGCGCTCCCGGGAGACGACGGTCAAGATCTCCGCCGACTACCAGCCGGTCCCGCCGACGGGCGCCCCGTTCGAGGCGGTGGAGTTCGAGGGCATGACGGTCACGCCGTATGTGACCAACAACAACCGGATGGCGTACTCGCTGCGGGCGACCGGAATGCGGGCCCCGGCGGGTGTGGCCAAGAAGGCGGCGGCGTAGCCGCATCGGGTGGGGGCGGGGCTGTCAGGTCTTGGCGGACGGCAGCCCCGCCCTCTGTCTCTTCCCCCTGCTCTGTCGAGAGAGGTAGTGACGTGTTCAAGCGTAGGCGTTCGGCTGCCCCGGCCCAGCCTCGGTGCGGCGTGTGTCAGTCCCGGTTCGACCCAGCTGGCGGTGCGGCCGACCGCTGCCCGCTCTGCGTCGGTCAGCTCGTTCTCCCGTTTCCTCCGGCCCGGGATGCGTCGGGCCGGTTCGTGTCGCAGCGGGGTGCGCGATGATGCGCCGGCCGCGTGGCGAGGTGGTGCTGACGACCGCCGGGGATCTGCTGGTGGTCCGGCCGAAGCGGTTCGTTCTGCCGATGTGGGCGGTCGTGCTCGGCCTGGTGCTGCGCTGGCTCGCCCGGGGCTGCTGGTGGTGCCTGCGCCACCCGGTCACCGTCGGCCTGGTCGTGCTCTCCGTCGTCCTCTACGCCGACTACGGCTGGGCGGGCCTGGTCGTGCCGCTGGTCCTGGCGTCGGCGGTGTCGGCCCTGTGGCGGTGGCGCGATGAGGCGTCCTGGTGGCGGTGGTGCGCCGCGCCGCTGCTCGGCCGGTTTCGTCAGGTCTTTGTCTACCGGCGGGCGTGGCGCGAGGCCATGACTCTGTGCGGCCTGGCCGAGACGTACGACCGTCGCGCCGTCCTGCCCGAGCTGCTGCGCGTGCGTTCAGATCAGGCCCTCGATGTGCTGACCATCCGCATGGTCCGCGGGCAGACCCCGGCCGACTTCCAACGGGTCACAGCGAACCTCGCGTACGCCTTCGGTCGGCGGCACGCCCGGGTCTACTCCGAGTGGCCCGACGACCCGACGACCCGTACCGGCTACTGGGCGCTGCTGCTGGGGTGGGTGGACCGGGTGCGGTTCCGGGACCGGCCGACTGTGGTCTACCTGGTCCTCGTCCGCACCGACGCCCTGCGGCCGGTGGTGGCGCCGTTTGACGCCCCGGCCGTACCGGACCTCACCGCTCTGCCCCTCGCGCGGCGGGAAGACCTGGGCACCTGGTCCTTGCACCTGCTCGCCACGCACGTCCTCATCGGCGGGGCGACCCGGTCCGGCAAGGGCTCGGTGCTCTGGTCGCTGGTCCGGGCGCTGGCCGGCGGCATCACCTCGGGCCTGGTCCGGCTATGGGTGATCGACCCCAAGGGCGGGATGGAGTTCGCCATGGGCCGGCCACTGTTCGCCCGGTTCGCCTGCAAGTCCTTCGAGGCCATGGCCGATCTCCTCGACGAGGCCGTGGCGGTGATGCGAGAGAGGCAAACCCGACTCGCCGGCAGGGTCCGGGTGCACACCCCGACCGAGGCGGACCCCCTGGTCGTGGTCGTCATCGACGAGATGGCCGCGCTCACCGCGTACCTGCAAGACGTCGAGCTGCGTAAGCGCATCGCTGGCTCGCTCGGGCTGCTGTTGTCGCAGGGTGCTGGAGTCGGCGTCCTGGTGGTGGCCGCGTTGCAGGACCCCCGCAAGGAGGTGCTGCCGTTCCGGGATCTGTTCCCGACCCGCATCGCGCTCGGCCTCACCGAGGCGGCTCAGGTCGACCTCGTGTTGGGCGACGGCGCCCGCAACCGGGGCGCACTGGCCGACCAGATGCCCCGATGGGCCAAGGGCGTCGGGTACGTGATCCTCGACGGCACCCCGGAACCGATGCGGGTCCGCTTTTCGTACGTCACCGACGAGGACATCCGCGAACTCGCCCGCGAATACCCGGCTCCCGCCGACGCTGCGGACATCCTCGCCCAGGTCGGCCGGGAGTCGACGCCGGAACCGGTCCGGCCGGTACTGCCCCGGCAGCGTCGCGGGCCGCTGCTGCCGGACGCGCTGCGCAACATCCTCGACGCCGACGGGGGTGAGTCGCGGTGACCGCCCCGACCTTCTACCGGCTCCGCGCACCGAACCCGGACGGCGCGAGCAGCACGGCGGTATCCGTCCGCGTCGACCCCGACCGGCCCGACCCGTACCCGGTCTATCTCGCCGTCGGCGGCGGCCGGCGCCGCATGCACCTGACCCCCGACGAGGCATGGGCGCTGTGGCGCTGCCTCTCCGAAGCGGTCGCCTCGCTCGGCGACCCACCCGACCACATCCGTACCCGCGTCACCCCGGACCGGAGGTAGCCCCGATGTCCCTCAAGCGCTTCTTCCTCGGCACTCACCGCATCAAGCCGCTGAACATCGACCTGGACGGCTCCCCGGACCGGCTCGCCGCCGCCCTGCACGGCCTGGCGCACATGGTCCGCCGCCGGGACGACCTCGACGGGCAGCGCATCCGCATTACCGTCACCATCCGCATCCCGGAGGGCGACTTCGAATGATCCGCCACCGAGCCGAGTCTGGCATCCGGGTGCTGATCCTGCTCGCCATCGGGATCATGGCCGGTGCCGCCGCCTTCACCCACGTCCACGACCTGACCGTGGCACACGGGCAGCCCGACTGGATCGGCTGGGCCAACGCGGTAGCCGTTGAGCTGATGGCGATCTACCTCGGCCTGGAGATCCGCGCCCGCCGTCGTACGGGTCGCCCGGTCGGCCTGGTCGGCGTGCTCCTGGTCGCGTTCGCCCTGCTCTCCCTCGCCGCCCAGGTCGCGGAAGCCGAACCGTCCGTGTGGGGCTGGATCGTGGCCGCCGTGCCGTCGCTGGCGTTCCTCGCGTTGGTCAAGGTCGTCCTGTCCAGCGCACCCGCCCCGGCACCCGAACCGGACCAACCGCCGGTCGACTGGACCTACGAGGTTCCCGAGCAGGTCGTCACCGAGCCCGAGCCCCAGCAGCCGACCGCATCCGCGCCGGCGGTCCGCCCGGCCTCGGCCGCGGTGCTGCCTCCGCTCGGCGTCGTCCAGCCCAACCGACCCCAGGTCGTCGGGATCATCCGATGACCGCTCCCACCCTGCCCGGCCTTGCCCCGGCCGACTCGACCCCGACTGCTGCCCCTCGGCCCGGGTCACGGGCGGCCCGCATGGCGCTTCCCCGCTCGGTCGACGTGCTCAAGGAGATCGCCGCCGAGTACGGCGTCTGCGTGCGCCCCCTCGCCATGCGTCGCACCGACCTCGACACCGGCCTGACCGAGGTCATCGACCTGCCCTGCGGCGCGACCCGCGAGGACAAGTGCGCGCCCTGCGCCAAGAAGAACCGCCGGCTACGGCAGGCCCAGATCCGCGAGGGCTGGCACCGTGACGACGAACCGCTACCCGGCCCGGAACCTGCGACCGAGGCGCAGAAGTCCCTGATCCTGTTCCGCGCACACCTGGAGTTCTCCCGCGACGAGGCCGTACGCGCCGCCCAGTGGGACCAGGTGACCGACCTCGACGAGGCGATCCGCGAGGTGGAGGAAGCCATCGCCGCCGAAGGTCTGCGCGGGCGCGTCGGCCCGCCCCACGCCACCGGCGACGAGGACTCCGACGACCAGCCCGGCCGCCGGCGCAAGCGCTCCACCAAGCGACGTCAGGACGCACCCGAGCTACCTCGGCGCAAGGTCGAACGGCGCACCGTCGGCAAGACCTACACCGCTCCGGACGGCGCCACGTTCCGGCCGTCGATGTGGCTGACGCTCACTCTCGACTCGTACGGCCCGGTCCGCCCCGACGGCACCCCGCTCAACCCCGATCGGTACGACTACCGCCGCGCCGCCTGGGACGCCGTGCACTTCCCGCGTCTGCTCGACCGGTTCTGGCAGAACCTGCGCCGCTGTGAGGGCTGGAACGTCCAGTACGCCGGCTGCGTCGAGCCGCAACGCAGGCTCGCCCCACACGCCCACTTCGCCATCCGGGGCACCATCCCCCGGGACGTCCTCCGCACCGTGGCGGCGGCCACCTACCACCAGGTGTGGTGGCCGGCGGTCGACGTCCAGCGCTACACCCTCGACCGGCTCCCCGTCTGGGACGAGCAGGCGGCGGCATGGGTCGACCCGGACACCCGGGAGCCGCTGACCACCTGGACGGAAGCCCTCGACGCCATCGATGACGACCCGGACGCCCAGCCTGTGCACGTCGTCCGCTTCGGCGTCCAGGTCGACGCCCGCGGCGTCATGCCCGGCACCGAGGACGCCGAACGGACCATCCGGTACGTCACGAAATACATCACCAAGCACACCGGCGACGTCCACAAGGCGACCACCGACCGGCAACGCAAGCACCTCGACCGGCTCTGGCAGCAACTCCAGCTCACCCCCTGTACCGAGCGATGCGCCAACTGGCTGCTCTTCGGCGTCCAGCCCAAGAAGGCACACGCCAAGCTCAAGCCCGGCCGCTGCAAGGGCAAGGTCCACCAACGCGACACCCTCGGCATCGGCGGCCGGCGCATCCTCATCTCCCGCGACTGGTCCGGCAAGACCCTCGCCGACCACAAGCACGACGTACGCGCCTGGGTCCGGGCACTGCTCGGCGCCACCGCCGGGCAGCTCGTCGACGACCAGGGCGCCACCGCCGAACGGATCCGGCACGCCTGGGAACTCGCCCGACCCGACGACCCCGACGTGGGACCGCTGGCCCACCGGCTCATGCGCTCCATCAGCGAACGCGCCCGCTGGCGGTCCGAACTGCTCGCCGCCAAGGACCGGGCCGCGCAGGGGCCCGCAGATCTTTCGGCAACTCAGCACAGCGCACAGCACGACGGGGAGGGGACGCAGTGAACGAGGAGTTGTTGACCGTGCCGGAAGTGCTCGCCGAGCTGCGCGTACCGCGCTCGACCTGGTTCTACTGGCGGCAGACCGGCAAGGGGCCACGGGTGATCAAGCTTCCCAACGGGCAGCTTCGGGTCCGCCGGTCGGCGCTCGGTCGGTGGCTCGGTGACCTGGAGCAGGACGCCGCGTGAAGAGCTATGAGGTCCAGATCTGGGAGATCGGCAAGCGCGCCGACCGGAAGGCTCGGCCCTGGCGGGTCCGCTGGGCGGTGAGCGGCCACCGCTTCGAGGACATGTTCCGTACCAAGGCCCTGGCGCACTCGTTCCGCGCCGAGCTGGTCCAGGCGGCCAACGCGGGGGAGCCCTTCGACCCGGCCACCGGCCGCCCGGTCTCCGAGGCCAGAGCCAGGAATACCACCACCTGGTACGCCCACAGCCGGGCGTACGTCGAGATGAAGTGGCCCCGGGCGGCGGCCAAGACCCGGCGGTCGATCGTCGAGGCGCTGACCTCCATCACGGTGACCCTGACCCGCCCGGCCAAGCGGGGCCGGCCGGCTGACGGGCTGCTCCGTGAGGCGCTGTACCTCTACGGCCTCAACCCGCGCCGCTGGTCCGACGAGATCCCCACCGAGCACGCGGCGGCCCTCGCCTGGCTGGAAACCGCCTCCCTGCCGGTCGTCGAGCTGGACTCGCCCGCGATGGTCCGTCGCGTCCTCGACAGCCTCTGCGTACGCCTCGACGGCAAGCCCGCGGCTGCCTCGACTGTTCAGCGGAAGCGGGCCACCTTCTACAACGTGCTCGGGTACGCCGTCGAGCTCGAGCTGATCGACTCCAACCCGGTCGACAAGGTCCAATGGACGGCTCCCGAGGTGGCGCAGTCCATCGACCGGCGGGTGGTGGCGAATCCGGCCCAGGTCGCCACGCTGCTGGAGGCGGTGAGATCTCTCGGCAACCGGGCCGACAAGGTCACGGCGTTCTTCGGATGCCTCTACTACGCGGGCTTGCGTCCCTCGGAAGCGGCGGACCTGCGGCGGGAAGATTGCGACCTTTCGGGCCGGTGTGCCGGCTGCGGCGCGGACTTCGACGACCTAGCGGCGGTCAAGCCTTCCCGGTCTTGCGACCACAAGAGGATCGAATACCGCTGGGGCCGCCTGGTGCTCGCCGGCACCTCGCCGCGCGCCGGCTCGCACTGGACCGACGACGGCGGCTCCCATGAGCGGCGTGGCCTCAAGCACCGGGGGAGAGCCGAGACACGGACGGTCCCGATCCCGCCTCGGCTCGTCGAGCTGCTGTGCGCGCACGTCGACAACCACGGGATCGGCCCGGATGGCCGGTTCTTCCGGGGCCTGCACGGTGGGTCGCTCTCCGAGTCGGTCTACGACCGGTGGTGGAAGCTCGCCCGCGAGAAGGCGCTGACCGAATCGCAGGTCGCCTCGCCGCTCGTCCGCCGGCCGTACGACCTGCGGCACGCGGCGGCCTCGCTCTGGCTGAATGCCGGCGTCCCGCCGACCGAGGTCGCCCGGCGCCTGGGCCACGGCGTCGCCGTCCTGCTCCGGGTCTACGCCAACTGCATCGACGGAGGAGACGACACCATGAACGACAAGATCGGCGACGCCCTGAAATGACGGGCCCGATGGACCTCCTATGGCAGAGTCAGAGCGTGCGAAGGTTCCCGCCGCTGATCATCCTGGGGATGTCGATCGTCCTTGCTGGCGGCTCGTCCGTGGCGACGGCGGTTTCAGCCCCTGGTGCTGCGCCAGGAACGTCGCAACTTTTGATGGTCGGACTGGCGGGCGTCCTTGGCGCACTAAGCGGACAAGCCGCTAGCTGGGGCCTCGCGGCCCGGAACCCATCAAAAAAAACTCCCTGAGGTTGACGATTTACCGCTTGATGGGTAGCCCTTCAGTTGACCGGTAGCCATCACTCGCCTGCGGTGGGCGTGGGCACATGGTGGGCGGTTCCGGTCGGCAGGCCAGTAGGGCGAGGTGAAGGCCCAGCTCAGCGAGTTGGCGCAGCCAAGATCACGGACGCCCTGTAAATCCGTCGCGAAAGCTACAGAGGTTCGAATCCTCTACCCGCCACCAGGTGCAGATACGGCCCCTGACCAGCAGAGATGCTGATCGGGGGCCGTTCTCGTTCGTCTGGCCGAGTCCGGCTGAGTCCAGCCGTCTGCGACTGATTGCGGGCGGGCCACGGAAAGGACGTCCACGACAAGATCGGGGATGATCCGTGGTGGCTCAACCCTGGTCCCTGCCGGCGCCGCTGTCGCCGACCAGCCTGCGAGCTTCGGCGATGACCTCCGCGTCGAGATCCTCGGGCTTGGTGCTGACCAGCATGTGCACCTCGTGGGCAGCCTCGACGTACTCGTAGGCGCTCTCCAGGTTGATCAGTTCACCTGCCAGGGGAGTCCCGGCGTAGGTGATGAACTGTGAGACCCAGGACGTGAGTTCGCGGGGCGCGATCTTCCTGGCGAGCAGTCGTCGCGCCATGATGCGGAGGACTTCCTCTTCGGCCTTCCGGCTCCCTTCCCCGTAGTAGGTCAGGGAGAGTTCGGCGAACGCATCAGCCAGCCAGCGGCGCAGCTCGTCGGCCTCGCTGCCCTTCACGGGGGAGACGCCGGCCAGGATCCGAAGGGTCGGACTGTCGACGCCTGCCACCAGACAGTCGCAGGCGGCCCTGACCACGTCAACCGCGGTGGCGGAGCCGATGCTCCAGAAGGCGACGGTGTCGTGAAGGTTGGCAAGAGCCTCTTCCCTGCTCATCGACACATGATCGGTCGGCAAGCTGGTGGTGTCGCGGAAGTTATTGGGCGCCGGGAACGGTGGCAGGGGTGGATCCATGGGCGTTGGGCAAATGGTGGGCCGTGGACCGGCAAGCCCTGGCCGGACGGCAGGAAAGCTGTAGCTGCCTCGGCCCATCACGCCGCTGAAGTGCGCTCGTGACGAGCAGAGCGGCCGGATCTGCGCCAAATGGGACTGAACTGCTTGATTGGTGTGGGTGCGAGGGGGTGTCTGAGCTTTGCCGTAAGCTGCTGTCCCATGGCGTCGAGCACTGAGGAGCGGGACCGGCTCTACCGCGAGATCCTGCTCGCGCCGCTCCGCACGTCGGCGGATTGCCTTCCCGAGATGGGAGGGGCCGACGAGGTCGACCTTGCCGGCTTCACCGCGCTGTACGGCGCTGACCCGCTCTGTCGCTGAATGGGCGTCGCCTCGCCCCTGATGTTCGCCGCGCAGAGCCGCGGGCGGCATGACGTCGATCCACAGGCAGTTCGGCATCGGCTGCGAGCGCATCTTCCGCCAGGTCCTCAAGGCGGAGTTCGGACTGTCCGAGAACCAGGTCACATGGTCTGCTCGCGATACCTGACCGGCAACTGGAGTGTCTTCCCAGCCGTGGGCGGGCATGACCCCCTGTCCAGTACTTTCGGCTTCCTGCGGGACGTTGTCGGCTACGTCCAGCGGGAGACCACTGAGTTGCGCGCCGGTGCGGAGCACGTTCTGCGGCGACTCTCGGAGGCGACATGACGGAGATCGTCGAGCGCGCGGCGCACAGCCGCAACGAGCACATGACGTTCCGCGCCAACATGGGTGTGGGGAGGCACGGCTGGTTGCGCCTCACGCCCGCCTACGGCGTACGCCTCGTCCGCGATCGCATGTCGCACATGCCGGCCGGCAGCATCGTCACCGACCCCTTCTCGGGCACCGGCACGACGCCGCTCGCGGCTGCCGAGCTCGGCCACCGGGGGCAGTCGGTGGACATCAACCCGTTCCTGGTCTGGCTCGGCACGGTCAAGACGACGAACTACCCGGAGGACACGCTCCTCGCGCTCGCTGACGCCGCGAAGAGCGTGCTCGACGGGGCGCGGGCGCACGACGAGGACGCCGATCTCTGGCAGCCGAGCCTGTTCAGGATCGAGAAGTGGTGGTCGCCGGGCGCGCTCCACGCCCTCAAGGCGCTTCGGAACGAGATCGACCGTTTCGACGGGCAGATCCGCGACCTGCTGGAGATCGGTCTCTGCCGGTCGCTGATCTCCTGCTCCAACGCGGCGTTCAACCATCAGTCGATGTCCTTCAAGGAAGCGCCGGCCGAGCAGGCGCTCTTCGTGGTCGACGACCTCGACAAGGCGCTCGACGGGTACGCCACGGAAATGGCGACGATCATCGAGTCCGCCCGGTTCGACCTCGCCGGCACGGCGGTTGTCCGGCAGGGCGATTCGCGGACGGGCCTGGACGGCCTGGAGCCTGCGGACTTCGTGCTGACCTCACCGCCGTACGTGAATCGGATGAGCTACATCCGCGAGCTGCGCCCGTACATGTACTGGCTCCGCTACCTGGACGTGGCCGGCGACGCCGGCGAGCTCGACTGGCGCGCCATCGGTGGCACGTGGGGCACCGCCACGAGCAAGCTCAACACGTGGAAGCCGGACGTCGGGACGCCTGTCGACGAGGCGATGAAGGTGGTCTGCGAGAAGATCGCGGCGGACGGCGGCAAGAACGGTCCGCTGCTTGCCAGCTACGTTCACAAGTACCACCACGACATGTGGCTGCACTTCCAGAGCGTGACGAAGCACTTGAAGCCGGGCGGCAGCGTTTCCTACATCGTCGGAAACTCCACCTTCTACAAGCACGAGGTGCCCGCGCACACCTGGTATGCCGTGATGCTGCGCGAACTCGGCTATTCGGACGTCAAGGTGGAGACCATCCGCAAGCGGAACTCCAACAAGGCGCTGTTCGAGTACGACGTCACCGGCACGAAGCCCGCGTGAACCGGCAGAGGCGGTAGCCGACCGTCAGGGTGCTGCCACCGGCTGTTGCCCGCCTCGTCGGCGGTGAAGCAGTCAGGCGGGCGGGTGTCGCACCTGGCGACGCCGTCGGGGCAACCGCCACCGGCCGGCTGATGATTCACTCGGTTCTCCTGGCGTGAAACCTTGCCTCAGGCATCGATGATGGTAGAGGCTGTCCGAGGGCGGCCGACGGGAGCGCCGACGCCATCTACTGTGGCCGCGGCTGGGTGCCGGCCGGCTGACGGGTGAATCAGGCGCTAAGCGTGGTTTACGCGCGAAGTCGTTGTGCGCGCCTTCCGTAGCGGCTGCGGGGCTGATCGTGACGGTATGCTGGGCCGGAGGGTGAGCCGCGCCTGTCGAACGGATGATTTCCCTGCCACTGCCCCTGCGCGAGGGCTCGCGCAGCTTTTGCCCGTGAGCGGGGTGTGGCACGATCGTGGAACCTTCACGATGGTTGTAACTCTCCCGACAGGAGCAATCATGTCTGGTCGTAGGCTGGGCCGGCTGTTTGGCTCGCTCCTCCTCGTTTCCGCCGCCTTGGGCGTTTCGGTAATCAGTGCAAAGTCCGGCCTGGGCGACCTCCGCCTCCTCGACTACGTCTGGGTCTGACAGCGACCCGGGCTGACCTCCACGGGGGCGGAAGCCGGTGGGTCCTGCCCGCCGGACCGGGAGTGGGACCCACCGGACAGGGAGTGGGATGAGCGGGCGAGACAACCCGAGGCGCAGACCCTCCGAGGACGCCTGGATAATCACCGCGCCGCTCGCCCTGGTAGCGGTGGCTTGTTCGACGGTCACCGGATTGATCGCGAAGCCACCCATCGGCGGGTGGCTTCCGGCGGTGCTGCTCCTGGCGCTGATGATCGTCGCCAGCGGGCCGGTCGTCGGCGTGGTCATCCGCCGGCAGTCACTCGGTATGACGCTCACCGAGCTGCCGCTGGTGCTCGCCTTCTACTTCCTGCCGCCGCTCACCGTCGTCCTGATCTACACGCTGTCCTCGCTCGTGACGCACCTGCGTCACCGGTTGTCGGCCCCGAAGCTCTGGTTCAACGTCGCGCGTGCGGCGGCGGGCACCTCGGTCGGTGCCCTGGTGCTGACCATCCTGCCGCCGACCGAAGGCGTGGGCCCCGCCACGTGGCTGGGCCTCTGCCTCGCGGTGGCGATGGTGATCCTGGTGAGCCTCACCTCGATCGCCGCGGTCCAGACCCTGCTCATCGGGTGGCACGCCGGCCGGGAGACGTTCCGGGCGCTGCGTTCGGGCGTGCTGACCAACGGCATCAACGTGTCGGCCGGCCTGATCGTGCTGATGCTGCTGGAGCAGTCCTGGTGGTCCCTGGTGCCGTTGGCCGCGCTGGCCGCGGGGCTGGTGGCGGTCTACCGGTCGTACACCGAGTTCTTCCAGCAGCACCGCACGCTCAGCGGCATGTACGAGCTGAGCCGGGCGATCTCGGCCAGCGGCCAGGACGGCACGCTCGCGGACGCCCTGCTGGGCCGCGTCCGGGGTCTGATGCAGGCGGAGTACGCGACGTTGTGGCTGCCCGCCCAGGGCCGGCACCCGGAGACCCTGCTCACCGCGCGGGTCGATGACCCCGGCCTGCTGGACACCGCCCCGACCGGGGTGGAGCTGCGCCAGCGGGCGATGCAGAAGGCCCGCCCGGTCACCGTCGGCCGGGGCGTGTGCAGCGATCCGGAGTTCCGGGCCAGCCTGGCCGAACAGGGCGTCAAGGACACGATCATCGTCCCGTTGCGCTCGGGCCGGGTGGTGATCGGGACGCTCGAGGTGACCAACCGGCTGGTCGACCCCTCGCACTTCACCGCGCGCGACGTCGCGGTCCTGGAGACGGTGGCGGCGCACGCCGCTGTCGCCCTGGAGAACTCTCGCCTGGTCGACCGGCTGCGGCACGACGCCGACCACGACACGCTCACCAAGCTGCCCAACCGGCGCCGGCTGACCGCGGCGGTGGCCGAGGCGGTGAAGATCGGCGCGCCGGGCGAGGTGGTCGCGTTGCTCCTCTTCGACGTCGACCGGCTCCGTCAGGTCAACGAGTCGCTCGGCCACGCCGCCGGGGACAAGGTGCTCGTCGAGGTGGCCGAGCGGCTGCGCGCCTGCGCGCCCTCCTCGGCGTTGGTCGGCCGCGCCGGTGGGGACGAGTTCCTGGTGACGCTCCGGCTGGAGAGCACCGAGGCGGCCCTGGAACTGGCGGCCCAGCTCCGGGAGCAGATCCGCGACGAGATGGTTTTCGACGCGCTCACCGTGGACGTGGACACGGTGGTCGGCGTGGCGGTCCACCCCGACCACGGCAGCGACGCGGTGGCGCTGTTGCAGCGCGTCGACCTGGCGGCCAGCGCTGCCAAGTCGGTCCCGGGCAGCGTGCAGCTCTACAGCCCGGCGCTGGAGTCGCGGTCGCTGCGCCGGCTCGGCCTCGCCGGCGACCTGCAACGGGCGCTGGACGAGGGCAAGCTGGAGGTCTACTTCCAGCCCAAGGTCACGCTGCGGGACCGCCGTCTGGTGGGCGTGGAGTGCCTGGCCCGGTGGGAGCACCCGGCGCACGGCACGGTCTCGCCGGACGACTTCGTGGCGGTGGCCGAGCACACCGGCCAGCTCGGCCGGCTCACCGAGTTCGTGCTCCGGGAGAGCCTGCGGCGCAGCCGCGACTGGAGCCACGGCGAGCAGCCGCTCTCCGTCGCGGTCAACCTCGCCGCGCGTACGCTCACCGACCAGCACTTCCCGGCGCTGGTACGCGATCTGCTGGCCGAGTACGGCGTGCCGCCGCAGCGGCTGACCCTGGAGGTCACCGAGGCCGGTGTGCTGGACGGCGCGGAACGTCCCATCCCGACCCTGCGCAGCCTCCGTGACCTCGGTGTCCGACTCTCGGTGGACGACTTCGGCACCGGCAACTCGTCCCTGGCCCAGCTGCGCCGGCTGCCGGTGCACGAGGTGAAGGTGGACCGGTCGTTCGTGCAGGGCATGGCGACCGATCCGGGTGATCTGGCGATCGTGAACGCGGTGGTGACGCTCTCCCAGCAGTTCGGCCTGGCGGTGGTGGCCGAGGGCGTGGAGAGCGAGCTGATGCTGGAACTCCTGCAGGACATCGGCTGCGAGATCGGCCAGGGCTTCCTGTTCAGCCGCCCCCTGCCGTACGAGCGTCTGGAGGCCTGGTTCGGCGCCCAGGTCGACCCGGAGACGGTGGCCACGGGGGAGCTGCCGCGGCTGCGTGTGGTGCCCTGAGCAGGGCCGACACGTACCTGGGGGATCCGATTTCACCTCGGCGACGCGGTCGTGTACTGTTTCCCCTGCGCGACACCCCCCGGGGTGATCGGGCAGGCCCCCTTAGCTCAGTCGGCAGAGCGTCTCCATGGTAAGGAGAAGGTCTACGGTTCGATTCCGTAAGGGGGCTCAGAGGGTCCGGCTGGACCCGCCACGGCGGTGTAGCTCAGATGGCAGAGCAAGCGGCTCATAATCGCTGTGTCGCCGGTTCAAGTCCGGCCACCGCTACTCTCGTCCTCCGGGTACACCCGGTGGTCGGTGGGACGGGCGCCACAGGCGCCCACTTTGCATGTCCGCGTTGTCAGCGCGTAGGCTGACACGCCGTAGTTGTTCCGTGAGCGAGGAAGGCACTCCGCCGTGGCGAAGGCGACCGATGTTCGGCCGAAGATCACTTTGGCGTGTGTGGAGTGCAAGGAGCGCAACTACATCACGCGCAAGAACCGTCGTAACGACCCGGACCGCATCGAGCTGAAGAAGTTCTGCCCCCGGGACGGCAAGCACACCGTTCACCGCGAGACCCGCTGATCGCGACCGGCGCAGCCGGTCGGCACCAGCTTCCGCGTACGCCGATCCACCTGACGGGTGGCCTCCGGGCCGCCCGACCGGGCGGATCGGCGTTCGTGTTTTCCGTGTAGGTTCGGCGGCATGTCCCTGGACCCGTCCTTCGTCGGCCGGACGTACCCGCCGACCGCCCCCTACCAGGTGGGCCGAGAAAAGATCCGCGAGTTCGCCACCGCCATCGGCGCGACCGACCCGGCCCACCACGATCCGGAGGCGGCCCGCTCGCTCGGCCACGCCGACGTGGTGGCCCCGCCGACGTTCCCGGTGCTCGTCACGATGGCGGCGAGCCGGCAGATCGTCGAGGATCCGGCGCTCGGCGTCGACTACAGCCGCGTGGTGCACGGCGACCAGCGGTTCGCGTACACCCGGCCGGTGGTGGCCGGCGACGAGCTGGTGTGCGTGAGCACCATCGAGGAGGTCACCACCCGGGGCGGGCACGGCTTCCTGACCACCCGCACCGATGTGAGCACTGTGGACGGTGAGCCGGTGGTCGCCGTCTGGTCCAAGATCGTCGTACGCGGGGAGGCCTGAGGACATGGAGCTGCCCACCCAGACGTACCGGGTGACCCGCGCGGACCTGGTCCGCTACGCGGGCGCCTCGGGCGACTTCAACCGGATCCACTGGAGCGACCGCGTCGCCACCGACGTGGGGCTGCCGGGCGTCATCGCCCACGGCATGTTCACCATGGCCCTGGTCGGCCGCGCGGTGACCGGCTGGGCCGGCGCGCCGGACGCGGTGGTCGACTTCGGCGTCCGGTTCACCCGGCCGGTGGTCGTCCCGGACACCGACGAGGGCACCGAGATCGAGGTGTCGGCGGTGGTCAAGGAGGTCACCGAAGACGGTCTGACCAGGCTCGACATCACCGCCACCTGCCAGGGCGAGAAGGTGCTGTCGCAGGCCCGGGCACTGATCCGCACGACGCGCTGAGGGTCCGCCCGACGCGCGAGGGGCAGACCGGTTGGGAAAGTCGCACGACTACCCGTACACTGGTCCGCCGTGGGGCAAGTGACCCCCGCTCGGCACAGTGTGTCCGGGTGGAGGTGAGTTGCCGCACAGGGGTGTAGCTCAATTGGCAGAGCAGCGGTCTCCAAAACCGCAGGCTGCAGGTTCAAGTCCTGTCACCCCTGCGCCTCAGGCCTGACCGTTCCGTGGGTCGCGTCGCCCTCACCGGCGGCGTCCGGCCCGTGGTGGTGGCACCGGTGGGGTGGTTCCGAGGCGCTCGGGCCCTCCCGGCCGGTCCGCCGGCCGCGGCCCGTCGCGGGACGGTTGGTCCGGCCGGCGTGACCAACACGCCGCGCACGCCGCCCGGCGTGCGACCCCATATCCCGCACGGAGGGCGAAGTGGCCAAGAGCAAGCGCCGCGGCGAGGACGACGGCGACGAGCGTCTGAACGACGACGCGACCGTCGACGGCGTGGCCGACGACGACGTGGCCGACGACGACGCCACCGACGCGGACGAGCCGGTCGGCCGGGGCGGCACCGCGACCCGTAAGCGGGCGCAGGCCGAGCCGGCCGAGGGCCGGAAGACCCGCAAGGACACCGAGCGGATCGGGCTGTTCGCCCGCATCGCGCGGTTCTTCCGCGAGGTCGTGGCAGAGCTGCGTAAGGTCATCTGGCCGACCCGCAAGGAGCTGCTGACCTACACGGCCGTGGTGGTCACCTTCGTCGCGGTGATGCTGGCGATCGTGGCCGGCCTGGACTACGGCTTCGCCAAGGCGGTGCTGTGGGTCTTCGGCGAGCCGAGCTGACCTGCGGACAGCGATACTGACGGAAGTGAGCGAGCGTGCCTGAGTACGACGAGACCGCCGGAACCCCGGACGACCAGTCCACGGTGGCGACGGCGGCCAACAACGAGTCGGTCGAGGCCGCCAGCGAGCCGGAGTTCCCGACCACCGAGCCGGCCCCGGACGAGGACTTCGACCCGGTCGCCGAGCTGCGCCAGAAGCTGCGCTACGCGCCCGGCGACTGGTACGTGGTGCACTCGTACGCCGGCTACGAGAACAAGGTCAAGACCAACCTCGAGACCCGGATCACCTCCCTCGACATGGAGGACTTCATCTACCAGGTCGAGGTGCCGACCCGGGAAGAGGTCGAGGTCAAGAACGGCAAGCGGTCGCAGGTCCAGGCGAAGGTCTTCCCGGGCTACATCCTGGTCCGGATGGAGCTGACCGCCGAGTCCTACTCCTGCGTCCGGAACACCCCGGGGGTCACCGGCTTCGTCGGCGCGACCGACCGGGCCGACCGGCCGGCGCCGCTGAGCCTCGACGAGGTGCTCAAGTGGCTGGCCCCGGCGGTCGAGACCGAGCAGAAGAAGGCCAAGCCCGAGGTCAAGGTCCTCGACTTCGAGGTCGGCGACTCGGTCACCGTCACCGACGGCGCGTTCGCGTCGCTGCCGGCGACGATCAGCGAGATCAACGCCGACCAGCAGAAGCTCAAGGTGCTGGTGTCGATCTTCGGCCGGGAGACGCCGGTCGAGCTGAACTTCAACCAGGTCGCCAAGATCTGACGTACGTCGGCACCGGCGGCCCGCCCCTTCCGGGGTGGCCGCCGGTGCGCCGTTTCGCCACCCACCGACCTCGGCGCGGAGGGTGGCCGACGGCTGCGCTACCCTAGAACGTCGGCTGTCCGCACCGCGCTGACCGTGCGCGCCCGCGGACCGGCGAGAATCCCAGTTTCAAGCCCCAGGAAGAGACATGCCTCCGAAGAAGAAGCTCGTCAAGACGTTCACGCTTCAGCTGCCGGCGGGCCAGGCCACCCCGGCGCCGCCGGTCGGCCCCGCGCTCGGCCAGCACGGCGTGAACATCATGGAGTTCTGCAAGTCCTACAACGCGCAGACCGAGTCCCAGCGGGGCGACATCGTCCCCGCCGAGATCAGCGTCTACGAGGACCGCACGTTCACCTTCGTGCTGAAGACCCCGCCCGCCGCCCGGCTGCTGATCAAGGCCGCCGGTGTGCAGAAGGGCTCGGGCGTCCCGCACAAGGAGAAGGTCGGCTCGGTCACCCGCGCCCAGCTGCGCGAGATCGCCGAGAAGAAGATGGCGGACCTCAACGCCAACGACATCGACCAGGCCGAGAAGATCATCGCCGGCACCGCCCGGTCGATGGGCCTGACCGTCGCCGACTGATCTCGCTCCACCGCTCCACCCGATCTTTCTGTTCGTGGGAGGGCCGCGCACGCCGCGCGCCCGCCAGAGACCACAGGAGTCACCAGAAATGCAGCGCAGCAAGAGCTACCGCAAGGCCGCCGAGGTCATCGACCGGTCGAAGCTCTACACCCCGGTCGAGGCCGTCAAGCTGGCCAAGGACACCACCAACACCAAGTTCGACGCCACGGTCGAGGTCGCGATGCGCCTCGGCGTCGACCCCCGCAAGGCGGACCAGATGGTCCGCGGCACGGTCAACCTGCCGCACGGCACCGGTAAGACCGCCCGCGTGATCGTCTTCGCCGCCGGCGCGAAGGCCGAGGAGGCCGTCGCCGCGGGTGCTGACGAGGTGGGCACCGACGAGCTGGTCGCCCGCATCCAGGGCGGTTGGCTGGACTTCGACGCGGCGATCGCCACGCCCGACCAGATGGCCAAGATCGGCCGGATCGCGCGGATCCTGGGCCCGCGCGGTCTGATGCCGAACCCGAAGACCGGCACCGTGACCATGGACGTCACCAAGGCCGTCTCGGACATCAAGGGCGGTAAGATCACCTTCCGGGTGGACAAGCACTCCAACCTGCACCTGATCATCGGCAAGGCCTCCTTCTCCGAGGCCCAGCTGGTCGACAACTACGCCGCGGTGCTGGACGAGGTGCTGCGCGCCAAGCCGTCCGCGGCCAAGGGCACGTACCTCAAGAAGGTCACCCTCACCACCACCATGGGCCCGGGCGTCCCGGTCGACCCGAAGGTCGTGAAGAACCTGCAGGAGGCCTCGACCGAGGCCTGAGCAACCAGCACGTCCCGGACGGGGCTCCGCCACCAGGTCGTGGCGGGGCCCCGTTCGTCTGTCCGGTGTGGCAGTCTCGGCGCATGCGGCTCGACGGCGTGTGGTTCCGCTACCACCGGCACGGCCCCTGGGTCCTGCGGCAGGTCGACGTCGCCGTCGGCCCGGGTGAGGTCGCCGTGGTGCTCGGCCGCAACGGGGCCGGAAAGTCCACGTTTCTGCAGCTCACCGCCGGGGTGCTGCGTCCGTCCCGGGGCCGCGTCGCCGACCGGCCACCGGTGGTCGGCTGGGTGCCGGAGCGCTTCCCCGCCGACCAGCCGTTCACCGTCGGGGCCTACCTGACCGCCATGGGCCGCGTCGCCGGCCTGCCCGGTCCCGCCGCCGACCGGGCGGTGCGCCACTGGGTCGAGCGCCTCGGCCTGGCCCGGTTCCACGACGTCCGCCTGCCCCGGCTGTCCAAGGGCACCGCGCAGAAGGTCGGCCTGGCGCAGGCGCTGCTGCGCCCGCCCGGCCTGCTGGTGCTCGACGAGCCGTGGGAGGGGCTGGACGCCGCCGCCCGCGAGGCGGTCCCCGAGATCATCGGCGAGGTGCTGGCCGCCGATGGCGCCGTACTCGTGAGCGACCACCGGGGCGAGACCGTACGGCTGCCCGGTGCCCGGCACTGGTCGGTCACCGACGGCACGGTGACCGAGCAGGCGCCGTCGGGCGGCGCGGCCGTCGCCGTGGTCGAGCTGGCGGTGCCGGCCGCCGGGCTGGCCGCCGCCGTCGCCCGCCTGCGCGCCGACGGCCACCAGATCCTTCGGGTACGCGACCACGCCGTCCCGCCTCCGGCCACGCACCCGGTGCCGGCCTCCGTCGGCCCGTCCGCCGATGACGACTGCCCGGATGCGGACGCGCTATCCGGCCCGGTGGGCCACGTTGACGCCGGGGCCGGGACTCGGGCCGCCCCGGGCCGGCGCCGGAGGTGGCCCGGTGATCGCGCTGGTCCGGCTGCGGCTGGCCGGCTTCCTGCGTACCGGACGGGCGCTGGCGCCGGTGCTGGCCGGCCTGCTCGTCCTGGGCGTCCTCCACGGCGGCGGCCGGGCCCGCCCGGCGGAGGCCTACGGCGTCTCCGCCGTGGTCCTGTTCCCGGTGCTGGCCTGGCAGACCAAGATCCTGCTGGACGTCGAGCCCGACGTGCAGCGCCGGCTGGCCCGGGTGGTGGTCGGGCCGGGCCGGGAGTGGGCGGCCGGGCTGCTCGCCGCGCTGGTGGCCGGGCTCGCCGTGGTGGTGGTCGCGCTGGCGCTGCCGTGGCCGCTCGGCGGGGTGACCGCGGCCGTCGCGCCGGGGGAGCGGCCGGTGCTCGTGGGGGTGGCGCTCGGGCTCTGGGCGCACCTGCTCGCCCTGCCCGCGGCGGTGGCGCTCGGCGCGCTGGCCAGCCGGGCCGTGACCCGCAGCGCCGGCTACGGGGTGGCGGTGCTGGTGACCGGCGCGGTCGGGGTGGTGGTGCTGGGGCTCTCCGGCTCGGTCGCGCCGTGGCTGGCCCCACCGGTCATGGCGACCGCGCGGGAGGTCACCGGGCCGGTCGCCACCGGTGCCGGCCTGCTGCTCACCGGCTGGGCGGCGCTCTGGGCGGCGGTGGCGCTCAGCGGCTACGCCTGGGCCCGCCGCACCCGGGCCTGAGGCGCGGTGACCGGGAGCACCGGGGCGCGATTTGGCGCTGCGGTCCCGGTCGCGTAACCTGGTGCGGTAGTTCCACCCAAAGACCGCTGGTCACCGTGCCCCGGCACGGTCGAAGGTCCCGCGACGACGGGCGACCCGCGCAGGGCGGTAAGCGAAATCGGTGTCATGCATGGTCCGCCGACTGTGCCCGTGCCGCCGGCCCTCGCCCCGTGCGCCCTGCGCCGGGGCTTTTTCGTTGTCGTGATGCCTCCGCCGCCGCCGTCGAGCCTTGGCTCGTCGCCGGCGTACCAGCTCCGAGCAACGAGAGAGGAGGGACATGGCGGACAAGCCGATCCGGGCCGACAAGGCCACGGCCGTCGCCGAGCTGACCGAGAGCTTCCGCAACGCGGGGGCGACCGTGCTCACCGAGTACCGCGGGCTCACGGTTTCGCAGCTCACCCAGCTGCGGCGCTCGCTCGGCAAGGAGACCAGCTACACGGTCGCGAAGAACACGCTTGCCAAGCGTGCCGCGGCCGATGCGGGCATCTCCGGCCTCGACGAGCTGTTCTCCGGTCCTACCGCGCTGACTTTCGTTTCGGGCGACGTCGTCGAGGCGGCGAAGGGGCTTCGCGACTTCGCGAAGGCCAACCCGAAGCTCGTCATCAAGGGCGGTGTCTTCGAGGGCAAGGCCATTTCCGCGGCCGAGGTCACGAAGCTCGCCGACCTGGAGTCCCGCGAGGTGCTGCTGGCCAAGCTGGCCGGCGCGATGAAGGGCAACCTGAGCAAGGCCGCGGCCCTGTTCCAGGCGCCGCTCTCCAAGGCCGCCCGCGCGGCGGCCGCCCTGGCGGACAAGAAGCGCGAGCAGGAGGGCGCCGAGGCGGCCTGAGGCCCTCCCGGCGCACCACGTTCTTAGTTTTCATTGCGAGAAAGGACGCCAGACATGGCGAAGCTCAGCACCGACGAGCTGCTCGACGCGTTCAAGGAGATGACGCTGATCGAGCTCTCCGAGTTCGTGAAGCAGTTCGAGGAGACCTTCGAGGTCACCGCCGCCGCTCCGGTCGCCGTGGCCGCGGGCGCCCCGGCCGCCGGCGGCGCTGCCGCCCCGGCCGAGGAGGAGAAGGACGAGTTCGACGTCATCCTCGACGCCGACGGTGGCAAGAAGATCCAGGTCATCAAGGTCGTGCGTGAGCTGACCGGCCTGGGCCTCAAGGAGGCCAAGGACCTGGTCGAGGCCGCGCCGAAGGCCGTCCTGGAGAAGGTCAACAAGGAGACCGCCGAGAAGGCCAAGGCCAAGCTCGAGGGCGAGGGCGCCAAGGTCACCATGAAGTGACCTTGCTCCACCTGACGCGCGTCCGGCTCACGTGAGCCGGGGCACACCGCGTCGCGGCGGGCGGTGATCCGGAATCGGATCGCCGCCCGCCGTGTTGGTGGTCCCGGACGGCAGCGGTGTGAGCAGGGCGTACGACGGCCCGTGTGCCGGCTGGTCAGTGGCGTCTGTCGGTAGCCCGTCGGTGGGAAAGACACCCCGACCGGTAACCGGCCCTTGACGCGGCACCGGCCTGCCAGGCACGCTGACATCAGCAAGACTTTCCGCGCTTGCAACGGCCGCCACTCGGGTAATGGCAACGGCAGCACCGCCGCCGCGGCACCCGAGCGGACCGGCAGGAGCGTCGCGTTCCGAGCGGCCCGGACGACCCGGTTTTCCGAGGTCCCAGGGCTTGTTCCGCGACGACCTGCGGGGTGGGCTGGACAGCGGTTAGCCTCTCGGCTACACTGCTAGTTTGCGCTGCCTTCCGACTTGACCCCTGCTCGGAAATGTCCGTTTACGGATAATTCTGGTGGGGTCATTGGAGTGCACGCGTACCAGCCGTTCTGCAGCACCGGTCCTCGGAAGGACGCATCTTGGCAGCTTCCCGCCCTGCGAAGACCAGTCGTACGTCGAGCGCATTCGCGCCCCGCCGAGTTTCTTTCGGTCGGATCACCGAACACCTCGAGGTCCCCAACCTCCTCGCCATCCAGAACGAGTCCTTCGACTGGCTCGTCGGCAACGAGGCTTGGCAGGGCCGGTCGGCGGACGACCCGCACGCACGCTCGGGTCTCGCGGAGATCCTCGACGAGATCAGTCCCATTGAGGACTTCTCCGGCACCATGTCGCTCTCCTTCTCGGCTCCGCGCTTCGACGAGGTCAAGGCCTCGATCGAGGAGTGCAAGGAGAAGGACCTCACCTACTGCGCGCCGCTGTTCGTGACCGCGGAGTTCACCAACAACACCACTGGCGAGATCAAGAGCCAGACCGTGTTCATGGGTGACTTCCCGATGATGACGCCGAAGGGCACCTTCATCATCAACGGCACCGAGCGCGTCGTGGTCAGCCAGCTCGTCCGCTCGCCGGGCGTGTACTTCGACAAGCAGCCGGACAAGACCTCCGACCGCGACCTCTCCAGCGTCAAGGTCATCCCGAGCCGGGGTGCCTGGCTGGAGTTCGACATCGACAAGCGCGACACGGTCGGCGTTCGCATCGACCGCAAGCGCCGCCAGGCCGTCACCGTCCTGCTCAAGGCCATCGGGTGGTCCGCCGAGCGCATCCGTGAGAAGTTCGGCTGGTCCGAGCTCATGATGACCACGCTCGAGAAGGACCACATCGCCGGCCAGGACGAGGCCCTGCTCGACATCTACCGGAAGCTCCGCCCCGGCGAGCCGCCGACCCGTGAGAACGCCCAGACCCTGCTCGACAACCTCTTCTTCAACCCGAAGCGGTACGACGTCGCCAAGGTCGGGCGCTACAAGTTCAACAAGAAGCTCGAGCTGGACGTGCCGATCACCACCGGCACGCTCACCGAGGACGACATCGTCGCCACCGTGGAATACCTCTGCCGGCTGCACGCCGGTGAGGAGGGCTACGAGGCCGACGACATCGACCACTTCGGCAACCGTCGCCTGCGTACCGTGGGCGAGCTGATCCAGAACCAGGTCCGGGTGGGTCTCTCCCGGATGGAGCGGGTCGTCCGCGAGCGGATGACCACCCAGGACGTCGAGGCGATCACGCCGCAGACCCTGATCAACATCCGCCCGGTGGTGGCGGCGATCAAGGAGTTCTTCGGCACGTCGCAGCTGTCCCAGTTCATGGACCAGACCAACCCGCTGGCGGGCCTGACCCACCGGCGCCGGCTGAGCGCGCTCGGCCCTGGTGGTCTGTCCCGTGAGCGGGCCGGCTTCGAGGTCCGGGACGTGCACCCGTCCCACTACGGCCGGATGTGCCCGATCGAGACGCCGGAAGGCCCGAACATCGGCCTGATCGGCGCGCTCTCCACGTTCGCCCGGGTCAACCCGTTCGGCTTCATCGAGACGCCGTACCGGAAGGTCATCGACGGCCGGGTCACCGACCAGATCGACTACCTGACCGCGGACGAGGAGGACCGGTTCGTCAAGGCGCAGGCCAACGCCCCGCTGAAGTCGGACGGCACCTTCGCCGAGGACCGCGTCCTGGTCCGCCGTAAGGGCGGCGAGACCGAGGACGTCGCGCCGGGCGCCGTGGACTACATGGACGTGTCGCCGCGGCAGATGACCTCGGTCGCCACCGCGATGATCCCGTTCCTGGAGCACGACGACGCCAACCGCGCGCTCATGGGCGCGAACATGCAGCGTCAGGCGGTGCCGCTGGTCAAGGCCGAGGCCCCGCTCGTCGGTACGGGCATGGAGTACCGCGCCGCGGTCGACGCCGGTGACGTGGTCGTCGCCGAGGTCGGCGGTGTGGTCGAGGACCTCTGCGCGGACTACATCACGGTCCACCAGGACGACGGCCACCGCCGGACGTACCTGCTGCACAAGTTCCGCCGCTCCAACGCCGGCTCCTGCGTCAACCAGAAGCCGGTCGTCTTCGAGGGCGACCGCGTCGAGGCCGGTCAGGTCATCGCCGACGGTCCGTGCACCGACGAGGGCGAGATGGCGCTCGGACGCAACCTGCTGGTGGCGTTCATGTGCTGGGAGGGCCACAACTACGAGGACGCGATCATCCTGTCGCAGCGCCTCGTGCAGCAGGACGTGCTCACCTCGATCCACATCGAGGAGCACGAGGTCGACGCCCGGGACACCAAGCTCGGCCCGGAGGAGATCACCCGCGACATCCCGAACGTCAGCGAGGAGATGCTCGCCGACCTCGACGAGCGCGGCATCATCCGGATCGGCGCCGAGGTCGTCCCCGGCGACATCCTGGTCGGCAAGGTCACCCCGAAGGGTGAGACCGAGCTGACCCCCGAGGAGCGGCTGCTCCGCGCGATCTTCGGCGAGAAGGCGCGCGAGGTCCGGGACACCTCGCTGAAGGTGCCGCACGGCGAGACCGGCACGGTCATCGGTGTGCGTACCTTCTCCCGCGAGGACGGCGACGAGCTGCCCCCGGGCGTGAACGAGCTGGTCCGGGTCTACGTGGCCCAGAAGCGCAAGATCCAGGACGGTGACAAGCTCGCGGGCCGCCACGGCAACAAGGGCGTCATCTCCAAGATCCTGCCGATCGAGGACATGCCGTTCCTGGAGGACGGGACCCCGGTCGACATCGTGCTGAACCCGCTCGGTGTGCCGTCCCGGATGAACATCGGCCAGGTCCTGGAGACCCACCTCGGGTGGGTGGCCAAGACCGGCTGGAGCGTGGACGGCGACGACGAGGAGTGGAAGCGCCAGCTCCGCTCGATCAACGCGCACGAGTCCGAGCCGGACACCAACGTGGCCACGCCGGTCTTCGACGGTGCCCGCGAGGAGGAGATCTCCGGTCTGCTGGCGTCGACCCTGCCCAACCGGGACGGCAACCAGCTCATCGGGGGCAGCGGCAAGGCGCAGCTGTTCGACGGTCGTTCCGGCGAGCCGCTGCCCGACCCGATCGCGGTCGGCTACGTCTACATCCTGAAGCTCAACCACCTGGTCGACGACAAGATCCACGCCCGGTCGACCGGTCCGTACTCGATGATCACGCAGCAGCCGCTGGGTGGTAAGGCGCAGTTCGGTGGCCAGCGCTTCGGTGAGATGGAGTGCTGGGCCATGCAGGCGTACGGCGCCGCCTACGCCCTGCAGGAGCTGCTGACCATCAAGTCCGACGACGTCCTGGGCCGGGTCAAGGTCTACGAGGCGATCGTCAAGGGCGAGAACATCCCCGAGCCGGGCATCCCGGAGTCGTTCAAGGTGCTGCTCAAGGAGCTGCAGTCGCTGTGCCTCAACGTCGAGGTGCTCTCCAGCGACGGTGTGGCCCTGGAGATGCGCGAGACCGACGACGAGGTGTTCCGGGCGGCGGAGGAGCTGGGCATCGACCTGTCCCGGCGCGAGCCGAGCTCGGTCGAAGAGGTGTAAGTGGTGAGGTCGGGGGGCCGACCGGCCCGCTCTGGGCGGTCAGGCTTGATCCCGACGCGGGCCGGCCGGCCCCCGACCCCGCCCATGATCTAGCTGTAAAGACGACGACATAGGGGACATAGTGCTCGACGTCAACTTCTTCGACGAGCTGCGCATCGGCCTCGCCACCGCTGACGACATCCGTCAGTGGTCCCACGGCGAGGTCAAGAAGCCCGAGACCATCAACTACCGCACCCTCAAGCCGGAGAAGGACGGGCTCTTCTGCGAGAAGATCTTCGGTCCTCAGCGGGACTGGGAGTGCTACTGCGGTAAGTACAAGCGGGTCCGCTTCAAGGGCATCATCTGCGAGCGCTGCGGCGTCGAGGTGACCCGCTCCAAGGTTCGCCGGGAGCGGATGGGTCACATCGAGCTGGCCGCTCCGGTGACCCACATCTGGTACTTCAAGGGCGTGCCGAGCCGGCTGGGCTACCTGCTGGACCTCGCCCCGAAGGACCTCGAAAAGATCATCTACTTCGCCTCGTACGTCGTGACGAGCGTGGACGCCGAGGCGCGTCACCGCGACCTCTCGACCATCGAGAACGAGATCCTGGCCGAGAAGCGGCAGGCGGAGAACAGCCGCGACTCGGAGATCGAGAAGCGGGCCGCCAAGCTGGAGGCCGACCTGGCCGAGCTGGAGGCCGAGGGCGCGAAGGCGGACGTCCGGCGCAAGGTCAAGGAGGGCGGAGAGCGCGAGATGCGCCAGATCCGCGACCGGGCCCAGCGCGAGATCGACCGCCTCGACGAGGTCCTCGACACCTTCCGCAAGCTGGAGCCGAAGCAGCTGGTCACCGACGAGCTGCTCTACCGCGAGCTGCGCGACCGCTTCGGTGAGTACTTCACCGGCAGCATGGGCGCCGAGGCGATCAAGGCCCTGGTCCAGAACATGGACCTGGAGGCCGAGGCGGAGAACCTGCGCGAGACCATCCGCTCCGGCAAGGGCCAGCGGAAGATCCGGGCGCTCAAGCGGCTCAAGGTCGTCGCGGCGTTCCAGAACACCCGGAACTCGCCGCTCGGCATGGTGCTGGACTGCGTCCCGGTCATCCCGCCGGACCTGCGCCCGATGGTGCAGCTCGACGGTGGCCGCTTCGCGACCTCCGACCTGAACGACCTGTACCGGCGTGTGATCAACCGGAACAACCGCCTCAAGCGGCTGATCGACCTCGGCGCGCCCGAGATCATCGTCAACAACGAGAAGCGGATGCTCCAGGAGGCCGTCGACGCGCTGTTCGACAACGGCCGTCGTGGTCGTCCGGTCACCGGCCCCGGTAACCGGCCCCTGAAGTCGCTGTCCGACATGCTCAAGGGCAAGCAGGGCCGGTTCCGCCAGAACCTGCTCGGCAAGCGCGTCGACTACTCCGGCCGTTCGGTCATCGTGGTCGGCCCGAAGCTCAAGCTGCACCAGTGCGGCCTGCCCAAGCAGATGGCGCTGGAGCTGTTCAAGCCGTTCGTGATGAAGCGGCTGGTCGACCTCAACCACGCGCAGAACATCAAGTCCGCCAAGCGGATGGTCGAGCGGCAGCGGCCGGTCGTGTGGGACGTGCTGGAAGAGGTCATCGGCGAGCACCCGGTGCTGCTGAACCGCGCGCCGACCCTGCACCGTCTGGGCATCCAGGCCTTCGAGCCGCAGCTGGTCGAGGGCAAGGCCATCCAGATCCACCCGCTGGTCTGCACCGCGTTCAACGCCGACTTCGACGGTGACCAGATGGCGGTCCACGTGCCGCTCTCCGCCGAGGCCCAGGCCGAGGCGCGGATCCTGATGCTGTCGTCGAACAACATCCTCAAGCCGGCCGACGGCAAGCCGGTCACCATGCCCACCCAGGACATGGTCATCGGTCTCTACCACCTCACCCACCTCACTCCGGGTGGCAAGGGCGAGGGCCGGGCGTTCAGCTCGGACGCCGAGGCGCGGATGGCGTACGACAACGGCGAGCTGCACCTGCAGGCGCCGGTCCGGATCCGGCTGCGCGACGTCGTCGGTGTGGACAACGGCGCCGGCGCCGAGCCGTGGACCGCCCCCGAGGGCTGGACCGAGGGCGAGCCGGTGACCGTGGAGACCACGCTGGGCCGGGTCCTGTTCAACGAGACGCTGCCCCCGGGCTACCGCTTCGTGAACTACGAGATCCGCAAGGGCCAGCTCTCCGCGATCGTCAACGACCTCGCCGAGCGCTTCCCGAAGGTGGCCCTGGCGGCCACCCTGGACGGGCTCAAGGAGGCCGGTTTCCACTGGGCCACCTGGTCCGGCGTCACCATCGGCATGGAGGACGTCATCGCTCCGCCGCGCAAGCGGGAGATCCTGGAGCGGTACGAGAAGGAAGCCGACCGGATCGACAAGCAGTACCAGCGTGGTCTGATGACCGCCGAGGAGCGTCGCGGCGAGCTCATCGAGATCTGGACCAAGGCGACCAACGAGGTCGCCAAGGAGATGGACACCGCGCTGCCGCAGGAGAACCCGCTGTGGAAGATGATCAACTCGGGTGCCCGCGGTAACCTGCTCCAGCTCCGGCAGATCGCGGCGATCCGTGGTCTGGTGGCCAACCCGAAGGGTGAGATCATCCCGCGGCCGATCAAGGCCAGCTACCGGGAGGGTCTGTCCGTGCTGGAGTACTTCATCTCCACGCACGGTGCCCGTAAGGGTCTCGCGGACACCGCCCTGCGTACCGCCGACTCGGGTTACCTGACCCGGCGTCTGGTGGACGTCTCGCAGGACGTCATCATCCGCGAGGAGGACTGCGGCACCGACCGCGCCATCCCGATGCAGGTCGGCGAGCGCATCGACGGCAAGCTGGTCGTGCACGAGCACGCCGAGACCAGCGTGCACGCCCGGACGCTGGCCGACGACATCAAGGGGCCGGACGGCACCGTGGTGGCCCACCGCGGCCAGGACATCAACTCGATCCTGGTGGACGCGATCGTCGCCGCCGGTACCGAGACGGTGCGGGTGCGCAGCGTGCTCACCTGCGAGTCGAAGCTGGGCGTCTGCGGTGCGTGCTACGGCCGCTCGCTGCCGACCGGCAAGACCGTGGACGTCGGCGAGGCGGTCGGCATCATCGCCGCCCAGTCGATCGGTGAGCCGGGTACGCAGCTGACGATGCGTACCTTCCACACCGGTGGTGTCGCGGGTGAGGACATCACCCAGGGTCTGCCCCGTGTCCAGGAGATCTTCGAGGCCCGGGTGCCGAAGGGTAAGGCGCCCATCGCCGACACCCCCGGTCGCATCCGGATCGAGGACGGCGAGCGGTCCCGCAAGATCGTGGTCATCCCGGACGACGGCAGCGACGAGATCGTCTACGACAAGATCTCGAAGCGGGTCCGGCTCCGGGCGCACGACGGCGACCACGTCGAGGTCGGCGAGAAGCTCACCGAGGGCACCATCGACCCGCACGAGCTGCTGCGCATCCTCGGCCCGCGCGCGGTCCAGGTCCACCTGACCCAGGAGGTCCAGGAGGTCTACCGCTCGCAGGGTGTGCTCATCCACGACAAGCACATCGAGATCATCATCCGCCAGATGCTCAAGCGGGTGACGGTGATCGACTCCGGCTCGACCGAGTTCCTGCCGGGTGTGCTGGTCGACCGGGCGCTGTTCGAGTCGGAGAACCGCCGGCTCGTCGGCGAGGGTGGCGAGCCCGCCGCCGGTCGCCCGGTGCTGATGGGTATCACCAAGGCCTCGCTGGCCACCGACTCCTGGCTGTCGGCGGCCTCCTTCCAGGAGACCACCCGGGTGCTGACGGACGCGGCGATCCACGCCCGCAGCGACTCGCTGATCGGCCTCAAGGAGAACGTGATCATCGGTAAGCTCATCCCGGCCGGTACGGGCATCAGCAAGTACCGCAACGTCCGGGTCGAGCCGACCGAGGAGGCGAAGGCCAAGGTCTACTCGATGACCGGCTACCCGGAGACCGACTACGGCTTCGGGCCGGCCAGCGGCCAGGCGGTTCCGCTGGACGACTTCGACTTCGGGTCGTACCGCTAAGCAGTAGGAAACGACGAGGCCCCCGGCAGCAGCCGGGGGCCTCGTCGCGTCCGGGCCGGCTTGCCGGGACCGGGAACCGGTTCCGGGGCATGATGGAGGGCATGACGACAGTGCCCGGGCCGGCGCCCGTCGTGCCGCAGGCGCACCGCCATCCGCACGACCCGGAGCCGGTCCGCTCCACCAAGGCGCGGGCGGTCTTCGCGCTCGGCCTGATCGGCGCGCTCACCGGTCTGTTCATCGGCGGCGCGGTGCCGGCCACGATCGCGCTCACGCTGGCCCGGCAGGCGCGCCGCGAGGCGTACACATCTGGTGGTTATCTCACCGGCGGCGACTGGCTGCGACGCGGCGAGCAGATGGCGCGGACCGGCCTGGTGCTGACCGCGGCGGCGGTGGTGGCGGCGGTGGTGATCGGCGTGGTCCGGTACGCCGACGGCTCGTTCGGCCACGACTTCGCACCGAACTTCGACTGACCGGGCGGGGGAGCGGAGCCGCGCCCGCCCACCCGGCCGTGACCGGCGACGGTAGCCTGGCCGGTGTCCGCCGGGTGGCGGGCGGGTGTGGACAGGAGGAACCGTGACGGAACCGGCCGCGCCGGGAGGCGACCCGAACCGCCCGGGGCCGTATCCGCCGGGTTCCGCGTCCGCGCCGGCGCATCACCCGCACGGGGCGTACCCGGGGAACGCGCCGGGTCACGGCGGCGGGTGGCCGGCGCCGGGAAGCGCGCCCGGCCACGGGGGCTGGGGGCCGGCGTTCCCGCCGCCGCCGGCCGAGGCGCCGCGGCCGCCGAAGCGGGTCGACGCGGTGCCGGGTACGCCGTTCGGGGTGGTCCACCTGGACGTGCCGCCGGTCACCTCGGGGCTCGCCATCGGCTCGTTGATCGCGGGGATCGCCGCGATTCTGGTTTCTCTTCTGGTCTTCTGCTTCGGTATCGCCGGGCCGGACTACGGTGGCGCCTGGGCGGCGGGCGCGTTCACCGTGCTCGGCGCGCTGATCGGGGTCGGCGCGGTGGTCGCCGGGCTGCTGGCCCGGCGGCAGATCCGGCGGCCGGCGCCGCCGCCGGCGGTGCGGTTCACCGGCGCCGGCCTGGCCGTGGCCGGGCTCTCCTGCGGCGGGGTGGGGCTGCTGTTCAGCCTGGTCGGGCTCGGGCTGGCCCTCGTGGTGCAGATCACCTGAGGTCCCCGGTGGGGCCGGTGCGGCCGGTGACCTGCCGCGACCGGTATGTCCGGGTGCCCGGGGGGTGGGCTGTGTCGGGGCCGCCGGGCCGCGCGGCGGACGAGCCGGTACACTTGTCACTGTAGGTGCCCATCATGGGCGCGTCGGCGATCCGGAGACCGGCCCGGCGGACCGCGGCAGCGGTCCTCCCGACCCATCCGTTTTGACCGGCGCGGCTGTGGTAGGTACTCTTTCCCCTTGTGCCCGGGCTCGCCCGGGCAATGCGTGCGTGCGCTGGAACCGGTCAGCCGGTGAATCGCGCGGTCGCACCATCAAGACCAAACAACCCGGTACGACGCGCCAGCGGCCGGCACCGGGACCGTGACTTGGGCGACACGCCCGACCGCGGGTGCTGGGACGCCGTCAGGCGGCCCCGGTTGGAATGTAGGAGAGCCGCCCATCCGGACGGCTGGAGCAGACGGCGCGGTCGCCTCGCAGCGGCCGAAGGGAGCGGAGAAACCCGGTGCCCACCATTCAGCAGTTGGTCCGAAAGGGCCGTCAGGCCAAGACGACCAAGACCAAGACCCCGGCGCTCAAGGGGTCTCCCCAGCGGCGCGGCGTGTGCACCCGCGTGTACACCACCACCCCGAAGAAGCCGAACTCGGCGCTGCGCAAGGTCGCCCGTGTCAAGCTCAGCAGCCAGATCGAGGTGACCGCCTACATCCCGGGCGTCGGCCACAACCTTCAGGAGCACTCGATCGTGCTCGTGCGCGGCGGTCGTGTGAAGGACCTCCCCGGCGTGCGGTACAAGATCGTGCGCGGCTCGCTGGACACCCAGGGTGTCCGCAACCGCAAGCAGGCTCGCAGCCGCTACGGCGCGAAGAAGGAGAAGAGCTGACATGCCGCGTAAGGGACCCGCTCCGCGGAAGCCGCTGGTCGCTGACCCGGTGTACAACTCGCCCCTGGTCACCCAGCTGGTGAACAAGATCCTGCTGCGCGGCAAGCGTCAGCTCGCCGAGCGCATCGTGTACGCCGCCCTGGAGGGCTGCCGCGAGAAGTCCGGCACCGACCCCGTCGTCACGCTCAAGCGCGCGATGGACAACGTCAAGCCGACCCTCGAGGTGCGCAGCCGCCGTGTCGGTGGCGCCACCTACCAGGTTCCGGTCGAGGTCCGGCCGTCCCGCGCGACCACGCTCGGTCTGCGCTGGCTGGTGACCTACTCCCGGGCCCGGCGCGAGAAGACCATGGTCGAGCGGCTGATGAACGAGCTGCTGGACGCGAGCAACGGCCTCGGCGCCGCCGTCAAGCGGCGTGAGGACACGCACAAGATGGCCGAGTCCAACAAGGCCTTCGCGCACTACCGCTGGTAACACCTGAGGTTCCGGCGCCGGCAGGCGCCGGAACCGCCACCAGTTGTGTCGAGACGACGATAAGTAGGGATTGAAGTGGCCGCCGCAGACGCGCTCGCCAACGTACGCAACATCGGCATCATGGCCCACATCGATGCCGGTAAGACCACTACCACCGAGCGAATCCTGTTCTACACCGGCATCACGTACAAGATCGGTGAGGTCCACGAGGGCGCCGCCGTCATGGACTGGATGGAGCAGGAGCAGGAGCGCGGTATCACCATCACTTCCGCCGCCACCAAGTGCGAGTGGAAGGGCCACACGATCCAGATCATCGACACGCCCGGCCACGTCGACTTCACGGTCGAGGTCGAGCGGTCGCTGCGGGTTCTGGACGGTGCGGTCGCGGTCTACGACGGCGTGGCCGGCGTGGAGCCCCAGACGGAGAACGTCTGGCGGCAGGCGGACAAGTACAACGTCCCCCGGATGTGCTTCGTCAACAAGCTCGACCGGACCGGCGCCGACTTCTTCCGCTGCGTGCAGATGATGATCGACCGGCTCAACGCCACCCCGCTGGTGCTCCAGATCCCGATCGGCGCCGAGTCCGACTTCATCGGTGTGGTCGACCTGGTCGAGATGCGTGCGCTCACCTGGCGCGGCGAGACCCAGAAGGGTGAGGACTACGCGGTCGAGGAGATCCCGGCCGACCTCGCCGACTCCGCCGCGGAGTGGCGCGAGAAGCTGATGGAGACCCTCGCCGACGTCGACGACTCGGTGATGGAGAAGTACCTCGAGGGCGAGGAGATCTCGGCCGACGAGATCAAGGCCGCCATCCGCCGGGCCACCATCGCCGGCAAGGCCAACCCGGTCCTCACCGGTACCGCCTTCAAGAACAAGGGCATCCAGCCGATGCTGGACGCGGTCGTCGCGTACCTGCCCTCGCCGCTGGACATCCCGGCGATCGAGGGTACGGCCACCGACGGCGAGACCCCGCTGCAGCGGAAGCCCTCGGTCTCCGAGCCGTTCTCCGGCCTGGCCTTCAAGATCCAGACCGACAAGCACCTCGGCAAGCTGACGTACGTCCGGATCTACTCCGGCACGCTCGAGTCCGGTTCTCAGGTGATCAACTCCACCAAGGACCGCAAGGAGCGGATCGGCAAGATCTACCAGATGCACGCCAACAAGCGGGAGGAGCGCAGCTCCGCCCAGGCCGGCGACATCATCGCGGTGCAGGGTCTGAAGCAGACCACCACCGGTGACACCCTGTGCGACCCGGCGAACCCGGTCATCCTGGAGTCGATGACCTTCCCGGAGCCGGTCATCGAGGTGGCCATCGAGCCGAAGACCAAGGCCGACCAGGAGAAGCTCAGCACCGCCATCCAGCGGCTGGCCGAGGAGGACCCGACCTTCCGCGTCAAGCTGGACGACCAGACCGGTCAGACGGTCATCTCCGGCATGGGCGAGCTGCACCTGGACATCCTGGTCGACCGGATGCGCCGCGAGTTCAACGTCGAGGCGAACATCGGTAAGCCGCAGGTGGCGTACCGCGAGACCATCCGCCGCGCGGTGGAGAAGGTCGAGTACACCCACAAGAAGCAGACCGGTGGCTCCGGCCAGTACGCCCGCGTGATCATCAGCGTGGAGCCGCTGCCGCTCGGCAACGAGGCCCCGACCTACGAGTTCGCCAACGCCGTGACCGGTGGCCGCATCCCCCGGGAGTTCATCCCCTCGGTGGACGCGGGCGCGCAGGACGCCATGCAGTACGGCATCCTCGCCGGCTTCCCCCTGGTGGGCGTCAAGCTCACCCTGGTGGACGGCCAGTACCACGAGGTCGACTCGTCGGAAATGGCGTTCAAGATCGCCGGCTCGATGGCGATGAAGGAGGCGGCCCGCAAGGCCGACCCCGCTCTCCTCGAGCCGATGATGGCCGTTGAAGTCACCACTCCTGAGGAGAACATGGGTGACGTCATCGGCGACCTCAACTCCCGGCGTGGCATCATCCAGGCGATGGAGGAGCGCAGCGGCGCTCGCGTCGTCCGGGCCCTGGTGCCGCTGTCGGAGATGTTCGGCTACGTCGGCGACCTGCGGTCGAAGACCCAGGGCCGGGCTAGCTACAGCATGCAGTTCGACTCCTACGCCGAGGTTCCGAACTCGGTGGCCAAGGAGATCATCGCCAAGGCGACGGGTGAGTGACACTCACCCTCGGCTGATCCGATGACACGAGGGCGGTCGCGGGAGGGTTCTCCCGCCCGCGGCCACCTCGATCGGATTGCGTGAGACCGGGCCTGTAGGCTTCATCGCCGCAGAACCCACAAAAGCTCTCCGGCCTTCCGGCCGGAAAGGCTGTCGACAGAGTCCTAAGCGCCGAACGGCGCGCCGGGGCGAACGAACCAAGAAAGTCCACAGGAGGACACCAGTGGCGAAGGCGAAGTTCGAGCGGACTAAGCCGCACGTCAACATCGGCACCATTGGTCACATCGACCACGGTAAGACGACGCTGACGGCGGCCATCACCAAGGTCCTGCACGACCAGTACCCGGACCTGAACCCGTACACGCCGTTCGACGAGATCGACAAGGCGCCGGAGGAGAAGGCCCGCGGCATCACGATCTCCATCGCGCACGTCGAGTACCAGACCGAGGCGCGTCACTACGCGCACGTCGACTGCCCCGGTCACGCCGACTACATCAAGAACATGATCACCGGTGCCGCGCAGATGGACGGCGCGATCCTGGTGGTGGCGGCGACCGACGGCCCGATGCCGCAGACCCGCGAGCACGTGCTGCTGGCCCGTCAGGTCGGTGTGCCGTACATCGTCGTGGCGCTCAACAAGAGCGACATGGTCGACGACGAGGAGCTCCTGGAGCTCGTCGAGCTCGAGGTCCGTGAGCTGCTCTCCTCGCAGGAGTACCCGGGTGACGACCTGCCGGTCGTCCGGGTCTCGGCGCTGAAGGCCCTGGAGGGTGACCCGGAGTGGACCGGGAAGCTCCTGGACCTGATGAACGCCGTGGACACCGCGATCCCGCAGCCGGAGCGCGAGACCGAGAAGCCGTTCCTCATGCCCATCGAGGACGTCTTCACGATCACCGGTCGCGGCACCGTGGTGACCGGTCGCGCCGAGCGCGGCATCCTCAAGCCGAACGAGGAGGTGGAGATCGTCGGCATCCGTGAGAAGTCGATGAAGACCACCTGCACCGGCATCGAGATGTTCCGCAAGCTGCTCGACGAGGCCCGCGCGGGTGAGAACGTCGGTCTGCTGCTGCGCGGCATCAAGCGCGAGGACGTCGAGCGCGGCATGGTCGTCATCAAGCCGGGCACCACGACCCCGCACACGGAGTTCGAGGCGACGGTCTACATCCTCTCCAAGGAGGAGGGCGGCCGGCACACCCCGTTCTTCCAGAACTACCGCCCGCAGTTCTACTTCCGGACCACGGACGTCACCGGCGTCGTCACGCTGCCCGAGGGCACCGAGATGGTCATGCCGGGCGACAACACCTCGATGACGGTGAAGCTGATCCAGCCCATCGCCATGGAGGAGAACCTGAAGTTCGCGATCCGCGAGGGTGGTCGTACGGTCGGCGCGGGTCGCGTCACCAAGATCATCAAGTGAGCTGGGTAACCCCGATTAGCGTCGCCGCCGGTCGTGCGGCATACTAGTCAGGTTGCGTAACGACAGTCGGTCGCCTGCGTCCGGTTGACGCTGGACCTCCGGGAGTCAGACTGTCTCGCGTAGGGTGGTTGATCGCCATCGGCGGTCAACCACCCTCGCGCGGCGTCCAGGTCGCGGCCCCCGCGATCGGCGCCATGACCCACCGCGTGGTCAGAGAATCGCTCCGGAGTCCCGGGGCGGAGCCTGGCCCACGGGCGCGACACGCCCGACCGCGGGGGTCGGCGGAAGTGGGCCTGTGCCAGCCGGTACAGGCGCCCGCAACACAGCGGCATCGAGAGAAGGAACAGAAGCCACCATGGCGGGACAGAAGATCCGCATCCGGCTCAAGGCCTATGACCACGAGGTCGTCGACTCCTCGGCTCGGAAGATCGTCGAGACGGTGACGCGTACCGGGGCGCAGGTCGCTGGCCCGGTGCCGCTGCCCACGGAGATCAACCGTTTCTGCGTCATCCGCTCGCCGCACAAGTACAAGGACTCGCGCGAGCACTTCGAGATGCGTACGCACAAGCGTCTGATCGACATCATCGACCCGACCCCGAAGACGGTCGACTCGCTCATGCGCCTCGACCTGCCGGCTGGCGTCGACATCGAGATCAAGCTGTAGGGACCGGACAAATGGACAGGCAAGTCAAGGGGATCCTGGGCGCCAAGCTCGGCATGACCCAGGTCTGGGACAACAACAAGGTTGTGCCCGTGACCGTGGTTCAGGCCGGCCCGTGCGTCGTGAGCCAGGTTCGTAGCGCCGACAAGGACGGCTACTCCGCGGTCCAGCTGGCGTACGGGGTCATCGACCCGCGCAAGGTCAAGAAGCCGATCGCCGGGCACTACGCCAAGGCGGACGTCGCGCCGCGCCGGCACATCGTCGAGCTGCGCACCTCCGACGCCGCGGACTACGCGCCCGGCCAGGAGGTCACGGTCGAGGAGTTCCCGGCCGGCGCCGTGATCGACGTGACCGGCAAGACCAAGGGCAAGGGCTACGCCGGCCCGATGAAGCGGCACGGCTTCCACGGTCTGCGCGCCAGCCACGGTGTCGAGCGCAAGCACCGCTCGCCCGGCTCGATCGGCGCCTGCGCGACCCCGGGTCGCGTCTTCAAGGGCACCCGGATGGCGGGCCGGATGGGTGGCGTGCGCTACACCGTCCAGAACCTGACCGTCCAGGCGGTCGACACCGAGAACAACCTCCTGCTCGTCCGCGGCGCCATCCCTGGCCCGAAGGGCGCGCTGGTCCTGGTCCGCACCGCGGCCAAGGCGAAGGTGAAGAAGGGCGGTGCGGCCAAGTGACCACCGTTGACGTGATCAACGTCGAAGGCGCCAAGAGCGGCTCCGTGGAGCTGCCGGCCGACATCTTCGACGCGCAGGCCAACATCGCCCTGATGCACCAGGTCGTGGTGGCCCAGCTCGCGGCGGCCCGCCAGGGCACGCACAAGACGAAGACCCGCGGCGAGGTCTCCGGTGGAGGCAAGAAGCCGTACAAGCAGAAGGGCACCGGTCGTGCCCGCCAGGGCTCGACCCGCGCGCCGCAGTTCGCCGGCGGTGGCGTGGTCCACGGCCCGGTGCCGCGCGACTACAGCCAGCGCACCCCGAAGAAGATGAAGGCCGCCGCCCTGCGTGGCGCCCTCTCCGACCGGGCCCGCGCCGGCCAGGTGCACGTCGTCGAGGCGTTCGTCTCGGGCGAGAAGCCGTCCACCAAGGCGGCCCTGGCCACGCTGACCAAGCTGACCCAGGCCCGTCGGGTCCTGGTCGTGCTGAGCAGCACCGACGAGCTGAACTGGGTGTCGCTGCGGAACCTGCGCAACGCGCGGGACAGCCGGGTGCACCTGATCGAGGCCGGCCAGCTCAACACCTACGACGTGCTGGTGGCCGACGACGTGGTCTTCACCAAGGAGGCCCTGGACGAGTTCCTGGGCGTTCCCGCCGAGACCACCGAGGAGGATGGCAAGTGAGCACGATCGCCGATCCGCGTGACGTCATCGTCGCGCCGGTCGTCTCGGAGAAGAGCTACAGCGAGCTGAACCGCAACTGGTACACCTTCCTGGTGCACCCGGACGCCAACAAGACCGAGATCAAGATCGCTATCCAGCAGATCTTCAACGTCCGCGTCCTGACGGTCAACACGCTCAACCGCGAGGGCAAGCGCAAGCGGACCCGTACCGGGTTCGGCAAGCGCAAGGACACCAAGCGCGCGATGGTGAAGCTGGCTGACGGTGACCGTATCGAGGCCTTCGGCGGCCCGGTCAGCTGAGGGGTGTAGACAATGGCTATCCGTAAGTACAAGCCGACGACGCCGGGCCGGCGTGGCTCGAGCGTTGCCGACTTCGCCGAGATCACCCGGTCGACGCCCGAGAAGTCGCTGCTGGCTCCGCTGCCGAAGAAGGGCGGACGCAACGCCCACGGCCGGATCACCACGCGGCACCACGGCGGCGGTCACAAGCGCCAGTACCGTCTGATCGACTTCAAGCGGGTCGACAAGGACGGCGTGCCGGCGAAGGTCGCCCACATCGAGTACGACCCGAACCGCACCGCGCGCATCGCGCTGCTGCACTACGCCGACGGCGAGAAGCGCTACATCATCGCGCCGAAGGACCTGAAGCAGGGCGACCGCGTCGAGTCCGGTCCGGGCGCCGACATCAAGCCGGGCAACAACCTGCCGCTGCGCAACATCCCGGTCGGTACCACCATCCACAACGTGGAGCTGCGTCCGGGTGGCGGCGCCAAGCTGGCCCGCTCGGCCGGCGTCGGCATCCAGCTGCTCGGCCGTGAGGGCGCGTACGCGACCCTGCGTATGCCGTCCGGTGAGATCCGGCGTGTGGACGTGCGCTGCCGCGCCAGCATCGGCGAGATCGGCAACGCCGACCAGTCGAACATCAACTGGGGCAAGGCCGGCCGTATGCGGTGGAAGGGCAAGCGCCCGACCGTCCGTGGTGTCGCGATGAACCCGGTCGACCACCCGCACGGTGGTGGTGAGGGTAAGACCTCCGGTGGTCGCCACCCGGTCAACCCGCAGGGTAAGCCCGAGGGCCGCACCCGTCGTAAGGGCCAGCCGAGCGACCGGCTGATCGTCCGCCGCCGCTACGCCACGCGTAAGCGCGGCTGAGGGAGATAAGACATGCCTCGCAGCCTGAAGAAGGGCCCGTTCGTCGACGACCACCTGCTCAAGAAGGTGGAGACGCAGAACGACAAGGGCTCGAAGAACGTGATCAAGACCTGGTCGCGCCGCTCGACGATCATCCCGGAGATGCTGGGTCACACGATCGCCGTGCACGACGGACGCAAGCACGTCCCGGTCTTCGTGACCGAGGCCATGGTCGGGCACAAGCTCGGCGAGTTCGCGCTGACCCGCACGTTCAAGGGTCACGAGAAGGACGACCGGAAGAGCCGCCGGCGCTGACGCCGCGGGCATACGGATAGAGGAACAAGGGGTTACAGCGATGCCAGGAAAGGGCGACGCTCCGGTGCTTCCGGGCGCGCGGGCGGTTGCGCGGCACGTGCGCATCTCGCCGATGAAGGCGCGCCGGGTGGTCAACCTCGTCCGCGGCCTGCCCGCGAAGGAGGCGCTCACGGTGCTGCAGTTCGCGCCGCAGGCTGCGAGCGAGCAGGTGTACAAGGTGCTCGCGAGCGCGATCGCCAACGCGGAGAACAACGAGCGGCTGGACCCCGACGCGCTGCTCGTCAGTGAGGCGTTCGTCGACGAGGGCCCGACCATGAAGCGGTTCCGGCCGCGTGCGCAGGGCCGGGCGTACCGGATCCGCAAGCGCACCTGCCACATCACCGTGGCGGTCGAGGCGGTCGCGCCGGCCGCGCCGAAGAAGTCGGCGAAGAAGGCCGCTCCGGCCAAGCCGGCCGCCGAGGAGCAGAGCACGACGGAGGGTGCCGAGTAATGGGTCAGAAGGTTCACCCGACCGGGTTCCGGCTCGGCATCTCGACCGACTGGAAGTCCCGCTGGTTCGCGGACAAGCTCTACAAGGACTACATCGGCGAGGACGTCAAGATCCGCCGCATGATGTCCAAGGGCCTCGAGCGCGCGGGCATCTCCAAGGTCGACATCGAGCGCACCCGGGACCGGGTCCGCGTCGACATCCACACCGCCCGGCCGGGCATCGTCATCGGCCGTAAGGGTGCGGAGGCCGACCGGATCCGCGGCGAGCTGGAGAAGCTCACCGGCAAGCAGGTCCAGCTGAACATCATCGAGGTCAAGAACCCCGAGTCGGACGCGCAGCTGGTCGCCCAGGGCGTTGCCGAGCAGCTGTCCAGCCGGGTCAGCTTCCGTCGGGCCATGCGCAAGGCGATGCAGTCCGCGATGAAGAACCCCGCCTGCAAGGGCATCCGGGTTCAGGTCTCGGGCCGTCTCGGCGGCGCCGAGATGAGCCGGACCGAGTTCTACCGCGAGGGCCGGGTTCCGCTGCACACGCTGCGGGCCAACATCGAGTACGGCTTCTTCGAGGCCCGTACCACCTTCGGCCGGATCGGCGTGAAGGTCTGGATCTACAAGGGCGACGCCGTCCCGGGCCGCGAGGCCCCCGCCATGGACGCCCCGTCGCGCGGCCCGCGCCGCGACCGTGGCGACCGGCCGGACCGGCCGCGCCGTGGCCGCTCGGGCTCGTCCGGTACGACCGCCGGTGGCACCGAGGCCGGCCGGGCTGCCGCGACCACCATCGCGCAGCAGGCGGAGACGCCGGCCGGTGAGCCGGTCGACAGCAGCGCTGTCGCCGCAGCCGCCTCGGCTCCGGTCGGTAACCAGCCGGCAGAAACGCAGCAGGAGGGCTGACAGATGCTGATGCCGCGCAAGCCCCCGAAGGGCTTCCGCAAGCCGCACCACCCGGACCGCAGCGGCGCGTCCAAGGGTGGTAACCGGGTGGTGTTCGGCGAGTTCGGGATCCAGGCTCTCGAGCCGGCGTACGTGACCAACCGCCAGATCGAGTCGGCGCGTATCGCGATGACCCGTCACATCAAGCGTGGCGGCAAGGTCTGGATCACGATCTTCCCGGACCAGGCCCTCACCAAGAAGCCGGCCGAGACCCGGATGGGTTCCGGTAAGGGTTCGCCCGAGTGGTGGGTCGCCAACGTGAAGCCGGGGCGGGTCCTCTTCGAGATGTCCTTCCCCAACGAGCAGATCGCGCGAGAGGCGATGCGTCGCGCGATCCACAAGCTCCCGATGAAGTGCCGCATTGTTACGCGCGAAGTGGGTGAATCCTGATGGCAGCGGGCGTCAAGCCCTCCGAGCTGCGTGAGCTCTCCGAGGAGGAGCTGGTCACGAAGTTGCGCGAGGCTAAGGCGGAGCTGTTCAACCTCCGCGTGCAGGCCGCAACCGGGCAGCTGGACAACAACCGGCGGCTGCAGGTCATCCGTCGGGAGATCGCCCGGATCTACACGATCATGCGTGAGCGTGAGCTGGGTCTCTCGGCCGCGCCGACTGAGGTGACTGCATCATGAGTGAGAACACCACCGCCCCCGCGCGGGCCCGCCGCAAGGTTCGCGAGGGCCTCGTGGTCAGCGACAAGATGGACAAGACCGTCGTGGTCGAGGTCGAGGACCGCGTCAAGCACGCGCTGTACGGCAAGATCATGCGCCGTACGAGCAAGCTGAAGGTGCACGACGAGCAGAACTCGGCCGGCATCGGCGACCGGGTCCTGATCATGGAGACCCGGCCGCTGTCCGCCACCAAGCGCTGGCGGCTCGTGGAGATCCTCGAGAAGGCCAAGTAGCGAAGGCTCGAGCTCGGCCGGGTCTCGGTCGGGCGCAGGTTCCGCCAGGCTCCGGCCGCCCCGAGCGGCCGGAGAACCGGCAGACATAGGAGATAGACGTGATTCAGCAGGAGTCGCGACTGCGCGTCGCCGACAACACGGGTGCCCGGGAGATCCTGTGCATCCGGGTGCTCGGCGGCTCCGGTCGGCGCTACGCGAGCATCGGCGACGTCATCGTGGCGACCGTCAAGGACGCGATCCCCGGTGCCGGTGTGAAGAAGGGCGACGTCGTCAAGGCTGTCGTCGTTCGGACCGCCAAGGAGAAGCGGCGGCCGGACGGGTCGTACATCCGCTTCGACGAGAACGCCGCCGTCATCATCAAGGACGGTGGGGACCCGCGCGGTACCCGTATCTTCGGCCCGGTCGGCCGGGAGCTGCGGGACAAGCGGTTCATGAAGATCATCTCTCTCGCGCCGGAGGTGTTGTGACCGTGAAGGTCAAGAAGGGCGACACGGTCGTCGTCATCGCCGGCAAGGACAAGGGTGCCAAGGGCAAGGTCATCGCGGCCTACCCGCGGCAGGACAAGGTCCTGGTCGAGGGCGTGAACCGGGTCAAGAAGCACACCCGTATCAGCACCACCCAGCGTGGCGCCAAGACCGGTGGCATCGTCACCCAGGAGGCCCCGATCCACGTCTCGAACGTGATGGTCCTGGACTCCGACGGCAAGCCGACCCGCGTCGGCTACCGGATCGACGACAACGGCCAGAAGGTCCGCATCGCGCGTAGCACCGGTAAGGACCTCTGATGACCACGGCTACCGAAACCAAGACCCTGCCGCGCCTCAAGGAGCGGTACCGCAACGAGGTGGTGGCCGAGCTGCAGAAGCAGTTCGAGTTCGCCAACCCGATGCAGGTGCCGCGGCTGGTCAAGATCGTCGTCAACATGGGTGTCGGCGAGGCTGCTCGCGACGCCAAGCTGATCGACGGGGCCGTTCGCGACCTGGCCACCATCACCGGCCAGAAGCCGCAGGTCCGGCGGGCCACCAAGTCCATCGCGCAGTTCAAGCTCCGCGAGGGCATGCCGATCGGCGCGAAGGTCACCCTCCGTGGCGACCGGATGTGGGAGTTCCTGGACCGGCTGCTCTCGATCGCGCTGCCGCGTATCCGCGACTTCCGCGGCCTGGACGGGCGCAAGCTCGACGGGCACGGCAACTACACGTTCGGCCTGACCGAGCAGTCGGTGTTCCACGAGATCGATCAGGACAAGATCGATCGCCAGCGGGGCATGGACATCACGGTGGTCACGACCGCCACGACCGACGACGAGGGCCGGGCGCTGCTCAAGCTCCTGGGCTTCCCGTTCAAGGAGAACTGAGATGGCCAAGAAGGCGCTGATCCTCAAGGCGGCCGCGAAGCCGAAGTTCTCGGTTCGCGCGTACACCCGCTGCCAGCGGTGCGGGCGTCCGAAGGCGGTCTACCGCAAGTTCGGTCTCTGCCGGGTGTGCATCCGGGAGATGGCCCACCGCGGTGAGCTGCCCGGCGTGTCCAAGGCTTCCTGGTAATAGCCCGGCGCGCTCCGGCGCGTCAGCTGAACTGTCTCTTCGCCGTAGGCCCCGGGCCTGGCCCGGGGAACCCCGGCGAGAAAGGTTGACGAGTTTTCATGACGATGACCGACCCGATCGCAGACATGCTCACGCGTCTGCGTAACGCCAACCAGGCGTACCACGACCGGGTGACGATGCCCTACTCGAAGATCAAGGCGAACATCGCCGAGGTCCTCAAGGCCGAGGGTTACATCGCCACCTGGTCGGTCGAGGAGCCCGAGGAGGGCGCCGTCGGCAAGCGACTGGTCGTCGAGCTGAAGTACGGCCAGAACCGCGAGCGGAGCCTGGCCGGCATCAAGCGCGTGTCCAAGCCCGGTCTCCGGGTGTACGCCAAGTCGGACGGGCTCCCGCGGGTGCTCGGCGGGCTGGGCGTGGCGATCATTTCGACGTCCCAGGGGCTGCTCACCGACCGGCAGGCCCGCAAGCGGAGCGTTGGCGGGGAAGTCCTCGCCTTCGTCTGGTAACGGGAGACAGGTAGAAATGTCGCGTATTGGACGTAAGTCGATCCCGGTGCCTGCCGGCGTCGACATCACGATCGACGGCCGGACCGTCAAGGTCAAGGGCCCCAAGGGCGAACTGAGCCACGTGCTGGCCGAGCCGATCACGGCGGAGCGGGGCGAGGACGGCGAGCTGCACGTCAACCGGCCCAACGACGAGCGCAAGGCCAAGGAGCTGCACGGCCTGAGCCGGACGCTGGTGGCCAACATGATCGTCGGCGTGACCGAGGGCTACCGCAAGAGCCTGGAGATCGCCGGCACCGGTTACCGCGTGACCGCCAAGGGCAAGGACCTGGAGTTCGCGCTCGGGTTCTCGCACCCGGTCCTCGTGCCGGCGCCGGAGGGCATCACCTTCACGGTCGAGAAGCCGACGCTGTTCCACGTGGCCGGCATCGACAAGCAGCAGGTCGGTGAGGTCGCCGCCAACATCCGGAAGATCCGCCCGCCGGAGCCCTACAAGGGCAAGGGCGTGAAGTACCAGGGCGAGGTCATCCGCCGCAAGGCTGGTAAGGCGGGCAAGAAGTGACCGCGGCCATCAACACCCGGGCGAGGTCGTCCGCCGGCCGTGAGGCCGTGAGAAAGGCAGGTAAGAAGTGAGCGCCACGCTGCTCAAGCGCCGCCGCGGCGTCGCCGCCAAGCGTGCCGTCGGGCGTGCGCGTCGGCACTTCCGGGTCCGCAAGAACGTCAGCGGCACCGCCGAGCGTCCCCGCCTCGTCGTCACCCGCTCCCTGCGGCACATGGTGGCCCAGGTCGTGGACGACACCAAGGGTCACACCCTGGCGTCGGCCTCGACCATGGACGCCTCGCTGCGCGGCGCCGAGGGCGACAAGAGCGCCCTGGCCGGCAAGGTCGGCGCCCTGCTCGCCGAGCGCGCCAAGGCCGCCGGCGTCTCGAAGGTCGTCTTCGACCGCGGTGGCAACCGGTACGCGGGGCGTGTCGCCGCGCTTGCCGACGCCGCCCGCGAAGCCGGGCTCGAGTTCTAGAAACCCCGTCACGAGAGAGAAGGAAGGCTGCTGATGCCAGGTCAACAGCGCCGTGGCGGCGGGTCCGGTGGCAACGAGGGTGGTCGCCGCGACAACCGCCGTGAGGGCGGCCGCGGAAACGCGCCCGTCGAGAAGACCCCGCACCTCGAGCGGGTCGTCGCGATCAACCGCGTCGCCAAGGTCGTGAAGGGTGGTCGTCGCTTCAGCTTCACCGCCCTGGTGATCGTGGGCGACGGCGACGGCACCGTCGGTGTGGGCTACGGAAAGGCCAAGGAGGTGCCCGCGGCGATCGCCAAGGGTGTCGAGGAGGCCAAGAAGCACTTCTTCAAGGTGCCGCGGATCGGTCAGTCGATCCCGCACCCGGTCACGGGCGAGGACGCGGCCGGTGTGGTGCTGCTCAAGCCGGCCTCCGCCGGTACGGGTGTCATCGCCGGTGGTCCGGTGCGTGCCGTGCTGGAGTGCGCGGGCATCCACGACGTGCTCTCCAAGAGCCTCGGCTCGTCCAACCCGATCAACATCGTGCACGCCACGGTGGCGGCCCTGAAGGGGCTCGAGTCCCCGGAGCAGGTCGCGGCCCGTCGTGGTCTGCCGGTCGAGGACGTCGCGCCGGCCGCCATGCTGGCGTCGCGGGCGGGGGTGGCGTCCTGATGGCACGCCTGAAGGTCACCCAGGTCCGGTCCGAGATCGGGACCAAGAAGAACCAGCGTGACTCGCTGCGTTCGCTCGGTCTCAAGCGGATCAACGACGTGGTGGTCAAGGAGGACCGGCCGGAGATCCGCGGCATGATCTTCACGGTCAACCACCTCGTGAAGGTCGAGGAGGTCGAGTAATGACGATCAAGGTGCACCACCTGCGTCCGGCTCCGGGTGCCAAGACCGACAAGACCCGCGTGGGTCGCGGTGAGGGCTCGAAGGGCAAGACCGCCGGTCGCGGTACCAAGGGTTCGAAGGCCCGGAAGAACATCTCGCCGGCGTTCGAGGGTGGGCAGATGCCCATCCACATGCGCCTGCCGAAGATGAAGGGCTTCAAGAACAAGTTCAAGGTCGTGTTCCAGGTGGTCAACCTGGACCGGCTGGCCGAGCTGTTCCCGAACGGCGGCCAGGTCGGCCCGGTCGAGCTGGTCGAGGCCGGCGCGGTCCGCAAGGGTCACCCGGTCAAGGTGCTCGGCACCGGCGACCTCGGTGGCGTGTCTCTCCAGGTCTCGGCGCACGCGTTCAGCGCGTCGGCCAAGGAGAAGATCACCGCCGCCGGTGGCTCGGTCACCGAGCTGTAAGGCGATGTTCATGGCGCCCGCTCAGTTGTTCGCAACTGGGCGGGCGCCATGGTCTACCGGCCACGTGTGCGCCGGGTAACATCGGATTCGTTTTATGTAGCCGGGCACATCTGCCCGGAGGGGGATCGGACTGTTAGAGTCCGTTCCCAGCCATGGAATCCGGGCACGCCGCCCGGCCACACCACCCCGCCCCGCCAGGATTCGTCACCGGCGGCCCGCGTCGCGCAGGAGGAAGAAGTTGCTGTCCGCCTTTCTCAGTGCGTTCCGTACGCCTGACCTGCGCAAGAAGCTGCTGTTCACAGTAGGCATCATCGCGGTCTACCGGCTGGGCGCCACGATGCCCAGCCCAGGCGTCTCGTACGGCAACGTGCAGAAGTGTCTCGACACCATCCAGGGTGGCAGCACCGGCGTGCTCAACCTGCTGGATCTCTTCTCCGGTGGCGCGCTGCTCCAGCTCTCGGTCTTCGCGCTGGGCATCATGCCCTACATCACCGCGTCGATCATCCTGCAGCTGCTGACGGTGGTGATCCCGCGCCTGGAGCAGCTCCGAAAGGAGGGCCAGGCCGGGCAGGCCAAGATCACGCAGTACACCCGCTACCTGACGCTGGGTCTGGGCGTTCTGCAGGCCTCGGCGTTCGTGGCGCTGGCCCGCTCCGGGCAGCTGTTCAACAATCAGTGCGACCAGTTCCCGATCGTGCCCCGCGGCACCGGCATCCCGGACTGGCTGACGCTGACGATCCTGGTCATGACCATGACCGCCGGCACCGGCGTGGTGATGTGGCTCGGCGAGCTGATCACCGACCGGGGCGTCGGCAACGGCATGTCCGTGCTGATCTTCACCTCGATCGCGGCCCGGCTCCCCAGTGAGGGCTGGAAGATCAAGACCACCAAGGGCTGGGGGATGTTCCTCCTCGTCATCGCCCTGGTGCTGGTGGTCATCACCGCTGTCACGTTCATCGAGCAGGCGCAGCGCCGCATCCCGGTGCAGTACGCCAAGCGCATGATCGGCCGGCGGATGTACGGCGGCACGTCGACCTACATCCCGCTGAAGGTGAACCAGGCCGGCGTCATCCCGGTCATCTTCGCCTCGTCGCTGCTCTACCTGCCGCAGCTCGCGCTCCAGTTCTTCGATCAGAACGACCCGGGCAAGGTCCAGGCGTGGATCCAGAACCACATCGTGAAGGCGAGCGCGCCGGAGCACATCGCGATCTACTTCCTGCTGATCATCTTCTTCACGTACTTCTACGTGTCGATCACGTTCAACCCGACCGAGGTCGCGGACAACATGAAGAAGTACGGCGGCTTCGTGCCGGGTATCCGCCCCGGCAAGCCGACCGCCGAGTACCTCGACTTCATCCTCAGCCGGATCACCCTGCCGGGCGCGCTCTACCTGGGCATCGTCGCGATCCTGCCGAACTTCTTCTTCATCTGGCTGGACAACCAGCAGTTCCAGAACTTCCCGTTCGGCGGCACCGCTGTGCTGATCATGGTTGGCGTCGGTCTGGAGACCGTGAAGCAGATCGAAAGCCAACTCATGCAGCGGAACTACGAAGGGTTCCTGCGGTAGATGCGACTCGTTCTGGTTGGCCCGCCGGGCGCGGGCAAAGGCACACAGGCGGAGTTCATCGCCGCTCACCTCTCGGTGCCGAAGATCTCGACCGGTGACATCTTCCGGGCGAACGTCTCCCAGGGCACGCCCCTGGGAGTCGAGGCCAAGCGGTACATGGACGCCGGCAAGCTGGTCCCGGACGAGGTCACCATCAACATGGTGCGTGACCGGCTCGCCGAGCCGGACGCGAGCGAGGGCTTCCTGCTCGACGGCTTCCCGCGGACCACGCCGCAGGCCGCCGCGCTGGACAAGCTCCTCGCCGACCTCGGCACCGCGCTGGACCTGGTCCTGGAACTGGTCGTCGACGACGACGAGGTGATCCGGCGGCTGTCCGGCCGGCGCACCTGCCGGGGCTGCGGCAAGATCTGGCACGTCGAGTTCGACGCGACCAGCCGGGAGGGCATCTGCGACCGCTGCGGCGCGGAGCTGTTCCAGCGGGACGACGACAAGCCGGAGACCATCGCCGCCCGGCTGCGCGAGTACGCCGAGAAGACCGCGCCGCTGGTCGACTACTACGGCGCCCAGGGCAAGCTGGTCGGCATCGACGCGACCGGTCCGGTGGAGGACGTCACCGTCCGCGCCATCGACGCGCTGCGCTCGTACGGCGGCTGAGGTCCCACCCGCCACCCGGCGGATAGAGTGCGAACAGCGGGGTACGTGCGACGTGCCCCGCTGCTCCGCGTACGCGCGACGAAAGGTAACCACCACCATGCGCCGTCACCAGCTGGACATCCAGCTGAAGACCCCCGAGCAGATCGAGCTGATGCGGGCCGCCGGTCTGGTCGTCGCCCGTGCCCTGCGCCGGATGCGGGAAGCGGTGGCGCCGGGCGTGTCGACGGCAGACCTGGACGCGATCGCCGAGTCGACGATCCGCGAGGCCGGCGCGGTGCCGTCCTTCAAGGGCTACCACGGCTTCCCGGCGTCGATCTGCTCCTCGGTCAACCAGCAGGTGGTGCACGCCATCCCGTCGCCCCAGCAGGTGCTGCGCGAGGGTGACCTGATCTCGATCGACTGCGGCGCGGTGCTGGACGGCTGGCACGGCGACGCGGCCGTCACGGTGCCGGTCGGCGAGGTCGACCCGGCGCTGCTGAGGATGACGGCGGTGGCCGAGGACGCGATGTGGGCCGGGATCGCGGCGGCGGCGCGCGGGGCGGCCTCGGGCAAGGGCCGGCTCACCGACATCTCCCACGCGGTCGAGAGCGCGGTCCGCAAGGGCGGCCGGTACGGCATCGTCGACGGCTACGGCGGTCACGGCATCGGCACCGAGATGCACCAGGACCCGCATGTGCTCAACCACGGGCGCCCCGGCAAGGGGCCGCGTCTGGTGCCGGGCCTGGCGCTCGCCATCGAGCCGATGATCACCATGGGTTCGCCGCGTACGGTCGAGCTGGCCGACGGCTGGACCGTGGTGACCCGGGACGGCTCCATGGCGGTGCACGTGGAGCACTCGATGGCGCTGCTGGACGACGGCGTGTGGGTGCTGACCGCCGAGGACGGCGGACGGGGTCGCCTGGGCGACCTGGTGACCGCCCGGCAGACGTCTGTCGACTCTCCGGCGGTCTGAGCGGGCGCACGCCCTTCCCGGGCGCCGTGCTGCGGGCCTGGCGGCCGGATGACATGCTTGCTCCCATGGATGAGCGCAACCGGATGCGGGCGGCCGACGCGGACCGGGAGGCCACCGCGGATCGTCTCCGGGCGGCGCTGAACGAGGGCCGGCTCGACCTGAACGAGTACGACGAGCGGCTGCGCCGGGCGTACGGGGCGAAGACCTACGGCGAGCTGGACGAGCTGCTGACCGACCTGCCCGGTTCCCGGCCGGCGGAGACTTCGCTGCCGGCTCCGCGCACGGCCGGGAAGAGCCCGGCGGTTGATCGGGACCAGGCGGCCGTGAGCACGCGCAGCGTCTGGCTGCTGGGGGTGTGGGGGCCCTGGCTGAAGGTGGCCCTGATCCTCACCGCGATCTGGTTCGTCTCCCAGCTGGGTGAGGGCGAGTTCGACGACTACTGGCCGATCTGGGTGCTCGGCCCGTGGGGCGCCGTGGTGCTCTACCAGACGATCCAGGGGCTGGCGCACGGCGCGCCGGAGAAGGACGCGGAGCGCCGGCGGCGCAAGCAGGTCGAGCGGGAGGCGCGCCGCCGGGCGAAGCGGGAGCTGCCGGAGACGTGAGCTGCGTCATATTCACGCCCTGCGGGTGACGGTCCCGCCGGTCGGTTTGGCGAGCGCGCGCGGGTCGGCGTACACTTTCAGATCGGCGCACAGCGTCCACTCCGCCATGCCCACCCTGCGCTTCGGTGGGAGTCGGAGCCGCGGCTGGCGCGGGTTTCCTGATCTTGGTCAGTTCTCCCGTGTAAGACGTTGTGGGCCGTCCGGAGTAACCGACGTCAGGACAGCGGAGGACATGCCGAAAAAAGACGGAGCCATCGAGATCGAGGGTCGGGTCATCGAGCCCCTGCCGAACGCCATGTTCCGGGTGGAGCTCGCGAACGGTCACAAGGTGCTGGCTCACATCAGCGGCAAGATGCGGCAGCACTACATCCGCATCCTGCCGGAGGACCGGGTCGTCGTCGAACTCTCGCCGTACGACCTGACCCGCGGGCGCATCGTCTACCGCTACAAGTAAGCCTGACGGCGGCCGGGACGTTCCCGTGTCCGTCTTCGACGTCCGGGTCGCGCTGCGTCGCGCCTCCGGGCCAGATGGGAAGTAAGGCAACCGTGAAGGTCAAGCCGAGCGTCAAGAGGATCTGCAACAAGTGCCGGGTGATCCGCCGGCACGGCCGGGTCATGGTCATCTGCACCGACCCGCGCCACAAGCAGCGCCAGGGCTGACGCCCCACACATCACCAACTCGTCCCAGCCGCGGTCGGGCGCGCAGCGCGTACCCCCTCGTGGTTGACCCCCGGTCGGAGGCCGGGGCCCGCTCGGGCAGCGACCCGTCCCGGTCGCCGGCGTTCGTCGCCGGAAGGACAGGGAGGGTCGGGTAGCGGGGTGGGACGGGTCCACACCTCCGCCACAACATCACGAGGAGTACGCCCGCACATGGCACGTCTAGTCGGCGTGGATCTCCCCCGCGAGAAGCGGATGGAGATCGCGCTCACCTACATCTTCGGGGTCGGTCGCACCCGCGCCCTGGAGACGCTCGCCGCGACCGGCATCTCGCCGGACAAGCGCGTTCGGGACCTCACGGACGAGGAGCTCGTCGAGCTCCGGAACCACATCGAGGGCAACTACAAGGTTGAAGGCGACCTGCGCCGCGAGGTCGCCGCTGACATCCGCCGCAAGGTCGAGATCGGCTGCTACGCCGGTATCCGGCACCGCCGCGGTCTGCCCGTGCGTGGTCAGCGCACGAAGACCAACGCGCGGACCCGGAAGGGCCCGAAGCGGACCGTGGCCGGCAAGAAGAAGCCCGGCAAGAAGTAACTAGGAGCGCACAGACTTATGCCACCGAAGGCTCGTGCCGGAGCCGCCGTCAAGAAGGTCCGGCGCAAGGAACGCAAGAACGTCGCCCACGGGCAGGCGCACATCAAGAGCACCTTCAACAACACCATCGTGTCCATCACGGACCCGACCGGTGCGGTCATCTCCTGGGCCTCCTCCGGCCAGGTCGGCTTCAAGGGCTCCCGCAAGTCGACTCCGTTCGCCGCGCAGCTCGCCGCCGAGGCCGCCGCGCGCCGCGCGATGGAGCACGGCATGCGCAAGGTCGACGTGTTCGTCAAGGGCCCCGGCTCCGGCCGGGAGACCGCCATCCGTTCGCTGCAGGCAGTGGGCCTCGAGGTCGGGCAGATCTCCGACGTCACGCCGCAGCCGCACAACGGGTGCCGTCCGCCGAAGCGTCGCCGGGTCTGAGAGGTTAGAGAGAGATGGCTCGTTACACCGGTGCTGACTGCCGCCGTTGCCGGCGGGAGAAGATGAAGCTGTTCCTCAAGGGCAGCAAGTGCGATGGCCCGAAGTGCCCGTTCGAGTCCCGGCCGTTCCCGCCCGGGCAGCACGGCCGCGGCCGCACGAAGGAGACGGAGTACCTGCTCCAGCTTCGTGAGAAGCAGAAGGCCCGTCGTGTCTACGGCGTGCTGGAGAAGCAGTTCCGCGGCTACTACGAAGAGGCCGTGAGCAAGGAGGCCAAGACCGGCGAGGTCCTGCTGCAGATCCTCGAGTCGCGGCTGGACAACGTGGTCTACCGGGCCGGCTACGCCAAGTCCCGGGACATGGCCCGCCAGCTGGTCAAGCACGGCCACTTCACGGTGAACGGCAAGAAGGTCGACATCCCGTCGTACCGGGTCAAGGAGCACGACATCGTCGAGGTGCGTGCCAAGAGCAAGGAGCTCACCCCGTTCCTCGTGGCGCAGGGTGAGGCCGGCTCGCGGACCGTTCCGGCGTGGCTGGAGGCGATCCCGAGCCAGCTGAAGATCCTCGTGCACTCGCTCCCGGCCCGCCAGGTGATCGACACCCAGGTCCAGGAGCAGCTGATCGTCGAGCTCTACTCCAAGTAAGGGCTCGTTGCGGTGGCCCGTCCTCCGGGGCGGGCCACCGGAACAGTTGTGTCGCGGGCGTCAAATAGCGGGCGCCCCGGAAGAGAAGAGAAAAGATGCTCATCAGCCAGCGACCGTCTCTCTCCGAAGAGTCGATCAACGAGACCCGCTCCCGGTTCACCATCGAGCCGCTGGAGCCCGGCTTCGGCTACACGCTGGGCAACTCGCTGCGGCGTACGCTGCTGTCCTCCATCCCCGGTGCGGCGGTCACCTCGATCAAGATCGACGGTGTGCTGCACGAGTTCACCACGATCCCCGGGGTCAAGGAGGACGTGGTCGAGCTCGTCATGAACATCAAGGAGCTGTGCGTCAGCTCCGAGCACGACGAGCCGGTCAGCATGTACCTGCGCAAGCAGGGCCCGGGCGACGTGACCGCCGGCGACATCCAGCCCCCGGCCGGTGTCTCGGTGCACAACCCGGACCTGAAGCTCGCCACCCTCAACGGCAAGGGCCGGCTCGACATGGAGCTGACCGTCGAGCGGGGTCGCGGCTACGTCACCGCGGCGCAGAACAAGCAGGCGGGCGCCGAGATCGGCCGGATCCCGGTCGACTCGATCTACTCGCCGGTGCTCAAGGTGACGTACCGGGTCGAGGCGACCCGTGTCGAGCAGCGGACCGACTTCGACCGGCTGATCATCGACGTCGAGACCAAGCCGTCGATGGGCCCGCGTACCGCGCTGGCCTCGGCCGGCTCGACGCTGGTGGAGCTGTTCGGGCTCGCCCGTGAGCTGGACGAGACCGCTGAGGGCATCGACATCGGGCCGTCCCCGCAGGACGCCCAGCTGGCGGCCGACCTGGCCCTGCCGATCGAGGAGCTGGACCTGACCGTCCGCTCCTACAACTGCCTCAAGCGCGAGGGCATCAACTCCGTTGGTGAGCTCATCGGGCGTACCGAGGCCGACCTCCTCGACATCCGCAACTTCGGCCAGAAGTCGATCGACGAGGTCAAGATGAAGCTCGCCGGGATGGGCCTGGGGCTGAAGGACTCGGCTCCGAACTTCGACCCGGCGCACGTCGTGGACGCCTTCGGTGAGGCGGACTACGACACCGACGACTACCGCGAGACCGAGCAGCTCTAGTCCGCGCTGCCGCCACACCTGAGGAGCACCAAGCATGCCCACGCCCACCAAGGGCCCCCGCCTCGGCGGCAGCCCCGCGCACGAGCGGCTGATGCTGGCCAACCTGGCCACCGCGCTGTTCCAGCACGGCAAGATCCAGACCACCGAGACGAAGGCCCGGCGGCTGCGTCCGCTGGCCGAGCAGCTCATCACCAAGGCCAAGCGCGGCGACCTCGCCTCGCGTCGCCGGGTGCTGGGCGTCGTCAAGGACAAGGACGTGGTCTACGCCCTGTTCGACCAGATCGCGCCCCGGTACGCCAACCGCAACGGTGGCTACACCCGGATCGTGAAGACCGGTCCGCGCAAGGGTGACGCCGCTCCGATGGCGATCATCGAGCTGGTGGAGGAGCTTCAGGTCGCCGAGCCGAAGGCGAACAAGAAGACCGCCGCCCGCAAGGCCGCGCAGCAGGACAAGGTCGAGGCCCTGGCCCCGGCCGAGGAGAAGCCGCGCTCCAGCGAGGGCGACCAGGACGCCGAGGCCCCGGTCTCCGCGTCGGGTGACACCGCCGCCGCCCGTGAGGACAGCGACGAGGCCACCGAGAACGACAAGGCCTGAGATCAGGCTCGACCGGGCCCGGCATCCCCTCGGGGGTGCCGGGCCCGTCGCCGTCGACAGGAGGTACGAGGTGGACGAGCGGATCCGGCTGCGGCTGGACGTCTCGTACGACGGCACGGACTTCTCCGGCTGGGCGCCCCAGCCGACCCGGCGCACCGTGGCCGGCGTGCTCATGCAGACGCTGGACCTGGTGCTCGGCGCGGGCACGGCGACCGGCCTGACGGTGGCCGGGCGTACCGACGCCGGGGTGCACGCCACCGGGCAGGTCTGCCACCTCGACCTGCCCGCCGCGGTGTGGCGGGAGCACGAGGGGCGGCTGCTGCGCCGGCTGGCCCGGCTCCTCCCGCCGGATGTGCGGGTACGCGCCATGACCGAGGTGCCGGCCGACTTCGACGCCCGCTTCTCGGCCACGTTCCGGCGCTACGAGTACCGGGTCACCGACGCCCCCTGGGGCGCCGAGCCGCTGCGCCGCCGGGACACCCTGGCCTGGCCGAAGCCGCTGGACCTCGCGGCGCTGAACGCCGCCGCGGCCGGGCTGGTGGGCGAGCACGACTTCGCCGCGTACTGCCGGCGCAAGGAGAACGCCACCACGCTGCGCGAGGTGACCCGGCTGGACTGGCGGCGCGACCCGGACGGGATCCTGGTCGCCACCGTGCAGGCCGACGCGTTCTGCCAGAACATGGTGCGCAGCCTGGTCGGGGCGATGCTGGTGGCCGGGGACGGGCGGCGGCCGGTGCAGTGGCCGGCCGGCCTGCTGACCCGGCGTGAGCGCTCCAGCGAGGTGACAGTGGCGCCCGCGCACGGCCTCGCCCTGGTCGCTGTGGGCTACCCGGCCGACCCGGCCGAGTACGCCCGCCGCGCCGATCTGACCCGCCGGTTGCGGGTGCCGGTGGCCGAGGGCTGACCGGAGGTCAGTCGGTGCCCCGCTGACCGGCGCTGTCCCCGGCCGACTCCGCGTCGGGCTGCCCGGCCGTTCCGGCCGCCGCACGACGGTCCAGCACAGCCCGGTTGAGGTGCAGCTCGACCATGTCGTACATGATCTCGCGGGCGGCTGCGTCGTCGCTGGGGATGCGTTCCCCGTCGGCGCGCGTGACCAGGCAGTAGGCGACGTAGTGTCCGCGTACCTGCCAGGCGACCCGGGCCGCGGCCATCTCCACCACCTCGGTGTCGTCGCCCGCCGCCATGCCACGGAACCGTCCCTGGCGCGCGTCGAGCAGCGGCCGGATGCGGTCGCGTACCCGCTGGGCGGTGGCCACGTCGGTGAGGTTGAACAGACCGGCGGTGATCAGGTGGTCGCCGTCGGGGGAGCGGAGCGTGCCCCGCACGACCTGGTTGCAGCCGAGCCGGACCAGCAGGTCGGCGATCTCGCCGGTGGCCGCGACCTGACACTTCGTACTGGCCTGGGTCTTGAGCACCCGGTACGCCGGCTTCCCGTCGGTGAGCACCAGGTCCTTGGTCGGGAAGACCTCCTTGGCGGTGAGCGTCGCCTGGTCGGTGTCCCGGGAGTCCAGGTCGGTGCCGCCGGCCGGGGTGCTCGACTCGCTCGGCTGCGGGGTCGGCTGGCCGGCGGACGGCGTGGCCGTCCGCTCGTCCAGCAGCGCCGCGACGGCGAGCCCGGTGAGCGAGAGCAGCAGCAGTACGGCGGCGCCACCGACGAGCGCCTGCCAGAACCGGCTGCCGCCGTTGCGGCGGTCGGCGCGCCGGGCCCGGGGCAGTTCGGAGACGTCGCCGGCGCGGGCGGTCGGGTTGGCGGGGATCGGCACTGTCGGCCGGTTCGTCGCCGCCGGTACGGGCGCGGGCATGGGTGGCGCGGGCTGCGGCACCGGGGACGGCTCCCGTGGTGGCGCGGGCCGTCCCGGTGTCGGCGCCGGGGCCGGTGGCGCCGGAGCAGGTGCGCGGGTGTCGTCCGCCACCGCCTGTCCGTCGGGGTCGTCCTGCCCGGCCGCGCCGGCCGGCGGCAGCGCCGGTTGCGGGCGCGGCGGCGGGGGCAGCGACGGCGTGGGGAACCGGGAGCGTGACGGACCCGCGGGCGGCGGCGTCGTGGCTGCGGGCCCGTGCGGGGCCGACCCGGGCTTCGGGTACTCCAGGAAGGCGTCCTCATCGGACTCGTACCGGTACACCATGTGGCATAGAGTAGGACTGATTGTCCCTTTCAGGGGTAATATCGGGAAATTCTGGCGGAGTGGCGTCCGGCTCCGCCCCTGACACCGTTGCCGGAACCGCCCCGGCCCGGTGCGAGAATGCCTGCGTGACCGGCGACCACTACTTCACCGCTGAGCCCTCGGCCCCGGCCCGCCCGCGCGAGGTCGAGTTCACAGTCGCCGGGCGCGACTACACGCTCGGCTCGGCCGGTGGCGTCTTCTCCGCCGACCGGCTCGACCCCGGCACCGCCGTGCTGCTGCGCAAGGCCGACCTGCCGGCCGCCGACGTCACCGGCGCGCTGCTCGACATCGGCTGCGGCTTCGGCCCGATCACCTGCGTCCTCGCCACTGTCGCGCCGGAGGCCACCGTCTGGGCCGTGGACGTCAACGAGCGGGCCCGCGCCCTCACCACCGCCAACGCGGCAAGGGTCGGCGCCGCCGACCGGGTACGCGCCGTCGCGCCCGACGAGCTGCCGGCCGACGTCACCTTCACGCAGATCTGGTCCAACCCGCCCATCCACATCGGCAAACCGGAACTGCACGGCCTGCTGCGGCGCTGGCTGCCCCGGCTCGCCCCGGACGGCGTGGCCTGGCTCGTCGTCGCCCGGCACCTCGGCGGCGACTCGCTGCACCGCTGGCTGGTAGAGCAGGGCTGGTCCGTCGAGCGGCACGCCAGCCAGAAGGGCTACCGGGTGCTGCGCGTCACCCGGTAATCCGGTGTCGTCCAGCGGCCCGGCTCGGGCAGGATGCCCGCGTGGGATACGTGGACGTGGCAGCGGTCGGGCACATCCTCCCGGACGGGCGTGAGCTGTTCAGCGACGTCTCGTTCCGGGTCGGTGAGGGTGCCAAGGTGGCGCTGGTCGGCCCGAACGGCGCCGGCAAGACCACGCTGCTGCGGATGGTCGCCGGTGACCTGCCGGTGAAGACCGGCGCGATCGCGCGCTCCGGCGGGCTGGGCGTGATGCGGCAGTTCATCGGCATGATCGGCGACGAGTCCACGCTCGCCGATCTGGCGCTCTCCCTCGCCCCGCCCGCGCTGCGCGACGCCGGGCGGCGGCTCGCCGAGACCGAGGCGGCCATGCGCGCGGCCGAGGTCCGCGGCAAGTACAGCTCCGCCGCCGCCAAGGCCCAGCTCGCGTACGCCGAGGCGCTCGCCGCCTGGGGCGAGACCGGCGGTTACGACGCGGAGGTCCTCTTCGACACCGTCGCCACCATCGTGCTGGACCTGCCGTGGGACAGCGCCCGGGACCGGCCGGTCCGCACGCTCTCCGGCGGCCAGCAGAAACGCTTCGCGCTGGAACTGCTGCTGCGCGGCCCGGACGAGGTGCTGCTGCTCGACGAGCCGGACAACTTCCTCGACGTACCCGGCAAACGCTGGCTGGAGGGGCGGCTGCGCGAGTCGGCCAAGTCCGTGCTGTACGTCTCACACGACCGGGAACTGCTGGCCCAGACCGCCGACCGGGTCGTCGCGGTGGAGGGCGGCAGCGCCTGGGTGCACCCGGGCGGCTTCGCGAGCTGGCACGACGCCCGGGTCGCCCGGCACGCCCGCCTCGACGAGCTGCGCAAACGCTGGGACGAGGAGCACCAGAAGCTGCGCGAGCTGATGCTGATGTACAAGCAGAAGGCCGCGTACAACGACGGGATGGCGTCCCGCTACCAGGCCGCGCAGACCCGGCTGCGCAAGTTCGAGGAGGCCGGGCCGCCGCCCGTACCCCCGAAGGACCAGGACATCCGGATGCGCCTGACCGGCGGACGGACCGGCAAGCGCGCGGTGATCGCCGAGCAGTTGGAGCTGGACGGCCTGACGTACCCGTTCGACCTGGAACTCTGGTACGGCGACCGGGTCGCGGTGCTCGGCGCGAACGGCACCGGCAAGTCGCACTTCCTGCGCCTGCTGGCCCGCGGCGGCACCGACCCGGAGCCGGGCAACACCCCGGTCGACGGCGCCGCCGCGCTCGCGCCGGTCGCGCACGGCGGCGTGGTCCGGCTCGGCGCGCGGGTGCGGCCCGGGCACTTCTCGCAGACCCACGACCGCCCCGAGCTGATGGCGAAGACGCTGGTCGAGGTGCTGTGGCGCGGCGACGAGCACCGGGCCGGCATGGACCGGCACGCGGCCATGGCGGCGCTGTCCCGGTACGAGCTGGCCGGGCAGGGCGACCAGCGGTTCGGCACGCTCTCCGGCGGTCAGCTGCCCCTCTACCTGGTGCTGCTGCTGGAACTGTCCGGGGCGACGCTGCTGCTGCTCGACGAGCCCACCGACAACCTCGACCTGGCCTCGGCCGAGGCGCTGGAAGCCGGGCTGACCGCGTTCGAGGGAACTGTCGTCGCGGTCACCCACGACAGGTGGTTCACCCGTACCTTCGACCGGTTCGTGCTGTTCCGGGGCGACGGTGACGTGGTGGAGACGCCGGAACCGGTCTGGGACGTGGCCTGAGCCGCTCCCCGGGTGGGCCCCGGGGAGCGGGCATAGGGTGGATCTCGTGAGTGAGATGACCTATCGCCGGCTGGGCGACTCCGGGCTCGTGGTGTCAGTGGTCGGCATCGGCTGCAACAACTTCGGCCGCAAACTCGACCTCGACGGCACCCGGGCGGTGGTCGACGCCGCCCTCGACGCCGGGATCAACTTCTTCGACACCGCCGACATCTACGGCGAGCCGCAGGGCGCCTCCGAGGAACTGCTCGGCCAGGCGCTCAAAGGCCGCCGCGACGACGTGGTGGTGGCCACCAAGTTCGGCATGGACATGCACGGCGCGAACGGGCCGGACCACGACGCCCGGGGTGCCCGCCGCTACATCGCCCGCGCCGTCGAGGCGTCGCTGCGCCGGCTCGGCACCGACCACATCGACCTGTACCAGATGCACGAGCCCGACCCGGGCACCCCGATCGACGAGACGCTCGCCGCGCTCGACGACCTGGTGACCGCCGGCAAGGTGCGCTACCTGGGCAACTCCAACTTCGCCGGCTGGCAGATCGCCGACGCCGACTGGACCGCGTCGTCGCAGGGGCGTACCCGGTTCATCTCCGCGCAGAACCACTACTCGCTGGTGGAACGCGGGGTGGAGGCCGAGGTGATCCCGGCGTGCGAGCGGTTCGGCCTCGGCATGCTGCCGTTCTTCCCGCTGGCCAACGGGCTGCTCACCGGCAAGTACAAGCGCGGCGAGGCGCCCCCGGCCGGTAGCCGGCTGGCCGGCGGCGGCCGGTACGCCGAGCGGCTGGCCGCCGCGCGCTGGGACGTCATCGAGGCGATCGATGCGTACGCGGCCGAGCGCGGCATCAGCATGCTGCACGTGGCCATCGGCGGCCTGGCGGCCCGTCCCGCGGTGACGTCCGTGATCGCCGGCGCCACCACTCCCGACCAGGTGAAGGCGAACGCCGAAGCCGGCACGTGGCAGCCGTCCGACGAGGACCTGGCCGCCTTGGACGCCATCCTCTGACTGTCCGCGCCCGCGCGCTCGGGCTTGCACGTCGGGCGTGTGCTGGCGCGCTCGGGCTTGCACGTCGGGGCGTGTGCTGGCGCGCTCGGGCCTGCACGCCGGGCGTGTGCTGGCGCGTCGGGGCGTGTGCTCGTGTGTCGGGTGTGTGCGTCGGGGCGTGTGCTCACCCGTTTGGGCCTGCGCACACCGGGCTGCCCGCGCGCTCAGCTCACCCACGCGTTCGGCTCCGCCCGCACGTGGACTGTGCGCCCTCGGTTGGGGGCGCGCCGGCGCGGCCTGCGCCCCATCAAGGCTCGCCCACGCGTCAGGCACCCATAGCGTGCCACCCACAGGCAGCGCTCACGACGAGTGGAACACCATGGGTGTCATAAGGGCCTTGAGACACCCATGGCGTTCCACTCGGGGCTGGATCTGGCGACGAGTGGAACGCGATGGGTGTTTGCGGGCGGGCCTCTGACGCCCGTGGTGTCTCGGGCGGCTCGACGGGTGGCGAACCGGGGACCCAACGGGTGGCGGGCGGCGAAATGGGGGCCCGGTG
>NZ_MAGP01000106.1 GCF_002926165.1 Micromonospora chalcea | reverse complement strand
GGCCGGGGGAGGTCAGGTCGCGGGGAGGGGGTCGGCGCGTCCGCGGCGCAACCACAGGAGCACGGTGGCGGCCGTGGCCAGGCATGCGGCGGCGTACAGCAGGAACGCGGTCGTGGAGCCGAGCCACGTGCTCAGCCCGCCGAGCAGGAGGGCGCCGAACGGCATGCCACCCCAGCCGAGGAAGTAGAGGCTCATCACCCGGCCGCGCTGCGCGTCGTCGACGACCTTCTGGACCACCGTCTGCAGGGTCACCATGGCGCCGATGCTGAACGTGCCGCACAGCAGCGCGGCCGCCGCGAGCACGGGCACCGTCGTGGCGGCGCCGAGCAGGGCGTTGCTCAGGCCGAGCAGAACGAGGGTGACAGCGGCGTGCCACACGGTGGCGATGCGCTCGGACAGGCGGGCCACGACGAGGATCCCGAGGAGCGAGCCCAGCCCGGTCAGCGCCACGAGCACGGGGAAGACCGGGTCCGGGTTGTCAGTGGTCGCGGCCGCCCGGACGGGGAGCTGAGTGGTGAAGGCGCACCCGAAGAACGCGTTCACCGCGACGATGACGAGGCAGAGCGCGGCCGGGGGACGCTCGCGGGCGTGCCGGATCCCGGCGCGCACCTGGGTGGCCAGGCTCTCCCGGGCCACCCGGACGGCCGGCGGGATGCGCCGGGTGCGGACCGCTACCGCGGCGGCGGCCGCGGCGAGAGTGAGCGTCGCGTACATCACGAACGTGCCCAGCGGTCCCCAGGCCACGAGGATCAGCCCGGCGACCGCGGGGCCGATCGAGCGGGCGAGGTTGAGCCCGGCCGCCTGGATCGGGACGGCATGGCCGAGCGCCTCGGCCGGGACGGTGTTTGCCACGAGTGCCTGGGTCACGGGGGACAGGAAGCTGATTCCGGTGCCGGCGAGGAAGGCGAGCCCGAGCATCACGGGCAGGGCGACGATGCTGGCCGCGATCGTCGCCGCGCAGACCCCGGCCAGGACGGTGGTCGCCAGGAGCACGCCGATCTGCAGCCGCCGCCGGTCGACCGCGTCGGCCAGCACCCCGGCCGGGATGGAGAAGAGCGTGAACGGCACGAGCAGACAGAAGAAGAGCGCCCCCATCGTCGCCGGGGTGGCGTCGCTCTCGATCAGCACCGACTGGAAGGCGATGTTGCAGCCCCAGTAGCCGGCCTGGGACAACACCAGGGTCAGGAGTACGAAGCGGAAGTCTCGGAATTGCAGGGCCGAGAACATTTTCACGTCTTTCGCCATCCTTCTGTCGTTTCCGGGACCCTACCAAGCGCTTGCTTGCATAGCTAGTGCCGGGTGTGGTTTTCTTCCCGTACCTCGAGTGAAAGGGCGTGCCGTGAGCGGCTTCTGCGCAGGACGAACGGTGATCGTGACCGGTGCCGGACAGGGGCTGGGCCGGGTCCACGCCCTCGAATTCGCCCGGCAGGGCGCGAACGTCGTCGTCAACGACATCGACAGCAGCCGGGCGGCGGCCCAGGCCGTCGTCGACGAGATCCGCGCGCTTGGCGGTCGCGCGGTCGTCAGCACCGGCGACGTCAGCGACTGGGCCTACGGTGAGCGCCTCGTGCGCGAGACGGTCGAGACCTTCGGCGGGCTGCACACCCTCGTCAACAACGCCGGCATCAACCGCGACCGGATGCTTGTCAACATGAGCGAGCAGGAGTGGGACCTGGTCCTGCGGGTCGACCTCAAGGGACACTTCGTCCCGATGCGCCACGCCGCCGCCTACTGGCGGGACGAGGCCAAGGCCGGCCGCCCGGTCGCCGCGCGCGTGGTCAACACGTCCTCCGGCGCGGGGCTCATGGGCAGCGTCGGACAGGGCAACTACGGCGCCGCCAAGGCCGGGATCGCCGCGCTGACCCAGATCGCGGCCGCCGAGTGGGCCCGGTACGGCATCGTCGTCAACGCCATCGCCCCCTCGGCCCGTACCCCGATGACCGAGGCCGTCTTCGCCGAGACGATGGCCGCCCCCGAGACGGGCTTCGACGCGATGGACCCGGCAAACGTCTCCCCGCTCGTGGTCTGGCTCGGCTCCGACGCCGCGCGGGCCGTCAGCGGCGCCGTCTTCGAGGTCGCCGGCGGCGAGGTCTCGCTCGCCGATGGCTGGCGCCACGGGTTGGCCGCCGACAAGGGCGGCCGATGGGAACCGGAGGAGCTCACCGACGTGGTCGCCGACCTCATCGCCCGCGCCGAGCCGCCGACCCCCGTCTACGGTGCCTGACATGGGTGCGCCGGTGAGCGACGAGCAGTTCCGGGCCGAGATCCGCGGCTGGCTCCGGGAGGCCCTCACCGGACCGTTCGCCGAGGCCGTCGGCACCGGCGGCGAGGGACGCGAGCACGAGGCGCACGAGCTGCGCCGCGAGTGGGAGCGCCACCTGGGCCGGGCCGGCTGGATCGGCCTCTCCTGGCCCACCGAGTACGGCGGTCGCCCCGCGACCCTCGCCCAGCAGGTCATCTTCCACGAGGAGTACGCCCGCGCCGGCGCGCCCGGCCGGCTCGGGCACATGTCCGAGCAACTGCTCGGCCCGACCCTGCTCGCGTTCGGCACGCCGGAGCAGAAGGCCCGCTTCCTGCCCCGCATCACCAGCGGCGAGGACATCTGGTGCCAGGGCTACTCCGAGCCCGGCGCGGGCTCGGACCTCGCCGGGGTGCGCACCCGCGCCGAACGCCGGGGCGACCACTACGTCATCACCGGGCAAAAGGTGTGGACCTCGCTGGCGCACCTGGCCGACTGGTGCTTCGTGCTGTGCCGCACCGATCCCGGCTCGACCCGCCACGCGGGCCTGTCCTACCTGCTGGTGCCGATGAATCAGCCCGGCGTGACGGTGCGCCCGATCACCCAGCTGACCGGCACGAGCGAGTTCAACGAGGTCTTCTTCGACGAGGCCGTCGCCGCCGTCGAGCACCGTGTCGGCGCCGAGGGCGAGGGCTGGAAGGTCGCCATGGGCACGCTGGGCTTCGAGCGGGGCGTGTCCACCCTCGGCCAGCAGATCGGCTTCCGCCGGCGCCTCGACGCCGTCATCGCCCGGGCCCGCTCCAACGGCGCCTGGCAGGAGCCGGCGCTGCGTGACCGCCTCGTCGACGCATACATCGGGCTCGAGGTGATGCGGCACTCGGCGGTGCGGCTGCTCGCGTCCGCCGGTGAGGGGCTGTCCGGTCTGGAGGCGTCGATCTCCAAGCTCCAGTGGGCCACGTGGAACCGCTCGCTGGGTGAGCTCGCGGTCGACGTCGAGGGGGCCGGGGCGCTGCTCACCGGGCCCGGGTACGAGCTGGACGACGCCCAGACCCACTTCCTCTTCAGCCGCGCCAACACGATCTACGGCGGCTCCAACGAGATCCAGCGCAACATCATCGCCGAGCGCCTGCTCGGCCTGCCCCGATGAGGTGAGGACGATGACCGGAACGCCCGAGGACCTCGCCGAGATCCGTGCCTCCGTGGCCGAGGTGCTCGACGGGCAGGCCGACCTGCGCCGAACCCACGAGGTCATGGTCGGGGAGCGGGGCTACGACCCGCTGCTGCACGAGTTGCTCACGGCCGAGCTGGGCCTGCTCGGCCTCGTCGTACCGGAGCACCTCGGCGGGCTCGGCCTGGACGTGCCCGCCGCGACCGCCGTCATCGAGGAGCTCGGGGCCCGGCTCGTGCCGGGCGCGCTCGCGACGAGCCTCACCGCGATCCTCGCCGCCCGCGCCCTCGGCCCGAGCGCCGAGCCCCTGCTGGCACGCGTCGTGGACGAGCAGCTGACCCTGGCCGTCGCGCTCGCCGAGGACGGCGCGGGCTGGGATCTCGGGCAGACCGCCACCCGGGCCACCGGCGCCGGGGACGAGTGGGCGCTGACCGGGACGAAGACCGTCGTCCCCGGGGCCGAAGCCGCCCGGGTCGTTCTCGTCACCGCCCGCAACGAGGGCGGTGAGCTCGGCGTCTACGCGGTGGACCGGGCCGCCGACGGGGTGGACGTGCGGACGCACATGACGCTCGACCAGACCCGTCGGCTGAGCACCGTGCGCCTGCGCGAGGCCGCCGCCACCCGGGTCGACGCCCCCGGCGGCGACGGTGCCCGGGTGTTGCTGGACCACGTACGCGCGATGCTCGCGCTGGAGTCGGCGGCCGCCGCCCGCGCCTGCCTCGACCTCACCGTCGACTACCTCAAGGTGCGGGAGCAGTTCGGCCGCCCGATCGGGTCGTTCCAGGCCCTCAAGCACCGCTGCGCCGACCTCGCCGTCGCGGTCGCCGGGGCGCGGGCCACCGCCGACCACCTCGTCACGACGTTGCGCACCGGGGCCGCCACCCGCTCGCACGACGCGGCGCTGGCCAAGCTCGTGTGCGCCGACACGCTGATGACCGTCGCGGCCGAGGCGATCCAGTTGCACGGCGGCATCGGGTTCACCTTCGAACACCACGCACACCTGTTCTTCAAGCGCGGCAAGTCGGCCCAGCTGCTGGCCGGCTCTGCGGCGGCGGTCCGCGCCGAGGTGGCGGCGCTCGCCGGCCTCTGAGCGAGGCGCCGAACTCCACGGCAGGCAGGAGCGGAGGGGCCGCACCGAACCGGTGCGGCCCCTCCGCCGTACATGCCCCGCGCGCTCAGCCGAGCGGACCGGCGCCGGGCGGCTGGGCGGCCAGGTGCCGCGACGGGATCTCCCCACCACCGTCGACGACGATCTCCGTGCCGGTGACGTAGGCGGACAGCGGCGAGACGAGCAACAGGCAGGCCGCGGCGATGTCGGCCGGGGTGGCCATCCGCCGCATGGGGATGGTCCGCGCCACGCGGTCCTGCCCCGCCTCGTCGCCGTAGTAGAGATGCGACAGCTCGGTCTGCACGAGACCCACAGTCACCTGGTTGACCCGTACGGCGGGCGCGAAGTCGAGCCCGAGGCACCGGGTCAGCATCGTCAGGCCCGCCTTGGCCGCGGCGTACGCGGCGGTGTCCGGGGCCGGGTTGGCTCCGGCGACCGAGCCGATGTTGATGATCGTCCCGCTGCCCTGACGCTGCATGACCTCGTTGGCCTGCTGCGCGACGTAGAACGGGGCGAGCAGGTTGAGCGTGACGACCGCCGAGACGAAGCGGGGGGACACCGTCGCGGTGTCGGCGCTCGGTGCGCCACCGGCGTTGTTGACCAGGATGTCGAGCCGGCCGAACCGGTCCACCGCCGCGGCGACGAGGGCCTTGGCCTGCTCCGGGTCGCGTACGTCCGACTGGACGAAGACGGGCGTGCGTCCGTCGATCCCGGGCAGTTGCTCGGGCTCGCTGCGGCCGCACACGAGCACCCGCGCCCCGGCCCGGAGGAAGGCGCGGGTGATCTCGGCGCCGATGCCACGGGTGCCTCCGGTGACGACGGCGACCTGGCCGGTCAGGTCGACGCCGCCGGGCGTCGCGGGGGAGTGGGTCATCAGAGCCTCTCGATGATCGTGACGTTGGCCTGGCCGCCGCCCTCACACATCACCTGCAGGCCGTAGCGGCCGCCGGTGCGTTCGAGCTCGTGCAGGAGGGTGGTCATCAGCCGGGCGCCGGTGGCGCCGAGCGGGTGGCCCAGGGCGATCGCGCCGCCGTTGACGTTGACCCGCTCCGGGTCGGCCCCCGTCTCCTGGAGCCAGGCGAGCACGACCGAGGCGAACGCCTCGTTGATCTCGAACAGGTCGATGTCGTCGATCGACATTCCGGTGCGTTCGAGCGCGTGCGCGGTGGCGGGGATCGGGGCGGTGAGCATCAGCACCGGGTCGTCGGCGCGTACCGACAGGTGGTGGATCCGGGCGCGCGGCGTCACCCCGTGCTCGGCCACTGCCCGCTCGCTCATGACGAGCAGCGCCGCCGCGCCGTCGCAGATCTGGCTCGCCACGGCGGCGGTGACCCGGCCGCCGGGGGTCAGCGGGTCGAGGGCGGCCATCTTCTCCAGGCTCGTGTCGGCGCGCGGACAGGTGTCGGTGTCGACGTCGCCGACGGCGCGGATCTCGCGGCTGAAGCGGCCCTCGGCGATGGCCCGCAGGGCCCGCTCGTGGCTTCGCAGGGCGAAGCGTTCCATGTCCTCCCGGCTGACGCCCCACTTCTCGGCGATCATCTCGGCCGAGCGGAACTGGGAGATCTGCTCGTCGCCGTAGCGCTCGCGCCAGCCGATCGACCCGGAGAAGGGGTCGTCGAAGCCGTACTGCTGACCGGTGAGCATCGCGGCCGAGATGGGGATGGCGCTCATGTTCTGCACGCCCCCGGCGACGACGACGTCGTTGACTCCGGCCATGACGGCCTGGGCCGCGAAGTGCACCGCCTGCTGGCTCGAGCCGCACTGCCGGTCCACTGTTACGCCGGGTACGTGCTGCGGGAGGCCGGCGGCGAGCCAGGCGGTGCGGGCGATGTCACCGGCCTGTGGGCCGATGGTGTCGACACAGCCGAACACGACGTCCTCGACGGCGCCGGGGTCGATCCCCGAGGAACTCATGAGGCTGGTGAGCGCGGCGGCTCCCAGATCGGCGGAGTGGATCTTGGCGAGCGCGCCACCGCGTCGCGTGACGGGGGTGCGGACGGCGTCCACGATGTATGCCTCTGCCACCGGGTTCCCTTCCTTCAGATGCCTCACCGGTCGGTGCCGCCGGCGTCGCTGCCGCTAGTCTAGCAAGCGCTTGGTTGGTAGTCTGTGCTTCGTTTCCGACAAGTGACCGGCTCCGCGTGAGGAGATGTGCGTGAGTGACGTGTTGACCACGATCCCCGCCCTGCTGCGGCAGGCCGCGCAGGACGCCGCCGAGCTGGAGGCCCTCGTCGACGGGGACGTGCGGATGACCTTCGCCGAGCTCGACGCGGCCGTCAACCGGTTCGCGCGGGCCGCTGTCGCGCACGGTCTCGAGCCGGGGGACCGCGTCGTCGTCTGGGCCCCGAACAGCGCCGACTGGGTCGTCAGCGCCCTCGGCGTGCTGGCCGCGGGGGGCGTGCTGTGCCCCGTCAACACCCGCTTCCGTGGTGCGGAGGCACGGTCCGTCATCGCCAAGGTCCGGGCCACGATGGTCGTCCTGGACGACGCCTTCCTGGACACCCGCTACCTGGCCGCGCTGCGCGGTGACGGGCCGTCACCGGCCTTCGGCCGCCCCGTGCCACTGCTGCCCTCGGTGCGTACCGTCGTCGACCTGTCCGCCACCGGCCGCGAGCAGACCGATCACGGCGTGTGGTCCCTGGCGGGCTTCACCGCGCTGGCCGACCAGGTCGACCCCGGAGTCGTCGACGAACGGATCGCCGCCCTCGCCCCGGAGGACGTGTCCGACATCCTGTTCACCTCCGGCACCACCGGCTACCCCAAGGGCGCGATGGTCTCGCACGCCTCGAACCTTCGCGTCGACCGGGAGTGGGCCCGACTCGTCGGACTGCGGCGAGGCGACCGCTATCTCATGGTCAACCCGTTCTTCCACAGCTTCGGCTGGCGGGCCGGCATCCTGGCCTGCCTCCTCACACGCGCCACGATCATCCCGGTCGCCGTGTTCGCCGTCGAGACCGTGCTGCGTCTCATCGAGCAGGAACGGGTCACGGTCTTCCCCGGCGCGCCCACCGTCTACACCTCCCTGCTCGAACACCCCGACCTCGGCAGGTACGACCTCAGCTCGGTACGCCTGGCCGTCACCGGCGCCACGATCGTGCCGGTGCCGCTGCTGCGCCGGATGCGCGAGGAACTCGGCTTCCGCGATGTCATCACCGCCTACGGCCTGACCGAGACGTGCGGCACCGCTACCGTGTGCCCGCCCGACGCCGGCCTCGAACGGATCTCGACCAGCTGCGGGCGGGCGATCCCGGGCACCGAGTTGCGGATCGCCGGTCTCGACGGACAGCCGCTGCCGGCCGGCGAGTCGGGCGAGATCCTCGTGCGCGGCTACAACGTGATGGCGGGCTACTTCGAGGACCCGGACGCCACGGCGCAGGCCATCGACGAGGACGGCTGGCTGCACACCGGTGACGTCGGCTGGGTCGACGAGGACGGCTACCTGCGCATCACCGACCGGATCAAGGACGTCTACATGGTCGGGGGCTTCAACGTCTACCCCGCCGAGGTCGAGCGGGTGCTGTCCGAACATCCCGCCGTCTTCGACGTCGCGGTCGTCGGGGTCCCCGACGCGCGGATGGGCGAGGTCGGCAGCGCCTTCGTACAGACCGTTCCCGCCTGGACCGGTGACGAGTCGGCGCTCGCCGACGAGCTCGAGGCGTGGTGCCGGGAGCGGCTGGCCAACTTCAAGCGCCCGCGCAGCTTCACCGTCGTTGCGGCGCTGCCACGAACCGCGAGCGGAAAGATCCAGAAGTTCAAGCTCACCGGGTGAGCCCGGCGTTGCGCTTCGTGCGGGCGCACCGGCCCCGGTGCCCTGCTCGCCGGCAGGCCCGACGCCCCGACCAGACCTGACACCGACGGCACCGCCGTCACGGGCGCCAGCCCGAGAACCGGAGGACACCAATGCAGGACGCAGTCATCGTCGCCGCGGCGCGCTCGCCGATCGGCCGGGCCTTCAAGGGGTCGTTGGCCTCGATGCGGGCCGACGACCTGGCCACCCAGATGGTCCAGGCGGCCCTGGCCCAGGTGCCGGCGCTCGACCCGACCCAGATCGACGACCTCATGCTCGGCTGCGCGCAGCCGGCCGGCGAGCAGGGCTGGGGCCTCGCGCGCGTCGTCGCTGTCGAACTCGGGCTCGACCGGGTTCCCGGGACGACGGTGCAGCGGTACTGCGCGTCGAGCCTGCAGACGACCCGGATGGCGCTGCACGCCATCCGCTCCGGTGAGGCCGACGTGCTCGTCTCCGCCGGGGTCGAGGCCGTCTCGCGCTTCGCCGCCGGCAAGTCCGACGGCATGCCGGACACGAAGAACCCGATCTTCGCCGCGGCGGGGGAGCGCACCGCCACCCGCGGACGGGGTGGCGCCGGCCCGTGGACCGACCCACGCGACGCGAATGAACTGCCCGACGTCTACATCGCGATGGGCGAGACCGCCGAGAACGTCGCGAGCCACCGCGGTGTGAGCCGCGCCGAGCAGGACGAGTGGGCCGCCACGAGCCAGCAGCGGGCCCAGGCCGCGATCGAGTCGGGCTTCTTCGCCACCGACATCACGCCGGTGACCCTCGCCGACGGCACCGTCGTGGCCACCGACGACAGCCCTCGCGCCGGAGTGACGGCCGAGTCGCTGTCCGGCCTCAAACCGGCCTTCCGGCCCGACGGTACGGTGACCGCGGGCAACTGCTGCCCGCTCAACGACGGCGCGGCCGCCCTCATCATCATGTCCAGCCGCAAGGCCGCCGAACTCGGCGTCACGCCGCTGGCCCGGATCCTGTCCACCGGTGTCTCGGCGATCTCGCCGGAGATCATGGGTCTCGGCCCGGTCGAGGCGTCGAGGCGGGCCCTCGCGCTGGCCGGGCTCTCGATGGCCGACATCGATCTCGTCGAGCTCAACGAGGCGTTCGCCGCTCAGGTCGTCCCCTCCATCTCGGACCTCAAGGCCAACCCCGAGCGGGTCAACGTGCACGGCGGCGCGATCGCCCTGGGCCACCCGTTCGGTCAGACCGGAGCGCGGATGACGACGACGCTCATCAACGGGCTGCGGGCGCGGGACGGCCAGTTCGGCCTCGAGACCATGTGCACGGCCGGTGGCCAGGGCATGGCGATGGTCATCGAGCGGCTCTCCTAGGCGGGTGTGTCGACGTCCCCGGTCGAACCGGGGACGTCGACAGCCGGCTCACGCCACCACGCCGAGTGGGTACGGCCGGGCGCGGATCAGTGCCGGGGCAGCGCCGCCGCGAGGGCCGCCGCCCGGCCGGCGACGGCGGCCGCCTGCTCGGCGAACGAGGCCGCGGTGCGGTCGCCGCCGCTCATCGCGCCCTGCGTGACCCTGGTGTACACGCCCTCGAGGATGCACGCGGTCTTCCACCAGTTGTAGGCGACGAAGTAGTCGATCCGCCCCGGGTCGGTGCCGGTGGCGAGGCAGTACCGGGAGAGCAGTTCGTCCCGGGTCGAGAAGCCGGGCCGGACCGTGGCCGGGTCGTGCAGCGCGCGGGCCGTGTCGCCGGCCTGCGCCCAGTAGACGAGCAACTGGCCGACGTCGGCCAACGGGTCGCCGACGGTGGTGAGTTCCCAGTCGAGTACGCCCTGGACCCGCCATCGCGAGTCGAGCATGCAGTTGTCCAGGCGGAAGTCGCCGTGCACGATCCCCGAGCGGGACTGCCCGGGCGCCGCGGCCACCAGGTGCTCGTGCGCGGTCTGCAGGTCGGGCAGGTCGCGGATCCTGCTCCGCTGCCAGTTCTCGTGCCAGCGTCCGAGTTGCCGGGGGAGGTAGTCACGGCGGCGGGCCAGGCCGCCCAGTCCGATGACCTCCGGGGCGAGTCGGTGCAGGGCCACGAGAGCGTCGACGAGCGTGGGGCCGATGAGCGCGCGGTCGGCCTCGGTGGTGAGCCGCTCGACGTCGGCGGGGCTGCGCAGGATCACGCCGTCGAGGTGCTCGAGTACGACGAGGGGCGCGCCGGCCACCTCGCCCGTCTCCTCGACCGCGAGCACCCGGGGCACCGGGAGGTGGCCGTGCAGCCCGCGCAGGATTCGCGCCTCGCGCAGGACGTCGTGCGCGGTGGCCGGGTGGTTTCCGAGCGGTGGACGGCGCAGCACGACGACGTGGCCGGCCGCGTCGGTGGTCCGGTAGGTCAAGTTGGAGCGCCCTCCGGCGATGACCTCGTGCCGGAGGTTGCCCTGCAGCTCGGGCACCGCGCGGCCGAGCCAGGCGTCGACGCCCGCCGGGAGCCCGGCGTGCCGGGTGGGCTCGATCGGGGCCGGACCTGTCCGGGCGTGACCTGCTGCCGTCATGGGGGCGCCTCCTCTTCCGGGCACCAACCTAGCAAGCGCTTGGTTTGTCCGCGCTCAGTCGCGGGCGAGAATGCCGTCGAGGAACACCGAGACGAAGTCGTCGGCGAAGTTCGCCATGGAGTACGACGGGGTCGGCTTGAACCAGCGGACCGAGAGCCACAGCGCGTCGCGCAGCATGCCGTGCAGCACGCGTACCGGGATGTCGTTGCGGAAGTCGCCAGTGGCGATACCGGCCTCGAGCACCTGGATCCAGGCCCGCTGGATCGTGGCGGCCGCCTCGCGGATGTGCTCGTAGCCCTCGATCTTGGGCAGGTAACCGCTCGAGTTCTGGTAGATCTCGGTCGCGTGCGGGTGGGCCTCGATGTTGGCCAGCGAACTGGTGACGAGCTTGCGCAACTGGGTCGCCGGCTTCTCCTCGGACGCCAGGACTTCGCCGTAGCGGTAGGTCAGGTCGGTCAGGTAGTCCGAGATGATCGCGTTGACCATCTCGTCCTTGGACTTGAAGTGGTGGTACAGGCTGCCGGAGAGGATCCCGACCGAATCGGCGATCTCGCGGACGGTCGTGGCATCGATTCCTTTGGCTGCGAAAAGGTGGGCGGCGTTGTCGAGGATGACCGAGCGTCGGTCCTGGGTCGTCGACATATGGGTGCTCCCGGTTCCTCGAGCAATGTGTTGGTCAAGCGCTTGCTTTATATCACTTCGATGCCTTCAGCATGATAAAGCCAGCCTCCCTTGACCGGGGTGCTCGCAATGCCTAGGGTGGCGGCCAACCAAGCGCTCGTTCGGTGCCCGGAGCCCGCGCTGCGGATCCCGATCAGCCGAGAGGGGCTGCCCGATGCCCGACCCGATTCCCGCCGTCCCGTCCGGGCGTCCGCCCGCCGCCCGGCCCGACCGGGCAGCCGGCCTGCTCGCCGGCCGTGTCGTCCTCGTCACCGGCGCCGCCGGCGGGCTGGGGGCGGCGTACGCGCGCGGCATCGCCGCGGCCGGAGGCCACGTGGTCGCGGTCGACGTCGACGCGGACGGACTCGAACGGCTCAGCGGGCAGATCGCCGCGGCGGACGGCCGGGGCTCGATCAGGGTCGCCGACGTCGCGGACTGGGCGAGCGCGCACGACCTCGTGCGTGACTGCCTCGCCGAGCACGGCAGGCTCGACGGCCTCGTCAACAACGCCGGCGTCTTCGCCATGGCCCGCGCCGGCGCCGAGTCCGAGGCCACTGTGCGCCGGATGCTCGAGGTCAACGTGCTCGGCGCCGTCGCCTGGGGCGACGCCGCCATCGCGGCGATGCGCGCCCAGGGGCACGGGGTCCTGGTCAACGTCACCTCGGGCGAGCAGATGGGCCGTGCCGAGACGGCCGTGTACGGGGCGACGAAGGCCGCGATCGCCACGCTCACCTACGCCTGGGCGGCCGAACTCGCCGAGGCCGGGATCCGCGTCAACGCGATCTCCCCGAACGCCCAGACCCGGATGGCCGAGGTGCTCGAGCGGTTCCGCGGCGTACCGAGCGGGCAGAACGCGGGTGTCGCGCCCGAGGCCAACGTGCCGCTGCTGCTCTACCTGCTCTCCGACCTCAGCGCCGAACTGACCGGCCAGGTGCTGCGCTCCTACGGTCCCGAACTCATGCTGACGACCCACCCGGCGCTCGCCGAGCCCGTGCTGCGGCACACGGCGTGGACCCCGGAGCGCATCGCCGAGGCCGTCACGGCGCGGCTGCGACCGCACCTGGCGCCCCTCGGGGTACGCCGGGCGCGCATCGAATACCTCGACTGACCCGACGTCCGAGGCCGACCCGACGTCCGAGGCCGACCCGACGTCCGAGACCGACCCGACGTCCGACCCTCCGGACGACCGCCGAGCCGACAGGAGCCCGATGTCCGCCACGACCAACCCGGTCTGCGTCAGCGGCATGGCCGCGATGTCCTGGGCCCTGCCCGAGGAGGTCGCGATGTACCGGCGTACCGGTGCCGACCTCGTCGGCCTGCAGCGCAGCAAGGTCGCCTCCTTCGGCGTGGCCGCTCTCGGCGACCTGCTCGCCCGGCACGACGTACGGCTCGGCTACCTCGTGCACAGCTTCACCGCCCACCCGGACGACGAGCCGGGCTGGGCGCAGCAGGTCGCGGCGTTGCAGCAGGGCGTCGTGGACGCCGGACGGCTCGGGGCCGACCTCGTCTACCTCACCTCGGGCCCGTCGGCGCACCTGACGTGGGAGGAGGCGGCCGGCCGGTTCGCCGAGCGGATCGCTCCGGTCGTGGCCACCGCCCGCGAACACGGGGTACGCCTCGCTGTGGAGAACACGCTGCCGGTCAAGTGCGACCTCAGCTTCACCCACACCGCGCGCGACGCCGTCGCCCTGGCCGACCTCTGCGGCATCGGCATCTGCCTCGACCTCTACTGCTGCTGGCAGGAGCGGGGCCTGACGGAGCTGATCCGCGACCGGGTCGGTCAGGTCGAGATTCTGCAGGTGTCCGACTTCCGGGTCGGCACCTCGACCTTCCCGAACCGGTGGGTGCCCGGGGACGGCGACCTGCCGATGGCCGGTCTGCTGGCGAGCGTGCTGCGGGCCGGCTACACCGGCGTCGTCGACGTCGAGTTGCTCGGCCCGGCCGTCGAGGCCGAGGGCGCCGAGCCGGCGCTGACCCGTTCGGTCGCGTGGACGCGTGCGCAGATCGCGGCGGCGCGTCCCTGAGCGCTCAGGGCGCGTCCGCCCATCGCGGCGCGCGCTTGGCGACGAACGCGGCCGCGCCCTCGGCCGCGTCCGGGCCGGCGAGCAGTTCGAGGGTCGCGAGCCGGTTGACCGCGGCGAGATCGCCCACGCGGGGGTCCAGGCTCAGGTGCATGAGCCGCTTGGTCGCCCGCACCGCGGCGGGGGAGTGGGTCGCGATCCGGGCGCCCAGCTGCAGCGCGCGCGGCAGGACCTCGTCGGCGGGGACCACGGCGTTGACCAGCCCCAGCTCATGGGCCCGGGCCGCGGCAAGCGGTTCGGCGGTCAGTCCGAGTTCCAGCGCCACGGCGACCGGCAGGCGACGCGGCAGGTCGGTGCCGCCCTCGGTGGCGGCGATGCCGCGCCCCACCTCGGGCAGCGCGAAGTAGGCGTGCTCGGCCGCGACGACGAGGTCGCAGGCGAGGGCGAGTTCGAAGCCGCCGCCGACGGCGGGCCCGTTGACCGCGGCGATGACCGGCTTGCGGTAGCCGCCGCGCAGCAGCGTCAGCGGGCTGCGGGCCACGTCGACCAGGCGCCCCTCGGCCGCGGCGCGCAGGTCCATCCCCGCGCTGAAGGACAACTCGCCGGTGCCGGTCAGCACGACCGCGCGTACGCCCGGGTCCGCGTCGTACCGGAGCAGGGCGTCGGTCATCGCCAGGAGGGTGTCGGGATCGAGGGCGTTGCGCACCTGCGGCCGATTGATCCTGACGACTCCCACCGCGTCGACGCGCTCGCGCACCACGGTGTCCATCTTCCGCCCTCCTTGGCCGCAGGGTCTTGACCCTTCCCCTGGGGCTGTTAGTGTACCAACCAAGCGCTTGCTACATGGCGACCCGGCCGTGGATGCCCGGCACGCGACTCGCCCTTCGCGCTGCTCACCACCGCTCGGGCAGTGCTCCGACAGACGCAACGATGAGGGACACATGGCCGACAAGACTCTGACCGCCCGCGACGTCGTGTCGCGGCTCGAATCCGGGATGACCATCGGCGTCGGGGGCTGGGGCTCACGGCGCAAGCCCATGGCCCTCGTGCGCGAGATCCTGCGTTCCGACCTCAAGGACCTGACCGTGGTCAGCTACGGCGGGCCGGACGTCGGGCTGCTCTGCGCCGCCGGCAAGGCCAGGAAGGTCGTCTTCGGTTTCGTCTCCCTCGACAGCATCGCCCTCGACCCGCACTTCCGCGCCGCGCGGCAGAACGGCGCCGTCGAGATCGCCGAGTACGACGAGGGCATGCTCCAGTGGGGGCTGTACGCCGCCGGCATCCGCCTGCCCTTCCTGCCGACCCGCGCCGGGCTCGGGTCGGACGTCCTGAAGCACAACCCCGACCTCAAGCTCGTCCAGGACCCGTACGGCACCGAGCAGCTCGTGGCGATGCCGCCGCTGCGCCTCGACGCGGCCCTCGTGCACATGAACCGCGCCGACGCCCAGGGCAACGGCCAGTTCCTCGGGCCCGACCCGTACTTCGACGACCTCTACTGCCTCGCCGCCGACCAGGCCTTCATGTCCTGCGAGCGGATCGTGCCCACGGCTGAGCTGAGCGCCGCCGGGCACTCGGCGACCATCAAGATCAATCGCCAGCTCGTCGCCGGTGTCGTCGAGACCCCGAACGGCGCGCACTTCACCTCCTGCGCCCCCGACTACGAGCGCGACGAGGCCTTCCAGCGCGAGTACGTCAAGGCCGCCGGCGACCCGCAGGCCTGGGCCAAGTTCGAGCAGCGGTACCTGTCCGGTACCGAAGATGACTACCAGGCGGCCGTCGCCGCCCGAGCCGAGGAGGTCGCATGAGCAGCGCCGCCACCGAGTCCGTGGACCAGCCCACGGGCAGCGCCACCACCGCCGACGCGCCGGTGACCCGCGCCGAGTACTGCGCGGTCGCCGTGGCGGACACGTTCGCCGGCGACGGTGAGTCCATCGCCAGCGCCTTCGGCACGATCCCGGCCATCGGCGTCCGCCTCGCCCGGCTCACCGTCGCCCCCGACCTGCTGCTCACCGACGGTGAGGCCCACTTCGTCTCCGGCTCCTGGGAGATCGGCGCGGACCCGCACGCCACCGAGGGCGTCGTCATCGAGGGCTGGAGCCCGTTCCGCACCATCTTCGACCTCGTCTGGCACGGCAAGCGGCACGTCATGATGATCCCGGTCCAGATCGACGGGCACGGCAACACCAACATCTCGGCCATCGGCGACTACACCCGGCCCAAGGTCCAACTGCTCGGCGTACGCGGCGCCCCCGGCAACAGCATCTACCACCCGACCAGCTACTGGGTGCCCAACCACTCCACGCGCAGCTTCGTCCGGACCGTCGACATGATCTCCGGCGTCGGCACCGACAGCGCCCGGGCCGCCGGCCCGGCCGCGATCGCGCACCACGAGCTGCGGCGCGTCGTCACCAACCTCGCGGTCCTCGACTTCGGTGGCCCCGACGGCACGATGCGGCTGCTCAGCCTGCACCCCGGCGTCACGCTCGACGAGTTCCACGCCGCCACCGGCTGTGCCGTGCACGTCGAGGGCGAGGTCCCGGCCACCCGCGAGCCGAGCGCCGAGGAGCTGCGCCTCATCCGCGAGGTCATCGACCCCCGCTCGCTGCGCGACCGCGAGATCCCGGCATGAGTCAGGGCCGCGGGATGCACCCGACGCTGCGTACCCGGGCGACCGACCTGTTCGGGGTGCGGTACCCGATCGTCCAGACCGGCATGGGCTACGTCTCCGACGTACGTCTGACCACCGCGACGGCCAACGCCGGTGGACTGGGCATCCTCGCGGCCGGCCTGCTCTCCTACGACGAGCTCGTGGAGGCCGTCGAGCAGATCCAGGCCGGCACGGACGCGCCGTTCGGCGTCAACATCCGTGCCGACCAGCCGGACGTCGTCAAGCGCATCGACCTGCTCATCTCGGCCGGCGTCAAGGTCGCGTCCTTCGCGCTGGCCCCCAAGCAGGAACTCATCGCCAGGTGCAAGGATGCCGGCCTCGTCGTCGTACCGTCGATCGGCGCGCGCCGCCACGCCGAGAAGGTCGCCGCGTGGGGCGCCGACGCCGTCATCGTGCAGGGTGGTGAGGGCGGCGGCCACACCGGCGGGGTGCCCACCAGCCTGCTGCTGCCTCAGGTCGTCGACGCCGTCGACATCCCGGTCATCGGGGCCGGCGGCTTCTTCGACGGCCGCGGCCTCGTCGCCGCGCTCGCCTACGGCGCCGAGGGTGTCGCCATGGGCACCCGCTTCCTGCTCACCAGCGACTCGCCGGTGCAGCCGTCGGTGAAGGACGTCTACCTGTCCAAGACGGTCAACGACACCGTGCTGACCCTGCAGGTCGACGGTGTGCCGCAGCGCGTGCTGCGCGCCGGCACGATTGACGAGATGGAGCGCACCTCCGCCGCCGGCCGGCTGCTTCGGGCCGTACGCAACGCCTTCGCCTTCCAGAAGCTGTCCGGCACGCCGTGGGGCGGCATGGTCCGCGAGGGCCTGGCCATGCGCAAGGCCCACGACCTGACGTGGAGCCAGGTCGTCATGGCGGCAAACGCTCCGATGCTCTACCGGTCGGCCCTGCTGGAGGGCAGGACCGACCTCGGCGTCATGGCCACCGGCCAGGTCGTCGGACTGATCGACGACGTCCCGAGCGTCGCCGAGCTCATCGACCGCATCATCGACGAGGCCACCCGGACCCTCGACCGGCTCGGCGTGCCCGCGCCGGTCGCGTCGACCCCGGCCGGGCACAAGGAGGAGTAGTCATGGGAGCACTGCAGGGACGCGTCGTCGTCGTCACCGGTGCCGGCCGCGGCCTCGGCCGTGAGCACGCCCTGCTCGCCGCCGCCGAAGGCGCCTCGGTCGTCGTCGCCGACACCGGCGCCGCCGCCGACGGCACCGGCAGCGACCCCTCTGTCGTCGAGGCCGTCGCCGCCGAGATCACGAACGCCGGCGGGCGGGCCGTGGCCAGCACCGCGGACGTCGCCACCACCGAGGGCGCCCGCGAGCTGCTCGCGCTCGCCCGCGACACCTACGGACGCGTCGACGGCCTCGTCAACAACGCCGGCATCCTGCGGGACCGGATGTTCGTCAACATGAGCGAGGACGACTGGGACGCGGTCATCCGTGGCCAGCTCCGCGCGACGTTCGCGCCGTGCCGGGTGTTCGCCGACCACTGGCGCACCGAGTCCAAGGCCGGCAACCAGCCGGTCGCCTCGATCGTCAACGTCTCGTCGACCTCGGGCATCATCGGCGCCGTCGGGCAGACGAACTACGGCGCGGGCAAGGCCGGCATCGCCGCCCTCACCGTCATCCTCGCCCAGGAGATCAGCCGCTACGGCGTACGCGTCAACGCGATCGTCCCGGTCGCGCGTACCCGGATGACCCAGGACCTGCCCGGCGTCGGCGAGATGGTCGCCGCCCCGGCCGACCCCGCCGTGTTCGACGTCTACCACCCGGGCAACGTCTCCCCGCTCGTCGCCTGGCTGCTCACCGCCGACGTGCCGGTGACCGGCGAGGTGTACTACGCCAAGGGCGGCGAGATCCGCCGCTGCGCGCCGTGGAGTTACGACTGGACGATCGACAAGGGTGCCCGCTGGACCGTCGAGGAGATCGCGAAGGAGATGGCCGCCCGTGTCTGACACCGGTCACACCGACGTCGCCGACTGGGCCGGCCCGGCCCACGGGCTGCTCTCCGGGCGTTCGGTGCTCGTCACCGCCGCGGCCGGCACCGGCATCGGCTTCGCCACGGCGCGCCGCGCCGCAGAGGAAGGCGCGCGTGTCGCCGTCAGCGACCGCCACGAGCGCCGCCTCGCCGCGTCGGCCGACGAGATCGAGCGCCTCACCGGGACCCGGCCGCTCGCGGTGCCCTGCGACGTCACCGACCAGGCCCAGCTCGACCACCTCATGGACACCGTCGCCGCCGAGTTCGGCGGCATCGACGTGCTCGTCAACAACGCCGGCCTCGGCGGCACCGCGACGGTGCAGGACATGACCGACGAACAGTGGGACTCCGTCCTGTCGGTGACCCTGACCTCGACGTTCAAGGCGACCCGGTCGGTGCTGCGGCACATGATCCCGGCCGGCAAGGGGGTCATCGTGAACAACGCCTCCGTCATCGGCTGGCGCGCCCAGAAGGGGCAGGCGCACTACGCCGCGGCCAAGGCCGGAGTCATGGCGCTGACCCGCTGCGCGGCCCTCGACGTCGCCGAGCACGGCATCCGGGTCAACGCGGTGTCCCCGAGCATCGCGATGCACGCCCATCTGGCCAAGGTGACCAGCGACGAGCTGCTCGCCCAGCTCTCGGCCCAGGAGGCGTTCGGCCGGGCCGCGACGCCGTGGGAGATCGCCAACGTGATCGTCTTCCTCGCCAGTGACTACTCGTCGTACATGACCGGCGAGGTCGTGTCCGTCTCGAGCCAGCACCCGTGACCACCCGCTGCGCGCCGGCGACCGTGCCGGCTCGCAGCGGACCAACGAAAGGAGCACGTCGTGGCCAACCCCGACGCGCAGGGCGTCACCGGCGCCCCCTTCCGGCTCGACGTCGAACGCGGCAAGATCCGCGAGTTCGCGCTGGCCACCGGCGCGGCTGACGCGGACTACCTGCGGGAGGAGAACCCGGTCGTACAGCCGACGTTCCTCACCACGACGTTCTTCTGGCAGGGCGAGGACTCCAACCCGTGGTCCGCGGTCGAGCTCGACCAGCAGCGCGGCCTGCACGCCGAGCAGCAGTACACCTTCTTCGGCGAGCCGCCCCGCGCCGGCACCCGGCTCACCTGCCAGTCGCGCATCGGCGAGATCTACACCAAGGTGGGGCGTCGCGGCGGGGAGATGACGTTCGCCGTGATGTACACCGACTTCCACGACGAGACCGGGCGTCTCGTCGCCCGCGCCAAGCTCACCGGTGTCGAGACGGCCCGCCCGCCGGCCACCGGGGACGCGGCACAGGACGGAGCGTCCGCATGAGCGACACGACGGCCACCGCCGGTCCCCGTACGACCGAGGTCGCCCTGCCCGTCCCGGCGACCCCTCCGGCGCGCACGTACGGCCCGGTGACCCGCACCGACTTCGTCCGCTACCAGGGCGCCTCGGGCGACATGAACCCGATCCACCACGACGAGGTCTTCGCCAAGGCGGCCGGGTTCCCCAGCCCCTTCTCGGTGGGCATGTGGCAGGCCAGCCTGCTCGGCACCTACGCCACCGACTGGCTCGGCGGCCCCAACGTGCGGGACTTCCGCATCCGGTTCCTGGCCCAGGTGTGGCCCGGCGACGTCCTCACCCTCGACGGCGTTCCGCTGCGCACCTACGTGCTCGAGAGCGAGGACGGCCGTGAGGGCCGCGTCGACGTCGAGCTGACCTGCCGGCGGCAGAGCGGCGACAAGGCCGTCACCGCGTGGGCGACATTCGTCCTGCCCCTCGACGCCGCCGTCGAGGCCGGCGAGCGGCCCGAGACCACCGAGGAGCAGGGATGAACCCCACGAGCCACCCGTCGGTGACGACGACCGTGCACGCCGACGGGATCGCCGAGATCGTCGTGGACAACCCGCCGGTCAACGCGCTGCCGGTGGCCGGCTGGTTCGCGCTCGCCGCCGCCCTCGACGCCGCCGGCGCCGACGAGTCGGTGCGGGTCGTGCTGCTGCGCGCCGAGGGCCGCGGCTTCAACGCCGGCGTCGACATCAAGGAGATGCAGCACACCGACGGCTTCACCGCGCTACTCGGCGCCAACCGCGGCTGCTACGCCGCGTTCAAGGCCGTCTACGAGTGCCCCGTCCCGGTCGTCACCGCCGTCCACGGCTTCTGCCTCGGCGGCGGCATCGGCCTGGTCGGCAACTCCGACGTCATCGTCGCCTCCGACGACGCCACCTTCGGCCTGCCCGAGGTGGACCGCGGCGCCCTCGGCGCGGCCACCCACCTGTCCCGGATGGTGCCCCAGCACCGGATGCGCGCCATGGTCTACACCTCGGCCACCGCCACCGCCCAGGAGCTGCACGCGTACGGCTCGGTGCACAGCGTCGTACCCCGGGAACGGTTGCGCGCGACGGCGCTCGCCGTCGCGACCAGCATCGCCGAGAAGGACCCCACGGTGATCCGCGCCGCCAAGGCCTCGCTCAACGGCATCGACCTGTGGGACGTCAACCGCAGCTACCGCTTCGAGCAGGGCTTCACCTTCGAGCTCAACCTCACCGGAGTCGCCGACCGGATCCGCGACGAGTTCGCCGGCACCGACAAGGCGGCGCGCCCGGGCAGCGAGGGCTGAGCCGTGCGGTCGATGGTGGTGCGCGAGCTCGGCGGTCCCGAGGTGCTCACGGTCACCGACGGGCCGCAGCCGCAGCCCGGACCGGGGCAGGTGCTCGTCGACGTCGCCGGCGCCGGGGTGAACTTTCCCGACGGCCTCATCGTCGCCGGCACCTACCAGACCAAGCCGGAGCTGCCGTTCGTGCCCGGCTGCGAGGTCGCCGGCACGGTCGCGGCGCTCGGCGACGGGGTGACCGGCCCACCCGTCGGCACCCGCGTCGTCGGCTTCTGCGGCATCGGCGGCTACGCCACCCAGGTGCTCGTCGACGCGCGCATGGTCCACCCGTTGCCCGACGGCGTCGACCTCGTCGAGGCGAGTACGATCCCCGTGGTCTACGGCACGTCCTACCACGGCCTCGTCGACCGGGCCCGCCTCGCCGCCGGCGAGACGCTGCTCGTGCTCGGCGCCTCCGGTGGCGTCGGCCTCACCGCCGTGCAGATCGGCAAGGCCCTCGGCGCGACGGTGATCGCGGCCGCGTCGAGCGAGGACAAGCGTGAGCTGTGCCTGACGCACGGCGCCGACCACGCCATCGGCTACGACGACCTGACCGCGACGGTGCGCGCGCTGACCGGCGACGCCGGCGCCGACGTCGTCTACGACCCCGTCGGTGGCGACGCCGCCACCGCGGCGCTGCGCGCCCTCGCGTGGGCCGGGAGGTTCCTCACCGTCGGCTACGCGGCGGGCACGATCCCGCAGGTCAAGCTGAACCGGCTGCTGCTCACCGAGGGCGCGGTGCTGGGGGTCCTCTGGGGCGCCTGGGCAAGGCGCGACCCGGCGGCGAACGCCGCCAACATGACGACGGTGCTGGAGTGGATCGCCGCCGGCCGGCTGAGGCCGCACGTCAGCGAGGTCTTCCCGCTGGAGGAGGCCGCCCGCGCGCTCGGCACGGTGCTGAACCGTGGCGCGCGCGGCAAGATCGCCCTCCGCACGAGCACAGGCAAGGAGTGACGGTGGCTGACGCGACCGACCTGACCCGGATGGACCTCGGCCCCGGCCCGCGCGCGAGCGAACTGCTCGCGACGTTGCGCACGTTCATGACCGAGCACGTCTACCCCGCCGAGAAGGTGTACGCCGCCCAGCTCGCCGCCGCGGCCCGCGAGAACGGCGGGGTGTCCCACGTCCTGCCGCCGGTCGTCGAGGAGCTGAAGGCGACGGCGCGCACGCTGGGGCTGTGGAACCTCTTCCTGCCCGACCTGTCCGGCCTCACCAACGTCGAGTACGCCTACCTGGCCGAGGAGACCGGACGCTCGCCCTACCTGGCCCCCGAGGCGATCAACTGTGCCGCGCCGGACACCGGCAACATGGAGCTGCTGCACATGTTCGGCACGCCCGAGCAGAAGCAGCGGTGGCTGACCCCGTTGCTCGAGGGCACGATGCGCTCCGGCTTCTCGATGACCGAGCCGGACGTGGCCTCCTCCGACGCACGCAACATCGCCACCTCGATCGTGCGTGACGGCGACGAGTACGTCATCAACGGACGCAAGTGGTGGACGACCGGCGCCGCCGACCCACGCTGCGCCATCCTCGTGCTGATGGGCAAGACGGACCCGCAGGCGGCCGTCTACCGGCAGCAGTCCATGATCCTCGTACCGGTCGACACCCCCGGGGTGACGATTCTGCGCTCGCTGCCGATCTTCGGTTACCACGACCAGCACGGCCACTGCGAGATCCGGTTCGACGACGTGCGGGTGCCGGTGACGAACCTGCTCGGCGCCGAGGGCGAGGGTTTCGCCATCGCCCAGGCCCGCCTCGGCCCGGGCCGCATCCACCACGCGATGCGCTGCGTCGGCATGGCCGAGCGGGGCCTCGAGCTGATGGTGCGCCGGACGACGGCCCGCGAGGCGTTCGGCGGTCCGATCTCCGACCAGGGCGTGGTGCGGAACTGGATCGCCGAGTCCCGCATGGAGATCGAGCAGGCGCGCCTGCTCGTGCTCAAGGCGGCGTGGCTCATCGACCAGGTCGGGATCCAGGGCGCCGCGACCGAGATCGCCGCGATCAAGGTCGTCGCGCCCCGGGTCGCCCGCAACGTGCTGGACCGTTCGATCCAGGCACACGGCGGCGGCGGGGTCACCGACGACTTCCCGATCGCCCGGATGTGGGCCAGCGCCCGCATCCTCGGCATCGCCGACGGCCCGGACGAGGTGCACCTGCGCACGGTGGCGCGCACGCAACTGCGTCGCTACCGCGACACGCCGCCGACGGTTTCCGCCGGGACGGGACGGGATTGAGATGGATCTGACCTGGTCGGAGCAGGACGAGCAGTTCCGTGCGGAGGCCCGCGACTGGCTCACCGCGAACGTGCCGCGGCAGCCGCTGCCCTCCGGCGACACCGCGGCGGGCTTCGCCGCCCACCTGGAGTGGGAGCGGGCACTGCACGCGGACCGGTGGTCGGTCGTGTCGTGGCCGCAGGAGTACGGCGGCCGCGAGGCCTCGATCTGGCAGTGGCTCATCTTCGAGGAGGAGTACTACCGGGCCGGCGCGCCGCAGCGGGTGACGCAGAACGGCATCTTCCTGCTGGCCCCGACGATCTTCGAGTTCGGCACGAAGCAGCAGCAGGACGAGCTGCTGCCGCGGATGGCGGCGGCGCAGGACCTGTGGGCCCAGGGCTGGTCCGAGCCGGGCGCGGGCAGCGACCTGGCCGGGATCAGCTCCCGGGCGGTACGGGACGAGCAGGCCGGCGGGTGGCGCCTGAGCGGGCAGAAGACCTGGTCGACCCGGGGCGCGTTCTGCACCCACCTGTTCGGGCTGTTCCGTACCGATCCGCAGGCGCAGCGGCACCGCGGACTGACGTACTTCCTCGTGCCGCTGGACACCCCGGGCGTGACGGTGCGCGGGTTCGACCGGCTCGACGGTGACGAGGGCTTCGCCGACGTGTTCTTCGAGAACGCGTTCTTACCGGACTCGGCGGTCCTCGGCGGCGTCGACCAGGGCTGGTCGGTCGCGATGTCGACGACCGGCTCGGAGCGGGGACTGACGCTGCGCTCACCGGGGCGTTTCCTCAAGGCGGCAGCCGCGCTCGTGGCGCTCGCGGGCGAGCGGGGCGAGGCGGCGACCGACCTGCTCCGCGACCGGGTGGCGCGCTCGTGGATGCAGGCGCACGCCTACCAGCAGTTCACGCTGGCTCAGGTCACCGACATCGTCGAGGGTCGTCCGGCCGGCGCACGTTCGAGCCTCAACAAGGTCTTCTGGTCCGAGCTGGACATCGCGTTGCACGAGACGGCGCTGGAACTGCTCGGCCCGGACGCGCTCGTCGACGGGCCGTGGACCCGCGGCTACCAGTTCTCGCTGTCGGGCCCGATCTACGCGGGCACCAACGAGATCCAGCGCAACATCATCGCCGAGCGCCTGCTCGGTCTGCCGAGGAGGTGATCAGGCGTGCGTTTCGCTCCGAGTGACGAGCAGCGGGAGCTGGAGGCGGTCGTCCGTCAGGTGCTCACCGACCGGTGCCCGCCGCAGACGGTACGCGCCGGAGCCGGATCGGCGCAGGTGGCCGCACTGGCCGAGAGCCTGGCCGGTCTCGGCGTTGCGGGGCTGCTCGTGGCCGAGGACGACGGCGGGCTGGGCCTGGACGAGAACCACCTCGTGTCGGTCTTCGCGCAGATCGGGTACGCCGCCGCGCCGCTGCCGCTCACGGCGACCCTCGCGGTCGCCCCGGCGGTGCTCGCCGCGGGCGCTCCGGACCTGCTGGCGAAGCTCGTCGAGGGGGGCCTCACGGTCGGCGCCGACCCTGCGGAGACCGGGCATGTCGCGTTCGGTTCCGGTGTCGACCTGGTGCTGCGTGGCGGCTTCGGTGGGACGGGGCGCATCGAGATTCTCGACGTGTCCGACGCGGCGGTCTCGACGTCGCCGTCGGTGGACGTCGCGCTGGACCTGACCGGGTACGCAGGCGCGCGGCTCGTGGCGGCGGTGGACGACCCGCAGGTGGTGCGGCTGGCCTGGGAGCGCGGGGTGCTGGCGACCTCGGCCGAGCTCATCGGGCTGTCCCGGCGGATGCTCGACCTCACTGTCGAGCACGTCCGCACCCGGGAGCAGTTCGGGGTGCCGATCGGCAGCTTCCAGGCGGTCAAGCACCACCTCGCCACGGCGCTGCTGCACCTGGAGTTCGCCGTACCGGTGGTGGCGACGGCCGGGTTCGAGCTGGCCGCGGGCCTTCCGGGCCGGCTGCGCGCCCTGGCGACGGCCAAGGCGCTGGCGTCCGAGGCGGCGCACGTCGTGGGCCGGGCCGCCCTGCAGTGCCACGGCGCGATCGGTTACACAACCGAGTACGACCTGCACCTGTTCCTCAAGCGGTCGTGGGCTCTGGAGTCGTCGTGGGGCAGCGCCGCCTGGCACCGGGCGGCTCTGCTGGACGACCTCGGTGTCGGCCTGACCGGCGTGCGCCCCGCGTCCTGACCGCCGGCCCCGCACGACGTACACCGACCCGTGAGAAGGAGATCCAGATGAGCGAGACCAGCGGCGTGGACCCGCAGGCGGCGGCGGAGGTCGTCCGGTACGAGACGCGGGGGCCGGTGGCCGTCGTGACGATGAACCGGCCGGAGTACCGCAACGCGCAGAACTCGGCGATGACCTACGCGCTCGACGACGCGTTCTACCGCGCGGCCGCGGACGACGAGGTGAAGGTCATCGTCCTGGCGGGCGCGGGGAAGCACTTCTCGGCCGGCCACGACATCGGTACGCCGGGCCGGGACATCGACTCGTCGTTCGACAGGCGGGCCGGACTGTGGTGGGACCATGTGGGCAAGGCCGGGGCCGACAGCCGGTTCGCCCGGGAGTCCGAGGTGTACCTCGGGATGTGCCGCCGCTGGCGTGAGCTGCCCAAGCCGATGATCGCGATGGTGCAGGGAGCGTGCATCGCCGGGGGCCTCATGCTCGCCTGGTCGTGCGACCTGATCGTCGCCTCGGACGACGCGTTCTTCGCCGATCCGGTCGTCCGCATGGGGATCCCCGGCGTCGAGTACTTCGCCCACCCGTGGGTGCTGGGTCCGCGCTTCGCCAAGGAGTTTCTCTTCACCGGCGACCGGATGCCGGCGGCGCGCGCCGCCGAGCTCGGCATGGTCAACCGGGTGGTCGCCAGAGACGAGCTCGAGGCGGAGGTCATGGGGCTCGCCGCACGGATCGCGCAGATGCCGCGTCTGGGTCTCGCGCTGACCAAGAAGGCGGTCAACCAGGCCGAGGACCTCATGGGCCTGCGGGACGGAATGGATTCGGTGTTCGGGCTGCACCACGTCGCGCACGCGCACAATGCCGAGGTGGGCATTGACTCCCTCGGTGGCCAGGACGCCCGGAGCATGCGTGACGCCGCGAGACAGGAAGGGTGATCGAAGCGATGAATATCGTCGTACTCGTCAAGCAGGTGCCTGATTCGGGCGCGGACCGCAGCCTGCGTTCTGACGACAACACCGTCGACCGCGGTTCGGCGAACAACGTCATCAATGAGATGGACGAGTACGCCATCGAAGAGGCGTTGAAGATCAAGGAAGCGCATGGTGGTGAGGTCACCATCCTGACGATGGGTCCGGACCGGGCGACCGAGTCGATCCGTAAGGCGCTGTCGATGGGCCCGGACAAGGCCGTGCATGTGGTGGATGGCGCGCTGCACGGTTCCTGCGCGGTGGCGACCTCGAAGGTCCTCGCCGCCGCGCTCGGTCAGTTGGGCGCCGATCTGGTTCTGTGCGGTGCGGAGTCGACCGACGGGCGGGTGCAGGTGATGCCGCACATGATCGCCGAGCGGCTGGGTGTGGCCGCGCTGACCGGCGCGCGCAAGCTCACCGTCGACGGCTCGACGCTGACGGTGGAGCGGCAGACTGAGGAGGGCTACGAGGTGGTGACCGCCTCGACCCCGGCTGTGGTCTCCGTCTGGGACACGATCAACGAGCCGCGGTACCCGTCGTTCAAGGGCATCATGGCGGCGAAGAAGAAGCCGGTGCAGACGCTCTCCCTGGGCGACCTGGGCGTGGCCCCGGCGGAGGTGGGCTTCGACGGCGCGACCAGCGCGGTGGTGGAGCACTTGAAGCGCCCGCCGCGTTCGGGCGGCGAGAAGATCACCGACGAGGGCGAGGGCGGCGTGAAGCTGGTCGAGTTCCTCGCCTCCGAGAAGTTCGTGTGAGAGGTCGCTGACATGTCTGAGGTTCTCGTCGTCGTCGAAGCCACCCGGGAGTTCGGCGTCAAGAAGGTCACCCTCGAGATGCTCACCCTCGCCCGCGAGCTGGGCACCCCGAGCGCGGTCGTCCTCGGTGGCGCCGGCGCCGCGCAGGCGCTGAGCGCCAAGCTCGGCGAGTACGGGGCGGAGAAGATCTACGTGGCCGAGGGTGAGGAGATCGACGGCTACCTGGTGGCCCCCAAGGCGACTGTGGTCGCCGACCTCGTCGCGCGGGTGCAGCCGGCGGCGGTGCTGCTCGCCTCGTCGCAGGAGGGCAAGGAGATCGCCGCCCGCCTGGCGGTCAAGCTGGACAACGGCATCCTGACCGACGTGGTCGGCCTGGCCGCGGACGGCACCGCCACGCAGGTGGCGTTCGCCGGGTCCACGATCGTGAAGGCGAAGGTCACCAAGGGCCTGCCGCTGGTCACCGTCCGGCCGAACTCGCTGAACCCGGTCCCGGCCGCGGCCAGCCCGGCGGTGGAGCAGCTCACCGTGTCGGTCACCGACACCGACAAGCTCGCCAAGGTCGTGGAGCGGGTCGCCGAGCAGAAGGGCTCCCGCCCCGAGCTGACCGAGGCGTCGGTCGTCGTGTCCGGCGGGCGGGGTGTCGGTAACGCGGACAACTTCAAGCTGGTCGAGGAGATCGCCGACCTGCTCGGCGGCGCGGTCGGCGCGTCCCGCGCGGCAGTCGACTCCGGCTACTACCCGCACCAGTTCCAGGTCGGCCAGACCGGCAAGACGGTCACTCCGCAGCTGTATGTCGCGCTGGGTATCTCCGGGGCGATCCAGCACCGGGCCGGCATGCAGACCTCGAAGACCATCGTAGCGGTCAACAAGGACGCCGAAGCGCCGATCTTCGAACTCGCCGACTACGGCGTGGTCGGCGACCTGTTCAAGGTCGTCCCCCAGGCCGCCGAGGAGATCCGCAAGCGCAAGTGACACAGTCGTGTCGGTCATGCTCTGGATGGAGGACGGCGAATGGTGGGGGCAGCAGCGATGCGGGTCGAGCCCGATGACGTGACGTCGGACTGGACGCGTCCGGGCGTGTTCGAGGTGGCCGCCGGGGTGTACCGCATTCCGCTGCCGCTACCGCAGGACGGTCTGCGATCGGTGAACGTGTACGCCCTGGCCGGTGACGACGGCCTCGTGCTGGTCGACTCGGGCTGGGCCATCACGGCGGCCCGGCAGACACTGGACGCGGCCCTGGCTGCACTGGGCGCGGGCCTTGCGGACGTACGTCGGTTCCTCGTGACGCACGTGCACCGCGACCACTACGCGATGGCGGTGGCCGTACGGCGCGAGTTCGGCACCACGGTGAGCCTCGGCGAGGGCGAGGAACCCTCTATCCGCGAGCTGTCGACTCCCGGTCATCGGCCGATGTCCGAACACTGGCAGGCGCTGATGCGATGCGGTGCGGGCGAGATCGTCGAAGCGCTGCGCGCGCGGGCCGAGTCGGCGCGGCATGATCCGACGGACTGGGCGGCGCCGGACGACTGGCTGACCGGGGGGACCGACGTCGTCCTACCGACCAGGACCCTGCGGGTGATGGCGACCCCTGGACACACCCGTGGGCACGTCGTCTTCCTCGATCGCGACGCGGAGCTGATGTTCACCGGCGACCACGTCCTTCCGCACATCACGCCGTCCATCGGCTTCGAGGCGGCGGCCGCGGCGCTGCCACTCGGGGACTACCTGGATTCGTTGCGGTTGGTCCGGTCTCTGCCCGACCAGCGGATGCTGCCCGCGCACGGCCCGGTCGGCCCGAGTGTCCACGCGCGCGTCGACGAACTCCTGCACCATCACGCGAAGCGACTCGACCAGGCGTGCGAGGTCGTGCGTGACGCGACGACGGCTTACGAGGCGGCGGGTCAACTGACCTGGACCAGGCGGGAGCGTGCCTTCGCCGACCTGGACCTGTTCAACCAGATGCTCGCCGTCACCGAGACGGCCGCCCACCTCGACCTGCTGGTGGCGCAGGGGCGGCTGAAGGCTGCCGACGTCGACGGAGTGCGCCGCTACGCACCGGCGTGATTGCTCTGGACAATCCCGTTGGAGCCGGCCGCGGTGGGCGTAAGCGCGGGGTGCCAGCTGCAATCCGGCACCGATGATGACCATGGACCTCCGGGCTGCCAGCGGCTCCGACATGTAGCTGTTGCCTGAACGGCCCGGACTGCTGGTTCGGGAGACCGCGTTGGCGAAGTGGTCGAGTCCGTAAATCGCAGCACGCACGACCTCCTCCATGAGCGGCCTGACGTAGCACAATCGCCGGATGAGCGGGCGGCGGCTTTCGACCTCCACTTGGAAGAGGTGTGGGCCGGGTGCTGCGCCGGAGTTGGCTGTGGCGCTTGAGCTGACTCAGCCGCCGTGAGTCTGGGCGGCAGCGAGCGCTGAGCTGAGAACCGGCACGCCTATCGTGGCGATCCAGAGGTCGCCGACGGTGACGTGGCTGCCTTGGCCTTCATGGCCCGGGTAGAGCAGTGCAGCTCGCTGCACGTGGAGTCGGCGGGCGTAGGTACTCAGCTGGTAGAGCTCGTCGGCCTTCGGTTTGGCCTGCCAGTGCCGGTACTTGGCGTCGTACACCGCCACGGGCTTGTGCTGTTCGTCGAGGATGACGAAGTCCGCGTACGCGGTCATGGGCTGTGGGTCGTCGGTGAGCGCCACGGGGTGTTGAGCTGAAATTCGGTGTCCGGCTGGTAGTTGGTTCGCGAGCCAGTGGCCGACGTAGGTCTCCCAGACCTTCGTCATGTTGAACAGGACCGTGACGCCGGAGGCACCGGCGGCGGTCGGAAGCACGGTTTGGCCGGCGAGGACGAGCAATGCCAGCGCGTAGGCTTTTTGGTATCGCGACGGTATGAAGGTCGGGCGGCGCTGCATCAGTCGTTGAGGGTCTGCGACTTGCGAGATCGACGCGAGGCATGGGCTGAGTGCTCGCAGCCGGGCCGACAGCGCCTGATCGGGGTAGTGCTGCTGTAGGAGCACTCGGTGCGCGGCGGCGATGGTCTGGTTGAGCTGAATGTCCTGGGTCAGGCGCTTGGCCTTGGTTACCAGGCGATCGGGGCGCCCGAGATACTTGGCGAGGTGGGTAGTCACATCGGGGCTGCCAGGGTAGGGCGATCGGGTGAAGGTTCGAGCTTGGTACTCCTTGGCTAAGCCAAATCCGACCAGGCGCTCTGTCTCCCGAGCGAAAGCGGTGGCGATGAGATCGACCAGGCCACGGCCGGCGCTGCCAGCGGCTGCGGTGTCGCGTAGCAGCACGGGCGGGCGTGTGGCAAGCTGCAGCAGCTCACGGAGATCCGCGAATGGAAAGCGGCTGGCGATGTCGACCGTGCGCAGGGAACCGAGCGTGAATCGTCCAACGTACGGCCCTGGTTGCACGTCATAGAGCCCGGGCTCCCCAGACGGCAGGATCTGCTGGATGATCCGGGGCTCGTCCCGTCGGGCCGCCGAGCCGCGGGTCAGCCGTCCCAGTTCGCCGGCTTCCCGCTCGGTGAGCGCGACCCGGCTGACCTTGTATTCGCGCAGGTGCAGCATTCAGCTTCGCTCGGCGATGAGGGCGCGGATATCGACGTCCAACCGGTCCAGATCTTCTGGCCGCTCGAACCAGTGCTCTGCCAGGTACGGGTACAGCTGGTAGGACCAGATGGTCTCGGCTGTTGCGGCGTCGATCTGCTCGACCATCCAGTACGAGTGGCCAGGGCTGACCGGTGACTGGCGACCAACTCGGTCGCGGATCATCCGGAACATGCCGAGCAGCAGGTCGGCGTCCACGTCGGAGCGTACGCTGGACCACCTGGTGAGAACGTCATCGCTGGGGTGCAGGTGGAAGGCGTTGAACCTGCGGCGCAGGGCGAAGTCAACGAGTGCGAGGCTGCGGTCTGCCGTGTTCATGGTCCCGAGGATGATGACGTTGGGCGGCACCGAGAACTGCCGTTGCGAGTACGGCAGCACTGCTGGTTTGACAGCCCGGTACTCGAGCAGGAAGAGCAGCTCACCGAAGACGGCAGCAAGGTCAGCTCGGTTCATCTCGTCGATGACGAGCACGAACACGTCATCGGGTGGGCCCTTGCGTGCCCGCTCGCACAGCTTCAAGAACACCCCATCGCGCGGGGTGTAGCGCAGGGCGCCGCCGTCGGCCAAGTCGGGCCGCAGGCCTTCGACGAAGTCTTCGTAAGAGTATGCCGGGTGGAACTGCACGAGTTCGACATGGTCGGGCGAGGTCGCGAGGTGATGGGCAAGCTTCAAAGCGACCCACGTCTTCCCGGTCCCAGGGGGCCCGAAGAACACCGCTTGACGCATCGGTCCGTGTAGCGCCGCAACCCATTTGTCGATCTGCTCCACGGGCAGGAAGCACTGGTCTGCCACCTGTTCAACGGTGAGTCGTCCGCTCGGAGGAACGTCGATAACCGTCGCTGTTTTGGCAACGGGCCCTGCGACGCTTGGTGCGGTGGCGGCCCGCATGATGTTTGTGAGCACCGCGTCCGCTTCTTGTGGCGCGACACCATACTGTTCACGCCACATCCGCAGGGCCTGACAGAATCGCTCGTAGCCGACCTGACCGTCCGCTCGGAACGTCTTGCCGGATACGTGAGCGAGGCCCTTCATCGTGGCATTGATACAGACCCCGAACTGCTCCGGATCGCGTAGATACAGCAGCATGCTCGGCAACGACGAGCCTGCACCGGGCAGCACCGAACGGTCGGTGAACATGCGGCCGAGCAACGCCAATGCCTCGTCGGCCGGAGAGGACCACAGCTCCGCGACTACGCGGTTGAACCGGTCGATGTCTTCGGTCAGCTTGTTCATCACGGCCCCGGCGAAGCCGGGCGAAAACCGGTCCAGGCGCACCTGGCCGGTCTTCTCATGCCGGTTGAACAGCCGCCCCAGCTGCAATGCCTCGTCGACGCTCATGGAGCCAGCGCGTTTGTCGAGTAGGTCGCGGGCATCCGCCTCGGCCTCGACGCGTGCCGCCACGAACCGCTCGCCGAAGATCTCCCGAACCTCGGCTAGCGATTGGGGTGTCGTGCCAAGTGCTGACTGGGTATCGTTCCCCATCGCTCTCCCTGCGATCCAGTGGGCGCACTACGAATTGGCGGCGTCAGCGAGAAGCCTACGCCCGCTGCCCGAACGCGCAGACCCCGCCGACGGGGGCTCCGGGACTGGCTTGATGAAAGCCACCTCGCATCGGCCTGACATCGGGCATCAACTGATGGATCCGCGGGTTGCCGACTCACTGGCCCTACTCGGGGCAGCTGAAGCGTGTCTCCATCAGGTCGAAACTGTCAGCAGCAAATTCTGTCGCGGCCGCAAGCGCCTCGCGCTTCGCTGTCCGTCCCCTCGGAGCCTGGCGGCATTCTCGCTCACCTCCGCCGGCCGCAGCAGGTCCTCGACCGGGTCGCAGTCGAGCGCGCTGGGCCACGCGCGTGGGTTCACGTGTGCCGGCCCGACGTCGATACACGTAGGCCAACCGCAGGTCGGCGCCGCCGATGGGGTGTGGCCGACGTCAATCCCGTGTCGGGGCGAATAGTAGATCGGCAGGGCGGTGTCGAGCCCATTGACTCCACTGCCACCACCGGGCAGTCGCGCCAGAGCTCATCGAGCTGGCCAAGGCGCGGGGCGGGATCGGTCGAGTCACCGGGCACCGCGTGGCGCAGCAGCGCCGCCGTGGTCCGCAGCTCACGCAGGGCGTCCCGGCTGGATGCCCGTGCCTGAGCCAACGCCGCGCGCCGCGTCTGGACGCTGGTCGAAGGCGGCCACAGGCACTCCCGTCTGCACGTTCACCGCCGCTATCGGGTGCGCGACCGCATCTTGGAACTCCCGCGCCAGCCGCAACCGCTCCTGCTGCACTCGCGGGTACGCCTCCCGTTCCCGGTCTGCGGCGGCCCGCGCCTCTCGTACGGCGAACTCGGCCAGCAGCTCCCGGCACCCCCCGCACCGCCTCGCCCGCAGCGACGCGACTGCCGGCCACAGCATGTCCGCGACCGGAGCTTTGGATCGGCCGCCGACCGGCGCGCGCTTTGCCGACGCCGGGCTCCGGCCTGGTGCGATCGGCCCGCTGGTGACACTCTGCTGAGATGGGAGACCAGCCAGGAGGCCCGCTCACCGACTCCGAAGTGGCAACCATGTTCCGCTTGCTGGCGCGGTTTGCTGAGCACGATCTGGACCAATGGGACAACTGGCGATTGAACACGTCCCACGGGCCGGTGTACGTCAATGTCAGCCGAGCGCTGGGACCGGGCTGGCAGGACGAGATGTTCACCCCTGTCTGGCCGCTGCTCCCACGCTTCACGGAGGCCGACCGGGGCGACGCCTCTGGCGGGTAGGGCCTCCGGCGCGACGACATCGGCTCCAAGCTCGTGAAGATCCTCGATGCCCAGGGCCACGAAGCGGTGGCGGCGTCGCCGAAGACCGGCGTGAACACGCTGACCGGCGAAGGAGTGGCGGAGGCGCTGACCGGTGCCGCGGTGGCCGAACGCTCGCTGGTTCCCGCCGACGGCGCCCGCATCGCCGGTACGCGCCTGGACGAGTGGCGAACGCGGGCGAGCCACGGTCAGTGAATCGGCGCGAGGGCCGATACGCGATGCCGCTGTCATACGGCGGATCGAGGCTCGTGCCGGCCGACGGGCACTACGTGAGACGCACGCCTTTGGACGTCAGGTATTCGATGAGCCCTTCGGCCGAGCTGACCAGATGGTCGGTCATCATGTGCTCGACCCGTTCCGCGTCGCCTGCCCGCATCGCCGCGAGAATTCCCTCGTGGTCGGCGTTCGAACGCTTCCTCCACTGCGGCACTTCGAGCAGGTAGTCGCGCGGCACGTTCAGCGAAACCACCCTGATCGCGGCCATCAGTTTGCGGGATCCGGAAAGCTTGTTGATGTGCCGGTGGAACTGCCAGTTGAGGTCGGCGAGGTTGGTGCGTTCGGAGTTCTCGTGGTAGCTCTCCATGCGCCGGTGCAGGTCTTCGAGGACCGCGTAGTCCGCCTCGGTGGCGAACTCGATCGCCCGCCGCGCGGCGAGCCCGTTGAGCATGCCCTCGATGAGGAACGAGTCGCGCAGGTCGGCCTTGTTCAGCGGCGCGACGACTGTGTGGCGGCCGCCGTCGAGTTCGAGCAGGCCGTCGTAGACCAGCTCGCGCAGGGCGTCACGCACGGGCATGCGGCTCGTGCCGAAGTGCTCGCAGAGTTCCTGTTGCGACAGTCGTGTGCCGGGCAGCAGCCGGCCGAAGAAGATGTCCTGCCGGAGGGCGGCCGCGATCTGGGTGCCCAACGGATCTCGCTGGATCACCGCTCGGGCGCTGGCGCTGCTGTCGATGCCCACCTGTCCGCCTCTCTCACGTGGTGAACGTGTGCACGGTATCCGGTGCCGGGGAGGATTCACGAATTTGCCATGCCCAATGGGGCGAGTATGGCCCGACACGGCCTATCCGGCTCGACCGGATTCGGCGATGTCGGTGAGCATGCGATGCCGGCGGACCGCGTGCTCGAAGTCCGGTACGGCGCCGTCGCCGGCCGCCAGCAGGGCGTACGCCTCGGCGACCGGACCGGCCGGCGCGGCCAGGCCGGATGAGCGGTCGTAGCGGGCCGGGACGGGCAGGTCGGTGAGCTCGCGGTCGTCGTCCCGCCCGCCGCGGATGCGGACGGGGCCGTGTTGCAGGTGCCCGGGGCAGGTCACGAGCAGTTCGCCCGAGGTCCCGGTGATCTCCCAGCGGAGTCCGTCGCCGCGTGCCGGTCCGCCCCGGTAGTGGACGGTCGCCACGGCGTCGTCGTCGACGAGCCCGACCGCCACGACCTGGTCGTCGGTGCGTTTCTCCGCGATCTCGCCGGTGCGGGCGTGGCGTACCCGGGGTAGCCGGTTGGCGGTCAGCGCGCGTACCGGGCGCAGCTCACCGAGGACGGCGCACAGGGCGTCGACGGCGTGTCCGAACGGCACGGACAGCAGCGTCGCTCCGTACGCGGGGTCGAGGGTGTAGGCGGCGTACGAGCCGTAGGTCGGTCCCCACAGCCCGCCGGCGCCGGTCATCGTGGTCGACAGCACCCGGCCGACGTAGCCGTCGGCGATCAGGTCGCGCAGGTACCGGATCGGCGCCGCCGACCGGGCCTGGAGACCGACGGCGGTGCGCGTCCCGCGCGCGGCGGCGGCGAGTTCCTCGGCTTCGGCGAGGCCGGTGCCCAGCGGCCATTCGCAGAGCACGGGTTTGCCGGCCGCGAGCGCCGGCAGCAGGCAGGCCCGGTGCCGGTCGGCCCGCACGGCGACGACGATCAGGTCGACACCTTCGTCGGCCGCCAGGTCCTCGACGGTGGCGTACGCCCGGGGGACGCCGTACCGTCGCGCGGCCTCGGCCGCCGCGGTGGCGTCGCTGGCCGCGAGCGCCCGCAGCTCATAGCCGGGCACCGCGGCGAGCGCCGGCAGGTGGGCCCGTGCGGCCCAGCCGCCCTTCGCGCTGAGACCCACCAGGCCCACACCGAGAACGTCTGTCATGGGACGACACCCTAGCGCCATTTTCCGTTGCCCGTATCCGGGATTCGGTATACAGTCTGCCCACGACCGATCACGACGGACAGGGGCCGAGCGTGCATGAGGTGGGGATTGCCGATGTCTCCGGATACGTGCCGGCATACCGGCTCGACGACTACCTGACGCGCGAGACAGCGAGCTCGCCTGACGTCTCGGTGCCCGGCCCGGACGAGGACGCGTTCACTCTCATGTGGGAGTCGCTGACCGGCCTGCCCCGTGTCGAGGCGGAGGGCCCGGTACTGCTTCGCGTGCCCGACAGTGACATCGAGACGCGGGCGCTCGTGGCGCACGCCCGGTCCAACGGCGTGCTCGGGGAGCCGGCGGCAGTGATTCCGCTCGCGCCCGACGCGGGGGCGCCGGACCTGCTGGCGCTCGCCGCCCGGCTGGCGCAGCCCGGCCTGGGCCTGCTGGTCGACCACCGCCGCCCGGCCGGGGCCGGCGCGCCGGCGACGGCCTCCGCCGCGGCCGCCGTCCGCTTCGGCCCGCCACGGGTGGCCCGGGTGGCCGCGGTCGCCGCCCGTCACACGCTGACCTTCGACAGGTGGCGTACCGGTCCGGCACCGGACCAGCAGGACGCGCGGTTCGTCGAGGAGGCGCTCGTCGCGGTCGAGGGCGACGCGCTGCTCGCCGACTTGCTCAAGGCCGCCGGACGGACCACCGCCGACCTCGCCGGTGTCGTCGTCACGTGCGGCACCCGGCTGCGCGGCGCGCGCTGGGCCAAGCGGTGGGAGGTGCCCTCGGTGTGGCAGGCCGGCGGCGGCACGGGAGGCCCCGGCGCCTCGGCCGCGCACGCGCTGCTCACCGCGCTCGACCGGCTGCGCGCCGCCGGACCAGACGGCGCGGTGGCCGTCCTCGACCTCGGCTGGGGCGGCGGCGGCGCGGTCCTCACCGCGGGCACCGACGCCGCGGAGAAACCCGCGGAGCCGGCCGCGAGCGCGGCGCGCGGCACGAAGGCGTACGGCCTCGCCGCCTGGCACGGTCGCGCCACCGAAGCACCCGGGCCGTGGACGTCGCCGGCCGAGCTCTGGCGGGAGATGCCGGCCCTGCTCGGACCCACCGGCTATCGATGCTCCGACTGCGGCGGCATCGGGTTCCCGCGAGCCGGCGTCTGCGAGCTGTGCGGGTCGTTCGAGGTCGCCGACCGGCCGTTGCGGCGCACGGGCGTCGTGGCGACCCACTCGGTCGACCACCTCTTCGACTCGTCCGACCCGGTGCAGATGGTCGTGGTGGACCTCGACGGCGGCGGCCGCTTCTTCGGGCAGGCGGTTCGCGACGTGCCACGCCGGCTCGCCGTCGGCGACCGGGTCCGGCTCGTGCTCCGCCGGCTGCACACCGCATCCGGCCTGCCGCACTACTTCTGGAAGGTCGATCTCGATGGGTGAAGACGTCGTCGCCATCGGCGCGGCGAGCACGAAGTTCGGCGAGTTCTTCGACCGCGGCTACGCCGACCTCGTCCGGGACGTGGTGCGTGCGGTCACCGCCGACGCCGGCATCACGCTCGCCGACGTCGACGCGGCCTGGCTCGGCACCGCGTTCGCCTACACCTACTCCGACGAGGGCAACGCCGGCACGTCGCTGGCCGAGCCGATCGGCATGCACGGACGGCCGGTCACCCGGGTCGCCGCGTACTGCGCGTCCGGACTGGACGCCATCCGGCAGGCCGTGGCCGCCCTGCGCGCGCACACGTGCGACGTCGCGCTGGTCGTCGGCGCCGAGAAGATGCGCGACGTGGGCCCCCGCGGCAGCCTCGTCATGCAGCACGTCAACCGCGGTCATCCGGTGCTCAGCAAGGGCCGGACGGCACCGGGCATCTTCGGGCTGGTCGCCGAGCGGTACCGGGCCGTCTACGGGGACCCGCGACCGGCGATGACGGCGGTCGCGATGAAGAACCACGCATACGGTGAGCTCAACCCCCGGGCCCACTTCCGCCGGGCCGTCTCGGCGGAACAGGTGGAGGCGGCACCGCCGCTGTCGGGCCCGATCGGCCTGCTCGACGCCTGCCCGACCACCGACGGCGCGGCGGCGCTGGTCCTGGTGCGCGAATCCGACTCCCACGGTCGACGGGCGGCCGCGATCAGCGGCATCGCGATGTCCAACGACCTCGGGTACTTCACCGCCAACACGAGCTCCCGCTCGGACCTGCTGGGGTTCGAGTCCACCCGGTCGGCTGCCGCGAGCGCGTACGAGCAGGCGGGCGTCACCCGGCCGTTCGACGAGATCGACGTCGTCGAACTGCACGACTGCTTCACGATCACCGAAGTGGTCAACTACGAGGACCTCGGACTGTGCGGCAAGGGGGAGGGGCGTGACCTGGTGCTGAGCGGCGCCACCGGGCCGGGCGGCGCGCTGCCGGTCAACACCAGCGGCGGCCTCAAGGCCTGCGGGCACCCGATCGGCGCGACCGGCGTACGGATGGTCGTCGACGTGTGCGACCAGGTGTGGGGCCGCGCGGGCGTTCGGCAGGTGCCCGGCGCCCGCACGGGTCTGGCCCACGCGCTCGGCGGTCCGGGATCGCTGGCCTGCGTCGCCGTGGTCACCGACGCCGGTCCCGCGCGGGCGGCGGCGTGACGGCGGCGACCGGCGCGGGTCCGAACGGACGGTCGCCGGACAAGGTCAGCACGCTCGCGGCCGCGGTCGAGACGCACGTGCGCCCGGGCGACGTCGTGCACGTCGCGTACGCCGACGCCCGCCCCAACGCGGCGCTGCACCAGCTGGTCCGCCGTTTCGCCGGCCGGCCCGCCGGGTTGACGCTGGTCACCGCCGGTCTGGTCAGCAGCCAGCACGCGCTCGTCGAACTCGGCGTGCTCGACCGTCTGGTGGCCTCGTTCGCCGGCGAGAACCTCCCCGCTCCCCGCCCGAACCGGGCGTTCCAGCGGGCGGTGCGCGAGGGCCGGATCGAGGTGGAGAGCTGGTCGCTGTGGTCGCTGACGGCCCGCCTCATGGCCGCCGCGCTGGGCCTGCCGCACCTGCCCGTCCGGTCGCTCGCCGGCAGCGACCTCGGCGCCGCGCTGCACGGCCGCGGATTCGCCGAGGTGGCCGACCCGTTCGGCGGGCCGCCGTCCGGTGTCGTCGCCGCTCTCCGGCCCGACGTGGTGCTGCTGCACGGCGTGGCCGCCGACCGGGCCGGCAACGTGGTGCTCTCCGCGCCGTACGGCGAGGGGGCGTGGGGCGCGCTCGCGGCTCGGCGCGGCGCGATCGCCTCCGTCGAGCGCATCGTCGACACCGAGACGATCCGCGAGCACGCGGCCCTCGTGCGCGTACCGGCGCACGCAGTCCTCGCGGTCTGCGAGGTGCCCCTGGGCTCGCACCCGTACGGGCTGTTCAACCCCGGCCTCGACGGGGTCGCCGGCTACGTGCCGGACGAGGAGTTCATGGCCGAGGTGGTGCGGGCGTCCAACGACCCGGCCGAGTTCCGCCGGTGGATCGACGAGTGGCTGCTCGGCACCGCCGACCACGACGCCTACCTGGCCAAACTCGGGCCGAACCGGATAGCCGCGCTGCGGGCCCAGGCCGAGGAGGACGGCTGGCGCTCGACGCTGACCGCCGCGGCCGATCCGCCGGTCCGGTGGACCGACGCGGAGGCGATGGTCGTCACGGCCGCCCGCCGGATCGCCGGGCGGGTCCGCAAGCAGGACTTCGACGCGGTCCTGGCCGGCGTCGGCCAGGCCAACCTGGCCTCGTGGCTGGCGGTCACCGGCCTGCAGGCCGTCGGCGCCGACGTGGAGCTGATGGCCGAGATCGGCATGTTCGGCTACCGCCCCCGCCCCGGCGAGCCGTTCATCTTCGCGCACCGCAACCTGCCCACGTGCGCACTGCTCACCGACGTCGCCACCGTGCTCGGCGCGTTCGTCGGCGGGCCGGCCACCCGGTCGCTGGGCGTGATCGGCGCCGGGCAGGTCGACGCCGACGGCAACACCAATTCGACGTACGCCGAGGACGGCAGCTACATCGTGGGCTCCGGCGGCGCCAACGACATCGCGACCTCGGCCGAGGAGGTGCTGGTGACAGTGGCGCACGGCAGCCACCGCCTGGTCCGGCGGGTGCCGTACGTGACGTCGCCCGGTCACGGTGTCCGTACCGTCGTCTCCACCGCCGGGGTGCTGGAGCGGGTGGACGGACGGTTCGTGGCGACGGCGTTCGTCGCGCGCTCCGGCGAGTCCGACGCCGAGGCGGTCGAGCGGCTGCGCGCCGGCTGCGGCTGGGACCTCGACATCGCCCGCGGCGTCGCCCGCGAGCCGGATCCGACGTCCGCGGAGCTGTCCGCGTTGCGCCGGTACGACCCGGCCCGGACGTTCCTCGGCCGGCTGCACGGAAAGGCGGACGGCGATGCCTCTGTACGCGCTCGGTGACCGGACGCCGCGGATCGACCCGTCGGCGTACGTGCACCCGGACGCCGTCGTGATCGGCTCGGTGGAGCTGGGACCGGAGTCGAGCGTGTGGCCGGGCGCGGTGCTGCGCGGCGACTACGGCGTGATCCGGGTCGGCGCCCGGACCTCCGTCCAGGACGGAACGGTCCTGCACAGCGTGGCGGACCACCCCACGGAGATCGGCGCCGACTGCGTCGTCGGGCACCTGGCGCACCTGGAGGGCTGCACGGTCGCCGACCGGTGCCTGATCGGCTCGGGCTCGATCGTGCTCAACCGGGTACGGATCGGGGCCGGCAGCGTGGTGGCCGCCGGCGCGCTCGTCCGGGAGGGCGCCGAGGTGCCGCCCGGACGGCTCGCGGTCGGCGTACCGGCCCGCCTGCGCGACCTGCCCGCCGGCCAGGAGGACTGGCAGGCACACGCGGTGCGCGCCTACGTCGAGAACGCGGCCCGCTTCCGACGCGAGTTGCGGCGGATCGACACCTAGCCCTCGCGGAGGAGGAACTGATGCCCGAGGAAGTGCTACTGGAACGCGCGGACGGAGTCGCCCACCTGGTGCTCAACCGTCCCGACCGGCTGAACGCGATCGACCCGGCCACGTTGCGGCTGCTGCGCGAGCACATCGCCACGATCGAGGCCGACCCGGGAGTGCGGGCGGTCGTCGTGCGCGGCAACGGCCGGGTGTTCAGCGCCGGCGCCGACATGCACGCCCTCGGCGACATCGTCGGTGACCCGGCGGCGTTCGCCGCCTTCATGCAGGACTGGCACGACGCGTTCGACGCGGTCGCGGCGTGCAGCCGGCCCACCGTCGCGGCGGTGCACGGGATCGCCTTCGCCGGCGGCTTCGAGCTGTTCCAGGTGTGCGACGTCGCGGTCGTCGCCGACGACGCCCGGCTCGGCGACCAGCACGCCCGCTACGGGCTCTTCCCCGGCGGGGGCAGCGCCCAGCGCCTGCCCCGGCTGATCGGTGACCGGCGGGCCCGGTGGCTGCTGCTGTCCGGTGAGGAGATCCCGGCGGCCGACGCCGTGGCGGCAGGCCTGGCCAACGAGGCGGTACCGGCCGACCGGGTCGTCGCCCGGGCGAGCGAGATGGCCGCCCTCCTGGCCACCCGCAGTCCGCTCGCCAGCGCGGCGATCAAACGCGCGCTGGCCGCCGGCGCCGGACTCGGCCTGGACCCGGCCCTCGCCGCCGAACGCCCGATCGCGCTGGCCCACATGGCCTCCGCCGACGCGCGGGCCGGCCTGGACGCCTTCTACCGACGTGTGGCCCCGAGATTCCCCAGCAACCAGGGAGAGGCATGAGCAGCTACAGCGACATCCTGTACGAGGTCGCCGACAACGTCGCGACCATCACCATCAACCGGCCGGAGCGCCGTAACGCCTTCCGGTCGGAGACGCTCGACGAGCTGATCGACGCGTTCCGGGCCGCGGAGGCCGACCGTGAGGTGGGCGTGATCGTGCTGACCGGCGCCGGGGACAAGGCGTTCTGCGCCGGCGGGGACATCCACTGGGAAGAGGCGTCCGACGAGTCCGGCGCCATCCAGATGGCCCGCCGTACGACGATCCTGTCGCTGGTCATGCGCGGCTGCGGCAAGCCGATCATCGCGCGGGTGCGCGGCTTCGCCGTCGGCGGCGGCAACGAGTTGCAGATGCTGTGCGACCTCACTGTCGCCTCCGAGGACTCCCGCTTCGGGCAGTCCGGGCCGAAGATGGGCTCGGTGCCGGTGTGGTGGGGCACGCAACTGCTGCCGCGGATGGTGGGCGAGAAGAAGGCCCGCGAGATCATCTTCCTCTGCGAGCAGTACACCGCGCGCGAGGCGCTCGACATGGGCTTGATCAACAAGGTCGTGCCGGTCGAGGAACTCGACACCACGGTACGCGCGTGGTGCGACCGGATGCTGACGCTCAGCCCGCAGGCGCTGCGGGTGGCGAAGATCTCGCTCAACTACGAGTCCGACCAGTTGTGGCCGTCGGTGCTGCACGGCAACCAGATGATCTCGTTCATCCACGGCACCGAGGAGTTCCACGAGGGCACCCGCGCCTTCCTGGAGAAGCGCCCGCCGCAGTTCGGCAAGTTCCGCAAGTGAGGGGAGACGCAGGTGCGGTGTGACGGCAAGGTGGCGCTCGTGGTGGGCGCCGGCAGCGGCATCGGGGCATCGGCCGCCGAGGTGTTCCACGCCAACGGCGCCACGGTGGCGGTCGCCGACATCAATCTCGCCGGGGCGCAGGACACGGCGGCCCGGCTGGTCGAGGCGGGCGCCAAGTCCTCCGCGTTCGCTGTCGACATCACCCGCCGGGACCAGACCGAGGACCTGGTACGCGACGTGCTGGCCGAGTACGGGCGCATCGACATCCTGGTCAGCACGGTCGGGTGGTCGGACACGACGTTCCTGGTGGACGAGGACGAGGCGTACTGGCGCCGGATCATCGACATCAACCTGATGGGGTCGATCTTCCTGTGCCGGGCGGTGCTCGACCACATGATCGAGCGGCGCTCCGGCTCGATCGTGCTGACCAGCTCCGACGCCGGGAAGGTCGGCACCATGGGGGAGACGGTGTACGCGGCGGCCAAGGCCGGCGTGATCGGCTTCGTCAAGTCGCTGGCCCGGGAGGTCGCCCGGCACCAGCTGCGGATCAACGCGATCTCGCCCGGGCCCACCGACACCCCGCTCATCCGGGCCCAGACCGACCAGCGGGTGATCGAGAAGATGGTGCGGGCGGTGCCGCTCAAGCGCATGGGCGAGCCCGTCGAGCAGGCCAACGCGTTGGTCTTCCTGGCCTCGGACGCCGCCTCGTACATCACCGGCCAGACGGTGAGCGTCAGCGGCGGCCTCACCATGACGTCGTAGCGGCCATGTCCACGATGGACGACATCGAGCTGTCGGCCGAGGACCGGGCACTGCGCGACCTGGTCCGGCGGCTGGCGGGAGAGCGGATCGCCGGGGAGGCCCGGCGGATCGACGAGGCGGAGGAGTACCCGCACTCGTCGATGCGGCTGCTCGGCGAGGCCGGGCTGTTCGGGCTGCTGATCCCGGAGCGGTACGGCGGCCAGGGCGCCGCCATGCGCCAGTACGCCCTGACCACCGAGGAACTGGCGCGGGCCTGCGCGGCCACCACCACCGCGTTCATCACGCAGACCCACGCGATGCTGCCGATCCTGGCCGTCGGCGACGACGAGCAGAAGCGCCGGTGGCTGCCCGGCCTCGCCGCCGGGCGGGCGCTCGGCGCGATCGCCATCACCGAGCTGGAGGCCGGCACCGACGTGCCGGCCCTCGCGACACGGGCGGTCCGCGACGGCGACGGGTACGTCGTCTCCGGCCGGAAGATGTTCATCACCAGCGGCGGCGTCGCCGACCTGATCACGCTGTTCGCCCGTACGTCGCCGGGACGCGACGGGATCAGCGTCTTCGTCGTCGACGCGCGCTCACCGGGAGTACGGCCGGGCCGGCCGCTGGCGAAGATGGGCATCCGCGCGTCGAACACGGTCGAGCTGGCGTTCGACGAGGTGCGTGTGCCGGCGACGGCCCGGCTCGGACCCGAGGGGATCGGCTTCCACACGGCCGTGCACGTGCTGTCCGACGCGCGGATCAGCACCGCGGCCCAGGCGGTGGGCATCGCGCAGCGCGCGTACGACATCGCCGACGGGTTCACCCGGCAGCGGCGGCAGTTCGGCCGGCCGGTGCGGGAGTTCCAGGCCGTGCAGTTGCGGCTCGCCGACATGTACATCGCCGTGGTCACCGCCCGGCTGCTCGTGCAGCGGCTCGCCCGGTTCGTCGACGCGGCGCCGGACGGGAACCGGGCGGTCGAGGCCGCCGCGGCGAAGGTCTACTGCTCCGACGTCGCGATGCGGGTCGCCGGCGACGCCGTGCAGCTGATGGGCGGCTACGGCTACATGCGCGAGTTCGAGGCCGAGCGGTGCATGCGCGACGCGAAGATCACGCAGATCTACGACGGCACCAACGACGTCAACCGGCTGGTGCTGGCCCGGCAGCTCGCGAAGCGGTCGGCATGACGCCGCTGTCGGGGCGGGTTGCGGTCGTCACCGGCGCCAGCCGCGGGCTCGGCCGGCAGGCCGCCCTGGCACTGGCCGGGGCGGGCGCCGCCGTGGTGGCCGCCGGCCGCGACCGCGCGGCGCTCGACGAGACGTGCGCACTGGTCGAGTCGGTGGGCGCCTCGGCGCTGCCGGTGGTCTGCGACGTGACCGACGAGGCGCAGGTGGACGCCCTCACCCGGTCGGCGGTGGACCGGTACGGGCGCATCGACGTGCTGGTCAACAACGCCGGCGTCGCGTCGGAGCACAGGGCGCTGGAGCTCGACGTCGCGGAGTTTCGCCGGGTCCTGGAGACGAACGTGATCGGCACGTTCCTGCCGGCCCGGGCGGTCGCCGCGCACATGCGCGACCGGGGCGGCGGCGCGGTGGTCAACATCGGGTCGGTGATGGGCCGCTCGGGAACGTCCGGACTGTCGCACTACGGCGCCAGCAAGGCCGCTGTCTTCCAGCTCACCCGTGGCTGGGCGGTGGAGTGGGCCCGGTACGGCATCCGCGTCAACTGCCTCGCCCTCGGCTACTTCCCGACCGGCATCAACCGGGACCGGCTGGCGGAGGAGGGGGTGGCCGAGCGCGTGCTGGCGCGGGTGCCGGCCCGCCGGTTCGGCGTCCCGGCGGAGATCGGGCCGACTGTGGTCCACCTGGCGTCCGACGCCAGCCGCTACATGACCGGGCAGGTCGTCTACCTGGACGGCGGTATGTCCGCACGCTGAGGAGGTACGCGAGATGGCGGGACCGTTGACGGGTGTCCGCGTGGTGGAGCTGGCCGGACTGGGACCCGCGCCGTACGGCGTGATGCTCCTGGCCGACCTCGGCGCCGACGTCGTCCGGGTCGACCGGGCCCCGTCGGATCCGGCGGATCTGGGCCGGCTCATGGCCGGCTGCTGGCGGGGCCGGCGGTCGGTGGCGGTGAACCTCAAGCACGACGCGGGCCTGCAGATCCTGCTCGACCTCGCCGACGGCGCCGACGTCCTGGTCGAGGGTTTCCGGCCGGGCGTGGACGAGCGGCTCGGCTTCGGGCCGCAGGTGTGCCTGACCCGCAACCCGCGCCTGGTCTACGCGCGGATGACCGGCTGGGGCCAGGACGGGCCACTGTCGACCGCGGCCGGTCACGACCTCAACTTCCTCGCCGTCGCCGGCCTGCTGCACGGGATGGGCCGGGCGGACGCCCCGCCTCCACCGCTGCCCGGCTACGTCGGTGACTTCGGTGGCGGCGGGGCCTTCCTGGCGATCGGCGTGCTGGCCGCGCTGCTGGACCGGCGGCACACCGGGCTGGGCCAGGTGGTCGACGCCTCGGTGCTGGACGGAGCGGCGTCGCTCGGCTCGTTCGTGTTCGGCCTGACCGGGCTGGGCGAGTGGACGGACGAGCGGGAGGCCAACCTCAGCGACGGCGGGTGCCCCTTCTACGACACGTACCAGACCGCTGACGGCGGATTCGTGGCGGTGGGCGCGCTGGAGCCGCGCTTCTACGTGGAGATGCTGCACGGCGTCGGCCTGGACCCGGCCGAGTGGCCGCAGCACGACCGGACCCGGTGGCCGGCGTTGCGGTCCGCGCTGACCGCGCGGTTCGCGACGTCCACCCGGGACGAGTGGGCGCGGCGGTTCGCGGGGCGGGACGCCTGCGTCAGCCCGGTGCTGCGGCTGGCCGAGGCGCCGCACCATCCGCACAACGTCGCCCGGGGGGTGTTCGAGGAGGCGGCGGGCCGGTGGCAGCCGGCGCCGGCTCCGCGGCTGTCCCGTACCCCGCTCTCGGCCGGACGGCCGGCGCCGCGGGTCGGCGAGCACACCGCCGAGGTGTTGGTCGAGCTGGGCCGAACGGCGGATGACGTGGCACGTCTTCGGTCGATCGGCACGGTCGAGGAAAACTGAATACTGGACACTGGATACCGTTTTTCCTATGCTCCTGAGGCAGCCCGGTTGAGGCGACGAGTCCGGCCGACAGGGCGATGAGCTGGTGCTCTTCCGCCCGGTGACCTTCGGAGCCGGCCTGGCGAGCGACGGCTTCACCCGACGCCTTCCGCGTCGTCCGCCGTCGCGGCCACAGTTTGGAGGCAGCTCATGGTGCGAAAGTCGGTTACGGCGATCGCCCTGTTGGCGTTGGCGCTTGCGGGTTGCACAACCACCTCGAGTGAGGGCGGCGGCACGCAGGTCAGCACACAGGGCGTCACCGACACGGAGATCTACATCCAGGGATTCGGCCCCATTACCGGTCCGGCCAGCTGGGTCGGCCTCGGCAACCGCGACGGCTTCGCCCTCGCGGTCAAGGAGATCAACGCCGCGGGCGGTGTGCACGGCCGGAAGATCCGGTTCGAGTTCCACGACGACGCGTTCCAGGTCGCGCAGGCCCAGCAGGTCGCGCGGCGCATCATCCAGCAGGACAAGCCGTTCATGGTGTACGCCGGCACGGGCAGCACGACCTTCCTCGCGGTCGCCGACCAGCTGCGGCAGAGCGGACTGCCGGTCTACAACGGCTTCTCCGGCAGCGAGGCCGCCCGCAAGACCCCCGAGGTCGACAACATGTTCCACGGCGAGGCCGTCTCCACCAAGTGGGTCGCGCCCAGCATCGCCGACATGGTCGCGGACAACCTCAAGGCCACCCGGGTTGCGATCCTGCACGAGGACGGCGAGTGGGGCCGCACGCTGTGCGCCCAGGTCGCGACCGAGCTGCAGGGCAAGAGCGGCCTGCAGGTGGTCGCCAACGAGACGTACCCGGCCGCCGGCAACGACTTCACCGGCCAGCTCGTGGCGATCCGTAACGCCAACCCGCAGGTCGTCGTCAACTGTGGCCTGTTCCCGGCCGCGAAGATCATCCTGCGGCAGGCTCGCGAGCTGGGGCTGAAGGCCCAGTTCGTCGGCGACGCGGGCCAGGCCAACGCCACCGTCTGGACGGGCAACGAGGCGGCCGCCGAGGACTGGCTGTTCAACTGGTACGAGCCGCAGTTCCTCACCGACACCACCGGCGCGCAGGGCGAGTTCCTGCAGAAGTACAAGGCCGAGTACCCGTCGGCGCCGACCGGACGGCCCAACCACGCCGACAACTTCTCCTACACCGCTGCCTATCTGCTCAAGAGCGCGCTGGAGGAGGCCGGCAAGGACCTCACGGCGGAGAAGTTCATCGAGGCGCTCGCCGCCGTCAAGGACGCCAGGCCGACGCCGATCAGCCCCAACGTCAGCTGCGCCAACGAACGCCACGAGTGCTTCGTCGACCTGGTCTGGATGCGGATCCAGGGCGGCAAGGCGGTACCGGTGGACGACGCCGGCCTCGCCCAGATCGCCGGCAAGGTCTCCGGCTCCTGACTCAACCCCTCCCGGGCCCGGCCGCACCGGCCGGGCCCGCGGCGCAAGCGAGGTACTGATGTGACAGTCATCCAACTGCTTGTCAACTCGCTCACGCTCGGCGCGATCTATGCGCTCGTGGCGCTGGGTCTCGTACTGGTCTTCAAGTCCTCCGACCTGGTCAACTTCGGGGCCGGCGACTGGGTGCTCGCCGGCGCGTACATCGCGCTCGCCCTGCTGACCGCCGGCCTGCCCCTCTACCTGGTGCTGATCCTGGCGCCGCTGGGCGGCGCGCTGATGGGGCTGGTCATCGACCGCGCGGTGTTCCGCCGGATCATGAGCGCCTCACCGTGGACGTTCGTCGTCGCGAGCCTCGCGGTCGGCGGGCTGCTGCGCGAGCTCGCCGTCCTGCGCTACCAGTCCAACCACTTCCCGTTCCCGCCGGTGCTGTCCCGCGACCCGGTCGAGGTCCTCGGCGTACGCATCACACCGCAGAACCTGTGGGTGCTCGGCGCGACGGTCGTCGTGGTGACCGCGCTGCTGCTGTTCTTCCGCTACACCACGTACGGGCGCGCGCTGGAGGCGGTCGCGCAGAACCGGGTCGGCGCCCAGATCGTCGGCATCAACCTGAGCCGGGCCCTGATGGTCACCTGGGCTCTCGCCGGCGCGGTGAGCGCTGTCGCCGCCGTCCTGATCGCCCCGTCGACAGACGTCTCACCGGAGATCGGCCTGCTGCTGGTCAAGGGATTCGTCGCGGCGGCGCTCGGCGGCCTGGACAGCCTCGAAGGCGCGGTGATGGGCGGCGTCGCGGTGGCCGCGATCGAGACCTTCACCCAAGTCTACCTCAACCAGGCAGCCGTCGACGTGGTCGTCTACGGCCTGCTGCTCGTCGTCATGTGGGTGCGGCCGGCCGGCCTGCTCGGCCGCCGCGTGGTCCGGAGGGTCTGAGCGGATGAGCAACCAGACCGCAGGCAGCACCGAGAAGGCCCCGGCGGCCACCATCCCGGGGCCGGCGCCGCAGAAGGCCGGCGACGGCCGTCTGCCACGCGCAGCCCGGGCCGCGGCATGGCTCCTCGTCGGAATCGTCCTGCTGGCGCTCCCGCTGCTGCTACCACCGTTCCGGACCTATCTGGCCACAGTGGTCCTCGTCTACGTCATTGCCGTGGTCGGCCTCAACGTCGTGATGGGCTTCTCCGGGCAGATCTCCATCTCGCACGCGGCGTTCATGGGGGTCGGCGCCTACACCACAGCCGTCCTGATGGGACGGTGGGAGCTGCCGTTCCCGCTCGCCGCGCTGGCCGGCGTCCTGCTCGCGACCCTGCTCGGCTACGTGGTCGGCCTGCCGGCGCTGCGCATCGCGGGGCACTACCTGGCCCTGGCCACGCTGGCGTTCCAGCTCATCGTGCAGAGCGTCATCTTCAACTGGGAATCGGTCACCAACGGGCCACGCGGCATCGCCGTACCGCCCGCAGTGGTCGGGGTGTTCCCGCTCGCCGACCGCAACCTGTACTACCTCGTCCTCGTCGCCGCGCTGCTCAGCCTGCTCTTCGTCCGCAACGTGGTGCGTTCCCGGGTCGGGCGGGCGTGGCGGGCGATCCGGGACAAGGAGATCGCCGCGTCCGTGTTCGGCGTCGACGTGGCCCGGTACAAGACGCTCGCCTTCGGGGTGAGCGCCGCATACGCGGGCCTGGCCGGCGCGATGTTCGCCATCACCGTCGGATTCCTCGACCCGGCCGCGTTCAACCTGTGGGAGTCGGTCAAGCAGCTCACCATGGTGCTCTTCGGTGGGCTCGGCACGCTCGTCGGCCCGCCGCTCGGCGCGACGCTCCTCGTCCTCGCGCCGGAGTTCCTGACCCCGTTCCGTGAGCACTCGCTGCTCGTGTTCTACGTCGTACTCCTGCTGGTCCTGATCTTCCTGCGGGGCGGACTCGCCTCCGGGGTGAGCCGGACCGCCGCGTGGGTGCGGCGCCGCCGCTCCGGCGCGCCGCCGCCCGACGCCGCCGTCACCGCCGGCGCGGTGACCGCGGTCCGCGACCGGCCGGCGCCGCCGGCCGAGCGGCCCGCGCTCACCGGCGGTCCGGTGGGGGAGCCGATGCTGACCGCCGGCGGCGTCACCGTGCGCTTCGGCGGGCTGATCGCGCTCGAGGGTGTCGACCTGCGGGTACGTGACGGCGAGATCAAGGGGCTGATCGGCCCCAACGGCGCCGGCAAGACCACCTTGTTCAACGTCCTGACCCGGGTCTACCCCGTGCACGAGGGGTCGGTCACGTTCGCCGGCCGGGACATGCTCCGGCTGCGCCCGCACCAGGTGGTCGGCGCCGGGCTGGCCCGCACGTTCCAGAACGTGGAGATGTTCCGTTCGATGACCGCGCTGGAGAACGTGCTCGTCGGGCGGCACCACCGCGACGTCTGCGGACTGTGGCGGACCGGGCTGCGCCTGCCGTCCGCCCGGGCGGAGGAGCGGCGGGCCCGCGACGCCGCGCGGGCGGCGCTGGCGACGCTGGGCCTGGAACGCTACGCGGACACCCCGGCCGAGAGCCTGCCGCTCGGCGTGCAGCGACGACTGGAGATCGGCCTGGGGGTGGTCGCCGAGCCGCGGCTGCTCATGCTCGACGAGCCGGCGTCCGGCCTCACCGCGGGCGAGGCGGCCGCGCTGATGGACGACGTACGCCGGATCCGTGCCGCCGGGGTCACGGTGCTGCTGATCGAGCACAACATGCGGTTCGTGATGGGCCTGTCGGACTCGGTCACGGTGCTCGACCACGGCCGGGTCATCTTCGACGGCTCACCACAGCGGGCGCAGAGCGACCCCGCGGTGGTGGCCGCCTACCTGGGCGAGGTGGAGTCATGACAGCGCTGCTCGAACTCGATCGCGTGACTCTCGGCTACGGCAAGATCGTCGTCGTCCACGAGTTGTCGCTGCGCCTGGACGCGGGGCGGATCGTCTCCGTCCTCGGCCCCAACGGCGCGGGCAAGACCACCACGGTCCGCGGCGTCGCCGGTCTGCTGCCGCTGCGCGGCGGCGAGGTACGGCTGGGCGGAAAGCGGGTCAGCGGCTTCCCGCCGCACCGCATCGTCGCCGAGCGGCTGGCCTACGTACCCCAGGGGCGCGAGCTGTTCGCGGACATGTCGGTGCGGGACAACCTGCGTCTCGGCGGCTTCACCATGCGCCGTCGTGACATCCCGGCCCGGATGGAGGAGCTGTTCGAGTTCTTCCCGCGGCTGCGCGAGCGCGCCGGGCAGACCGCGGGCAGCCTGTCCGGCGGCGAGCAGCAGATGCTGGCCATCGCCCGGGCGCTGATGCCCCGGCCGACGGTGCTGATGCTCGACGAGCCGTCGGCCGGGCTGGCGCCGCGCACCATGCGGCACGTCTTCGACATCGTCGCCGACGTCGCGCGTTCGGAAGGCGCCGCGGTGCTGATCGCCGAGCAGAACGCGCACCAGGCGCTGCGCGTCACCGACCACGCCTACGTGCTGAACACCGGCGTGATCGAGGCGTCCGGCCCGCCGGCGGAACTGCTCGCCGACGACCGGATCCGGGCCGCCTACCTCGGTGACGCGGTCGAGAAAGGACCGGTCTGATGGTCGCGGTGGTGACCGGCGCGGCCGGGGCGATGGGCGGCGCCATCGCGGCGGAACTCGGCGCACGCGGGCACGCACTGGTACTGGCCGACATCTCCGGCCGCCGGCTCGCCGAGGCCGGGGACCGGTTGACCGCGCACGGCCGGGCGGCGCACCCGTACCGGTGCGACGTCACCGACCGGGCCGAGGCCGAGGCGCTGGCCACGGCGGCGCTCGCCGCCTTCGGCCGGGTCGACGTGCTGGTCAACGTGGTCGGCGGCTACCGCGGCCGGATGTACGAGGACGTGCTCGACATCCCGCTGGACCGGTTCGACGAGGCCATGCGGCTGAACCTGCGCGGCACGTTCAACCTCACCCAGCTGTTCGGCCGGCACATGCGCGAGCGCGGCCACGGCCGGATCGTCAACATCTCCTCGGTGGCCAAGGACGGGGCGTCCGGCCAGGCCGACTACGCCGCTGCCAAGGCGGGTGTCGTCGCGTTCACGCGCAGCTGCGCGCTCGAACTCGGCCCGGCGGTCACCGTCAACGCCGTCGCGCCCGGCGTCATCCGCACCTCGGTGATGGAGCGGATCCCGGCCGACGTCCAGGCGCGCTACCGCGAGCGGATCCCGCTCGCCGACTTCGGTGATCCGGTCGACGTGGCCAGGGCCGTGGCGTTCCTCGCCGGGGACGACGGCCGGTACGTCACCGGCGAGGTGATCCACGTGTCAGGAGGGTTCTTCGGATGTCTGTGACCGTACCGGGTGTCATCACCTCGGCCAGTGACGTGTACACCCTCGAGCGGATCGCCGCGTTCAAGGCGTCCGGGCAGTGGCGGGACCAGTTGATCGTCGACTTCCTCGACCGGCACCGGAGACAGCGCCCGGACCGGACCGCGGTGGTCGACGAGAACGGGCGGATCACCTGGGCCGCCCTCGCCGACCGCGTCGACCGGCTCGCCGCGGCGTTCGTGGACGCCGGGCTTCGGCCGGGTGAGTTCGTGGCCGTGCAGATGCCCAACCGGATCGAGTTCGTGGAGATCTACCTCGCGATCCAGCGGGCCGGTCTGCGCGCGCTCACCATGATGTCCATCTACCGGGAGCACGACGTCGCGTACATGCTGCGCACCACCGGCGCCCGGGCGTACATCGTGCCGGACACGCACCGCCGGTTCGACTTCGTCGCGATGGCGCAGCGGCTGCGCTCGCAGGCGCCCGACCTGCGCACCGTCATCGTGCTCGGCGAGGCCGGCGAGGGCATGGTGCCGTACGAGCGGTTCCTGGCCGAACGGGCGCCGGCCCCCGGCGCCTTCGCCCACCTGCGGCCCCACCCGGACCAGGTGTCCAAGGTGAGCTTCACCTCGGGCACCACCGGGCTGCCCAAGGGCGTCGTGCACACGCACAACACCGACCTGTCGCCGCCCACGATGATCGCCGGCGCGCTCGGCCTCGGCCCGGAGACGCCGATCTGGATGCCGAGTCCCATCGCGCACGCCACCGGCCTGCTGTTCGGCGTCTACGACTCGCTGTTGTGCGGGGCCAAACTCGTGCTGCAGGACCAGTGGGATCCGCAGCGCGCGCTGGAGATGATCAGCCGGGAGCGGGCCACCTTCACGGTGAGCGCCACCCCGTTCATCGGCGACCTCGTCGAGCAGGACAACCTCTCCTCGTACGACCTGTCGTCGTTCCGCTACTTCGTCTCCGGCGGCGCGCGGGTGGCGCCGGCGCTCGTCGAGCGGGCCCGCTCGGAGCTGGGTTGCCTGTTGCTGCGGGTCTTCGGCCAGTCCGAGGCGCCGCTGCACACGCTCAACTTCCCAGACGACCCGTGGGAGAAGGTGACCGGCCGCGACGGCCGTCCGTTCGACGGCATCGACGTCACGATCGTGGACCCGGCCGACCGCGCGACACCCGTGCCGGTGGGTGAGGTCGGCGAGTACTCCACCGCCGGGCCGCACGTGTTCCTCGGCTACTACGGCAGCCCGGAAGCCACGGCGGAGGCCCGCGACGAGTCCGGCCGCTACTACAGCGGCGACCTCTGCACCGTCGACGAGGACGGCTACGTGCTGTACGTCGACCGCATGAAGGACATCGTCAACCGCGGTGGCGTGAAGATCAGCGCGCTGGAGGTCGAGAACCTGCTCGCCGCCCATCCGCTGGTCCAGGCGGCGGCCGTCGTGGCCGTACCCGACCAGCGGCTCGGCGAGCGGGCCTGCGCCTTCGTGGTCACCCGGGGCGGCGCGGAGCTGACCCTGGCGCAGATCTCCGCGTTCCTCGACGAGATGGGGGTCACCCGGCAGAAGTGGCCGGAGCGGCTCGAGGTGATCGAGGCCCTGCCGGCCACCCCCACCGGGAAGATCCAGAAGAACGTGCTGCGGCAGCGGCTCACTGCCGATTCGGCGTCGTCCGGCCGGGCATGACCCGAGCCGGCGTCGCGCCGCGGCTGGGGGTGCCCGACGCCGTCCTGTGGCTGAGCGCGGCCGCCGGCGTCGGCACCCTGGTCGTGCCGGCCGCGCGGCCCTACACGGCGCCGCTGCTCGTCGCCGGAGTGGTGGTCGTCGCCGCGACGGCCTGGCCCACGCTGCGCCCGCCGGTACGCCGCACGGTGCTCGCCATGATGCTCGCCGGCGCCGCGCTCTGCCTGGTGGCGGGCGCCCGCTGGTCGGACGTGTCGGCCGCGTTCGCGACGATGTGCGGCGTCTTCTCGTTCGTCGCCGTGGTACGGCTGCTGGAACTGCCGATGCTGCGTCGCGGCTACCACACGGCGATCGCCGAGGTCACCCTCGTGCGGCTGCGCCGGACCCGCGCGGTCTGGTCCGCGGCCACGCTGACCTACCTGCTCTCGCTGGCGCTGTCGTTCGGCGGGGTCGCCCTGGCGTACCGGTCGGTGCGGGCGATGGACTCCGCCGCCGACGAGGCGGGCTCGGCCGGAGTCGTGTGCCGCGCGTTCATAGCGGCCAACCTGGTGACGCCGCTGTCGCCACCGCTGGCCGTGGTGCTCACGCTCACCGGCCTGACCTGGACCGGCTTCCTGCCGTACGCGCTGGCGCTGGGCCTGGTCGCCGCGATGCTGGTGCCGCTCGGGCCGGTGCCGCGGGCCCGGGCGCTGCCCGCGCCGCGACCGGAGCGAGGACGGCTTGCCGCGGGGTTCGCGGCGATGATCGGCTGTGTCGTGGTGGTGCTCGTCGTGCTGGAGATGGTTACGCCGCTCAGCCATCCGGCCGCGACGATGACGGCGGTCCTGCTCGTCGTGCCGCTCTGGGAACGCGGGACCCGCCTGCCGGCCCGCGCCGTGGCCCTGGCGCGCTCGGAGGCCGGCTCCTGGCGCGAGCAGTTCCTGCTCTTCGGCGCCGGTGGCTTCGTGGTCGCCGCGGCCGGCCGGTGGACGGCCGACGGAGCGGTCGGCCGGCTGCTCGACGCCGCCGGGCTGCCCGCGTGGGCGCTGCTGGCCGGTGGCGCGCTGGCCATCACCGTGCTGGGGCTGGCCGGGCTGTACCCGCTGACCACCCTCATCGTGGTGACGACGGTGCTCGCCCCGCTGGGCACGGGCGCGTGGCCGGCGCTGGTCGCGGCGGCAGCGCTGGTGGGCACGATGGCGGCCTTCGTGTTGTCCCCGCTCAGTGGCCTGACCCTGCTGGTGTCGGCGCTGAGTGGGCGCAGTGCCGTCCACATCGGGCTGCGCTGGAATCTCCCGTTCGGCCTGGCGCTGCTGGGCGCCGGCGGCGCCGCGATCGGCCTGTTCGCGGCAGTGACCTGAGAGGAGTCGCATGCGCACGGAGACGGAGGTCCTCGGGGACCTGTGGCGGGTCTGGGGCGCCTGGGGCGCGGATCTCGACGAGGAACGGTGGACGGCACCGACGCGCTGCGCCGGGTGGGACGTGGCCGCGCTCTACGCCCACGTCTCGCAGGGTGTCGGCGGGCTGGCGGCGCTGGTGCGGCGGCGCCGGGCCGAGGGTCCGCCGGAGCACGGCGACGCGGTGGCCCTGCTGCGCGCCCTCAAGCCGGACGAGCACGTCGCGGCGGACCTCGCTGCCCGCAACGCGGACGCGGCGGTGGCGGACGCCCGCGCGGCCGGTACCGCGGAGCTGGTGCGGCGGCTGGCCGAGGACGGCCCCGCGGCGGTGGCGCTGGCCGCGGCCGAGCCGGACCAGACGGTCGAGTACTTCCGCCGGGGCACCACGACGGTGCGGGCAGCGACCGTCGTCCGGCTCGTGGAGGCCACCGTCCACCTGCTCGACCTCGCGGCGGCGCTGGGCCGCGAACCGGACCTGCCGGACGGGGCGACCGAGCACACGGTGCGCTTCCTGACCGGCATGGCGCCGCCGCTCGCCCTCATCGAGGTGGCCACCGGCCGGCGGGCGCCGGACATCTTTCCGGTGTTCGGCTGACCGGTCAGCGCAGCGCCGGCACGACCTCGGCCGCGAGCCGGCGCAGCTGCCCGCGCGGGTCCGGCCCGGCGATGTTGAACACGACATCGGTCATGCCGGCCTCGACGTACGGAGCCAGGTACTCGCGGATGTCGTCGGCGGTGCCGTAGGCGCTGTACCGCTCGAAGCTGTCGAACGGCAGCCCGTACGCCGTGGCAAGGTGGTTGGACACGGCGTCGCGGGCCGCCTCGCGGGTGTCGGCGATGGTGGTGAAGAGATTCAGCGCGAACGCGAAGCCGGAGAGGTCGCCGCGGATCGTGCCCACGGTGTCCGTGGCCGCCTGGAAGCGGCCGGCGCTGACCCACACCGGGAACCAGCCCTCGGCGCCCCGGGCCGCGCGCTCGACGACGGCGGACGCGCGCCCGCCGAGCCACAGCGGCACAGGTTGCTGCACCGGCAGCGGCTCCATCGTGAACGCCGGCAGGTCGACGATGCGCCCCTGGTACGGCTCGCCGCTGCCGGCCAGCAGGCCCCGGACGGCGGCGGCCGTCTCCTCGAAGCGGCGGGCCCGCCGGCCGGGGTCCACGCCGAGGGCCCGGTATTCCTCGGGGTTGTCGCCGCCGATGCCCGCGCCCAGCACCAGCCGGCCGCCGGAGAGCACGTCGACTGTCGCGACGTCCTTCGCGGTCAGCGCCGGATGACGCAGGTTCAGCAGGTAGACGCCGGTGCCGAGGCGGACCCGCCGGGTCACCGCGGCGACCGCGGCGAGCGCCGGCAGGGGCGAGAGCATGCCGACGTTCCAGAGGTAGTGGTCGCCGACCCAGACATGGTCGAGGCCGAGCTCCTCCGCGTCACGGGCCATGTCGAGCACCGATGCGGGCTCGATCGGACCGCTCGCGGAGTAGGTGGGCAGGAAGCATCCGACGTTCACCATGACGACCCCCTTCAGCAAAAACAGCATACGGGATACAGTATGTCGACCGCTAGGAGCCGTCTCATCGACCGACGGAGGCCCTCATGACCCTCGTACCGTCCGCGGCCCCCGCCGAGCAGGTCCTCGAGCCGCTCGACGGACCTGAGCACGACGCGGTGAACCGCGCCCGGGAACTCGTCGCCCGGATCGACGACGAGACAGCTGCCGACCTGGCCGCCCGCACCGAGTTTCCCGCCGACCTGTGGGACTGGGTCGCGGAGCACGACCTGCACCGGGTCGGGATCGCCGAGGAGTACGGCGGTGAACCGGCCGACATCGTGGCGAAGATGCGCATCGCCGAGGTGCTGGCCGAGCGGGTCGGGGTGCTGGCCTGGGTCTGGGGCATCTCCAACTGCTTCGCCGCGCCGCTGCTGGCCGCGCTGGCCGACGAGCCCACCCGCAAGGAGCTGCTGCCCGGGCTGGCCGCCGGCCGCCGGCGCTTCGCGTTCGGGGTCACCGAGCCGGGCGGTGGATCCGACCTGTTCGGCGCGCTGGACACCACCCTGGACGACGGGCGGGTCAGCGGACGCAAGCGCTACTGCACCGCCGCGGCCTCGGCCGACCATCTCTTCCTGCTGGTCCGGGAGGCCGGGGCGCCGGCCGGCGGCACGAGCGGACTGGCATTCGCGCTCGTGCGTACGGACGCGCCCGGGCTGTCGATGTCCCGGGTGCCGACGCCCAGCTTCGCGTCCTCGTTCGGCACGTACGAGGTCGACCTCGACGGGGTGGCCGTCGACCACGCGTTCACCGGTCCGGCGGTCAAGGCGGCGCTGCGCACGGTGCTGGTGGAGGAGCGGCTGTTGATCCCGGCCATCGTGGTCGGCGCCGCGCACGGCGCGCTGCGACGCGGCCTGGCCTACGCGGCCCGGCGCACCGCGTTCGGCACCCGCGTGGACAGCTACCAGGCGCTCCAGCACCAGGTCGCCGACGCGGTCATGGACCTCGAGACGGCCCGCCACTACGCGTACGCCATGGCGCGGCGGTGGGCGGCCGGCGCGCCGGTCACGGTCGGCGCGGACGTCGCGAAGTCGCGCAGCGTCGACGCGGCGCAGCGGGTCGCCGACGTAGCGGTGCAGCTGATGGGCGGCATCGGCTTCACCCGCTGGGGTGGGGTCGAGCACGTGTGGCGGGACCTGCGCGCCTTCCGGCTCGAGCGGATCACCGAGGAACTCGTGCGCAACCGGGTGGCCCGGACACTGGGGATGGGCCGTGACTGATGGCGTCGCGCCGCTGCTCGCCCGCCTCGGGCTGCGGGTGCCGATGCGCGACGTCGATCAGGCTGGTGTCATCTACTACCCGGCCCCGCTGGCCTGGCACGAGCAGGTCTACACCGGCTGGCTGGACGCGATCGGCCATCCGCTGAGCGGCCTGCTGCGGGTCGGCGAGGCGACGGCCACGGTGAGCGCGAACGCCGACTACCTCGCGCCGGTCGGTCTCGACGACCGGGTCGACCTGGAGCTGCGGTCCGGGCCGGTGGGGCGCAGCTCGTTCACGCTGTGCTCGACCGGATTCCGCCGGCCCGACCGGCGCGAGGCGGTGCGCGTACGCACGGTGCACGTGTGGTCGCGGCTCGATGGTGGCCGGCTGCGGGCGGCCCCGATGCCGGACTGGCTGCGCGAGGCGCTGTGCGGCGGGGTGGTGGCCGATGCCGGCTGACCGCACCCTGGCCGACCGCTACCTGGGCGGACGGTGGACACCGGCCTTCGACGCGATCGCGGTCGAGGCGCCACAGGTGCTGGAGGCGTACCTGCGCCTGGCGGCCGTGCCGTGGCGCGGCCGGGAGCTGCCGGTGGCGCTCAAGGAACTGATCTGCGTGGCGCTGAGTGCGGCGCCGGGTCACCTCTATCCGGCCGGGGTGCGCATGCACGTCGCCGGCGCGCTGCGCGCCGGCGCCCCGCGCGCGCACGTCATGCACGCGGCGGCGGTGGCCGGCTCGGTCGGCATCCGGGCCGCGACGCTGGCGTTGCCGATCCTCGCCGACCTCGCCGGCCCGGCCGCGGACGGCGAGGTCGGGCTGCCGCCGGTCGACGCCGCGCTCGCCTCGGCCCACACCGAGGTGGTCGACGCGGGCGGGGCGGCGGGGCTGCCGGCCGTCGACCGGGAGCTGATCGCGGTCGCCGTCGCGGCGGCGGTCACCCTCGCCGACGCGGATGTCGTCCGCGAGCACATCCGGGCCGCCCTGGACCTGGGCGCCACACCGGGGCAGGTCGCCGAGGCCGTCGCGCTGGCGTGCGGCATCGGGCTGCACGGCTGCCTGCTCGTCGCCGACGAACTCGCGGCGGCGCCATGACCGCCGCCGGATCAGGTCAGGTCGACGCCCTTCTTCTCCAGGTAGCGGACGAGGTCGCGGCCGGCCTCGGCCACGTGGTCGCGCATCAGGCCGGCGGCCTGCTCGCCGCGACCCGCCGCGACCGCCGCGATGATCTGCGCGTGCTCGTCGTTGGCCCGGTCGATCCACTGCGGGAACTCCAGGAGCAGGTCGCGCGGAATCGTGACCGCAAGGGCCCGCAGCGCGACGATCAGCCGGCGCGACTGCGCCATCTGGTTGATCCGCCGGTGCAGGTGCCAGTTCAGATCGGCGGCCAGCTGGGCGTCCTCGGCGGCGCCGCACATCTGTGCGTGGCGCTCGGCCAGCTCGGCCAGGTGGGCCGGGTCGGCCCGCTCGGCGACCCGCCGCGTGGCGATGCCGTGCAGCTGGCCCTCGATGAGGAAGCTGTCCTCGATGTCGTGCCGGCGCAGGGGCGCCACGACGCTGTGCCCGCCGCCGTCGCCGGTCAGGAATCCTTCGTACGTCAGCTGCCGCAGGGCGTCGCGGACCGGCATCCGGCTGGTGCCGAACCGCTCGCACACCTGTGTCTGGGCCAGCTTGGTGCCGGGCGCGAGTCGCCCGAACAGGATGTCGTGCCGCAGCGCGTCGGCGATCCGCTGGCCGAGCGGCGTGCGGTCGAGCCGTTCCGACGTCAGACTCACAGGTCCTCCTCTGCGGCTGGTTTGTTCGTTTCCGCCGCTTACTGCCATTTTGCCGCACCGCGTCCGGAGTCGCGGTCATCCCGTCCCTTCCAATATCCCGTATACCGGCGCTTGAGCTGAAAGGGATCCACGCGTGTTCTTCGACATGTTGCCAACGGAGCTACGGGACCTCGCGGCGGTCGCCCGCGACGTCGCGACGGAGCGGATCGCGCCGCTCGTACCCGAACTCGAGCGCGGCCGCACGTTCTCACCGGAGCTGCGCAAGATCCTGGCCGGCGCCGGCTTCACCGGGCTCGTGGTGCCCGAGCGGTTCGGCGGCGTCGACACCGACGTCCGGGCCGAGGTCGTCGTCCTCGAGGAGATCTCCAAGGTCTACCCGAGCGCGTCCACCGTGCTGACCGCGACCTGGTTCCCGACCAAGGTGATGGTGCGGGCGGCCGACCGGCCCGACGCGCCGGCCTGGCTCCCCGGCGTGCTGCGGGACGTGGCATCCGGCGACCGGCTCGGCGCGGTCGCGGCCACCGAACCCGAAGCCGGGTCGGACCTCGGCGGCGTGGCGACCACCGCGCGGCGCGACGGCGACGAGTGGGTGATCAACGGCAGCAAGCGGTTCATCACCAACGGCGGCCACGCCGACTTCTACGTCGTCGTCGCCCGGACCGGCGGTCCCGGGCCGCGCGGCGTGTCCGCCTTCTACGTCGAGGCCGACCGGCCCGGGGTCGAGGCGGTGCGGTTCGAGGAGAAGATGGGCCTGCACGCCTCGGCGACCGCCGAGATGGTCTTCGCCGACGTCCGGGTGCCGGCCGACCACCTGCTCGGGCCGGAGAACGGTGGCTTCCCCCTGCTGATGCAGGGCTTCGACGAGGGCCGCATCGTCGTCGCCGCCCTCGCGCTCGGCATCGCCGAGGGCGCGTTCGACGCGGCCGTCCGGTACGCCGGCGAGCGGCGGCAGTTCGGGCGGCCGATCGCCGCGTTCCAGGGCATGCAGTTCCTCATCGCCGACATGGCGATCCCGTTGCACGCCGCCCGGTCGCTGGTCTACGACGCGGCGCAGGCCTACGTCGACGGCCATCCGGACGCCGCCCGGCTGGCCTCGATCGCCAAGACGTACGCGAGCGACATGGCGATGGCGGTCACGACCGACGCCGTCCAGGTGCACGGCGGCTACGGCTACGTCACCGACTTCCCGGTCGAGATGTTCATGCGCGACGCCAAGATCAACCAGATCTACGAGGGCACCAACCAGATCCAGCGGATGATCATCGCGCGTTCCTACTTCCCGGACGTCGCCCGATGACCACGCCGGCCCCCGAAGCGCGAGGCGACGTCACCGGGCGGCTGCGCGACCGCGTCGCCGTCGTCACCGGGGCCGGATCGCTCGGCGGCGGATGGGGCAACGGGAAGGCGGCCAGCGTGCTGTTCGCCCGGGCCGGCGCCCGTGTCCTCGCCGTCGACCGGCGCGCCGACGCGGCCGAGCAGACGGCCGCGATCGTACGGGCCGAAGGCGGCGAGTGCGAGCCGTTCACCGCCGACGTGTCCCGCCCCGACGGAGTCGCCGCGCTGGTGGAGGCGTGCCTGCGCCGGTACGGGCGGGTCGACGTGCTGCTCAACAACGTCGGCGTCGGCGTCGTCGCGGGTGTCGAGGACACCGAGCCGCGGCAGTGGGACCTGGTCCACCGGATCAACCTCACCTCCGCGTACCTCACCACGCGGGCCGTCGTTCCGCACATGCGCGAGCAGGGCGGCGGTTCGATCGTCAACATCTCGTCGGTCGCCTCGCTCGGCGCGACCGGCGACCGGCTGACCGCGTACGGGGTCAGCAAGGCCGGGCTCAACCACCTCACCCGCGCTGTCGCCGCCGAGCACGCGGCCACCGGTGTCCGCTGCAACGCCGTCGTGGTGGGTCTGGTGGACACGCCGACCGTGTACGCCGGCCAGCCGGACGCCGACCCGGCGGTCCTGCGCGCGCGCCGGGCCCGGCGCTGCCCGACCGGCGCCATGGGTGACGCGTGGGACGTCGCCCACGCTGCGCTGTTCCTGGCGAGCGAGGAGGCCCGGTACGTCACCGGCGCCCTGCTCGTCGTCGACGGAGGACTGTCGCTGCGCTTCGGCGCGGCGGTGTAGGCAACGAGAGGAGCACAGATGAGCGAACGCCCGTACGGCATCGTGGACGCCTGGGCGATGCCCTGCCACCCGCCGATCTCCGACCGGTGGAACTCCGATCCCAAACGGACCCACGGAATGGCGCTGTTCGGCGCATCCGGCTTCGGCGGCTGGTCGATCGACGAGCAGGTCGAGGAGATGGACCGGTGGGGCGTCGAGATGGCCGTGCTGTCCGCCATCCGCGAGGCCGACGATGTGAAGATCAGCAACGAGGAGGTCGCCGCCTGCGTCGAGAAGTACCCGACGCGGTTCCGCGGCAGCCTGGCCGTCGATCCGCGCCGGCCGATGGCCGCGCTGCGGGAGATGCAGACATGGGTACGCGACTACGGCTTCGTCAACGTGAAGGTGTGCCCGTACGCGTACGGCTACGACAACCCGCCGAACAGCAAGCTGTGGTACCCCATCTACGCCAAGGCCTGCGAGCTCGGCGTCTCCGTCACCATCCAGGTGGGGCACACCGGGCCGCTGCTGCCGTCGGAGCCCGGCCGGCCGATCTACCTCGACGAGGTGGCGCTCACGTTCCCCGAACTGACCATCGTCGGCGCGCACATCGGGTGGCCGTGGGAGGAGGAGATGGGCATGCTCGCCTGGAAGCACGACAACGTGTACGTCGACACGTCGGCCCACGCGCCCACCCGCTACCCGGACCGGTTCGTCCGGTTCCTCAAGCGCCGGGCGCCGCACAAGGTGCTGTTCGGCACCGACTACCCGGCTCTTCGCTACGACCGCGCGGTCGGCGAGGTGTCCACCCTTGATCTTCCGGCCGATGTCGAGCGGATGTTCCTGCGCGACAACGCCTGGAAGGTGTTCGGCCTGGACCGGAGCTGAGGGAGGGAACGTGCTGCATCCGTACGCCCATTGCCTGCGGCGCGCCGCGCTGCTGTTCCCGGACCGGCCGGCGGTCGCGGATCCGGCCCGGGACGTCGAGCTGACCTGGCGGGAACTGGCCGACCGGGTGGCCCGGCGTGCCGCCACGCTGGCCCGGGCCGGTGTCGGCCCCGGCGACCGCGTCCTCGTCCGGCAGGCCAACACGTACGGCTACCTGGAGGCGGTGCTGGCGGCGGCCTGGCGGGGGGCTGCGTACGTGCCGGTGCTGGGGGTGCTCTCCGCTGGGGAACGCCACTACATCGAGGAGACCGTGGAGCCGGTGGCCGTGCTCGACGCAGCCGACCCCGGCCCGCCCGGCGATCACGGCGGTGAGGCCCCGGTGGACGTGCCGCCGGGCGCTGTCTCCCAGGTCCTGTTCACGTCCGGCTCGTCCGGCCGGCCCAAGGGCGTCGTGCACAGCTTTGACAGCACGGCCGGGGCGATGGGGGCCTGGGCCGCCGTGACGAAGGCGGGGCCGGACCAGGTCGTCCTGGTCACCACGCCGATGAGCCACGCCGCCGGGCGGCTGGTGGAGTCCGCCCTGGTCGCCGGTGGACGGGTGGTGATCGCCGAGTCGCCCAAGCCCGGTCCGGTCGCCGCCGCGATCGAGCGGTACGGCGTGACCCACATGCTGCTGGTGCCGACGGTGCTCCAGGACCTCGTGGACGGCGCCGCCGGCGGCGACCTGTCGTCGTTGCGGCAGGTGGTGTACTCGTCGGCCCCGGCGTCACCGTCGCTGGTGCGGCGGGCACACGAGCGGCTCGGCCCGGTCGTGGCGTCGGTGTACGGCTCGACGGAGGCGCCGGCTCCGGTGACGGTGCTGGACACGGCCGACCACGAGCGGGCGATGGCCGGCGCCGCGCATCTGCTGACCTCGTGCGGGCGGGAACACCCGTGGGGCGTGCAGACGCGCATCGTCGACGACGACATGCGCGAGGTGCCGCCCGGCGAGGTCGGACAACTCGCCCTCTGCACGCCGTGGCTGGCGTCCGGCTACTGGCGTCAGCCGGATGCCTGGGCCGAGCGGCTCCGGGACGGCTGGTTCCTCACCGGCGACCTCGGCCGGTACGAGGACGGCTACCTCTATCTGGTCGACCGGCGCGACGACATGATCATCTCCGGCGGCTACAACGTGTTCCCGACCGAGGTCGAGCACGTGCTCGGCGAACACCCGAGCGTGCGCGAGGTGGCGGTGTTCGGCGCGCCCGACGGACGGTGGGGCGAGGCGGTGGTCGCCGCGGTGGCACTGCGGCAGCCCGCTCCCGCCGACCCGCCGGCCGCGCTGATCGCCCACTGCCGCGACCACCTGCCGCGCTACAAGGTGCCGAAGCGGATCGTGGTGCTCGACGACCTGCCCAAGTCGGGGCACGGCAAGCTCTCCCGCCGCCTGACCCGGCAGCGTGTCGTCGGCGACAGCGCGGTCGTCCATGGCGCGGAGTGAGGTGTCGCGTTCCGCAGCCGGGAGTACGGCCCGTCATCCGCCTGTCAGGGCAACGCCGTCGGGTGGCGGGTCGGTGAACAGTTCGGCGAGCCGGGCCCTGGTCCGGTCGGTGAGGATCTTGGTGGCGTCTTCTCCGAGTGGTGTCAGCGCATGCTGCCGTACCGCGGGGTGTTGTGCCGGCGCGGGGCAGATGAACACCGCGAGGATCCGCAGGGCCCGCAAGGCTTCTTCGTTGGAGATGAGGTCGAGCAACGGTACGCCGGAGAATGCCGCCACCTGGAACCCGCGCCACGCCTTGTCGACGATCAGGCCGACGACGGCTTCGGTGACGTTCGGCCGGCCGGCCTGCAACGGCGAGCGCAGGATCATGTGCTTCACCTGACCGGGGATGCTGTCGAAGCCGCGCCGGGTCGCCTCGACGACTCGGGCCATGGCGATGAAGAGGTCACACCAGCCGTGGTGGGTGAGGTCGCGCCTGACGCCCCGGGCATCTGCGGCGGCGCGATCGAGCTCCGGTGTGATCTCCCGCCATGCTCCGCGCGCCATCTCTTCGGCGAGCGCGGTCACCTGCTCGGCGGGGGACGGGTAAGCCTCGGTCTCGCCCCCGGCGTGCGGAGGTGGGGTGGTGGCGAGCCAGTCTGCGATGTCGACGCGCGCGAGGTCGGTGGCGACCTCCCTGTTGACGCGGTCCTTCTGCGCGCGCTGTGACCGATCCTGCGTCCAGGACAGCTTGTTCTCGAAGAACTCCCGTCGCCCTCGACGGCCTGCATCGTCCTGGTTGACGAGGTCGAGCCATCCCTGCACGCCGTGCTGAGAGCCGCCGCACTCGCTGCAGACGCAGCGATGTTTTTCAGCCTTCGCGCAACGAGGGTTGTGCCTGTCGGCGTCCATGTCGGGGCCACCTCGCTCATCCGGCAGGCCCGGGTCGCGGCACGGCCGGAACGTTACTCAATGCGATTTGATCGATACCTCACGTTACTTGTCGACCGACGTCAATGGAAGCTGGAACAGCGATGCGGCCTGCCGGAGAAGCGTTGGCTCGGTTCGGCTGCGCCATATCGCACCAGCCGGAAGTTCGTGGGCGGCTGCCCACCGGAGAATCAAAGCGCCTGGATGTACGGTCCTTCGTCATGAGCTATGACCTGATCTTCGTACCCCGAGGCGACGACCAGTCCTGGGAGGACGCTCTGGAGGCGGCGGCGGAGGCCGACAGCGACGAGTGTCCGCGCGCCGAGGCGTGGAACGGGATCGTGGCGGCGGCGCGGCAGGTGCTCGGTGAGGTCTCCGTGTTCGAGGGGGCCGACAACTACGAGCTGACGCACGAGCCGACCGGCGTCCAGGTCAGCTACTACGCGGACGAGGTCAGTGTCACCGTGCCGTACTGGTACCGGGGCGGTGACGCCCGGGCCGTCGTCGCGGCGGTGCACCGGCTCGGCGCGGTCGTCGAAGCGGTCACCGGTCTGTCCGGCTACGACCCTCAGGCGGAGCTGCCGTTGGCCGAGGCCGCCGCGCGGCCGGAGCTGGCCGTCGCGGCCTTCGACGAGGTCGCCGAGTCCTTCGCGAGGCGCGGGATCTCCAGTCCCAGCAACGGCTGAACGCCTGCCCGCACGCCGGCAGGTCGCAGTGGCGGGGCGCTGTCGGATCGGCTGCGGCGTGCGACGCTCGTGGCGTGCGTACCGTCTTCGTCTTCCCGGCCATGGCGCAGGCCGCCGTCGTCGCCCTGCTCGACCGGCTGTCGCCGGATCAGAGACATCCGTGGCTGGTGGACGGATGCCTGTACCCGGATCTGACCGACGAGGACGAGCACCTGTACGCGGACTGGGAGCCGGCGGCGGTGCGGGCCCTGAGCCGCGCCCGCGGTGACCGGCCGAGGTGGGCGGTGCAGGTCGACGTCTCTGGCCGGGTCGACGGGACGGTGGAGGTCCGTCGCCTGACGTTGACGCTGCTCGGTCGGGGCGGCGTCGCGATGGACGACTACTCCGACCATGTCTGGACGGCGGAGCAGATCGCTGCCGACGCGACTGTGGACGGGCTGCGCTTCTTCGACTTCACAGGCCACTACGAACGGAACCGGCTCGCCCGGTAGCCGGCCGACGGAATGTCAGAAGAGCAGCACGAGTTCCTGGGCCAGCATGTCGGTCCAGGTGCGCCGGGTGAAGTTGCAGCCGGTGTGTTCCACGAACTGCCGCAGCGTGCGTACCGGGCCGATGCCGAGCCGGTCGACCGGCGGCGTGTGCAGCATGTAGAGCACCCGCCGGCGGCTCAGCTCCTCGTAGCGGGCCCAGTCGGACTCGACGTGGTCGCTCCAGTGCCGCGGCTTGTCCTGGCGGATGTAGTAGTGCCACGCCAGCACCTCGGTGGGATGGAACAGGTCGTAGCCCCACGTGTAGGCGCGCAACGCCAGGGTGATCTCCTCACCGTGGAAGTAGATGCCCGGGTCGTACGGCACCTCGACGGCGAACGAGCCGGGCGCGAAGAGGAAACCGGCGGCCAGGAACAGCGCCGGCTTGGGTGGTACGCCGGGCGCCGCACCCTCGATGGGACGCTGACCGAAGACCGGTATGCCGAACGCCGTCCAGTCGGTGACCACGATCTCGGCCGGCACGCCGTCGCCGGTGAACTCCCGCTCGGGCTCGTAACTCGCCGGGTACGCGGTCAGGACCGGCTTCGCCGCGCCGGTCTCCCGCGCCATCCGGATCAGCCGCGTGTCCCAGTCCGGCGCGAACCGGGTGTGGCTGTCGACCTGCAACAGCCAGTCCTCACCGCGGTACCGCTGGAACGTCTGGTCGCGTGCCCAGCAGGCGCCCCGGCTGTCGCGGGCGTCGTACTCCTGGACGTCCACGCCGGGCAGGTCCCGGATGGCGGAGATGTCCTCGTCGCCGAGGTGCTGCCAGCAGACCGCGACGCGGACGTCCTGTGGGCGCGCCGCCTTCGCCAGGCAGTCCAGCACCGTCGGCACCAGTTCCCGGTCCCGGTACGACGCGATCGCCACGAAGATCGTCATGCGTCCGGCGCCGCCGGCACGAGGGCGTACGACTGGAACAGCAGGGCCAGCGCGCGGTGCTCGTCGGCGGGATCGGTGACCGGCAGCAGATCCCCGCGCGAGCGGATGTGGGCCAGCAGGTCCGGTTCCGGCGCCAGCCCGTACGCCTGCAGGTAGTAGGCGACCGACTCGGGCCACAGCCAGCGGCCGTCCGTGCGGTAGGTCATCGGCACGACCCGGCCGCGTTCGGGCCGGACCACGTCCGGTCCCCGCGCGGTGGTGGCCAGCACCGGGGTGCCCGCGTCGAGGTACGCGGCCACCCGGGCCAGTTCCGGGCCCGACAGCCGCTCCCGGTCGGGCGCGAAGCGGGCCCCGTCGTCGTCCACCTCGTCGTGGACCCGGGCGATCCGCAGTGGCTCGGCGTCCCGGTCGGCCCAGAGCAGCGCGCCGGATGCGCGGGCCGCCGCGGCGTACGGCGGAAGCTTGTCACCGGAGCGGTACACCTCGACCAGCGGCGCGGTGAGCCCGGCCCCGGCGAGCGCCCGCATCACGTTCGCCGTCGTCACCGCCTGCGGCCCGTTCGCCTCCAGCACGTACACCGGCGCGGGCGGGATCACCGAGGCCGCCCACTCCGGGGCGATCCGCCACGCGCGCCACAGCGCCACGGCGTCGGGCTGCCGCCGGACCGCCGCGACGGCGTCCCGGTCGGTGTCGTCCATCAGGCCCTCGCGGCCGGTGAGGTCCGCCAGCGGCGGCACCCGTCCACCGAAGACACGCGGATCGGGTACGGCCGAGGCGAACGTGAACGCCAGGTCGAGGTCCGCGGGCGGCTCGGGCAGGGCCACCGTGCCGGTGTCGGCGAGCCGCAGCCGTGCCTCGGCCAGCATCGCGTCGGGGACCTGCCCGCCGAGGCGCAGCAGCGCGATGTGCAGCTGCTCCTGCTCCGTCATTCCCGGCCTCCTCGCGTCCTCGTCGGCGGCGCTCGGCGCATTCGACCACGCCGGGTGCCGTGGGCGCCGGTCCGGCCGGACGGTCGTGCCCTAAGGACACCCCGACCGAAGCCGTTCGTGCATCAGCGCGGCCAGCCGGCGCGTACCAGAGCGGCGAGCGCCCGGTGCACGGCGACCGCGTCGGCCGGCGGCCCCGGCTCGGCCCGGCGCAGCCGCAGGTGCCGGCGCAGGCCCTCGTCGGCCAGCGCGCCCTCGTCGAGCACCCGGTCGGCCAGGTCGGCCGGCCAGATCCACGCGCCGTCGGTGCGCAGGCGCTCGGTCAGCGCGGGGGCGGACCGCAGGTAGGTGACGAACGGCGCGATCTCGTCGTCGTCCAGTGGGAGCCGCCCGTCTCCGTCGGCCGCCACCCGGACCTCGCCGGGTGGCCGCGGGGCCCAGATCAGCGCCGACCGGGACCGGGCCGCCCACTGGTACGCGGGCAGCGGCAGGCCGGGCCGGTAGACCTCGACCGGCACGGCGTGACCGGCGGCGCCGAGCGCCCGCTGTCCCCGGTCGGCGACGTCGGGCAGCTCGTCGTCGGGCAGTGTCGCCTCGACCAGGTAGACGCGCACGGCGCTCGCCGTGTCGCCCGGCCCGGCGGTGATCCGCCAGCAGCGCCACACCCCGGCGGTGTGCGCCGGGTCCAGCACGTCGAGCAGGGCCCGGTCGAGGTCGTCCACGTTTCCGCCCGCGGTCTCGTCCACGACGAGCGGCGCGGCGGTCGCGTACAGCGGCAGGTCGGCCGGCGGGAACGGGACGAACGGGGTGCGCGGCTCGGTGTCCACGTCCTCGTCGGCCGCCGGGTCCGGCGGCAACGGTGTCTCCGGTGGCAGCAGCGCGGCCAGCGCCGTGATCTCCGCCGCGGACTGCGGGAACGCGCCGAGCAGCCGGGCCGCGCAGGCGCCGCGGTCGCCGTCGGCGAGCAGCGCGCGCAGTGCGACGAGGTCGTCGTCCGGGATGCGGCCCGCGGCGCGCAGCAGGAGCAGGTGCAGCGTCCCGGCGCTCACGGCGCCGCCTCGCGCAGGAAGGCGGCGGACAGGCGGGCCGGCGCCGGGCCGCCCGGGTTGACCAGCGCGTCGTACGCGCCGGCCGCGGTGGCCAGTTCCGTCAGGTCGAGCAGCCACCAGCCGGGCGCCGGCACCCGCTCCCGGTGCGCCGCGCTCGTGGTGACCACTATGCAGCTCCCGTCCTCGGGATCGGGCACGACGAGTGGCCGCCCGTCGCCGTTCGTCGCCAGGTGGAACGTGGCGTCCCGCAGGACCGCGAGCAGGTCCGCCGGCTCGGCCTCGCCCGCCGCGGTCAGGCGCAGCAGGGCGTCGGCCGGGTCGGTGGGGGAGTCCGGGAAGCGGGGACGGTACTCCGGGTTGCTCCGGAACCGGCCGACCTCGCCGTCCGGGCCGACCGGCCACATCCCGACGACCGCCTCGAACGGCGGCTCGTCGTCCTCGCCGTCGGTCCACTCCGGATCGAGCAGCAGAAGGAACTCGGCGTCGCTCACCCGGCGGCCTCCTCGTCGGCGGGCAGCAGGGCGTGCCAGACGATCGCGGCGGCCAGCCGTACCGGCTCGGGACCGTCCGGGTCGACGAGCAGGTCGATGCCGTCGGGCAGCAGTTCGGCGAGCTCGGCCAGCTCGACCGGGCGCCACAGCGGGGCGAACGTGTCCGCGCGCGTGGCCGCCGAGGTGGCCACCACCACGCAGGGCATGTCGTCGAAGGAGCGCACGACCAGCGGCCGGCCGTCGCCGTTCATCGCGAGGTCGAGCCGGGCGTCGCGCAGCGCCGACCCGATCCGCTCCACCGGTTCGTCGCCGCGCATCATCCGGTGCAGCAGATCAGCCAGCGGTGGTCCGGGCGGGGAAGGCCGGTCCGTCATGGTTCCTCCAGGTGGCGGGCGGTCCGCCGCGACAGTCGTGCCGGTCGCGGCGGACCGTCCGGGCTCAGGCGAACGGGTCCGGCGCGGCCGGAACCGGCACCGGGGGCAGCCCCTCGCGTGCGGCGTACTCGTTGAGCCAGCGCTCCAGCGGCGGGCCGGACGGGGCCACCCAGGGCTCGGCGCCGTTCTTCGGCACCACGAGCGGGCCCACCGCGAGCGTGTCCATGATGCTGCCGGTCTCGGTGGCCCGGACCGTGTTGAACGGGTACACCCAGCACCAGGCGTACTCGGCCGGGGCGTCCGGGGCGAGCAGCGTCAGCGGCTGCGCCGGGTTCTCCAGCCGGCGCAGCGCGTCCTGCGCCCGGGTGCGGGCGTCGTCGGCGTCCATCAGATTGTCCTTGTCTGTCGATGGTGGTCGGGCAGGGTGCCCGCCCCGGCCGCGGTGACGGCCGGGGCGGGCGGTGGGTCAGCGCCGGGGTACGGGGTCACGCTCCAGCCGCATCTGCGAGTCGTCGTCCCCGGCGGGGACGACCCGGCCCGCCGCGTCGTACGCGAACCGCGTCACCGCCTCGCCGGTGCGCCGTTCCACGACCCGGCCGAGCAGGTCGTACGCGTAGTGCGTGACAGCGCCGGCCGCGTCGGTGCGCTCGACGAGCTGCCCGGCGGCGTCGTAGACGTACCGCTGGGTGCGGCCGTCGAAGTCGGTCTCGGACACCATCCGGCCGTTCGGGTCGTACGTGTACGTCCACGTCGCGCCCGCCGGGTTGGTGACCCGGACCAGCCGCAGCTCGGTGTCGTACGCGTACTCGGTGCGGTTGCCCTCGTCGTCGATCTCGGCCGTGACCAGGTCGAACGCGCCGTACTCGCGGATCGTCCGGCGGCCGGTGGCGTCAACCCACTCGACCAGGTTGCCCTCGCCGTCGTAGCGGAACTCCTCGACCGAGCCGTCCGGGTTCTCCCGCCAGGCCAGGTCGCCCTCCAGCGTCCAGCCGAACTCGGTGAGACCGTTGTCGTCCTCGATGCTGAACAGGCGGCCGAGCGCGTCATAGATGTACTCCGTCTCGCCCTGCCCGGTGCTCACCGACGTGATCTGCCGGGCGGGGTTGCGCACGACAGCCGTCGGGCCGACGTGCGTGGTCGTGCCCCGGCCGTCGGCGGCCGGCTGCTCGTACCGGACCACCTCGCCTGCGGCGTCCACCTCGGCGACCATCAGGCCGTCCGGGCCGAACTGACGGTTGCGGGTGCTCCCGTCGAAGTCGGTCCAGGACACCGCACGACCGAGGTCGTCGTACGTGGTGGTGGACCGGCTGCCGTCCGGCCGGGTGACCGCGACCAGCCGCCCGAGCGCGTCGTACTCGCTGGAGGTGGTGCGGCCCAGCGGGTCGGTCGTGGACCGCAGGCGGTACGCCTCGTCCCAGACGTTGCGCGTGGTCGCGCCCAGCGCGTCGGTCTCGGCGACCACCTGGAAGCGGTCGTTGAGCTCGTAGACGCGCACCGCGCCGAGCGAGTCGGTCACCACGGTGCGGCCCGGCTGGTAGTCGAACCGGTAGCGCAGGTAGCCGCCCTTGCCGTCGGTGGCGACGCACCGGCCGGCCTCGTCGTAGGTGTACGTGTACCACTCGCCGTTGCGGTCCTCCCAGCGCACGAGCCGCCCGTCGGCGTACGTGAAGCGCTCGGGGTCGCCCGAGGAGTTCGTCACCTCGATCAGGTTCAGGTCACCGTCGTAGCCGAACCGCGACGCCGCCATGAGGTCACCGGCCGCGTTGGGCAGGGAGACCATCGTGATCAGCCCGGCGGACGAGGTGAACGCGATGGTGGCCCCGGTCGACGACAGCAGCTGCGTCGGCGTACCCCGGCGGTCGCGCTGGATCGTCCAGCTGACGCCGCCGTCGGTGACGTCGGTGAGCAGCGACTCGGTGTCCGACGCCGCGGCGAACAGCAGGCTGCGGCCGGACGTCGGATCGGTCAGCAGCCAGCCGCCGCCCACCAGCCGGCGCAGCGGCAGCGTCCGGCCGGTCTCCGGCTGCGCCACCTCGCCCTCGGCGGGCAGCGGGTAGGTGAGCAGCGAGCCGTCGGCGGCCAGGTAGCGGACCTGCTCGCCGTCGACGATGATCCGCTGGTCCAGCGTGGAGGCCCAGGCCCGGCCGAACGACCGGCCCCACCGGTAGTCGGAGCGGTAGGTCCGCTCCAGCGTGAGGCCCGGCAGGACCGCGTCGGTGTGGGTGAGGATCATCCGCCCGGTGGTGACGTCGATCGGGTCACCCACGGTGGGCGTCTGCGCGGTGGTCTTCGCCACCTCCTCGGGCGCCACACCCGCGAACGTCTCGGTGGTCGGCGAGAAGTCGGCCATGTCGACGTCGGAGTCGGTGTCGCGGACCGAGGTCATGTCGACGTCGGAGTCGGTGTCGCGGACCGAGGCCATGTCCACGTCCGAGGACGGGGCCGGCTGCGGGTCGCTGGTCCGGATCAGGACGACGGAGCCGTCCGGGCCGATCTGCGGCAGCGTGGCCAGGCCCGGCACCTGCGAGTCCTCGAACGTCACGCGGCCCTGCGAGTCCTTCGACACGTTGACCACGTGGCCGACGGCGCCGGGGCCGTCGGTGCGGAAGCCGACGATGCCGTTGGTGCCGTTCGGCATGGCGCCGAGCGCGTCCATCAGGCCCTGGAGGGTGCCGACCTCCTCGGTGGTGCGGCCCGGGTACTGCTTCTGGATGTCGCTGAGCGCTCTCGGGTGCGTCTGCGGCGGGATCTGGGTGATCAGCCCGGACTGCTTGTAGCTGTCCACGGCCATCGTGAGCGTGACGCAGTCGTTCTGGTTGGCCGCGTCCCGGCCCTGGTGGATCTGCCGCAGGTGCCCCCGGTCAGCGTCGTCGAGCGTCGCCAGGTCGGCGGCGGTGTTCGCGGTGCCGCCGTGCGAGTTGGCCGCCAGGATCCGCAGCGTCGACCCGTTGCTCAGCGGGACGTCGCGGGACAGCGCGTCCCGGAAGGTGTCGAGGATCCGGGACTGCGCCGCCGGGTCACCCTGCGCGGCTGCCAGTTGCTCGGCCAGCGGCGTCGTGGTGTCCGCCGACGGCGTGGCGGAGGCGGCGCCGAGGCTCGCGGGAGCGCTCTGCGGCCCCTGGAAGCCGTACGCCTGGCCACCGCCGCGCCGGTGGCTGCTGCCGCCGGGACGGCTCCGGTCCCGCGGGCTGCGTGACCTGTCGCTGCGGTCGCGGCTGCCGCTGGGCTCGCCGTCGACCGCCAACGTGCGGGCCGCGGTCCGCTGCGGCCGGCGTTCACCGGTGATCAGCTGATCTGGCCGGGGGCGCTCCGACGGCGGTACGTAGTCCTCCTCGCTGGCGTAGCCACGACGGGCGGGGCCGTACCAGTGACCGACGTCCCCCCAGTAGCGCCGTGCGCGCCCGCTCCGGGCCAGTGAGTGGATCTCCTGGAGCGCGTTCGCCGCCTCGTGCCGCTCCTGGCGGTAGCCACGGGCCTGCTCGGCGAACGCGACAACTGTGGCGAACTCCCGCCCGGCGGTGCTCTCGATGGACTCCAGGGCGGTGAAGCCGCGCAGGTAGTTCGCGATCTGGCCGGCGGTACGGCGGCCGCCGTCGGACTCCGCGCCGATCCGGTCGCCGAGGCCGCTCGTCCCGTCCGCATGGTTGTACGGGCGGCTGCCGATCATCGGCTCGTTGAAGTGACCCTCGCGGTTGCTGCGGGGACCGGTACGCGGGCGGTGACCGGTCCGCGCGTACATGTCGGCGCGGATGCTCTCGAAGCTCTGGTGCGCCGTCGAGGACGTGTCGGCCAGCGCCGTCTGCGGGGCGAAACCGACGGTGTCGAACCAGGCCTGGGCCTGCGCGGTGACCTGACCGACCGGTGTGCTCAACGGCGGCGGCGACGGGGTGTCGCGCTCCACGTACACGTGGGTGACGGTGCCGTCCGCGTTGCGCCTGGTCTCCCGCACCCAGACCGGCATGCCGTACAGCGCGCTCGGCGGGGGCGGCGCCGCGGTCGTGGGCAGGCTGCTGGGCGTCTGCGCGGAGGGAACGGCGAGCGCCGGCTCCACCGCGGCCATCGGGTGGGGCGTAGCCGGGGCCGGCGTGCAACTGGTCAGACCCAGCGGGTCGGCCACGGTCAGCGGGTCGGCGACGTACGCCGTCGGGTTCGGGCCGCCGGTCAGACCGAGCGGGTCGGGGCTGACGTACCGGCCGGTCGCCGGGTCGTAGTAGCGGAACCGGTTGTAGTGCAGGCCGGTCTCGGCGTCGACGTACTGGCCGGGGAAGGCCAGCGGCGTCACGGTGCGGTCCGCGCCGCGTCCCCACAGGTCACCCCGCGACCACCAGCGCAGCCCGCCGACCGGCTCGACCAGGTGGGTCGGGGTGCCGATGCTGTCGGTGATCACCGCGCGGAGCGTGCCGCCGTCGGTCTGCGCGACCGGCACCGGCGCGTCCGGCCGGTAGTCCCACGTGGTCGTGGTGGTCGCGCCGGTGACGTCGCGGTGCGTCTGCTCCAGCATCAGGTCGCCGGACCAGGCGAAGCACACCTCCTCCAGCACCCGGTCGCCGTCACCGAGGCGCTGCTTGGCGATGCGCCGGCCGAAGCCGTCGTAGCGGTAGCGCCAGCGGTCGCCGCCGGGGGTGACGGCCAGCACCAGCCGGTCCTCGGCGTCCCACTCGAAGCGCCACGCGCCAGCGGCGTCGACCCGGCCGGTGAGGCGTCCCTTCGCGTCGTAGGAGAACGTCGCGTCGTCGGAGCGCACCAGCATCGTGCCGGTGAACTCCCAGCGTCCACCACCGGCGCCGACCAGGTTGCCGGCCTCGTCGTAGTCGTACCGCTGCGGGACGTCCCCGTCGACGGCCCGGATGCGGCCGGTGTCGTCGGCGGTGAAGGACTGGTCACCGGCGAGCGAGTCGGCGATCGCGGTGACCCGGTCGGCGGCGTCGTAGCTGTAGCGGCGCTCGGCGGCGTCGGCGATGTGCTGCCCGGTGAGCCGGCCCGCCGCGTCGAAGGTCTGCCGCAGCGCGACCAGGCCGCCGACGGTCCGGCCGATCTCCCGGCCGGCGTCGTCGTGCGTGAAGCCGAGCAGGTGCTCCCCGGCGGTCAGGCGCTCCGGGCGGCCGGCGGCGTCGAACGTCCACCGGCTCGACCGGCCCGACGGCGTGGTGCGCGTCGCGACCGCGCCGGAATCGGTGTACGACGTGTGCACCGTCCGGCCGTTGATCGTCTCGGACAGCACCCGGCCCTCGGCGTCCCGGGTGAACCGCACCTGCGCGTCCGGGCTGAGCACGGCCGCGACGTGGCCGTCGGCGTCGTACTCGACGCGGGTGACGGCGTCACCGACCCGGCGTTCGACGACCCGGCCCAGCGCGTCCCAGCGGTAGTGGGTGACGGTGCCGGCGGCGTCGGTGTGCGCGATCAGCTGTCCCGCGTCGTCGTGCTCGTAGCGCTGGGTACGGCCGTCGAAGTCGGTCTGCCCGCACAGGCGGCCGGCCGCGTCGTACTCGTAGCGCCACGTCCGGCCCGCCGGATTCGTCACCCCGACGAGCCGTAGTTCCGTGTCGTACGTGAACTCGGTGCGGTTCCCCGCCTGATCCACCCGGGCCGTGGGTAGATCGAAGGGGCCGTACTCGAAGCTCACCGCCCTTCCTGAGGCGTCGATGACGTCCACCAGATTCCCTTCACCGTCGTAGAACCACCGTTGCGTGGAGCCGTCCGGGCGGACCCGCCACGCGAGGTCCCCCTCGGCGGTCCAGCCGTACGTCGTGACCGCCCGGTCCGGGGCCCGGGTCGCCCGGACCCGTCCGAGCGCGTCGAACTCGATGCCGCCCGCGGGCGCGGGCCGGGGCGGCGGGACCCGGTGGGTCGAGCCGTCCGGCAGGGTGACCGTGCGCGCGTCGTGGTCGAACCGGGTGACGCGCCCGAGCGGGTCGGTGCGCGACAGCAGCCGGTTCGCCGCGTCCCACTCCTGCCGGGTGGTAGCGCCCAGCGGGTCGACGATCGCGGTGACCTGGCGGCGTTCGTTGATCTCGTACCGGGTCACCTGGCCCAGCGAGTTCGTCACGGACGTGACGCCGTCGTCGTACCGCAGGCGGTAGCGCAGCCAGTCACCGGCGCCGCCGGCCCGCACGCAGCGGCCCGCCTCGTCGTAGTCGTAGCCGAACCACTCGCCGTTGCGGTCCTGCCAGCGCACCAGCCGGCCCGCCTCGTCGTAGCGCAGCCGCGTGGCGTGGCCGGAGGAGTTGCGTACCTCGACCAGGTGCCGCCGGTCGTCGTAGCCGAAGGTGGGCAGGTGGAGCGCCTCGGCGGCGGTGTCGCCGGCTGCCCGTACGTGCGCGCCGACGACCAGGCCACCGGCCAGGTGCGGCACCACGACCACGCCGGAGGTCGAGGTCAGCAGCTCGGGGGTGCCGTCGGCGGCGCGTTCGACGTGCCACCCGACGTCGTCGCTGACCACGTCGCTGAGCCAGGAGTCACCGTGCCCGGTGGCCGGATCGAACAGCAGCCGCCGGCCCGGCTCGGTGAGCAGCCAGCCGCCGCCGGTCAGCCGGCGCAGCGGCCCGCCCGGGCCCAGGACCGGCCGGGCCTCGTCGCCCTCGGCGGGCAGCGGGTACGTGTGGACGGAGCCGTCGGCGGCCAGGAACCGCGCGTGCGTGGCGTCGGTGACGACGCGCTGGTCCAGCGTGGAGGCCCAGGCCGGGCCGAAGCAGCGGCCCTGGCGGTAGTCGGATCGGTGGGTCCGCTCCAGCGTGAGCCCGGGGAGCCGGGCGTCCACCTCGGTGTAGATCACCCGGCCGGTGGCGACGTCGACCGGGTCGCCGACGAGCGGCGTCTGCGCGGTCGGCGTGGCGACGTCCTCGGCCGGCACGTCCTCCGGCGGGACCGGCTCCGGCGGCCGGGTCACCTCGGCCTCGTGCGCGTGGTGGGCGTCCCACCAGGCGCGCTCGGCGTCCGTCACGGCCCGCTCGGCGGCGGCGACGTCCTCCGGGTCCGCGTCGGCCCGGGACGTCAGGCCGTCCCGGCGGGCCGTCGTCTCGGACAGCGTCTTCGCCGCGTCGGCGACGGCGAGCGCGGACGCGCGCAGCCCCGGGGGGAGGTCCCGGCCGGTGACGGTGCGGGCCGCCTCCTCGTCCAGCCGGACCACGTAGCCGCCCGGCACCCGGACCTCGGCGCCGCCCCGGTGCTTGCCGGCGGCGTCGCGGGAACGCGCCACGAAGCGGAACTCGACGTCGTACTCCACCGCCGCGGTGAGCTTGTCGTCCGGGTCGGTGCGCCGGGTCGGCTTGCCGGTCGTGCTGACGGCGACCTTGCCCTCGTCCTTCACCTGGCGGGCCGGGTCGGTGCGGTAGAGCTGCTGCTCGACGAGGGTCGCGGCGTTCACCGCGTTGAAGGCGTCCCGCTCGCCGACCTTGCTCGCGCCGCCCGGATGACCGACGCCGCAGACGACCAGCGGCCCGGCCGTCCTCAGCGCGAACGAATGAGCGCTGGTCTGCTCGTACTCGGTGTCGGCGCTGCGCTTCGCCGAGCCGCCGATCTTCACGGTGGCGTCCGCGCGCAGCAGCTTCGGGCGGGCCACCAGGCGGGCGTCGAGGAACAGGTCGCGGCCCAGCCGGGCCGGCATCGGCAGCGGGAACGCGCCGGCCAGCATGGCCGGCAGCGCCTTCATCCGGGTGACGGTCAGGGCGTCGCGCAGCGCTGCGGTGACGTCGCGGCCGGGTTCGACGCCCGAGGCGACGAGCGCCTGCCGGGCCGCCTCGTGCAGGTCGGGCAGGCGGACCAGGACGTCCTCGACGGCGAAGCGGCCCGGCTCGGGCAGCGGATCGAAGCCGGTGGCGGCGCGCCACACCTGCCGCCCCGCATCGGTGGTCTGCCCGGCGGGTACCGCCGTGACCGGCTCGGAGACGGCCTGCGACCGGCCCGGCGTGGCCGAGTACGTGGTGACGTCGCGGACGGCCCGGATCGACACGCCGTCCTCGGGCAGCCCCTTGCCGGTGACGGTCATGGTCAGCCGGACCGCCCCGCGGAACGTCGGCACCGGCCCGGAGACGGTGAGCGTCTGTTCGTACGTGCGGCCGGCGCGTTCGGTCGCCTTGGTGGCCCGGTTGTCGAGGGCGGCGGTGCCGGTGAGACCGGCGGCGACGGTGCCGGAGGCCGGGCCGTGCCCGGTGGTCCGGGTGGCGTCGTCCTCGACCCGTTCGGTCTCGGTGCCCTGCGCCCGCGCGGTCAGCGTCACCTGCGCCGCCGTCCGGGAGGTGGTGCGGGTGTGCGCCTCGCCGACGACCGAGCGGTCGGTGACCGACAGCTCGTCGACCACCTCGATGCCGGTGAAGCTCGGCTCGCCCATCGGCTCGGCGGTGAGCGTGACGTGGTAGGTGGAGCCCCGGAAGCGCCGCTCCACCCGGATCGGCTCGCTCCGGCCGCCGTTGAGCGCGTCGGCCAGGTGCAGGTGGGCGGCGCCGAGGAAACCGGAGCTGCCGAGCCCGCGTACCGGGTCGAACGGGCTGCGGTCCTGGGTGGACGGCAGGATCGCCTGGGCGAGTTCCTCGCCGGCCGCCCGGGCCAGGGCCCGCCGCAGGTGCGGGATGCGGTCGGTGAGGTCGACGTGGGTGGTGGCGCCGCCGATGCCGAACGAGCGTTGCGGTCCGGGCCGGAACGCGGGTTGTTCCCCGTCGTCCGGGGTGCCGGGGTCGGCCGCGGCCTCGTCCTGCCGCTGCTGTTCCTGCCGGACGAGCTCGCGTTCGCGCCGCTGGTGCTCGGCCTGTACGGCCCGCTGGCGCTCCTGCGCCTGAAGCAGCGCCTGCGTGGCCTCGTCGTGCGTCGCGGTCAGCTCGGCGAGCTCGCGCCGGTGCCGCTCCTGCAGCGCGGCGAAGGACTGGTCGACGAGCCGCCGCTCCGCCTCGCCGACCTCGCGGCGCCGGCGTACCCGGTCGACGTAGTCGGAGGCGTCGCGGCGTTCGGTGTGCTGCCGCCGCAGCAGTTTCCCGCGCTCGGTGGCCTGCGCCCGCGCCATCCGGGCGCGCTGCTCGCGCTGGTCGGCGCGGACCGTCTCGGCGTTCTCGGCGTGCCGCAGTTGCAGCCGCACGTCGGCGCTCCGGTGCCGGCGGGCCCGGTCGCGGTCCTGGAGCCGCTTCAGCTCCGCCGGCGTCATCCGCATGACGACAGCGCCCGGCAGGGTGAGCCGCCGGCCGGCGCGGCGGGCCGGGGAGGCGGGCCAGAGGCCCAGCGGAAGCAGGTTGGTGTCGTGCCGCGCCTCGGCGACCACCTCCGCCTCCACGTCGACCCGCACCAGCAGCTCGCGTTCGGGCCGGCCGCCGACGCGCAGCTTCGAGATGCCCGAGACGCTGCGCTCGCTGATCCGGCCCCAGGCGCGCCGCCACGGCGTGACGGACAGGACGACGGCGCCCGCCGGCCGGCCGGTGCTGCCGCCGTGGTCGGCGGCCGGCCCGCTCACCGTGGCGACGCCGGTCGCGGAGAGACTCAGCTCGACCGAGCGTCCGTGCGTGGTCTTGCGCGCGGTGCCGCTGGCGAAGGTCCGCTTGATCCGGGCGAACTCGTCCGCGTCGTCGAGCACCACCGGGTTCGTCGGTCGCAGCCGTACCCGCACGTCGGCGCGGGCGTCCGCGGCCCGGCGGCCGTGCCACAGGTTGCTCAGCGCCAGCGGCCGGCTGAACAGCTCGGCGTCACCGGTGAGGCGCTCCGGCGACAGCTCGTCCGCGACGACTGTGGAGATCCGGCCGTCCTCGGCGGTGTAGATGTCGTCGCCGCTGGCCTCGTGCAGCGTGTCGACCACGGCTTCCTGCAGCCGGCCGGCGCCGACGAAGGACTCCACCCGGCGTCCGTCGAGGTCGTGCGGTCCGCCGGTCATCCGGCTCAGCGGCGGCGGGTACGCGATGGTCTGCTCGTCCCGGACGGCGGGGCCGGGCTCGGGAGCGGGGCGCTGCCGGGAGACCCGCGTCTCGGGAACGAGCATGCGCACGTCGAGGCGGTGGGTGCGGGGGCGCTGCTCGGACGTCGCGACGACGGTGGGCACGTCCCGGCCGTACGCCCCGACGGACAGCTGCCGGCCCGCCTGGTTGACCCGCACGCTGGACCGGGTCGTGACGGTGAGGTCGAGGGTGGCGGCGAACTGGCGCAGCCGTACCCCGGTGGGCTTGCCCTTGTCGTCGAGCGCCGGTCCGTGGCTGCTCTCGGCGGCCTGCCGGCCGGTGATCGCGCTCTCGTCGGCGGCGCTCCAGGTGACGGCGGCGCGGGGGCCGCCGTGCATCGCCGAGGCGGCCTGGCCGAGCGGGCCGAGGATGCGCGGCTCCAGGCTGATCTCGGCCGACGTGCTGCGGTCGCGCCCGCCGGTCACAGTGGACCGGGCGTCCTGTTTGGCGTCGGCGCCGACCTTGTCGTGGTCGAGCAGGTCGCCGTCGGACACGTCGCCGAGGGTGCCCCGGATGGTCACCACAGTGACGTGGTCGTGGAACGTGCCGGTGCGGATCAGCGGGATCTTCAGCCCGGGGCCGACGATCCGGTCCGCCAGGTGGCGCAGCTGGTCGGGGGAGAGCTGGGTACGCAGGTCCGCGTCGCGGCTCAGCGCCGCCTGCAGTTGCGGGGTCAGCCCGTCGGCGAGCCGCGGGTCGTCGAAGTGCCGCAGCATCTCGTCCCGGGTGGCCAGGCGGAACCGGTCGTGACCGGGCACCGACCGCACCGCTTCGGCGACCGTCTCGTAGAGCCCCTGGTCGCCGAACCGGGTCAGGTACGCGCCGCCGAACGACTCGCCCCGCTCGATGCGGGCCGGCGCGAAGTGGGTCCGGGCGGCGCCGCGCCGTCCGTGCCATTCCCGGCCGCCCGGGTCGAGCGCGGTGCCCGGCAGCCGGTCGCGGGTGGTCCACTGGAGCGCCTCGACGGAGCCGGCCAGCATCCGCGGCGGCCGGCCCAGGACGCGCACCTGGACGCCGTACTCGACGCGGTACCGCACGGCGGGAGCGGTGCCCGTCACGGTCTGCTTTGCGCCGGTCCGCTCGGTGATCGTCCGGCTGACGCCGGACTCCCGGCTGCCGCCGACCCGGGGCGCGACGACCAGGCTGAGCGGCCCTGCGTCCACACCGGGACCGGCGGTGCCCCAGACACCCCACAGCCGCTTGGCGGTGGCGCCGCCGGTGCTCTCGGCGGCGAGCGCGGACGTGTCGACGTGCGTGATGCCGTCGACGCTCTCCACCTGCTCGACGCGGACGGCGACCAGGCGCACCTCGACCTGCTGGCTGCGGCCCGGGAAGAAGCGCCGCCAGCCGGTGCGCGCGCCGCGCGGCAGCGAACCGGACCGGACCCAGCCGTCGTGCCGGTTCGCCGGGTCGGTGACGACCGTCGTCGGCAGCTTGCCGGCGAACGCCGCGTCGCTGAGCAGCTTCTGCACGGCCGGACGGCCGGGCGCGCCGATGCGGACCAGGTCGCCCATGCCGTCCTCGGCGAGGATCGCCTCGACCTGCTCGAAGAACGTGGCGCCCGGATCGGCCGGGCGGCTGCGTACGCTCTCCACCGCGAACCGGGCCGGCACCGGTCCGTCGAGCGCCGGGCCCGCGGCCGACGGCGCGGTCGCGCCGACCGGACGCAACCCGGTCGGTACGGCGAGAGCGACGGTGCCGGCGGCCTGGACCGGTCCGGTGTCGGGGCGGCCGGGCCGGACGAGCCGGGCGACGAAGCGGATCGGCACTGTCACTTCGGCCAGGTCGCTGACCTTGACCGTGGTGGTGGACGTGTAGGTGCTCTTGTGGGCGGTGGAGTGTTCGGTGGTGGGCGCCGTCGGCACCGAGCCGCCCGCGCCGACGATCACGCCCGGCAGCGCGGTGACAGTCGCCTTCGGCTCGACGTGCCGGTCCCGGGTGTGCCGCAGCGTGTGGGTGAGGTTCTCCCGGGTCTTCGTGGTGACCTTGCGCGGGTCGTCGTGCACCCGGTCGACCGTCAGCCGGTCCCAGTCGAGGACGGCGGTCACCACCAGTTCGGCGGGGCGGCCGCCGACCGTGACCGGGTAGGGGCGGCCCGCGCCGAGGCACTGGTCGATGTCGTCGCGGCTGTCGGCCTCCACCGCGGCGACGACGTCGGCCGGCAGGCGGGGGTCGAGGGTCCGCAGCGCCGCGCCGAGCGCCGCGTCCCGGGTGGCCCGTAGCTGCTCGGCGAGGCCGAGGGTGCGGCTGTCCCGCAGGTAGGCGGGCAGGCGGCGGCGCACCGCCTCGGGTGACGGCAGCGCCGCCTCGCCCTCGGTGGTCAGCGCCGTGCCGATCTGTTCCGGGCCGGCTTCGGCCGGGGTCGCCTCGCCCGTCGTGGCCGCGTCGGTGCCGGCCTCCGGCGCAGAGAACGGCGCCAGCCCCGCCGGTGCGGTCTCCACCAGCAGGTCGGCGGGCGGTTCCAGGTCGGAGTCGGCGTCGTCCTGCGGCGTCGTCGCGTCCGGCGCGTCGGCCGGCGCGGGCGACGGGGTCCGGGGCGGCACGCCGAGCCGCTCGGCCAGGTCGTAGACGTCGTTGAGTCGCTCCTCCGACCCGGTCAGCGAGTCGTGGGCCTCGTCCATGTGCGACAGCGCGGCCGTGTGCGCGGCGTACGCCCCGGGCGCCCGGGACGCCACGTCGGCGACCAGGCGCTCGGCCTGGGCGGCGATGTCGCGCCGGTCCCGGACCGCGGTGGGCAGGTCACCGAGCGGGGCCAGCTCGGCGGTGATCCGGTCGAGGTCGGCGCGTCGCCGCGCGGTCGCGTTGACCGCCGGGTACGCCCGCAGCAGCGCGTCCGCGAGCGCCAGGTCCCGTCGTGGGCCGGGCGGGAGGCCGAGCGCCGCGGTGGCGTCGGCGGCCGCCCGGGCGGCCTGGTCCGCCCAGTGCCGGGTCTCGGCCCGCAGGGCGGCGAGCCGGTCGTGCCGCTCCCGCAGGAACCGCAGGTCCGCGTCGGCGCGCGCCGCCGTCGACTGCGCCCACGCGGCGTCGTCGCGCAGGTCGCGTACGGTCGCCACCTCGGCGGCCGAGGCGGCGAGCGAGGCGCGTACCCCGGCGTCCCGGTCGCGGATGTGCTCCTCGGTCCGGCCGGCGATCTCGCGCAGCCGCCGCGCGTCGGCCGTGTCCCCGGCCCGGGCCGCCGCGTCGACGCCGGCCCGCGCCAGCTTCGGTGCCTCGTCGGCGCGCTGGTCGAGCTGGAGCTGGCTCTCCGACAGGTCGGCCACCCGGTTCGCCGCGTCGCGGTGCAGCCCGGCGGCGCGCCGGTGCGTGGCGTCGGCCCGGGTGGCGTCGTCGAGGGCCGGAGCGAGCGCGTCGAGCGCCGGCCGGGTCCGGGTCTCGACCTCGGTGGCGTCGGACCGCGCCCAGGCGGAGAGCTGCGCGACGGACCGAGCCGTCCGGTCGGGGTCGACCTGACCGACCGGGGTGTACGCGTCGAGCACGTGCGACAACTCGGTGACGGTGAGCCGGGCGGGGTCGGTGGGTGACGCCTCGAACTCGACGAACCGGGTGTCACCGGTCGGCGGGGTGAGCGCTTCGCCGTCCGGGCCGCGACTGTCGCTGCCGGTGACGATCGCGTGTCCGGTCGACCCGGCCCACACCACGCCGCCAGGCGCGATGATCCTGGTGCCGGGCAGTTCGCGGGCGAGCTGCGCGGCGAAGCCGTCCCGGCGGTCGGTGCCGCTGTCGCAGACGATCAGGACGATCGGGCGTCCCTGCCAGCGGTCGTGGTCCTCGCGGATGCGCGCGGCGAGCTGCGCCGGGGTGATCCGGGCGTCGCCGACCCGGATCGCGTCCGTCTCGCCGTGTCCGAACACGTGGTAGCGGTCGGGCCGGTCCGGGAAGTCCCGGGCGGTGGACCTGGTGGCGCGGTCGTCGGGCGCGGCGAACACCAGGCCGGAGTCGACGGCGCCGCCGGTCGTGGCGCTCGTGGTCGTGGTCGTGGTCGTTGTCGTGGTGGCGGTCGGCGCGAACGTGGCGAGGCCGTCGTCGCCGAACATCCCGAAGTCGCCGGACTCGCTGTCGCTGTCGTCGCCGGTGTCAGCCGCCGGGGGCGGCGGGGGCACGTACGGCGCGTAGGTGACCCCGCCCCACGCGTCGATCGTGCGGACCAGCGCCAGCCGGCCCTGCGGCTTGGCGCCGCGCACCTGATACTCCCGGACCGGGCCGCCCGCCCCGTCGTGCACGGTGAGGTGCACCCGGCTGCCCCGGGCGGCGGCGAACTCGACCACGTCGTGCGCGTTGCCGATCCGCTGCCGTTCGGCGTCGTCGATCGGGGCGCCGCGGCGCTGCGTGCCGGGGTCGGGTTCGAGGGCCGCCCGCACGAAGTGCCCGTTGTCGTACGGGCGCTGCTGCCGCATCGCGGCGGCGTCGTCCAGCACGATCGTGTCCCGGCCCGCCCGCAGGGTGTCGATCCGCAGGGTGTTCGCATCGGCGCCCGGCAGCCCGGCCGCGATGGCGTCGTAGAGGGAGCCGGGCTGCCGGCTGAGCCCACCACGATCGGCGATGGCGGTGGCGGCGGCGAACTCCTGCTGGATGGTCCCGGAGTCGTTGGACGTGGCGACCAGGTGCGCGGCGACGAGGCGCTGGCTGGTCGGCAGGCCCACGGTCCGGGCCGGCTTCGACGGGTCCAGGTCGGGGTCGACGGTGAACTCGCCGCTCGGCTCCGGCGCGGGACCGGACCCGGGCGGCGGCAGCGAGACGGTGGTGACGAGCCGGTTGTGCGGCTGCGCGCCGAGCTGCTGGAGCTGCTCCGGCGTCAGCGACTCCTGCCACGTGCGCGGCGGCTCGCCCGGGGCACGCGCCACCCCGGCACGGCGGGGCGTCACGTCGGTGGGGGCGGCGTACGGCTTGCCGGCGGCTCTGTCGGGCTTGCGCAGCTCGGCCCGGTACTCCTTGAAGCCGGTGCCCTCGGTGTAGAACAGCTGCCGGTTGGCGTTCGTGGGCACGGCGTGCGACTGGGGCAGGAAGTTGCCGGCGGCGAAGTCGGCCGCCAGCCGGGACAGGTCGGTGGGCGTGGCGGCGCCCACGAAGTCCGTCATGAACCCCAGGTCGCGGTCGGGGTGCCTGTTGTTCTGCGACTCGACCTGGACATCGGTGGTGAGGACGTCCGGGGGCAGGCCGGCCGGCGTCGCCGCGCCGTGGGCGACGGCCAGCTCGTCGCCGTACGCCTGGTGCAGGCTCTCGGCCAGCAGGAGGAACTCGGCGCCCGCGTCACCGAACCGGACCTCGGGCCGGCCGAGGACGAGCAGGCCGTCGACGAAGAGGTTCGGCTCCGGCGAGTACGGGAGCATGGGGTGGACGGTGGCCTGCCGGTCCCGGGAGCGCATGTCCTCGTCCACGGCCGTGGCGAAGTCCCGGACGAACTTCTCCTGCCCGGCCTCGGTGGCGAGCTTGCCGAGCCCGCCGTGGACGGCGGCCAGCTTCTGTCGCTCGATCCCGAGTTCCTTGCGCGCCTCCCGGTCGTCGCGCGTGGCGAGTTCGGCGATCCTCGCCTCGTGGTCGCGGGCGCGTCGTTCCAGCCGTTCCCGGGTCCGCCGGACCAGATCCGCGGCGTCGCCGACCCGGTAACCGCCGGAGATCATCAAGGGCCGGGCCGGGGAGTCCGCCTGCTGCCCGGTCGCCTCCGGGTCGAACCGGGTCGCCCGGTCGACGCGGTCGAAGACGTGGGTGCCGTCGGCGACCGTACGGGCGCCCCGGTCGAAGTCCTGGATCGAGACGTACGGGTAGCGGCGGTCCGCGCCGTCCGGGCCGCCCTGCGCGAGGCCCCGGATCGCGGCCACCGTGTCGGGATCGCGCAGCACCTGGTTGCGGGTGCGGCCGTACGGGAACTTGTCGTTCTTCGTGCCGACCGCGTAGCCGTTCACCGCCACCGGCGCGTCGAGGCTCTCGGCGAGCCGGGCGGCCCGGGCGACAGCGTCCCGGAACGCCAGGTCCGGCACCTCGGCGGTGGTGTTGACGCCGAAGACGAACGCGACCCGGGTGCCCGGGGCGAGGCCCTCGGTGACGGCACGCACCACCTCGGGGATCTGGTCGACGTCGGCGGCCGGGAGCATCGAGTTGACGACGAACCCGATCGGCGCCGCCTCGGCCTTCAGGTCGATCGTCGCCTGCCGGTAGTTGCCCGGGTCGACGTCGCGGGTGTGCCCGGTCAGCTCGTCGAACCGCGCGTTGCGGCCGCCGGGCACCCGTACCGGCTCGAACCGGGCCGGCCGCGTCCGTGGCGGCAGCGCGCCGCGATCGGGCGAGAGCACGTCGTGCCGCAGGCCGGCGATCCGCTCGACGCCGCGGGCCAGCAGCCGCGGCTCGTTGCCGGGCTGCGGCGTGGTGGTCGCCATCAGCGAGTTGTCGTCGCGGACCAGCGCGCGCTCCAGGGCCCGGCCCGGTATCGCGTACTCGTCGCGCAGGCCCAGGAAGTGCCCGATCTCGTGCGCCAGGTCCAGGTCGGACGAATGCGTCGACCAGGCGGTCTGCGTGGTCGGCGACGGAGTGCCGTGCAGCGCGACGACGGCGTGCGCCTCGCCGGGCCGGGTCACGAACTCCACGGTGACGTTCAGCTGGTCGCGGTCACCGATGCGGAAGCCCTGGTTGTAGATCCGGTCGACCGCCTCGGTCACCCGGGTCTCCACCTCGTCCCGGGCGGCGGCGGCCGTGGCGTCGCGCGCGTCCAGGAAGACCTTGACCGTGAAGTCCTGCACGTTCCGGTCGCCGAGGTCGAGCACCCGGTGGTCGTACGCGATCCGGTTGTCGACCGCTTCGAGGCGCAGCCGGGGGCGGCCGGCCGCCGGAAGGGGCAGACCGGCCCGCTCGTAGGAGCGCGCGACCACGTCCGGAACCCGGGTGTCCGGACTCGGGTCGCGGACGATGACGTCGTACGCGCTGGTGTTCGCGACCCGCCGCGGCGCGGTGTCGCGCTGCTCGTGGCGCGCCCGGGCGATCTCGTCGCGGGTCTTGGGTACGTCGAGCCGGGCCGGCGGGGTCCCGGCCGTGCGGGCGGTGGTGTCCACCGGGGGCGCGCCCGGAGCGGCCTCACGCGAGCGGGCCTCCGGGTCCAACGGCAGACCGGTGACCGTGGCGAGGGCCTGGTCGACCTGGTCGGAGCCGCGCTGGCCGAGGGCCTGCTGCCACCCGTCGAAGTACGTGCGGACGCTGCCGTCGTCGTCCTGGACGAAGTCCCGCAGGGTGGCGGGATCGCCGCCGTGCCGCAGGTACTCCGACGCCGCCAATAGCCGGTCGCGGCCTTCGCCGGAGTCGGTCCGGACCGACGCGGGCCCGTGCTCCCACGGCCGGGTGTCACCCGCGGACGCGGTCACCGAGAGCGTGGGCTTGCCCGCCGCGAGGGACTCCTGCCAGGTGTTGGCGCCCTCGGTGACCACGAGCGTGGCGCGGTCACGGAGCCCGGCCATCTGCTCCGGCGAGACCCGGGGCAGCGCCGCGACGTGGACGTCGGGGTTGCCTGTCGTGAAGCTCCGCCCGGCGTCGCCGACCACCAGGACGACAGTCGGCCGGCCGGGCCGGGCGGCGACGGCAAGCCGGCCGACCACGTCCCTGTGCTCAGGAGTGGCCTCGGTCATGCCGTAGTAGACGAGCACCACGTCGGTGCCCGGGTCGTCGACCAGATTCGCGAGAGCGTCGGCCCCGGGAACGCCGGTGGCCCTGACTACCTCGGCGGCGGCCGGCGGCGGGGTGGCCGGTGGCCGGCCACGGTAGGTCGGCACACCGGGCAGGATCTCGTCCAGATTCGTGACCGTCCCGTCCGCGCCGCGGAACTGACGGGGGAACTTGTCCCACAGGAACGGCTGGAGCGTGAGCACGTCGTGCTTGCCGTTGTGGGCGGTGCGCAGCCCACGCTCCCAGTTCTCCTGGAACCACTCCTCCTTCTTCTCCCCGCTTACCTCCGAGCCGTCGCTGTTCTTCGCGTCCACGGCCGGCAGGACGATCAGGACGGCGCCCGGAGGTAGCGTTTCGGCGCGGACCAGGTCGAGGCGCAGGCCCTGGCCGACTTCCTGAGCGGTGGTCTCCGCCTCTTTCCGGAACGACGGCTGCAGCTCCCGTCGCCAGTCGGGCAGATCGCTGCCGCCGGCGCCGGGCCACTGCCTCTCCTTCCAGTCCCGCTCCTTGCGCAGGTCGTCGGCGGGCGTCTGTATCCGCCCCTCGCCCGGGTCGACGGGCTTCTGCTGCGGACGCATGACGACGTTCATCCCGCCCCGGCGACCGGTCCACTCGCGGTGGAACAGGTCGTACGAGCCCACCGGGCTGTCGAAGTCGGCCTGCCGGCCGAGCTGCCCGGCGTAGTACGGCGTCTTGTTGCTGGGGTAGGTCAGCACCACAGTGCCCTGGTAGCCGGTCGCGGCCAGCCCGTCGAGCATGGCGACCGTCGCCGCCTGGTGGCCCAGGCCCGGGGAGCCCTGGTCGAGGACGTGCACCATCTGGTACTTGTCGGTGAGCGCTCGCCCGATCGCCGTCGGCACGGGCTGCTGCCGGGGCGGCAGCGTGGCAGCGGAGAGGTCCGCCCGCTGCGGGACGGTGTTCCGGGTCGGCGCTCCGGCCGGCCGGGGCGGGCGGCCGGGTTTGGCCGGTGGTTGCG